>DASXEG010000079.1:0-10632 GCA_036490235.1 Candidatus Sulfotelmatobacter sp. | reverse complement strand
TAGCCGATGCGCAGACGGCGCTGCAGCAGGGAAGTGGAGGCTTTGCCGAAGTCGACTACTAACCTGACGGCGTCCTGGAATAGAGGATCGTCTTCGCCGTTGCCGTCAGACGAACCATCTGGGCCTGACTCAGCGCTGCTTCCCGCTCCCCGTTCCTCTTTGGGCACTTCGAGGAATTGCTGCTGATATTCCGCCTGGCCTTGTTGTTTCCAGAATTCGACTACGGCGGCAATCTCTTTTTCTGTGACCAGCGGCGCGTGGAGTCGATGCACTCGCGCCGATCCTGACGGCAGGTAAAGCATGTCGCCACGGCCGAGGAGAGCTTCGGCGCCGTTCGAGTCGAGAATCGTTCGCGAATCCACCTTAGTCGCTACGCGGAACGAAATGCGGGCCGGGAAGTTGGCTTTGATCAACCCTGTGATTACGTCGACCGACGGCCGCTGCGTGGCAAGAACCAGATGAATGCCGACCGCGCGCGCCATCTGCGCCAGACGAGTAATCGATTCTTCGACGTTCGAAGAGTCGAGCATCATCAGGTCGGCTAATTCGTCGATGATGATGACGATGTAGGGAATCGGCTTGTCGTCGGAGTCTTCTTCAAACAGGCTCGGCGTGCCGGTATCGAACAGGCGATTGTATTGGTCGATGTTGCGGACGCCTTTGGCCGCGAGAAGCTTCAAGCGGCGTTCCATTTCACGCACAGCATTGCGCAGAGCGTTGGCAGCGAGTTTTGGCTCGGTGATGATCGGCGTGTACAGATGCGGCACGCCTTCGTAGTTGCCCAGTTCCAGACGCTTCGGGTCGACGAGAATCAGCCGCACCTGATCGGGCGTGGCCTTGTACAGAATCGACATGATAAAGGCGTTGATCGCCACGCTCTTGCCCGACCCGGTCGAGCCTGCAATCAGCAGATGCGGCATCCCCGCAAGATCGGCGGTGACGATGCGGCCGTTGATGTCCTTGCCCATGGCCATCGTCAGTCTCGACTTCGAACCCATGAATTCCTGCGACTCGATGTTCTCGCGCAGCCAGATGATTTCGCGCTCGCGGTTCGGAACTTGAATGCCGACGGTGGATTTGCCCGGCATGCGTTCGACGAGAATGCTTTCGGCCTTTAGGGCGAGACACAGGTCGTCGGTGAGGTTGGTGATGCGGCTGTATTTGACGCCCGCGTCGGGTTTGAACTCGAATGTGGTGACGACCGGGCCGGGATTGATTTGCGTGATCTGGCCATGAACGTCGAATTCCGCGTACTTTTCGACGAGCACTTGCGCCAGAAGTTTTAATTCGTCGGCATCGACAGCCTGCTGGCCATCGGGGCGCTGCAGCAGGGAACTGGACGGCAACTTATATCCGCCGGCAGCAATCTTGGGCATCGTCGTCTTTGGCTTGTGCTCGCTGTCGGCGCGTTCGGTGATTTCAGGGTCAGTCGAGTCGTCGACTCGAGGCAGTGACGCAGGCAAGATTCCGCCTGTCGGTGACGAAGAAGAAGTGCGTTGCGGAGATTCTTCTTCCATCATGCGCTCAATGCCGGTGCGGCGCGGTTCACGCGATGATACGGGAGGGTCCGCTGACGCTGACTGGCGTGATGGAATCAGTTGACTCTTGACGATCGGTTTCGAAATACGACGCTTCTCGAGTTCTTTCTGCTGGCGGCGTTTGAGCCGTTCTTCCTGCCAGTCCTGATAACGATTCCAGAGGGCGGTGACAAACGCGAAACGAGTGGGCGCCCAGAGTTGAATCGCGGAGAAGGAGAACGCAGTGGAGAGATATAAGGCGGTCGCGAGCACGGTGGCGCAAACTATGTATGCGCCAGCAACGTTGAGATAGTGGATGAGGAAATCGCCCACGACACGGCCGAGGAGGCCTTCGATCGGGATCGCGCGCATCCAGCGGAAGTTCCCGGGGAGCAGAGCCAGCAAAGCCGGAACGAACATCAGCAGCCAGATTCCCCCCAGCGTCTTCGCGATGGGAGACTGGATTTTCCGCGAGGCGAACCATCGGATTCCAAGCACGAAAGAAAAGATCGGCAGGAGAAATGCGCCGACACCAAAAAACTGAAGCGCAAGATCGGAGATGACTGCGCCAACCACGCCGATCCAGTTGCGCGCGGCATGGGTGCCAGTCAAGACGGAGGCGCTATTCAGAGAAGGATCGAGCGGGGAGTAAGACGCGAGCGCCAGGAAGAGGAGGAGCGCGGAGACGCACAGCAGGAAGCCGATCAGCTCGTTGAGCCGCCGGTTGCCCGTCGGGACAAAGACACTTGCCAGAAAATCCATGTAGGCCGTTGTTCCCCACGGATGAACATCCCGTGGCGCGAATCGGCCAGAGCGAGAACATTATGGCAGGAAGAAGGCACGGGCAGCAACCGTGGAGTGATGGGCGGGGTACTGAACTGAGTTCCTGTCAGGCGGGGAAATTGGCGTTTATTTACGCATGCGCTGCCAGACAGCCGCCAACCCCCGCGTGGAAATGGCCATCTACGCTCCACCCCACTGCGATTCGATCTTGGGCGGATGTAACAGCGTCTGCAGTACAACGCAATACTGCTCGGTCTTTTCCTGTAGCGCCTTGAGCTGATCTGCCGTTGCCTCGGGCGCGTCGATATCGAACTTTACGCGGATGCTGCCGAAGCCGACCGGCACGTCTTTTGAGAGGCCCAATGTCCCCGCCAGGTCCATATCGCCGTCGACTGTGACGGCAACATGCTTCGTCGGCACGCCCATCGCTGTCGCGACGAGTTGACAGGTGAGCTGTGCGCAAGCGGCCAGCGCTCCCAGCAGAAGGTCGCCCGAGCAAGCGGCGCTTCCGCTTCCGCCCACGCCCTTGTGAGCCTGGGCTTGATAGATGGCGCGTCCGATGTCGACCGAACAGGAGAGCGGCGTGTCGTTTTCGCCGCCTTTTGCCGTCAAAGTGATGCGCGAGCTTTCCGGATCGCGACGGTACTGCTCTTTCAAAGGTTTCTGAATCGATCGAATGTCCACAAGGTCTCCTGCGAAGGTTCGAAATTAGTGTAAGGCGGGCGTGGGGAATATCCACGCCAAATCTTTCCCGGCAGGCTCCGCCGAAACTCCTGTCTAACCAGAAAGACGGCCCGGCAGATCCGCCATCTGGCGGGGCAGAAGCGAGCAAGCGGAGCATGCAAGCTGTCGAATTTTCCATTGTATTCCGGCCGGGGCGGGATAACTCGAGCGCCCATCCCAGCGTCTAACCCAGTGGGTTTACTTCGTGGTTAGCGTTGCTCCGTCCGGGCGTATAATCCGCATAAGGGTTGATGTTGGGGCACAGAGGTACTTTATGAAGTTGCGATGGATGGCAATCTCACTGACGATGGCGGCGTTGAGCGCGGGCTCATGGATGTGGGCGCAGACGCAGCCGGGACAAGCCCCCGGGCAAGCGCCGGGACAGCAAGTTCCTCAAACGCAGACTCCGGGTCAGCCGCAAGGGCAGACTCCGCAGACGCAGCCGCCCGTTCCGGACACCGATAAAGGACAGCCCAAGGCCGGCGACGTGCAAAATGCTCCCGCACAACCTCCGGCGGAACTGCCCACAAAGGACGACAGTTCCATCAAGCACGATGGCTCAATTACCGACGTCGATGCGGTGGGCAATCGTAATGTGGGTTGCGGGCGCGGCGTCGGCAACTGGTACAGCATCGAGCGCCAGGTGGCGATGGGACGGCAGTACGCTCAACAGATTGAATCGCAGGTCAAGCTGGTGAATGACCCGGTGGTGACCGAATACGTGAACCGTATCGGCCAGAATCTTGTGCGGAACTCGGACGCGCAGGTGCCCTTCACGATTAAAGTCATTGACTCCGATGTAGTGAATGCCATGGCGCTGCCGGGCGGGTTTTTCTATGTGAACTCGGGATTGATTCTCGCGGCGGATGAAGAAGCGGAAATGGCGGGCGTGATGGCGCACGAGATCGCGCACGTGGCGGCCTGCCATCTGGCTCGCGAACAGACGCGGGGCACGCTAATGCAGTTGGCGACCATTCCTCTTATCTTCGTCGGCGGCGGCATCGGTTACGGTGCCTACGAGGCGGCGGGCCCGGCGGCGATGCTGGGATTCCTGAAGTTCTCGCGCGGGTTCGAAGCGGAAGCGGACTATCTGGGCGTGGAATACATGTATCGCGCGGGGTACGATCCCTCGGCGTTCGTTTCATTCTTTGAAAAGATCCAGGCAATGGAGAAGAAGAAACCTGGGACTTTGGCCAAGACTTTCGATACGCATCCGCAAACTCCGGATCGGATAGAAAAGACGCAGGAAGAAATACGGAAGATTCTTCCCGCGAAGAGCGAGTACGTGGTTACGACTTCGGAATTTGACGATGTAAAAGCGCGGCTGGCTTCGATCGAGAACCGGCACAAGGTGCTTGATCAGCGGGATGAGAATAAACCGAGCCTGCGGCGGACGAGCACCGGCACGGACAACTCCGGCAATACCAATCCAGATGATGATCGTCCAACTTTGAAGCGCCGGGATGATTCGTCGTCGAACTGAAGTTTGAGAATCTGAGCGAACCGGCGGCTTCGGCTGCCGGTTTTTTATTTGCCGAAGTGGGCCTGAAGGCAACATCATGAGTTTCGTCACAGAAAGCGGTGACTTGAGTCACTCCAGCGTGTTGTATTGGCGCATTTGGGTACGCTAGGCTAGCGTATATAAAGCAAGGAGTACCATTTTTCCATGCCAGAAAATACCCTCACCATCACCGACAACCGCACGGGGCAGACTTACACGATTCCCGTTGAGGACGGTACGATTCGGGCCATGAACCTGCGGCAGATCAAGACCGGCGCGGAAGATTTTGGATTAATGAGTTATGACCCGGCATTCATGAACACGGCTTCCTGCCGCAGCAGCATTACGTACATCGATGGAGATAAGGGAATTCTGCGGTATCGCGGATATCCGATTGAAGTGCTGGCCGAGCGGTGCACGTTTCTCGAAGTTGCATACCTTCTGTTGTTTGGAGAATTGCCGACTTCTTCCGAGCTGAGAACGTGGGTGCACGAGATCACGCACCACACCATGCTGCATGAGAGCACGAAAAAATACATGGAGGGTTTTCGCCACGACGCGCACCCGATGGTGATGTTGGTTTCTACTGTGGCTGCGCTGGCGAGCATGTATCCGGATGCGCGCCATGTGCACGATCCCGAAAACCGGCTACTGCAGATCAAGCGGCTCATTGGGAAAGTGCCGTCGATTGCAGGCATGTCGTATCGGCATAATCTCGGTTTTCCGTATGTGTATCCCGATAACGATCTCAGCTATACCGAAAATCTGATGAACATGTTGTGGAAGATGGTCGAGCCGAAATATGTGGCGAATCCGGTGCTGGCGCGGGCGCTCGACATTCTGTTCATCCTGCACGCAGATCACGAACAGAATTGCGGCACCAATGCAATGCGTGCGGTGGCGAGTGCACAGACCGATCCTTATCTGGCGACGGCTTCGGCGGCCGCGGCGCTGGCGGGTCCGCTGCACGGCGGAGCGAATGAAGAAGTGCTGAAGATGCTGAATGAAATCGGCTCGAAGGATAATGTAGCCGCCTATGTAAAGCGCGTGAAAGAGGGGCACACGAAGCTGATGGGTTTCGGGCACCGGGTTTATAAAAACTACGATCCGCGAGCGAAGATCATCAAGTGGACGGCCGAGCAGGTATTCCGGGTTACCGGGCGCAACCCGAAGCTTGATATTGCGCTGGAGTTGGAGCGCATCGCGCTGGAAGACGACTACTTTGTCAAGCGGAGACTCTACCCCAACGTCGATTTCTACTCCGGGATCATGTATCAGGCAATGGGCTTTCCGCCGGAGATGTTTACCGTGTTGTTCGCGATTCCGCGAACGGTAGGATGGTTGGCGCAGTGGCAGGAGCTCATCGCCGATCCGGAGCAGAAGATCGCAAGGCCGAGACAGATTTACACCGGCCACATGCAGCGCGAATTCGTGCCGATGGAGAAGCGAACGGCTGCCGAGCTGGCGACAAGCTAGAAATCAGAAGCAACGCAAAAAACGGGCGCCGAAGCGCACGCTTACTTTCTTGGGCTCGACCGGAACATCAGGCGGCGTGCCGGGTCGCCAGGGACGCCACGTATTCGCGCCGGTCCGATTGCGATGTGATCACCCTCATTTCCTTCCAGTCGTATGGAAATTCTTTTCCACACTCGAGGCACGCGACATAAGTTCCGGTCAGAGCACCCGCTTGGGGGCGAACAGACGAACCCCGCAAAGTTACTGGGAAACTGTAGCGGGAGTGCCGGCATCCGAAAAACACATCCAACAGTTTTGTGATCACAAAGCACCTTCCACACCCGGGTAGCTTTCAGCTGGGATCGGGTTGTTTTGAGTGTGGCCCCCTGAGAAATCGCCTTTCTCTACACTCAATCCCTTAGATTCAGTCCATTGGAAATTGGTTCCTAGTTTCATGCAGTGACGGATGACACAGAGGGGCCAAGATGCGCCAAGTGATTACAATTCAGCAAGTTCTGGGGAAATGGTGAAGCTTTTGCACAGCCCGAGCAGTGGGCTTAATGGGGAACCTGGCTCGCTTGGAGGGCACGCGGGCTGTTCGGGGAGTTAAGAGAGCCTAAGTCAGGTTCAGAGCTTTGCGAATGGTTCCGCGTTCGTTCTGGATTTTTTCCTGAAGCAGAGTGATGGCGTAGATCAGTTGTTCCGGCCGCGGCGGGCAACCGGGAACGTAAACATCGACGGGAATCACCTGGTTCACGCTTTGCACGAGGGCATAGTTATTGAAAACACCGCCTGAGGTGGCGCAAGCGCCCATTGATATTACCCACTTCGGCTCCGGCATCTGCTCCCATAACTGGCGGATCACCGGCGCCATCTTGTTCGAGACACGGCCGGCAATGATCATCAGATCGCTCTGCCGCGGCGACGGACGAAAGACTTCGGCGCCGAAACGCGCAATATCGAAACGCGACGCACCCATGGACATCATCTCGATCGCGCAGCAGGCGAGGCCGAACGTCATCGGCCAGATGGAGCCTTTGCGCATCCAGTTCACGGCATGGTCAAGGGTGGTGAGAACCAGGCCTTCCGGCGTGGGATTGCCGTAGGTTAGATCTTTGACTACTTTCTTGCCATCGTGGATGTCAACGTATGGGCCGAAGTTCAACTCACGTGCCATAGAAGTATTTTAAATCAGAGAACACTCGAATGACGCTAGCGGCTGGAATTGGCGGCACGGCGAACCGCCTTCTCTCCCGACTGAGGTACTCGAACGGGAACGAAATAACCTCTCGGATAAAGATAATCCTCGCCGGATTCGTCGATAACTCGAATTGTGCCGGTCTCCTCCGCGGAACTGTCGGACAGAGCCCGATAAAGCTTGCTTAATTCAAGCGAGGCGGCATATCCCTTATTTTTCACACAGACAACGAATTGGGGATGTTTCATTGAACCTCAAAAAACGCCTTGATCTTGAATTCTCTCACCTATCTTGAAAAACACGCGGCAATTCTACTCTCTTAAAATTCTCTGCACTTGATTGGCAGACTCGCGCCATCTGTAGCTCCGTCTTACGAATCATCTCGTCCCACAAAGCATCCGGATTCGAATTGAAAACCGCGCGCGCCTCCGCTGGAAAAATGAACCAGGCGCCCAATTCCACTTCCTGCCGCAGTTGATCTCGCGTCCATCCGGCATAACCGAGATAAACATGGAAAACGCCGGGGTCTGGTCGAGCCAACATGGTTTGTTCGAAAAGAGGTTTCGCAGTAATCATATAAACGCCATCGAAGAGGTTCTCCGCGCCTTCGATCCTGGCTGGCGACTGAAAAAGCGCAAACACTGCCGCCATTTCCATCGGTCCTCCGAGATAGATCGGGTCGGAGCGGTCTTTTGCCGCCTTCAGGCTCTCAAGCGCTCGCGAGAGCGGAACATTCGTGCGGCGGTTGAGGATGAGTCCGAGTGCGCCCTGGGCATCGTAGCGGGCCAGAAGAATCACCGTTTTGGCGAATTGCGGATCGCCAAGGTCCCGGCTCGCCACCAGCAGCTTTCCTGCGCTCAGATTCCTGGCACTCTTTGATTGAACAGGCAAAGATTGAACAGGCAAGGATTGGATAGGCAAAGCTTGGACGCGAGGAAAAGCGGCCGACAGATCTTCATTCCTGGGGCGAAACTCCGCGACGAGCAGTGGATGGTTCGCCGAGCGGCCTATCTCCGGTACATCAAATTCTTTGGCGTGACGGTTTAGCGTTCCGACTGCCGCGCCGACGAGAACTGCCACGAGTAGCGCGTAGAAGCATATTTTGCGCAGAGACATGACTGCTCCCCTTGCACCTCTTAAGCGAGTTTAGCTGATTCGGGTAACCGTCATGAAGTCGGCTTAATAGCCCGCATCAGTGCGCTCCATCGACAGCTTTTGACATTAACTTCGAGATGCAGGGCTGCTGAACTTGTACGGGAGTTTTTTCCGGTTCTGGTTCCGGTGCCGTCGAATGTGAAGATCGACCCCACCCGTTAGACATTCAACCTCGCAATCCGGCACAATACTGAGTCTTAAACACTCAGGAGCACTCATTGACCACATCGAACCGCATCAGGGCGAAGATCAGCGCCCTTGGCACTTACGTCCCTCCTCGCCTTCTTACCAACGCTGACCTCGAAAAGATGGTTGATACCAACAACGAATGGATCATGTCGCGGGTGGGAATTCGAGAGCGCCACGTCGTGGATAAAGGCGTTGCAACCAGCGACCTCGCCGTTGAGGCAGCGAAGAAGGCGTTGGCGAAACGGGGCATAGGGCCCTCGGATGTGGATGCAATCATCGTTGCGACGGTCACTCCCGATATGCTTTTCCCCAGCACCGCTTGCCTGGTTCAGCACAAACTCGGTGCGAGCGGCGTCTGGGGGTTTGATCTTTCAGGGGCTTGTTCTGCTTTCATTTATGCGGTTCAAACCGGGGGCCAGTTTATTGCCACAGGCGCGCACAAGCGAGTGCTGGTGATCGGAGCCGATGTAATGTCCTCGATCATCGACTACACCGACCGCGCTACCTGCGTGATTTTCGGCGACGGAGCCGGGGCAGTGATCCTGGAAGCTGCTGAAAATGACTCCGAGGGCCTGATCGACTTCATTCACGAAATCGATGGCTCTGGAGGATGTTATCTCTACATGCCCGGCGGCGGCAGTCTGAATCCTTCAACCCGGGAAACCGTGGACGCCAAGATGCATTATGTTCATCAGGATGGCCAACAGGTCTTCAAGTTTGCCGTCCGCAAACAAACCGAAGCTTGCCTCAGGCTGCTCGAACGCAACGGCCTCAAAGGCTCGGACATCGATGCCTTTGTTCCACATCAGGCGAATCTCCGCATTATCAACGCAACGGCTGAACGCCTGGGCCTGCGCCCGGAAAGCGTGATCGTAAACATCGACCGCTATGGCAATACGACGGCAGGTACCGTTCCTCTGGCAATGAACACGGCGGTCGAGGAAGGCAAATTGAAGAAGGGCGATCTCGTGTTAATGGCCTCGGTAGGAGCTGGCTTTACGGTTGGAGCAGCTCTGCTTCGTTGGGCATTTTGATTTTTGCCGACCCTCCGCATACAGCCGGCGAGAGCTGTGACGTTCGTAACCTCCAATGTCACTTTCTACCAGTGGGACGCGTTTTTGCACTGTTATGTTTTTACAGGGTTCGCTATCACGTGGGGATGATACGAACCGGAAAGCATGCTTCGTATTGCGATCAGTTGCCTCCTACTGGGTTTCCTTTCTACAGGTGTAGTCTCCGCGCAAAAGGTAATCGACGACTCCCAGCAGACCAAGCTGGTGGTGATGGAACGCCTCTGGAACGAAGCGCAGATGAACCGCGACTCCCGCGCGCTCGAGGGCATGATCGGCGCAAACTTCGTAAACACTGAATACGACGGCGAAGTCAGCGACAAGGCAAAATTTCTCGCCGATATCAAAGATCCGCAATTCAACCTGAGCAATATCAACATTCAGGATTTGAAAGTCAGCATGTACGCGGATTCTGCCGTGGTCGTAGGCACGTATCGCACGAAGGGCTCCTATCAGGGCAAACCTTACGAGCATACTGGCCGTTTTACGGATACATGGGTCTTCACCGAGGGCCGCTGGCAGTGTGTGGCCAGTCATACCAGCCTGCTAAAGAAATAGCCTGAAATAAGCGGATGTTGTGATTCCGAAGATCGGAAACTTTTGTCTTCGAGGTTGCTTCCGAAAACGGCGAACAGTATCTAATGCTCATGCGGGCTCGGTTTTCTCCGAGTTCCCAAACACTCTCCATGCCCGCCAGCGCCAAACCGCCGCGATGGCAAACTCTGCTGGCCTTCGCGATCATTTACTTCGTTTGGGGATCGACGTTTCTCGCCATCCGCATCGGCGTGCGCGAAGTGCCGCCATTTCTTTTTGCCGCCATGCGCTTTTTCACAGCCGGTCTGTTGCTGTTTGTTTGGACGCGCGCGAGGGGAACCCCATTCCCCCGCGCTTGCGAATGGGCGTCGGCGTCGCTTCTCGGTTTCATGATTTTCGTCCTCGATTACGGTTCGCTCTTCTGGGCTGAGAAGCGCGTTCCTTCGGGAGTCGCCGCGGTCATGCTGGCTTTAATTCCGTCGTTCATGGCGCTCTCGGAGATAATTT
>DASXEG010000020.1:0-103289 GCA_036490235.1 Candidatus Sulfotelmatobacter sp. | reverse complement strand
GATCAATCCGCTGCACGCTTCGGCGGAATTTGGATTGTCGCGGGCATATCAGCAGGCGGGAGATGTCGATCATGCGCGCGAGAATCTGAAGAAGTTCCAATACATCACGCAGAGCAAACTCGGCGCGCCGATCAGTCTGGCATATGGCGAGCAAGGGCAGTACTCGCGCGTGGTGGAGTCGCCGCTGGCGGTGCTGAAGCCGCCGCCGCAGATCAAGGTGCGTTTTGTGGATGTGACAAGGGAGGCGGGGATTGTTGGCAAGGCACGAGGCGGTGATAACCAGACCGGTGCGGGGCTGGTTCCCGGCGCTTGTTTCTTGGATTATGACAGTGATGGCCGCATCGACATTTTTGTCGCGGACAACGGTCCCGAAGGAGGACTTGGTCTCTACCATAATCTGGGAGCAGGGCGATTCGAAGACGCGACACGAAAAGCCCGGCTCGACCCTGATCTTCGCGGGGTCGGTTGTGCCGCAGGTGATTACGATAACGACGGCGCGACCGACTTGGCCCTCAGCCTTGTCAGCAGGGTCATTTTGCTGCACAACGAAAAAAACGGAACATTTAAAAACGCTATTCCTACGGCAAAGATTGAAGCTAACGGCCCCAACGCAGGTTTGACCTTTGTCGACTATGATCATGACGGTGACCTAGATCTGTACATAGGCCGTTTCTGGACGGATTTGTTTACCCATTCTCTACCCCCTCCCGTCTCAAGTTCGATGTGGCGCAACAATGGCGACGGCACCTTCACAGAGGTGACGGACTCCCTTGGCTTAGCGGACGCGCCCGAGGCATTTGCGGCGATTGGAACTGACTATAACAACGATCGTGCCATCGATCTGATCACAACTGGACAGGGGGGCAGCGTTATTTTCGAGAACCGTCGCGAAGGGGCGTTCCAGGTTCGCGTTCCATGGACGCATGGATTACCCAGTTCAACTTCTGGCATTGCAGTCTTGGATTTTGACCATGATGGTTGGATGGATGTCGCCTTTACTCATGTCGGTGCGCCGGGCCTGACTCTCTGGCACAACAATCATGGCAGGACGTTTGATCGAGTTGAACTTCCAGAGACCAACTGGGCCCGTGCCTTCGGCGTCGCCGCCTTCGACTATGACAACGACGGCTGGGTCGATCTCGTCGCCGTCGGCGAGACAAAAGAAGGCAAGGGCGAAATCAAGCTGTTTCGCAATCTTGGTCCCGACGGATTCAAAGATGTCACGGCCGACGTTGGGCTCGACAAGATTCATCTTGAACATCCGCGCGCGATCATCACCGGGGATTACGACAACGATGGCGCCACCGATTTGCTGATCACACAGAATCATGGGCCGGCGGTGCTGCTGCGCAATGAGGGCGGAAATCAGAATCATTGGCTGCGTCTTTCTCTGAAGGGACTCGCCGACAACAACAGTGCGATCGGAACCAAGGTTGAAGTTTTCTCCGGCGGCAATCGGCAGAAGTTTGAGATCTACGGATCGAACGGATATCTCGGCCAGAGCTCGCCCTATCTCACTGTCGGTCTCGGCGACGCGAAGGAAGCCGACATTGTGCGCATGTTGTGGCCAACGGGCGTGCTGCAGGATGAAATTCACGTGGCTGGCGACCGGCAGCAGAATTTTACGGAGATCGATCGGCGGGGAAGTTCGTGTCCGACGCTGTTTGTGTGGAATGGCGAACGGTACGAGTTTGTGGCCGATATGCTGGGCGCGGGCGTGGTGGGACATTGGGTTGGTCCGGGGCAGCGCGATGTGCCGCGGCCGGTGGAGTGGGTGAAGATCGATCGCAACATGATTCAAGAGAAAACCAGCGGGGGTGCCCCATTTCTCGCTTCTGTTGCCAGACATGGGAAGGACAGTGCCTTGAGTTTTCGATTCATGGAGCCGCTCGAAGAAGCCGTCTATCTCGATCAGGTTCGACTACTGGCTGTCGACCACCCTGCAGGTACAGATGTTTATCCCAACGAATACTTCGCTTCGAATCCTCCGTATCCGAAGTTCAAAGTCGTCGTGAGTAAAGATGCGCAGCCACCGGCAGGGGCGTGGGATGAGCATGGGCACAGCATGTTGCCGGATTTGCTGGCGCATCGTTACGTTGGCGATTTTGCTTTGACTCAGTTTCAGGGATTCGCCAAACCGCACACCTTGACATTGGACTTAGGAGAAGAATATCGCGGTGGTCCATTGTGGCTTTTGATGCACGGAGATGTGGAGTATTTTTCGGCGAACAGCATGTATGCGGCTTCACAGGCGGGTGTGACGGCAATCGCTCCTTACGTAGAAGCGTTGGAACACGACGGGAAGTGGAAGCGCGTTATCGATGATATGGGATTTCCGGCGGGCGGGCCGCGGACGATGACGGCTGACCTGACTGCGAAGCTGCCGCTCGGTACGCGAAAGATTAGCATCACGACCAATTTGCAAGTTTATTGGGACAGCATTTTGATCGATCGCGCGGAGCAAGAGTCGGCCAATAATTCTGGCGTGCATCTCGCCGAAGTCCCTCTCGTCAGCGCAAATCTGCAATTCCACGGATACCCGTTGAAAATCGAAGGCAAACCTCCCGGCAACGTGAACTACATTTACGAAAAGGCCAGTGCGACTGGCCCATACACTCGGCCCTCGGGATCGTACACCCGGTACGGGGACGTTTTGCCTTTGCTGACTGCCGTTGATGACAAGCTAGTTGTATTCGGTTCGGGCGATGAAGTGCAGCTGGATTTCGATCCGTCGCAATTGCCTGCATTATCCGCTGGTTGGGTCCGCGACTACTTCTTCGCGGCGAATGGTTTTGAGAAAGACATGGATTTCTACGCCGCACAGGGGAATTTTGTCGCGCCTCTGCCGTTCTTGAGCATGAGCGGCTATCCGTATGCTCCCAGGCAGTCGTTTCCAATGGATGACGCGCACGTGAATTATCTTCTGGAGTACAACACGCGATCGATGTCGGGGAACGAACAGAGAGGGTATTGGTTCGACTATGGAAGTCCGAAGTAGTTTCAGAAGTTGGCGGGCCATTTGCGGGCGCCGTGGAGAAGCGCGATGATTGCAATCCTCTGCCGATGGACTCGATACGCGATCAGAAATGGAGCGGGTCTTAGTACGAGTTCACGCGTTCCCGGCACGCGACCTTCGCGGCCAATCTCGGGATGATTGGGCAGCAACTCGACTGCCGCAAAAATACGGTCCAACATCATCTCAGCGGCATCGATAGACTTTTCGTGCGCCCAGTATTCATAGGCACTGCGGAGATGGCGGTTGGCTCGCCGCGTCCAGACGATTTTCATTTCTTGCGGCGCCACTTTGCCGCCAGGCCTTTTACTTTGTGATGATCGATGACATGACCCGCTTCAGCTTCGACGAGACCGGCTTCGATTTCCTCTAAATGCCATCGCTGTGTTTCCAGATAAGCCTGCACCGCCTCGCCCAGGAGATAGGTGCGATCACGGTCCATGGTTTCAGCGAGAGCGTCAAGGGCGGCGACTTTCTCAGACTCCAGGCGAAAGCTAACCGTTTGTTTGTTCATAATCTTGCATAATACAACATAATACGCAAACCATTCGAGATGGAATCGTTTTAATATTGACATTTTCGCTCTCCCCATAATTCAATAGCCGCACTCATGGAAACAACATCTGTTGCTTCTTCCGCTCCGCGACTGCGCCGCTCCCTCACTCTTTGGGATTTGATTCTTTACGGCATCATCGTCATCCAGCCGGTCGCCCCGATGTCTGTATTCGGCGTGCTCAGCGATCGCGGGCATGGACACGTAGTCACGGCGATTCTCATAGCGATGGTGGCGATGTTGTTTACCGGCATCAGTTACGGCCGGATGGCGCGAGCATATCCCAGCGCAGGCTCGGCGTTTACGTACGTGGCGCAGGAGATTAATCCTGGGGTTGGATTTGTAACGGGGTGGAGCATGGTGATGGATTACATGCTCAATCCGCTGATTTGCACGGTGTGGTGCGCGGGACAGGCAAATCAGTTTGCGCCGGGAGTTCCAGCTTGGATCTGGAAAATATTTTTCGCGGTCGTATTCACTCTACTGAACATTCGCGGGATCAAAGCTTCGGCGAGGATCAATGCCGTTATGGCATTGCTGATGGGCATGGTTGTAGTTGCGATCTTTATTGCGGCAGCTCGTTATATTTTTGGCGCGCCCCAGGGAACCATTTCCTATCTCACACCTTTTTACGATCCTCATACCTTCACCTGGGGGAACCTGATGGGTTGTACCTCGATTGCGGTGCTGACTTACATCGGCTTCGATGGAATCTCCACGCTTTCCGAGGAGGCGGAGAATCCGCGGCGGAACATTTTGTACGCGACGGTGCTCACGTGCCTGGTGATCGGGGTGCTCTCGGCGATCGAGGTTTATGTCGCGCAATTGATCTGGCCGGCGCGCGAAGCGTTTCCCGACATCAATACCGCGTACGCTTATGTTGTGGCGCGGGCGTGGAAGCCGTTGTTCCCAATTGTTGGATTTACTTTGTTGCTGGCGAATTTCGGTTCGGGATTCGGGTCGCAACTTGGCGCAGCTCGCCTGCTCTTCGGCATGGGGCGAAGCAATGCGCTGCCGAAGTCATTTTTCGGCGCGGTCGACGCAAAGACGCACGTACCGCGTAACAGTGTGATCTTTGTCGGCGTCGTAGCGCTGATCGGGGCTTTTCTTTTGGAGATCGTGGCGGGCTACACAACTTATTCTTTGGGCAGCACGTCCCTAACGTGGGAAACTCTGAAGAAGATTCTAAATGGCGGCGAGGCTTATGGGCTAGGCGCGGAAATGCTGAATTTCGGCGCGCTGATTGCCTTTATGGGCGTGAACGTGGCAGCCTTCCTGCGCTATTTTGTGCGTTCGGAAGAAAAGAAGATTGGAAATCTGGTGCCGCCGGTTCTTGGTTTTCTGATTTGCCTCGGCTTGTGGCTGAATCTCAGCCGGCCGGCCATGATTGTGGGCTCGATCTGGATGGCGGCGGGAATTATTTTTGGAGCGATCCGCACCAAGGGTTTCCGCGGAAATTTGATTAATTTCGAGTTGCCGCCGGAGGACGCGGAAAGCTAGGCTGGGGCTTGGTTGCCGTTGTTGCATCATTTTGCCTGAAATCCAGTGCTTTACTGGCGAGGGACCATGCTTGGCTCACACAATATTGCCGCTTTTATTCAGATCACGAGTGTAGAGAAGGCCAGAGACTTCTACGAGGGTGTTCTCGGCCTTCGCTTTGTAAAAGACGACGGCTTCGCGGCAGTTTTCGATGCCAACGGCATTATGGTGCGAGCGGCAAAGATGAAGGAGTTCACTCCCCTGCAGTCGACGGTGCTGGGATGGCAGGTTGAGAACATCGAGGAGATGGTTCGGGCGCTGCAGAAGAAAGGAGTACATTTCGAGATTTTTGGATTCTTCAAGCAGGACGAGTTGGGGATTTGGACTGCGCCGACGGGAGACAAGGTGGCGTGGTTCAAAGATCCAGATGGAAATGTTTTGTCAGTTTCGCAGCACGTTTGAGGCTTCTTTCGCTATTCGGTGTTCCATCCGTTGACTTCGATTTTCGGCGGTTTACCCCCAAGTTCGGTGCTGCGATAGGTTGCCGTGAGTTCACGCTTCTCGTCCGGCAATAGAGAAATATAGTTGTCTTCCCACACTACCGGGAGAATCTCCTCTCCTTCGGCGTTGTCGAGTTTCAGCCTCACGAAAAACGCCAAACTCTTGCTGGGATTCTCGACGGCAACATGCGTGATCGATTCGTCACCGCTGCGTACAGTGTGCTCCGTGACTTTGAGCTTTACCTTGGGCAGTTGCAAAAGGGCGGTAAAGTCGGCGAAGGATTCGGTCGGCGTCATCCACCAAGTGGATTTCGACCAGTCGATGGTTTCGGCTTTGGTGGAGAGCCAGTAGAAATTCGATCCGACTAACTTCCCTGCGGAATCTTCGAGGCGCAATAGGAGGAAATAAGTTGGCGAGAGGTCGTCGAGTTGGGGAAGTGTAAATATTTTTGCCGTGCTGTCTGCTGAAGCATTAACCGAATCTTCGTGTGAAAACTTCTCGGTCATGTCGAGGTTGTAAATCTTTGTGATGAGCTTCAGATCTTTCGCGTCGGTGTATTCGCTGCTCACAACCCAAATTGAGTGGTCATCGTACCCATAGACGGGATGAAGCGATTCCATGGCACGCTTCGCTCCAAAATAGCCGCCGCCGGGACGCAGATAATAATCGTAGAGATGCCAGATCATCGACGGCCATGCGTTGTTGAGCATCCACTGGATGACGCCGGTCGATTGATACTTGTTGCGGCTGTAGGCCTCGTACATTGCGCGAACGCCTTCGTAGGTTTGCATTTGCGACTTCTCGGCGAAATCTTCGGCGTCACTTGACTTACCATAGCGATTGGCTAAGGCCTCGCTGAAGACTTTGATGGTTTTGAATTCACCGCCTCCCGCGTGGTAATTCCAGACATCGTCGATAGGCCAGAGATGATCTTTGCCCACCATAGTCTCGATGCTTTCGATCGGTGGAACGGCCGGCCCCATGCTGGTTTCAGTGTTGAAGCCGTATGCTCCGCCGCAACCGCCGGCATTACACGACTTGCGGTCGGATTGGCCTTGCTCAGAGTCTTTTTCCCAATAGCTGGGAGCTACATACTCATAAGGGCCGGTCATCTTCACCCCGCTTTTGCCCGTCACACTCGTGGGCTTGCCCGTGGCGGATGAGACGACGGGGTTCGGCCAGAGAAGCTGTTTTTCGATATTGAGATACATGTGCTCAACATCCGGCGGAGGAGGGTTGTCGCTGCCGTTGAGCCACATGACCATGCTGGGATGGCTGCGCAGTCGATAGATTTGGTCGCGCAGAGACTGCTGTGCGATGTCGTAGTCCGCGGGTTTCCAGCGCGGCCAGCGCTCCCAGAAGTCGCAGCAGCACCACCCGGCCATGACTAAAATTCCATCGCGATCTGCAAGGTCGAAAAATTCCTTGGTTTCGAGTTTGCCTTCAAGACGAACAGTGTTCAGTCCCATGTCCTGTACATAATGGAGTTCGTCGTGCAGGCGCTGGGAGGTTTCGCGGAGCATCATGTCGGGTGTCCAGCCCGCGCCGCGAATAAGGATATTTTTTCCGTTGATCTGGAAGGCGCGGCCGCCAATCGAATTGAGTTCTGATGTGACTTCCCGGATGCCGAATTCGGTTTTGGATTCGTCGCTGATCGCGCCGTCGATCTCAAACTTCATGTTAAGGGGATACAGGTTCGGCTTGCCCATCTGCGCGGGCCACCAAAGGCGCGGGTTTGCGAACGCGAGCTGTGAGTATTGGTCCGCCGTGAAAGTGACGTCTTTGGATTCATTGGGCGCGAGTTCGACTTCCTGCTCGAAGGTAACCTTCTCAATCTGACCTTTCAGTTTTCCTTTTACCGGATGATCTGAGCCGTTTTTTAGTTGAGCGGTGACTGTGAGACGCGCAGAATCCGTAGAAGGAAGATTTAATTTCGAAACTACGGTTGGATAGCGCAGCGCCACAGGGCCGCTGGCCGTGAGATAAACTTCGCGCCACAGGCCCATGTTTTTATCCGGAGGAGCCGGGTTCCAATCGACGAACGTTATGGCCAGATCATTTTCCGTGGGCGCGAAAATTTGAACTGCGAGTACGTTCTCTCCGCCCGGTTTTACGGCGCTGGTAACGTTAAGTTCGTAGGTGCGCCAGGCGCCGGCGATGTCGTTCGAGTTCCCGATCTCTTTCCCGTTGAGCCAGACGTTGGCGCGGTAGTTGATACCTTTGAAATTCAGCCAGGCGATCTTCCCTGCGTAGGTCGCCGGAACGGCGAACTGCGTGCGGTACCACCAGGAGACGGCGTAAGGGCTATCGGGCGGCATGGGGATGTTGGAAAAGTTCGCGCCGATCGGATAACTCACCCCGGGAAATTGGCGAAGATTGGTGCCGAAGAAGGGATCGGGAAGGCTTTTGTCTTTCACTAAAGCGGCGACGACCGTAGTGGGAACCGTGACGTCGTGCCAAGCCTTGGGGTTGAAATCGCGGGTCGAGATCATCTCTCCCGTGGCTTCAACTTTGGCAGATGATTGCAGCGACCAATGGTCGCGAAGAGACAGCTTCTCTGAGGAGACGGACTGGGCTAAGAGATATTGTGCGGCCATGCACGAGAAGAGCAGGGTAAGAAAACATTTTCCAAAAACAAGGGATCGCACCGACTTGGTGTTTCTGGTTGGCATTAGGATGCTCGCCTCGCGATGACGTTTGGTATTCTTGCCTTCGGCAACATAGGGATAACACGATTATTGATACGTTTCAATAGCTGGATTTGAAAGATATGGCCGAGGCAAGCTGTATTGGCGGAAGGAAGGAAAGATCAGGTTTCTCCCGGTTCCGATCGCTCGCGCATCGGAATGGCAAAGCAACCGAGGAGGCGCGCAGACTGCGCAAAATCGCCGCTAACTTGACCCCAGATGCACCCCAGGCGACCTCACCCTAGTTTATAATTAGCAATTCCGCCTCGAAACTCCGGAGTGATAACAACATGATTCGCTTTTTACAAACGGAAGGACCCGTAAAGAAAGTTGTGCTCAGCGGGTTGCTGCTGGTCATTTGCGCTGCCATGGCGATTACGCTGATCCCCGGTGGCCTGGGCTTCGACATGGGCGGCAGTCCCGGTAAAGGTGTTGTCGCCAAAGTGGATGGCGAAGATATCACCACGGATCAAGTGCGCCAGGCGGCGCGAGGAATGCTGCAACAGCAGGGTTCGAATCTGGGTGCCAACGCATCCATTCTGATGCCATTTTTTGCGCAACGTGCGGCAGACCAGTTGGTCGATCGGCAGGCGCTGGTGGCAGAAGCCGAGCATCTTGGTTTCAAGGCGACTCCCGAAGAAGTAAGGGACGAACTGCGACATGGGCAGTATGCACAGGTATTTTTTCCTGGCGGAACGTTCATCGGTCAGACGGAATATCAGGAACTCTTGCAGCAGCACGACCTCACTCCGGTGATGTTCGAGGATGACGTGCGCAAGGGGATTCTGATCACCAAGCTGCAAGCATTGATCACCGGAGGAGCGTTGGTGAGCGACGCAGCCGTCCGGCAGCAGTTCGGTAAAGAGAACACGAAAATCAAGTTCGAATACGCAGTGTTTAAGCAGGACGAGATCAAGAAAGGGCTTCACCCGACGACGGAGGAGCTTAAGGCGTATTACGACAGCCATCAGAAGAGCTACGCAAATTCGATCCCTGAAGAGCGCAGGGTTAAATATGCCGCCTTGGACCTGTCGAAGATAGAGGCCGGTCTTCAGATTTCACGTTCGGATCTTCAGGCTTACTACGACCAACATCGCGACGAGTATCGCGTGGCGGATCAGGTGAAGGTGAGCCACATCCTAATAAAGACTCCTTTGCCGGGGCCCGATGGCAAAGTGGATGAGAAGGGAGTTGCGGCGGCGCAGGCGCGGGCGGCCGATCTCCTGAAGCAAATTCGGAGTGGGGCGAATTTCGAGGATCTGGCAAAGAAATATTCGGAGGATCCGGGCAGCGCGAAAGAGGGCGGATCTCTCGGGTGGGTGCCGAGAGGGCGGACCGTTCCCGAGTTTGAAAAAGTTGCCTTTTCGCTACCGAAGGGGCAGATCAGCGATCTGGTGAAGACGAGTTATGGTTTTCACATCATTCGCGTGGATGACAAACAGGAAGCACACCTGAAGACCCTCGATGAGGTCAAGGACCAGATTGAGCCGATTTTGAAACAGCAAAAAGCGCAGCAGATTATGCAGAACGAGGCTGACGATCTGGCCCAGGCCGCGAAGACTAAAGGGCTCGACGCAGCCGCTGCGGCGAAAGGCCTTCCGGTTGTGAATTCAGATTTTTTTGCGCGCAAGGACGTTGTGCCGGGTTTAGGGCCTTCGCCGCAATTCATGGACGCCGTGTTTACCGCCGCGGAGAAGTCTCCGGCCGAATCGGCGGCAACCTCGCAGGGATTCGCTGTTTTTGAATTACTCGCAATCAAGCCGCAGTCGTCGCCAACTTTTGACGACGTTCGGTCGAAGGTGGAAGAGCAATTCAAGAATGAGCGGGCGAATGTATTGCTGTCGCAGAAGGCGCAAGAGCTTTCCGATCATGCCAAAGCTGGACACGATTTGAAAAAAGCAGCCAAAGAATTGGGCGCAGAACTAAAAACGAGCGAATTTGTTGGTCCGGACGGGCAGGTTCCTGACCTTGGATCGATGACCGGCCAAGCCTCAGTGGCTTTCAATATGAAGCCGGGCGAGATCAGTGGACCGATCATAAGCGACGGCAATGGGGTTGTGCTGAACATTCTGGACGTGCAGGCGCCCTCAGAAGCGGATTATGCGGCCAAGAAGGACCAGATTCGCGACCAGCTTTTGCAGAGCAAGGAGCAGGAGCTATTCCAGCTTTTCGTCACGAATCTGCGGGATCAAATGCAGAAATCCGGAAAGATCAAGATCAACCAGGACGAACTGAAGACGCTGACCCGCTCGGAAAGCGAATCGTAGATCGAATTGAATGTCCTTTGCACGGGCGGCAGGCATTTTGTTGCATCCCACGTCGTTGCCATCGCGCGGCGGCATCGGTGACTTTGGTCCGGCAGCTTACGAATTTGTGGATTCACTCGCCGCGGCGCGCCAGGGGCTATGGCAGGTTCTTCCTCTAGGACCTCTTGGTTACGGCAACTCGCCTTACTCCTCTACCTCAGCTTTTGCAGGCAATCCTTTACTGATTAGTCTGGAGCGGCTAGCCGGTCTTGGATGGATTGATGCTTCCGAGATCAAGGAGTTCTGCTCGAAGTTTTCCGATTCCAACAAAGTTGATTACCCCCACATGTTCGCGGCGAAGCTCCCGTTGTTGTTTGAGGCAGGACGCGGATTCGTAAAGTCTATGCCGGATCGGACGCGGGAACGTTTCGAGCGATTTTGTTCGAGCAATGCGTGGTGGTTGGATGACTTCGTCTTGTTCGATGCCCTCCGTGCGAAGTACAAGCTGGCAAGTTGGAACGAATGGCCGCCTGAATTGGCGCGCCGCGATCAGAGCGCGTTAGCACAAGTGCGCAAAGAACTGGCGGATGATTTGAAAATTCGCAGCGCTCTGCAGTTTGCATTTTATGAGCAGTGGAACGCGTTGCGCCGCTATTGTGCGGAGCGCAAGATACGGATCGTGGGAGATGTGGCGATCTTCGTGAATTATGACAGCGCGGATGTCTGGACGAACCCTGATCTCTTCCGACTGGATGAAAATCTAACGCCCGAAGTCGTTTCGGGTGTGCCGCCCGATTTCTTCAGCAAAACCGGGCAGCGCTGGGGCAATCCGCTGTATCGCTGGGATGTTATGAAAGAACGCGGATACCGATGGTGGGTTCAACGGCTGCGCTGGGCTACCCAAAACTGTGACTACATCCGCCTCGATCATTTTCGCGGGTTCGATCAATTCTGGGAGATTCCCGCCGCGGATCCCACGGCCGTAAATGGACGATGGGTGGATGGGCCGCGCGATGATCTATTTCACAAGTTGCGCGAAGCACTTGGGGGGCTGCCTTTCTTCGCAGAGGATCTGGGCATGATCACGCCCGAGGTCCACGCGTTGCGGGACCGCTTGCAGATTCCGGGAATGGCAGTGCTCCAATTTGGATTTGGCGACGAAGGCGCGCACATGTATTTGCCTCATCGCTCAGCCGGCAAAGTGATTTATACGGGCACACACGATAACGATACAACGGTAGGCTGGTTTAACTCCGGGGCTGCAGAGCATGAATGCCGTGGCGCGGAGTGTTATCTCGGCCGCAGCGAAGATGGGATTCACTGGGCGTTTATCCGTGCGGTGCAATCCTCGGTGGCCGATTTGGCGCTGGTCCCGATGCAGGATGTGCTTGGGCTGGGCAGCGAAGCCCGCATGAATACGCCGAGTATGAATCACGGCAACTGGGGTTGGCGGCTGACTGCGGGACAGTTCAACCATGAATTAATTGCCAAGCTTGCGCAACTCGCAGAAGTCACAGACCGTGCACCGCAGCCAATCGCAATTCCGCCGGACAAAAACTTCGCGGCTTGACGCCGAGGCCTGTTCCCGACATCCACATCTGTTAACAGAGTGTTACAGAGCAGGGCAAGACTTTGCGCCTCGCCTGAGATCGTGTATAGAAAGTACGGGAAGGTTCTGTGAGCGAAGCAATCATCGAAGGCCGCGCAATTGAAAAGTCCTATCCGCAACCGGACGGAACCCGCGTTCAAGTTGTCGGGCTTATGGATTTCGCGATCGAGCCCGGAAAAATTATTGCGCTGCTGGGCGCCTCGGGTTGCGGCAAGTCGACATTGCTGCGCATTTTGAGCGGGCTATCCAAACCCTCTTCCGGTGCGTTGTTCTGGCACGGCAAACCGATGAGTGACCAAACGCCGAATGTGGCGATCGTGTTCCAAAGCTTTGCGCTGTTTCCCTGGCTCACTGTTCTGGAGAACGTCGAAGCTCCGTTGCAGGCCCGCGGAGTGCCCGCCGTGGAGCGTCGCAAACGGGCGCTGCGCATGCTGGACACCGTCGGTCTCGATGGTTTCGAGACCGCATATCCGAAGGAGCTTTCGGGAGGCATGAAGCAGCGCGTCGGGTTTGCGCGCGCACTAGTAGTTGAGCCGGAAGTCCTTTTCATGGACGAGCCGTTCTCCGCGCTCGATGTTCTGACGGCGGAGAACCTGCGGGGTGAATTGCTCGAACTTTGGCTGAATAAGAAGATGCCGACCAGCGCGATTTTCATCGTGACTCACAACATCGAAGAAGCTGTCATGATGGCAGATCGAATCGTTGTGCTGGGAAGACATCCCGCGCGAATTCGAACCGATTTTGGCGTGAAGCTCATGCATCCACGCGACCGAAAATCGAGCCGTTTTGTGGAATTAGTGGACTACATCTACAAAGTGATGACGGAGCCTGACGTGGAGCATGCTTTGCCTGATCCCGAAAGCACGGGCGAAATTATTTTGCCGGGGGGCGGATTGAAGAAAGGTGATGGGCAAGTTCGGGCGGCGAAGTATCAGAGGCTCCCGCATGCGCGCGTGGGCGGAATTGCGGGCCTGCTCGAGTTGCTACATGATCGCGGTGGGCGGGAGGATCTATTCCGATTGAGTGAAGATTTGGTGATGGACGTAGAAGACCTGCTTCCGATCGTCGAGGCGTGCGTCTTGCTGGGGTTTGCGCTGTTGAAAGAGGGCGATGTGCAATTGACCCCACAAGGCGTACGATTCGCCGATGCCGATATCCAACGCCGCAAGGTCTTGTTTCGCGAGGCAGCGCTCGAGCATGTCACGATCCTTAAACAGATCGACAGCATCCTAAAGAAAAAATCGGATCACTCAATTGCCGACGAATTCTTTCACGACATTCTCGATGAGCATTTCGCCGAGGATGAAGTGCAGCGTCAATTCGAGACTGCAACGAACTGGGGCCGCTATGCGGAAATATTCGATTACGACCGCAATAGTGGGCGTTTGACGCAAGGGGAGCCATCGCCGCTCGTCGCGGTCGAACACGTTGATGAGAATCGGGACGCGGCGGCTACGCGGAAAGAGTAGGGTCGCATGATGGGCCTCGTCTCTCGCTGGTGATATCCCGTGTTTTCGCTGTAAACACGCGATTATCGGGATGACGTCTTCGTCTTGCTTGCGGGCTAACTTTCCTCAGACTCAGATATTTAAAAACCAATTTCATGAAGAGACGGATCAATCTGCGAGGGTTTTCTGCCTACCGGCTCTGGGAGCAACTGCCAAGCCTCGAAGTTTCGCACTTGCCGGATGTGATTATGTTCGCGGCGGCGATTGCGCTTTTCTACGGCGTGATCGTGGTAGGCCGATCATGGTTTGGCCCGTTTACTCCGACAGTCGAGATTTCGCGCAGGGTGTGGGCGCTCCCAGCTTATGCGGGATATTCACTACTGCGCATTGCGATCGCATATTTCCTTAGCCTCGCGTTCACACTGGTTTACGGCTATGTCGCGGCCTACAATCGGCGCGCCGAGCGTTTCATGATCCCGCTCCTCGATGTCCTGCAGTCGATTCCCGTCCTCAGCTTCCTCCCGGGAGTAATGCTGGCGATGGTGGCGTTGTTTCCCGGAAGACAGATAGGAGTTGAATTCGGTGCAATCCTGTTGATCTTTACCGGACAGGTATGGAACATGGCGTTCAGCTTTTACGCATCGCTGAAAAGCGTCCCAACCGAGATGCGCGAGGCCGCGGCTATTTATCGCTACAGTTGGTGGCAGCGATTCTTGCAGATGGAGTTGCCGTTTGCGGCCATCGGACTGGTTTGGAACTCGATGATGTCGGTAGCAGGTGGTTGGTTCGCGCTGATGGTTTGTGAAATGTTCGTGCTGGGGCAGAGGGATTTTCGATTGCCCGGCTTGGGCTCTTATCTCCAAACAGCAGCCAGTGCAGGGGATACTGCCTCGATTGCATGGGGCGTCGCGACGATGGTTGCTGTCATCGTGTTGCTGGATCAATTTATTTGGAGGCCGGTGATCGCGTGGGCGGAGAAATTCAAAGTCGAGCAAGTGGAAAGCACGGACGTCCCGCGGTCTTGGGTGTTGAGTCTGGTTGAGCACTCCCGCGGACTGGCGCGCCTGCGCGAGAAAACTCTGCATCCCTTGAGCGAGAAGATCATGTTGTATTTCGCTCGGAAGCACGGCGAAGAAGATGTGGAGGAAGTACCGAAGCCTTGGCGAATATGGCCGGTGCGCGCTATCGCTTTGCTGGCGCTCGTCGCGATCGGATACGGCATTGTGCGTGTGGCGATTGTTCTTGCCGGGCTGCAGCGGCCGGAATTGCGCGAAGCCGCGATCGGACTGTGTGCGACTTTTCTGCGCGTGAATGTCGCTTTGTTGATCGGTACATTGTGGACCGTTCCGGCTGGCGTAGCGATCGGTTTCAATCCGCGATTGGCGCGGATCGCGCAGCCGCTGGCGCAGATTGCCGCTTCCGTGCCGGCAACTGCGTTGTTGCCCGTGATTCTGCTCGTTTTGATTCGTTTCGGTGGAGGGCTGGGCATTGCCTCGATCGTCGTGCTGCTGCTGGGCACACAATGGTATGTCTTATTCAATGTGATCGCAGGCGCGATGGCGATTCCTACCGATCTAAAGGAGTGTTGTTCGGTGTTTCGCATTCACGGCTTGGAGCGCTGGAAAAAGTTGATCTTGCCGGGAATCTTCCCTTATCTGGTTACGGGGCTGGTGACCGCTTCGGGTGGGGCTTGGAATGCCAGCATCGTCGCTGAGTATTTTCACTTCAAAGGGCAAACGTTCACGACCACCGGCCTGGGAGCAACGATCAGCCAGGCAACGGATGCGGGGAATTTTGACTTGCTTCTGGCTGCAACCATGATGATGGCCGCGACTGTTGTGATCATCAACCGGTTTGTGTGGCGAAGACTTTACTGGCTGGCAGAGACCAGGTTTCGGCTGGAGACATGAAATTCTGATCAGAGTTTCAAAGTTTCAAGGTCTTTGAAACGTTGAAACCTGGGAAACGTTGAAACATGTCTCTATCTGGAACGTCTTTCGGCGCCCGAATAATTGCAGGATCTACCGTTTCGCTCTCAGCTTTGTAATTTCGCTCGGCAGAACGCAGACTTGCTGTGCTTGCGCAAGCGCCGTTTCAAGGCGTTTGCCCAAAGCTTCGAGTTCTCGTGGCGTCAACAGTTCCTGGAGGCGCTCGAAGAGTTGACGCTCCTCTTTGCGGATGTGCGTTGAAAGTACGCGTGCGAAGACAGGCAGATTTTGAGCAGGCAAGCGGCGTGCTTCAGCTTGAGAGAACCATTCGCGCAGGGAGACATGGTCGGCGAGCAGCTCCTCCACAAGGTGCGTTAACTCCGGAAATCGTCGAGCAATAGAAAAAACCTCGTTCTCTTCGGCGGCGAAATGCACTTTAATCTCGTGCTCAAAGTGTTCTTCGATCTCGGCCTGCCATGATTGCAAATCTTTGCCGGGAATGGGTTCGGCGCGATCAATGCGCACGCATAAGGCCAGCGCGTGCTGGTGTTGATGGGAAAGCGGGATGAGATTCTTGTCACGGAGCATATTGAACCACGCGACAGCTAAAGCCGACTTAATGGTGAGAGCTTCAGCCGTTCAAGCGCGCTTTTCCACGTTAATTAGGCCGTGTCAGGCCAGGCTCGCCGTCTCCTCGCTTTCGGCGGCAGCCTGGCGCACCTTTAGCCAGTCTGTGCGCACGCGTTCCCACTCTTGAATAAGCATCCCATTGGCTTCAAAGAATCTTCGAATCTGTGCACGCTCCCATCCCGCGATTTCTTCGAGAATTGGCGCGAGCACTGCCAAAGCGCTGGTACTCAGGATGGTTCGCTTGGCAATTTGTGATACATGGGGCGACTCGGAGACGGCGATGGTGAGGCCGTCGCGGGCATTGAGTTGCAGCATGACGTGAATATCGGAGCTACCGTCTCCGCAGTAAACAACGTGATCCGGTCCCATGACTTGCTCCGCCAGCAACTGGTTGAGTACTGCAACTTTTCCGTAGCCGGCAGTTGCCCGGATGATCGTATCGATTTCGCCTGACTGTTTATAGCGAAATTCAGTGCCGTATATGTGATCGCGCGGGACGATCCCTTCAAGCGCGGAATGAATTACTTCCACCGGAGCTGCCGAGAGGACGTAGAAGTCAAAGAAATGACCATCCACTCCGTTGGCCAGTATCTGATAGAGGAGTTGAATATCGCTCTTCAGTCGAATGCGCTTACCGGCTTCGTGGAGATGCTCTTTGCGAACCTTTGCCCGGAATTCCGGATCGTGCAGCAAGAGGTAGGCGAGTTCGGCTCCCTGCTGGACAAGGTTGATTTTTGCCATGCCCTTAGCTTTGCGTTCGAATTCCTCCGTAGGAATACCAACCAGTTCGGCAAGAACATAACCTGAGTCGTTGAAGGTCAGCGTCTGGTCGAAATCGCTGGCAAAGATGTAATGCTTTAGGGGCTTTTCTGCCATATATACGCCGATTAGATTCGCGGGGAGAATCGACGGTCCATGAAAAGAATCGATCTTAATTATAGAATCTGCACTTGAAAACCGCGTTAAATACTGCGGCTTTACTAAATTCGATTGCGCGTCCAGAATAGAAAGTTCGGCCTGCAGTCGCTTACCGATCTGACAGGTTGTCTCGTTCTTTTCGTTAAATAAATTTCAGGAGCCTTCATGCCTGCCTCTGGTGAACTGATTCGTTCTATGAATTATGTGGAAGACATTACGACTACCCTGCGACGGATTTGCATCGTGATCCCTTCGTTGAGTGCGGAGGAAAAGAAGCGGCTCGTGGAAAGTCTGCGCGCGGCCGGTGGCGCGATCAATGACGCCATTAAAGATCTCGAAAAGGCGGGCCAGTAAGGGTGGGAATCAGAACCGTTGCCGTTATCGGCGCCGGGATTATGGGGCGTGGTATCGCCCATTCCGCCGCTTTGGGTGGTTACCGCACGATTCTTGAGGATTTGCTTCCGACTGCGTTGCGCCGGGCAGAAAGCGAAATTCGAAAGAATCTCGATAAGGCAGTTGAATTGGGGAAGGTTTCGTCACCCGACGCGGACGCGGCTTTTCAGCGGCTGGAATACGCAGGATCGGTGGAAGAGGCGGCGCGGGAAGCAGATCTGGTGATCGAAGCTGTTCCGGAGGAGATGGAATCGAAGATCGAGATCTTCACGCTACTCGATAAAATTTGCCGGCCCACTACGATCCTTGCTTCGAACACCTCCTCTCTCAGCATCACGGAAATTGCTAGCGTAACCTACCGCGCGAAGAAATGCGTGGGTATGCATTTCTTCAACCCCGTGCACAAAATGAAATTGCTTGAAGTTGTGCGCGCGTTAGAAACGGATGACGACACGCTCGTGACCGCTGTGGAAGTGGGCAAGAGGATGGGCAAAGAAGTTGTCGTGATCAAAGAGTCACCCGGATTCATTACGAGCCGCATCAACGCGATGATCGGGAATGAAGCGTTCTATATGCTCCAAGAAGGGGTTGCTTCCGCGGCGGATATCGATAAGGCGCTAAAGCTGGGATTGAATCACCCCATGGGACCATTTGAGCTGGTGGATCTGGTGGGGCTCGATACGCGGTTGAACATTCTTGAATATCTGCATAAAGCAATGGGAGAGAAATATCGTCCTGCGCCGTTGCTGGTTCAATATGTGAAGGCAGGAAGGTTGGGCAGGAAGTCCGGGCGCGGCGTGTACGAGTATCCGGAGGCCCCGACTGAGGGTTCGAAGACCACCGAGGCCACCGACATGAGGCCGAAGTTAGCGGCATCGAAGCGCTAGGATCTATGCCTGGTTGTTGTTGCGATTGGCCTTCGAAAACGTAACCCAGAGAGGCTGTCTGTCTTTCCTTGATCGATTCCTTTGCTCGCAATCAACACCTGAAAACTCTCGCCCATTCCTGCGGGGGTGACGAGGTGCTTGAGTTGCAGCGCTCGTTTGGCGTGCTCTTGTGGCAGGCGACAATCTTCGAATACGTCGGCGAATTGGTCACATTCGCCAATACCCATGAGGAACTGCGACTGCGTGACGAGTCTTTGCGCGGCCATGCCATTGTTTTCGAGTGCGGCGGCGAGGGCGGTGAAGTTTACGTCGGCGGTTAGGTCTTGTTGTCCCGGCGCTTCATAGGGATTATTGATCACGGAGTGTCGGCGGATTGCTTTTAGAGTTCCGCGATGGCGGCCGACGTGTTGTTCTTCTCGGGTGTAACCATAATCGATTGCGATCAGAAATCCCCGCTTGGCGGTGAAACCAATGTGTTCCATATATTCTTGGGCGACGAGGGGCGCTTCGATGCGTTCATTCGGTTCGGGATGAACGGAGTAGCGGTCGAGGTATTCAAGTTCTTCGCGGGAAGCCGGAACCCAGGTTTCAACGAAGCGGTTGTTGAGAGCAGCAATGCGGAGAGAGCCTTTTGTGGATAGGATTTCGACCGGAAGGGCGTCAAAGAATTCGTTGGCGAACACGATGCTTGGGATCTCCGGGACTAAAACACGCTCTTCACCCTGTCTCGATGGCACGACTGAAGCAGTGCCCTTCCCATCCGATCCGGCCACGAGTCCTTCCTCGTGTAGTCTCGCTCGTTCCGATCTCAAAAAGCGCGTCAAAGTTTCTTTTACTCGTTCGCGTAGAGCGGGTGAGCGCTCAATCAGGGTATAGCGAATCGCGCGGAAGAAATCCGGAAACTTCATTTCTGACCAGTTGAGTACGTCTTGCGCAAACAGACCCCGGCCGGGACCAAGTTCCACAAGCTCGATCTGCTGAGGGCAATCGAGCGCACGCCACATTTCCTCGAATTGGCGGGCGAGAAGGCGGCCAAAGACCGAGTGGACGTCGCTCGATGTGTAGAAGTCACCGGCTTTGCCGAATTGCTCTGCATTGCGCGAATAATAGCCGAGTTCAGGGTGATAGAGACACAATTCCATGTAGCGCGAGAAGGGAATTGGACCGCGGTCGCGGATTTCCTGTTCGATTGTTTCTCGCAGTGCACTCACAATTACTTTCGACTCCGGTCTTCCTGATTCCGAAGCGCGCGATCCTGCGGCGTGCGGATGAACATTTCGACAAAGTAATCGTGGAGCGCATCGTAGAGTTGGCGCTGAAAACTCCATTCGAATTGAGGATGGTCAAGATCGCGGGGATGGAGATCGAAGTAATAAGTGTGCACCGGAACGGTTGTGTCTTTGAACTGGATAATGACTTCCACGCCGTCGCCCTTCGGGCGCGCCGAAAAATTCAGCAACGGGTGTTCGTAAAGGCGCAACTGGGCAAGAACTCGGTCCAGACGTGCATTCTCTTGCATCAGAGAGATTGTAGCTGCTCGCGGCCGGCAGTCGTTTCTGGCAGGTGCGCGGCCTGCACGTAGGGCGACTCGAGCGCCTGCTTCTACTCGTAGCGCAGAGCCTCGATAGGGTCAAGCCTCGCCGCCTTGATGGCGGGCAGCATGCCGCTGACAATGCCGACAAAGCTGAGAATCGCGGTCGACCAAATGAGCGTGGCCGTGTTGATGTAGAGGTGAATATCGCCTTCGCTGGCGTCATCGATGAACATGCTCCACAGAGGCATGGAGCCGACCGACCACGAGATCAAATAAGCCAGGACCACGCCCAATAATCCGCCCAATGCGGTAATGACCAGGGCCTCTGCGAGAAACTGAAAGAGGATGTGCCAGCGGTGCGCGCCCAGGGCTTTCTCTACCCCGATTTCGCGTGTGCGCTGTGTTACCGAGACGAGCATGATATTCATCAAGCCCACGCCACCGATGCCCAGGGTGAGCAGGCCGATGAAACCAAGCAGAACCTTGATGCCTACGGTGATGACCGTTAGATCAGCGAGATCTTTTACAGCGTCGAAGACGAAGATAGCTCGTTCGTCCTTTGGATCAAAGCTGTGATGAAAGGCCATGGAATTGCGCACCGCCTGCGTCACCTTGCTATGCTCGCCTTCGTAATCCATGAAGATGCCATCGAGGTAGTAAGTGTTTTTGAGGTCGCGCATGGCGCTGTAGGGGACATAAACGATGGCGTTGATGTCTTCATCGCCGTTTGAGATTGTGTGCCTCAAAACTGCAATTACCTTGTAGGAAATGCCGTCGATGCGAACGTCCTGACCGAGAGCATTTTCTCCCGAGAAGAGTTTCTTTTTCACCGTCGAGCCGATGACCGCGACGCGGCTGTGGGTGAAGTCGTCGCGCTCGCCGAAAAATGCGCCCTCGCCTATCTCAAGATCACGGATTTTCTCGTAGCTGGAATAAATGCCGTGAACGTTGTAACTGAAGCTGCGGGTGCCGTAGGAGACCTGGCTTTGCTTGTCAACTTCGGGCGAGATGCGCGTAAGCATGGGAACTTCTGCGCGAAGGTAGTCGAGGTCGTCGCGAGTAAGACGAATCTGCGCCCCGGCTTTTGTGCCACCTGCCTGGATGGAGGTGCGACCGGGAAAAATGCCGATCAGATTGCCGCCGAAAGTACGGAAGGCGATCATGAGTGCACCCTGGAAGCCGGAGCCATAGGCAAGCAGGAGAACGACAGTTGCGATGCCCCAGGCCATGCCCAGCATGGTGAGCAGGGAGCGGCGGCGGTTGTGCCGGAGCGCGTTGAAAGCCTGTTGGCCGAGATCGCCGAACATATCTACTCCTGCCTCAGTGCTTCTACGGGTGGTAACAGTGCGGCTTTGCGGGCCGGGTAGACGCCGGCAACGATGCCCGCGACGGATAGCGACAGAATTGCAATCACCGCCGACGCGGGTACGATGCGCGGGGTGTCGAATCCTTCCGGGGAGGGCAATTGCGCCAGTGCGGTCACGAAGGCGATGGAAATTGCCAGGCCGATGCCGCCGCTGAATGCGGTGAGGAATGCCCCCTCGACGAAAAATTGCGTGAGAATATTGCGGTGCGTTGCGCCCAATGCTTTCCGCAAACCGATCTCGCGAGTGCGCTCGGTAACGGAAACCAGCATGATGTTGATGATGCCGATGGCGCCCAGACCCAGCGTAACCAGGCCGACCACTCCTAGAAACCAATCCATTGCATCGAAAATTTTCCCCACCTTGATCGCACCATCGATCGTGTCCCAGTCCTGAAAAGCATCGTCCAGGCTAGGGTCGAAGCCGTGCCGCTTAGCGATGATCGCGTGGACCTCGTTTTTGGCTTCGATGTGCTGCTCTTTCTTCCACGGACGATAATTGATGAACGAGATGGCGTTTTCCGAATTCTGCTTGGTGATTGGAAAAAGCTCGCGCATGGTCGCGAAGGGAACAAAGATGCGGTTGTTAGTGCCGTTCTCGCCATCCTTGCCGATCTTGGGGATCACACCGATGACTTTGAAATCCATGTCGTTGAGCAGGATGGTGCTGCCGACGGCGGGCTCGCCGGGGAATATGTTCTTTAGCAGTTCCCATCCAACGATCGCCACACGGCGATGCTGCAAATTGTCTTCGGCGTTGAACCAACGTCCGGGATCGGTGGGAGTGTTGCGAATCTGATTGTATTCGGCGGTTACGCCAAAGACTTGGCCATTGGTCGAACCGTAATCGCTGACGGCGCGAATATCGTCTCTTTCCAGCACCGGGGAAACGGCGCGAAGAAGATGCGCCTGATCGCGAATGGCGAAGTAATCGTCGTCAGTAAAATAATAGGTCTGGCCGGACTGGTAGCTGCCTTCCACCGCGGGAATGCGTCCGGGAAAGATGAACATAATGTCCTGGCCGAGTTGGGCCATGTTTCTTTGTTGGCCGCTGCGGAAGCCCTCGCCTAGACCAACTAACAAAAGCAGCGAGCCGACACCCCAGGCAATACCGAACATGGTAAGAAACGAGCGCAGTTTGTTTGCCCACAGCGTGGCCAGGGATTGCCGGACGATATCGATGAGCGCGCGCATAGTTTGTCCCCCACGCTTCCGGGGTGGAGCGTGGGGGCCCGGGTAATGTTCAGGCGAGGGGTCTCAATCCCGCCTCACATCCTGATCAGTAATACGCAGCCGGGAGATGCGAAGTTCCCGCCGCTGATGGTTTATTAGACCTCTTGAGCACGGGAATCGTTAGCTGACGGGCGGCTTAGAAGTACGAAATTCGGGAGGGTCAGAACTCGAAATAGCCCGCTTGGGATGAGGGAGGACGACCGTCGGTGCCCGTGGGAAGCAGGCCTTGCACTCCGCTTAAGCTTTCCCATGCGGCCTCCGTAAGGGCGGGATCTGAACCGACGAGATGGCGAATCATCTCCCAAGCCGCCACGTTCAGAGCGCCTTCCGGCGGCGGACCCATCGCGAGCGATACCGAGCACTGAGGACAGAACGAGACCCGATGGGCAGCAGACTTCTGCCGCGGCCGGACTCCGACTGTCTGCGCGAACATGTAAAGTGCGATGGATTTGCTTCCCGGTTCAAGCTGGCGATTGCAGCGCAGACAAAACATGTTCTCCAAAGGGCAGCTCCATCCCTGCTGAATGATTGAATCTTGTCTTGCAGGGGTCGTGCAGCGCAAGTATGAAAGGGGATTCCACGCGCACTGAACCAAGCTGTGCTCTAGGCAGAGTGCGAGAAGGCGTGCAAGGTTGAGAGAGTTTCTCAACTCTTACAAGAGACGAAGGATGCCGTCGAAGATGAACAGTCGATCTAATTCGGTAGTTCGCTTATCGAGGCTGCGGAAGATGCGCGAAATCGAGCAAGTGGCTGCCGTCTGTTATCGGATTCGTGAGGGCGAGGTCGAGTTTCTTCTAGTACAGACTCGAGGTACCGGACGATGGACGTTCCCGAAAGGTGGAGCGGAAGCGGGATTGACGCACGCTCAAGCGGCCGCGATCGAAGCTCTTGAAGAAGCCGGAGTTCACGGCCGGATCGAAGAGGCCGCCTTCGTGTTGTATTCGAGCGCAGGGCATGGAGGAAAGCCTGGTGGTCACATGCTAGTAAGCGCCCATCTCTGCGAAGTACTGAGGCTGAGCGCGCCGAAGGAAGCGGGTCGAAACCGCACCTGGTTTTCAGCGCCGGAGGCGGAGGCTAAGTTGTGCGAAAAGAGAAAAAGCGAAGAAGGCATAGAGTTTCTTCGCGTGTTGCGGAAAGCCGTAGTGCGAGTTCGATGTCTGAAGAACCAGCCCTCGATCACACGGAGTCAGCAGGGCGTGTTCTCCAGTGATGAATGGAATCGAGTGGAGATTGAGATGCGTCCTGTGAATGGCGGTTGGGGAGGCAGTTCGCTGCCCTCACAGATTCAGCGTTTAACCTCGATTCAGAGGATCGAATTAGCTGGCGATTCAAGCGAAACCCACGGGACTGACGTTCTTCCGTTCGGTGCGGCCCCGCAAGACGGTCGAGACTCGAGGCTAATGCCAGTCGCGAAGAAATTCAAAGCTTTAGGGACTGGAGCACGAGTTCAGTAGTTACAATTCCAGCCCACTACTGATCCTTATTCTTCGGCCGCTCAAAGGCCTTGGCCATGTATTTCCGCGCTTCTTCCAAGGCGCCAAAGGTATCATCGTTGGTCTGTATGGCCTGCCGGTATTCGTTAATCGCGCGCTCGCGCTGACCGGTGATGTCGAAGATTTTGCCAAGCTGGATGTGACTCCAAACCTCTGTCCAGCGAGGATCTCCGTCGCCGTTGATCGAAGACCGGTAGGAGTTTGCCGACGATTGATAGTTGCGCTGCAAAAAGAAGATTTCTGCGACGCGATAGTGTGCCAGCGAACTGTTTTTGTTCTGATCCAGTGCTTTATTAAATTCGGAAAGTGCGCCGGCCAGATCACCCTGCTGCTGCAAAGCCTGGCCACGGAGAATGGATGCGCGCAATCTTATATCGGAGGAGTTGGTGAGGACATGGTGATCGGGGTCGACAGAGATGCGGCGAGGGCGGCCGAAAGTTTCTACCGTAAACGGCGAGTTTGTGCCCACGACTTCCAACTTCTTATCTTCGGTTTCGCCGTCGGTATCAATGCGTAGATCGACAGGCATGCGGAATAGATCAAGATCCTGGGAAATCTGGCCAGTAATGCGGAAGCCGGGCGTTTTCTTGTCTTTGGGATTCTGCTCGGTGACGTGAGGCCCGCCTAATCGATAGACGGTGTATTTCAACTTGAATTCCGGGGCTCCGGTGGAATCGAGCCACTGAGAAAAGAACCATGTCAGTTGGTCGCCGTAATACTTCTCGGCAATCGTGCGGAAATCGTCGATGGTTGCGGACTTTCCGGCATAGGTTTCCGCGAACTCGCGCATGGTCTTTAAATATTTGTCTTCGCCGAGCACCCAGCGGAGCATATGCAAAATCATCGCTCCTTTGTCAGTGACGAGCGATTGAAATTCCGTTGAAAAGGGATCGAGATTCCCGGCGCTCGAGAGTGGAATGTTGTCGTAAGCAAGCGCGCCCACCGACATGTCTTTGACCACCTCTTCCAACCCGGATTTGCCCGCGGCGCTTTCCACGTACATCGCTTCGGAATAGCGCGAGAAGCCGTCGATGAGCCACCAATCGTCTTTAGCCGCGGGACTGACGGAGGCGCCCCACCACTGGTGCGCGATAGCATTCGCGAGCAGGCGATAGTTTGTTTTCTCCGTGATGGAGGGACCGGCCATGGCGGCGATCTCTGGCGCCCATGCATAGGGAACTGTGTCGGCAGGAAGTTCGACCACGTTTAATCGTTCCGATAACGGCGGGCCGTAGAGGGTGACGAAGTAGGTAAACTCTTGCACGGCAGTGGTCGTGTATTCCGGAGCCAGTTTCTCGTGATCGGGCTTGAAGAAGGTGTGTAGATCGAGGCCGGCTTCATCGCTTTTGTACTCCTGGAAAATGCCGGCGACAATCGTTCCGGGAAAGCTTGGCTTGTCGTAAACGAATGTGAAAGTTTTTGTAGGCAAACCGTTGCTATTGGGTTTCTTCGAAGGCGGATTCTCGACCACTGTCGATTTGCCACTTCCGATGACCAACATGTGCGCGGGAACCGTGATGCTGATGGTGGAGGTGAAGCGGTTCAAGCCGTAGCCGCTGACAGGAAACCAGCGCCCGGCGTAGAGCAGATAACTGGTATCGTCGCCGATGGAGGCGAGTTTGAGTCCGGGGACCGGGCTGTCGTCGGCATTTTCGATTGCGCCTTCGTACTCGAATGTGAGGCTGGTCGAGGCATCCTTCGATAGCCCCTGGGGCAGAGAAACACGGACGGTGTAATCCTGCGTGACGCGTTCGGCGGACAGCGGATGGTTATCTGCGTCAAGGACCTTGGTGACCCGCAGGCCGTTGTGCAGTTCGAAAATGGCGGTATTGGTATCTTGAAGCGCAGTGAATTTAACCGTGGCGCGCGCGGAAATTTGATGTAGATGGGGCGTCAGTTCGGCTTCGATCTTGTAATCATCGACGTGGATCCGGGCTTTTTCGGCGGCGAAGGATTGGCTGGCTGAAAGCAGGACCAACAGCAGCAGGGCAGAGAATCCCGCCAAGACGCCGTAGGCGCGCCGAAGCTGTATTTGCATTAAGGAGAATCTCCGGAAATGGGCCTTACCATTTCTATGATGAAGATTTTCACCTAAAAGATGCTGCGAGCACAAGGAGATGGCGTTAGTTCTCAACAATTGGCTTTCACCCTTGAGCGGGACACGAGATCGAGGACCATCTGCGCGGCTCGGTCTGCCGGATGGAGCGCTGGGCCTTGCGAAAGCACCTCGGCGCCGCGGAGCCTCGCTTTCACCTGATCTAAACCAGCCAGCATGCGGTTACGCGCTGGTCCGTCAGGAATAATCTCCCGCAATTGGGCAACAGCCTTCACGGCGGTAAAATCGCGTTGCACGAGTTCGGGGACGATTTGCTCCCCCGCGATTAGGTTAGCCATGGCAAAGTACGGGACTTTGACGCGTGGTTTGCCGAGAAGGTAAGTAAGGCCAGAAACCCGGTAGACCATTACGAATGGAGTCCGCATCATTGCGGCTTCCACTGTTGCTGTTCCGCTGGCGATGATACCAGTGCGCGAGTGAAAGAGAGCCGGGAGGGACTCGGGAACGAGTTTGACGTTGCGCCGGATGATCGAATTCTTCAGGAAGGTCGGATCGAGCGTGGGTGCGACTGGAAGCAGGAATTCGTAATCTTTACCGAGCAACGCTGCCGCTTCAAGCATGGTGGGCAGGTTCATTTCGACTTCTTTGATCCGGCTGCCGGGCATCAATGTGATCCAGTGTTTGCTTGGGTCTAGATGGAATTGCGCTGCATAAACCTGACGGTCGACGGTCGGAGTTGGCAGGTCCGCCAGGGGATGTCCGACGAAGGTCGCGTCTACGCCGTGATCACAATAAAACTTCTCTTCGAAAGGAAAGATCACGAAAGCTTTATCGATGAAGTTGCGGATGAGCTTCACGCGGCGCTGCCGCCACGCCCAGAATTGCGGGGCAACGTAATAGACGGTCGGGATCTTGCGCTTCTTCATAGCGCGGGCCACACGCCAGTTGAATGCGGGCGAATCAATGACGACGGCGAGATCGGGTTTGCGCCGGTCAGCCTCTGCGATCAGTTTGAGAAACAGTCCATAGATTTTCGGCAAGTGGCTGAGAATTTCTGTGATGCCGACAACGGAGAGATCCTTTGCATCGACGACGGTATCGCAGCCGGCGGCTCGCATGCGCTCTCCGCCAACCCCGAAGAACTCCAGAGAAGATCCGCATCGGCGTAGCGCATCGATCAGCTGCGCGCCATACATTTCACCCGAGGCTTCGCCGGCCGAAATCAGGATTTTCACTTTGTGATTGTACCGGGACATCGCGGGCGGGTTTGCCGCGCCACAAGGTCAATCGTCAGCGCTGACAGTTGACTCACTAGTATTCGCTGGCGAGTGTGCTATGTCGATTTCCTGATCCTTGTACTGTAACTGATACAGCTTGAAATAAATTCCGCGCTTGGCAAGCAACTGCTGGTGCGTTCCCATTTCGCGCACCTGTCCTTTGTGCATGACGATGATTTTATCGGCGCGCTGGATGGTCGAAAGGCGGTGCGCGATAATCAGCGAGGTGCGGCCTTCGACCATATGGCTGAGTGCATCGCGCACGCGAAATTCGGTTTCGGTATCAACGCTAGATGTCGCTTCGTCGAGAATCAGGATTTTCGGCTCATGCGCCAGGGCGCGGGCGAAGGAGATGAGTTGCTTTTGGCCGGTAGACAGGGTTGAGCCACGCTCGCGAACTTCTTCGTTGAACGCGTTGGGCAAAGCGCGAATGAAGTCGGCGAGATTGACGTCCTCCGCTGCCTCTTCGACTTGTGCGTCCTGGATGCGCTTTGTGCCAAGCCGGATATTGCTTCCGATTGTGCCGCTAAACAGAAATGCATCTTGCAACACCACGCCGAATCGGCTGCGAAGATCGGCGAGGTCCATGTCCTTAACATCTACTCCATCGATGCGTATCGCGCCTTTTTGAACGTCGTAAAAGCGCAGCAATAACGAGATCAGCGTAGTTTTCCCCGCGCCCGTGTGGCCGACGATGGCAACCGTTTCGCCCGGTTCGATGGCGAAAGTTACGTCGCGGAGAACCCAGTCTGGAATAGCCGAACCTTCCTCCGCCGCGACCGACGAGGCGCCCGTCGTTCCGTCAGACGCATCGCGGTAAGTGAACCAAACGTGGTCGAACTCGATGCGACCATCGCCTTTTGCCATTTTAGGTGCGGCGGGCGTGGTTACCTCCGCCGGAGTGTCGAGAAGTTTGAAGATGCGTTCGCTGGCCGCCATGGCGCTTTGCAGGATGTTGTACTTCTCGCTGAAATCCTGAATGGGACGGAAAAAGCGCAGGGCGTATTGAATGAAAGCCACGAGAATTCCGAGCGTGGCGGCCGCAGGGACCAATCGAAAAGCGATCAAAGTCTTCCAATTGAAGCTCAGCGAAACGCTGCTGACGGAGAAGCCGTGCATTATGTCCCCACCGCCAAACCAGATGACGCAGGCGATGGCAATTGCGGACAGAATTTCGACCACGGGATAATAGATCGAGTACGCCAGGATCGCGTCTTTATACGCGTCCATGTGGTCGCGGTTGATTTCTGAAAAGCGAGTGTAGGCCTTTCGCTCGCGGTTGAAGAGCTGCAGAACGACCATTCCGCTGATGTGCTCTTGAAGATAGGAATTGATACGGGCGATAGCCACGCGAATGCGGCGGTAGGAATCGCGCACGCGGTCGCGGAAAATCTTGGTTGCAACGACGATGAATGGCAGCACAGCGAACGTGATCAGCGCGAGTTTCCAGTTCATGCACAACATTACGCCGAGAATCCCGAGAAGAACGAAGATGTCTTCAAAGATCGACACCACGCCGGAGGTGAACATTTCGTTCAAAGCGTCAACGTCGGTGGTAACGCGCGTGACCAGCCGGCCAACAGGATTTTTGTCGTAGAAAGCGATGTGCAACCGCTGCAAGTGGCGGAAGATTTGGCGGCGAAGGTCGAACATCACTTTCTGGCCGGTCCACTGCATGAAATAGGTTTGCAGGAACTCAAGCAGGAAACTGAAGACGAGCAAGCCGACATAAATGCCGGCGATTTGGGCGATTCCGATCATCGGACTCGGGTTGAGCCAGATCCAGAATCCAGTCGATGGACCTTTCACCGGAGCGAGATAGCGGTCGATGACAACTTTGGTGAGGTATGGCCCAAGGACATCAGCGAACGATTTAAACAGAATGGAAACCAGCGCGATGGCAGCCTGCCAGCGGTAGGGCCGGAGATACTTGAGCAGCCGCGCCATCAGGCGGCTGTCGTAGGCTTTGCCTAATACTTCTTCTTCCTGGGCCATCGGTTCTAGAGTAAATCAATTAGATGGGCTGAACGTCTCCGAAGATGGAAAACTGTTCCGGATGGGATAATGACTTGTGCCGATAGGAGTATATGTTTCCGTGCCGTTTTGCCGCACGAAATGCACGTACTGCAATTTCGCGTCTGATGTGTTTTCGCGTGCGGTTTTTGAACGGTACGTCGATCGTGTTTGTGAAGACATCAAGCATGCCGAGCGAACTGCGCAGGAGATGGGCGGAAAGTTCGAACGCGAGGTAGATTCGATTTATTTGGGTGGTGGTACGCCGACGATTCTGGAATCCAGCCAATTGCAGCACATTTTCGAGGTCCTCCATCGCGAGTTTGATATAAGACCGGACGCCGAGACCACGGTGGAATGCGCGCCCGGTACCTTGTCCGATATCTTGCTGGAGACGCTAGCGCTTTGCAGAGTGAATCGAGTCAGTTTAGGCGTGCAGTCGTTTGTCGATCGGGAAGCGGCGGCGGTCGGCAGGCTGCATAAACGCGAAAGCGTGCTTGACGATATCGGACGCCTGCGTGCCGCGGGAATTACAAATATCAACATCGATCTCATTGCCGGGCTTCCGCACCAGACGGCAGACAGCTGGGAATTTTCGCTGGCGGAAACGCTCGCAGCGGGAGTGCCGCACGTGAGTGTTTACATGCTGGAGATCGATGAAGACTCGCGCCTGGGAAGAGAAGTGATTGCCGGGGGAACGCGTTACCATGCGCACTTTGTGCCCGACGATGACGCAATGGCGGACTTTTATGTTGCCGCTTGTGAGCGGCTTTCTGCCGCGGGGATTTCGCACTATGAGATTTCGAACTTTGCACGTCCGGAGTTTGAGTCGCGGCACAATTTGAAATATTGGAAGCGTCGACCATACTTCGGATTTGGGGTGGACGCGCATTCGATGCTCGTTTCCGATTCGGCGGAGTTTGATTCGGTTCGGTTCGCTAATAGCGATTCGCCGGACCGGTATGTGAACGGCTTCCGCTTGCAGTGCGACCTCCTCTCCCGCGAAACCGCCTTGGAAGAGAGCTTCTTTTTGGGTTTGCGGCTGAATCAGGGTGTGGATTTGCGCGAACTTTCTGTTCGATTCGGCAAAAAGGCGATCGCGCAGTTCCAAGGCGATATCGCCGAATTGATGGAAGAAGAATTGTTGCAGTCACGCGGAGATGTTCTTGTTTTGACTTCGCTCGGGCGGCTGCTTTCAAATGAAGTATTCGAACGCTTCATCGCACAAACTCCGGCGCCTTCCTGAAATCCATTTGGCGCCGTTCGTGAAAAATCCTCCTTTTTACAAACCATACGGTCGGTAGGGGGCAATGGCTCGGCCGGCTAGAGTGCCAGTATTCACGCACCTTCCGGCCTGGTGGCACTCATTTCTCGTCGGTAACTTTTCCGCTTTCATTCGGCCGTGGTCTAATCGAAATTCGCCGCAAGGAGGCACTTTGGACTTTCAGTTAAACGACGAGCAGCTGCAACTAAAGAAAAGCGTTCGTGAGTTCACCGAGCGCGAGATCGCGCCAAACGTCATGAAGTGGGACGAGCCAGGCGAATTTCCACTGGCGACGGTCAAGGAACTAGGCAAGCTTGGGTTGATGGGAATAGTTTTCCCGGTCGAGTATGGCGGGGCGGGAATGGGGTATGTCGAATATGTGACGGCGATTGAGGAATTGTCGCGGGTGGATGGTTCGGTGGGGATTATTGTCGCTGCGCACACGTCACTCTGCTCGAATCACATTTTTCTGGCCGGGACTGAAGAACAGAAAAAGAAATATGTAAGCAAGTTGGCCACGGGCGAATTTATCGGTGCCTGGGGATTGACGGAGCCATCATCGGGCTCGGATGCGGGCAGTGCCCGAATGACGGCGAAACGCCGCGGCAACAGCTGGGTGTTAAATGGGACGAAGACTTTTTGCACTAACGGGCACTACGCTGACGCTGTGGTGGTGATCGCTGTTACCGACCGCGCCGCCAATACGCACGGTCTTTCCGCGTTCGTCGTCGAGAAGGGCACGAAGGGATTTCGTCCGGGGAAGAAAGAGAACAAGCTGGGGTTGCGCGCCAGCGATACGGCGGAATTGATTTTTGAAGACTGCGTCATCCCGGCGGAGAATTTGCTGGGCAAGGAAGGCGACGGATTTATCGATGCGATGCGGGTGCTCGATGGAGGGCGCATCTCGATTGCAGCCCTGTCACTGGGCATGGCGCAGGGTGCGTACGAAGCGGCGCTGAAGTATTCGAAGGAGCGTCGGCAATTTGGCAAAGCTATTGGTGAATTTCAGGCGATTCAATGGAAGTTGGCTGACATGGCAACAGAGATCGACGCGGCGCGGCTGCTCACCATGCGCGCGGCGTCGATGAAAGATGCGGGAATGAAGACCACGCTGGAATCTTCGATGGCGAAGCTTTATGCCAGCGAAGTAGCCGTGAAGTGCGCCAACGAGGGAGTGCAGATTCACGGCGGCTATGGGTTCATCAAGGATTATCCAGCGGAGAAGTTTTATCGCGACGTGAAACTGTGCACAATCGGCGAGGGGACGAGCGAGATTCAGCGGTTGGTGATTGCAAGGCAGTTGCTGAAGGACTGAGGCGAGCGGTTGCCGACATTGGATTCCGGACTCCCGCTGGCGAAAAAACGCCATTAACGCATCCTCGGGTCGCGGCGGATGCCTTTCTTCTCTCCCTGCTTTACACTGGAGCGTTTGAACGACAGTGACTTCAATCTGGTCTCTTCTCTTCGCTGCGGCGACGTGCGCGCCTTATCGCGCGCCATTTCCACCGTCGAAAACCGCGCACCGGGATGGTCACACCTGCTGAAGGCGTTGTTTCCTCACACTGGCCACGCGCGCGTACTCGGCCTGACTGGCGCACCCGGGGCAGGGAAGAGCACTTTGGTCGATCAGTTGGCGCGCCATTTTCGGAAGATCAAGCGTCCTGCCGTTGGCAGCGGAAACCCCCACCCACGCCGCAAAAAACTCGTCTCGAGTGGGCCACCCAGCACAAAACGCGGCTTGGATGGGGCACCCGCTTCTGATCAGCTTCCGACAACCCTCGCTGAGGAGAACTACAGGGTTGGCATTATTGCTGTGGATCCGACCAGTCCTTACACCGGCGGGGCTATTCTTGGCGATCGTATTCGCATGCAGGATCATTTTTCCGATCCGGGGATTTACATTCGCAGCATGGCTACTCGCGGGTCGCTCGGCGGTTTGGCACGTGCGACGGCTGATGTCGCGACCGTCCTCGATGCGTCCGGCCGTGATTTGATTATGATCGAAACCGTTGGAGTGGGGCAGGACGAGGTCGAAATCGTGCGGCTGGCGGATGTCACGATTGTGATTCTTGTCCCCGGCATGGGCGACGATGTGCAGACGATCAAGGCCGGGATCATGGAGATCGCCGACATTTTTGTCATCAACAAGAGCGACCGCGATGGGGCGGAGCATGTGGAAAAGGAAATTCGCGCGCTGCAATCGCTGGCGATGCGGCGTGACGGATGGGTTCCGCCGGTTGTCAAGACTATTGCCAGCCAGGGGGTTGGAACTGAGGAGTTGGCGGATGCCATTGCGTCGTACGAGAATTATTTGCGCGATAAGAATCTGGCCCTGAAGAAGAGCGTGGAGAATTGGCAGGAACGGCTTGTCGAGATGCTTCGGGATGCGATGCTGGATAAGGCGCGGGCGCGGTTTGAGGATGGGAACTTGGCGAAGTTGGCTGCGGAGGTTGCGGAGCACAAGCGTGACCCCTATAAGCTGGTGGAGGAGATGGTTGGGGCGGCGGAGAAGGACGGGAAAGCGGATTCCTCCCCGCTTCGCGGCTCGGAATGACAATGTCGAATAATTTTAGTATTCAAACATGAAAATCAGCATCGACCATCTCGGGATTGCGGTAAAGTCGCTCGCGGCGGCGAGGTCGATCTACGAGAAGCTTGGCTTAAACGTTTCTCCCGAGGAACTTGTTGAGCAGGAACAAGTGCGGCTTGTCATGGTGCCGGTCGGTGAGAACAGGCTGGAGTTGCTCGAAGCAACTTCGGAGAATTCGACCATTGCGAAGTTTATTGCCAAGCGCGGCGAAGGTTTGCATCATATTTGCCTTAAGGTACCGAACTTGCCGGCCGCAGTTGAGCGCCTGAAAAGGGACGGCGTGCGACTGGTTTCGGAAGAGATCAAAATCGGAGCGGGCGGGCACCAATACGTATTTGTGCATCCCTCAAGCGCCGGTGGGGTGCTGCTGGAATTGGTACAGGAATAAAAGCGGTCGTGGATTTTCACTCGTAAACAAAGAATCTTCTAATGCTTATTCTCGCCATCGATACATCGGGAAAAAACGGAAGCATCGCTCTCGCTCGCGCCGGAGACAATTCCGGCGATGACAGCGACATCGAAGTCCTTGAGACCGTGCCACTGACTGGCGGCACATTTTCGGCGCAATTGATTCCTCAGATATCCGCGCTCCTCGCCGGGCAGGAATTCGACAGGTTCGCCATCGGAGCTTTCGCAGTAGCTTCCGGTCCTGGGTCTTTTACTGGGTTGCGCGTAGGATTGGCGGCGGTGCAGGCTCTGGCCGAGATAACTGAAAGGCCTATCGCACCGGTGTCGCTGCTGGAGGTTTGCGCATTCATCAGCGGGGCGCAGGGAACGATAATGGCCGCCCTGGATGCCGGCCGCGGCGATATCTACGTCGGAGAATACGAACTTCCAGCGAAGCCCGGCGTGACTCCGCGAGAGTATCTGCTGAGTGGGAACGAATTTCGTTCTCAATCGGCCGGATGGCAGGTGGTGACTCCCGACTCCACAATCGCAGCGAGCGCGAGAGCGGCTGGGGCTTCGGTCACGACAATTCCACCAATTTCCGCAGCTGCTGTGGCTCAATTGGGCTGGCGCAGATTCCGAATGGGCAAAACGGTGACTCCCGACAAGTTGGAGGCGAATTACATCCGCCGCACCGATGCCGAGATGCTGGAGAAGATCCGCTCCTGATGCGCGGGTGCGGCGAGTGCAAATGCCAGACGTAAACGTTCGACGCGCAACTCTCGCCGATATTCCCGCGATCATCGCGCTCGATCGTCAGACCCCGAATGCCGCGCATTGGTCGTCTCTGCAATACGAAGCTCGAATCGGCGCGGAGAAATTGCCGATGTCTGAGTCTTTGGCGCTCATTGCCGAGGAGACACTCGACTCGGGGACCGAGAACGCGACACCGGCAATCTTCGGCTTTCTGGTTGCCCATCGGGTTGATAAGGAATGGGAACTGGAGAATATCGTTGTCGCCGAGAACCTACGGTGGCGAGGAATCGGTTCAAATCTGGCCAAGGAATTCCTAAAATATGCGGGCAACGAGATGGAGCAGGGCGTTTCGCTCGAAGTTCGCGAGTCAAATAAGCCCGCCCGGGCCTTTTATCGAAAATTGGGTTGTAAAGAGATGGGACGGCGCAAAGGTTACTATTCAAATCCGCAGGAGGATTGCATTATTTGCGGCATGAGATTGTAAAGATTGGCTTTACTCTTCCTGAGGTTTTTGCAGGATTGCACCAAGAATTTGGCATTGAACCGAGGTTAGCCATGTGGTAATTTGGCGATATAAATTCCCGGTTGGGAGGTCTGCTGGATGCTGACTCCGAACGAGGTGCTCTTGAGCGGTGATGAAGAATTCCAGAAACTGACTCAGGAACACTTGCAATACTCCACCCGCCTCGATTCCCTCACCCAAAAGCGATATCTCAGTGATGACGAAAAGCTGGAAGAAGTCCGGCTGAAAAAGCTAAAACTGCGGCTGAAAGATCAGATGCTATCGATCGAGCGGCAGTATCGCGCACAGTTTGGAACGAACGTAGCTTAGTCTCAGATTTCCTGGCACGAAAAGGCGGCGGTTGCCGCCGCCGCGGTTTTCTATCCACAGGGCGCTCATGAGCGCCGTTTCTATTTGGATTGGCGTTTCGACTGTGAGTCTTGTCCTGCCCTCTGATCAATTCCCCTCGTACCTGTGCTCTATAATGAACTCGACTCTCCATGGTTCGAGACGGTTACTACTACGCTTTGGGTCTGATCGCGGCTGCAATTCTGGTCGGCTGGCTGGCTCGGCCGGTTTGGATCATTGTGCCACTGTTACTGGCAGGCTTCTTTCTCTGGTTTTTTCGCGACCCCGAACGCGTCATTCCCGCTGACCCTGGGGCAGTGGTCTCGCCGGCGGATGGAAAGGTTACGGACGTTTCACTCATTACATTGGACGGGGCAAAACAGGCCCGAGTCAGCATTTTCTTGAGCGTGTTTGATGTCCATGTCAACCGTTCCCCTATATCCGGCGTCATTCGTGATGTGCGTTATAAGCGGGGAAAGTTCTTGAATGCGATGGATGCGGCCTCTGCCTCGGAAAACGAACAAAACATCGTTCGCGTGGAAGGCGAAGGACATTCCGTCATTTTCAAACAGATTGCTGGATTGCTGGCGCGGCGAATTGTGTTCCATCCCAGGGTTGGCGATCGACTGGAGCGTGGCCAGCGTGTGGGGCTGATCAAATTTGGTTCGCGGACAGACATTCTGCTGGACCCGGCTTCAGAAATGCAGGTGAAAGTTGGTGACCGCGTGCGCGGCGGAGCAAGCATACTGGCATATTTGCATCCGGCGAGCGAATTGAGTGCCGTTGCGCACGCTTCTTCCGCGGAAGAAACTCGTTAATGGACCTTCCTGTTCCAAGACGAAGACGTGAAGATCGGCGCTCTCGCCGCATGAGCAAAGGGATGTACATTCTCCCCTCGCTCTTTACTACCGGAAACATGGCGGCCGGCTTCTACGCCATTCTCGAAGTCCTACACGCGAATGCCGCCACTTTCTGGCATCTGGATAATGCGGCGAAGGCCATCGGTTTCGCTGTTGTCTTCGATGGGCTGGACGGCCGCGTTGCACGCATGACCGGAACCAGCAGTGACTTCGGCAAGGAACTCGACTCGCTGGCCGACGTGATCACATTCGGCATAGCGCCCGCTATTCTCGCATGGACGTGGGGATTTCATCTCATGATGGCTTCCGTGGCGCTCACCGACTGGAGGATTAAGCTCACTCAGTTAGGCGCGATCGCCAGCTTCTTGTTCTTGATGGCCGGAGCCAGCCGTTTGGCTCGATTTAATATCACGACTAATCCTCAACCGTCGAATCCGGGCAGGCCTGGAAAAAAATATTTTGTCGGGATGCCGATTCCCGCCGGTGCAGGTGTGATCGCAGCCGTTGTGCATTTCCAGGGTGGCATTCCGCTCACCTCCTGGTATACGGCGATCACCTGGCTCGCAATGGTAGCAGCGGTAGGCTACTTGATGGTCAGTACCTGGCGTTTTTACAGCTTCAAAGACATCGACTTGGCGTCGCGGCATCCGTTTCGCCTGATCATTCTGGTTGGAGCACTGTTTTCCGGACTTTGGTTCTTTTCAAGACCGTTGCTATTCGCAATCGCCTTGCTTTATATGTTTTCAGGAGTGTTTTGGCGCCTGCAGTGGATTTTCCGCCGCCGCCCCCAGACTCCGCCACCATCCTACACGGAGGCTTCGGAGACATCGTGAATACCACTTCAAAAATCCCTTCGCCCACTTCTCCTGTAACGCGTGGCCATCTTTATCGAGCTGCGATCGTAGGCGCTTCCACGCTGAAGGGCAAGGAAGTCTCGGAGGTACTGAACGAGAGAAACTTTCCGGCTGCCGATATTCGCCTGCTCGATGACGATGAATCGATTGGGCAGCTTGAGGCTACAGGAGATGAGATTAATTTCATCCAGAGTGTGCGGGCCGAACGGTTCACCGGGGTCGACTTTACGTTTTTTGCATCGGATGCGGAATCCACGCGCAGGAATTGGAAGCGCGCGCGCGATAATGGCAGCGCGATCATCGATCTTTCCGGTGCTTTGGAAGATGAACCTGGTGTCACTCTTCGATCTGCATGGGTTGAGCGCGAGCGCGGAGAAATCTGGCAACCGGATCTGCAGCCCGCCCCGTGCGTGGTCGCCCATCCAGCGGCCATAGCGCTTGCTTTATTGGCTGTTCGCGCCGGCAAGCTCGGGCCAGTTCGTAACCTTGTCGCGACCGTCTTCGAGCCCGCTTCCGAGCAGGGCCAAAAAGGCATGGATGAGTTGCATCAGCAAACCGTCAATCTGCTTTCATTCCAATCTCTGCCGAAAGATGTTTTCGATACACAAGTTGCCTTTAACATGGTTGCTCGTTATGGAAAAAATTCCCGGTTGTCGCTCGATTCTCTCGAGTCTCGCGTGCGACGCCACTACCGAAAGCTCGCCGGTGCGCATGCACCGGAGCCGGCGCTGATTGCGGTACAGCCGCCGGTATTTCATGGCCATGCACTCGGAATCTTCCTGGAAATGAATGAACCGATCGATGCCGAGAAACTGATGCAGTCGCTTTCCGGCGATCATGTGACGATTGCCGGAGTGGAAGAAGAATCTCAACCGAGCAATGTGAATACGGCAGGTCAGGCAAACATACTTGTGTCTCTGAAGTCTGAGTTGTCCCGGCCGAACGGCATTTGGTTGTGGGCAGCAGTAGATAACCTGCGCGTTTCTGCCGTTACGGCCGTTGAATGTGCAGAGAGTATGATCGCGACCCGGCCAGTCGGAAAAATTCAATGAATTTATGGCGGAACTTCTGGATCGCGGCGCTGCTGGCCGCGACGGGATGTGGCTATCACACCGCTGGTCATGCCGCGCAGACCGCCCAGATTCCGGAAGATGTCAAAACCATCGCGATCCCCACTTTTGTAAACGACACGACCACGTACCGGATAGAGCAGATGCTCACCAGTTCGGTGGTGCGTGAATTTACAACCCGCACTCATTATCACGTTCTCAACACTCCGGGTGACTCGGCGGATGCTACGCTGCAGGGGATCGTCCTTTCCACATCGGCTTCTCCGCTTACCTATAATTCGACCACGGGACAGGCGGCGAGCGTATTGGTGGTGGTGAGCATGAAAGTCTCTCTCACGGACCGGGAGGGCAAAGTGCTCTATCAGAATCCTTCCTACCTGTTCCGGGAGCAATACGAAGTGTCGCAGGACCTGGCCAGCTTCTTTGAAGAAAACTCGCCAGCGTATCGCCGGCTGTCCCAAGATTTTGCGCGAACCCTGGTGTCTAATATTTTAGAGGGGTTCTGATGGTAGACCATTATCAGTTACCGACCTCCGCTTACCTGGCGCAATGTTTCGCGCTCGCATCTCGATACTCGGAACTCGGTACTTAAGACTGGATGCGCGCTTTTGCCCAAGCCGACCGTTTTGTCAGCGACCTTGTGTCGCGCAAGCTTCGTGCGGCTTATGTCTTTGTGGGTGACGAGGCTTTCTTTCGTAAGCGCTTTCGCGATGCGATCCTCGATCACCTTGTTCCGGGCGATCTGCGCGATTTCAGTTTATTTGAGTTCGATCTTGCGGAAACCGATCTCGCCGAAATTCTCGACCGTGCCCGCACGCCGTCGTTAATGGCGCCGTTTCAGGTTTTCTTCGTGCGTGGCGTGAAAAATCTTTTTGGCCGCGGGTCGAACGAAGAAAAGCTTGCCGCCATTGAAGAATATTGCTCCAACCCCAACCCTGACGCGCTGATCGTCTTCGTCGCGGACCACATCAGCATTCCGGCCGATATTCGCCGCATGGAGATGCAGGACAAAGACCGCTATCAGCGTATTCGCGAAACTATGGGCCAGTTTTGCGGCATTGTTGAGCTGGCGCGCGTAGAAGAAGGCGAAGCCATTCGCTGGGTTACTGACTATTGCGCCAGCCGAAGTGTAAAAATCGAGGCGGATGGAGCACGCGAGTTGGTCGATGCTCTTGGTGGCGACATGATGATGATTTCCAATGAACTGGAAAAGTTGATGCTCTATGTCGGCGCGCGCAGTCGCATAACGCTGGGCGACGTGGAAACGATGGTGCTCGCCGCCAAACAGCGGTCACTCTATGAACTGACCGATGCCATTTCGGCGAAAGATCGGGTGCGCTCGCTCGCAGTGCTCGATGCCATCCTGTCTTCCGGGGACGGCGAAGAAGCAGCCATCGGCCACATTTATATGTTGGCCAAAACTTTTCGCCAGATGCTTGTGATTCTCGAACGTAACGTCCGCGACCAGCGGATGTTGTGGGCCGCGTTGTGGCAGGGATTTCGCGTGCCGCCGTTTGCCGCCGATGACATTATCAAGCAGGCGCGGCGTTATAAATCGCGGCGCGATCTCACGCGTGCAATTCGGCTTGTGGCCAAGGCGGATGTGGCCTTGCGCTCCAGTCCCGTAAGCAAGCGCATGGTGCTCGAGAGGTTGGTCATCGACCTCACGACCGAGCCGAAGATCGAACCGGCGGCGGGTTGGATGCAGGAGCAGTTGCCGGTGTAGTATCCATTCGCGTTGACTTGCCTGCCTCAAATCAGACCATGAACACACGCACTCTCATCGATATTCCCTGGATCATCTTCATCGCTTATTGGATCGTCAGTGCTCTAAAAACGAAGCGAACCGAAAAGCGGGAAACTTTTGCGGCGCGCTATGGCGTGATGTTCGTCGAAATTGTGGGATTTGTTTTTTTATTCGACAAGTCAGCAGGAATCGGTTCGCTTGGCGGACGGATTGTCAACCGAAACCATGCGGTCACCGCGTTCGCGATTTTACTTACTTGGACGGGCATCGCGCTGGCGATCTGGGCACGCTGGCACTTAGGACAGTATTGGAGCGCTCGAATCACGATCAAAGAAGATCACAAACTTATTCGCACCGGACCCTATTCGAGCCTCCGGCATCCGATCTATTCCGGGCTTGACCTCGCGGCCATAGGTAGTGCGCTGGCTATTGATAGATGGCGTTGCATTCTTGGCATATGCGTGATCATTGCAGGTTTTTGGATTAAGGGCAGGAGAGAAGAAGCTATGCTTTCTGCGCAGTTTGGGCCAGATTTCGAGGAGCATCGCCGCCAGACCGGATTTTTGTTACCCCGCCTAAGGAATTCTTCGCAGTCCTCGTGAAGGGGTCGCACCAGGGGATCTTCAGCTTCGTGCGATGTCCACCTTTATCATCGGCCAAAACTTGATAGCTTCTTTTTGACGCTCCGCGGCATCTTAGTGCCGTGGCCTTGGCACTCGAGATCGAGAGGTTGCTACCGACGCGGCAAAGAATGCGAACTCCGGCCGAGCCCATGCCGCCGGTCAAGGAACCACCTGCACCGGAAGAAAATCCTGACGCTCCCGTACGAGAGCCTGATCCTGAAGAACCTGAGATGATTTGACAGGCAGCTCATCTATTTCTACTCTGGCATTCCCACTCTGGTACAAAACCAAAAAAGAACACCGCTCGTCACAATCGATTTCGCGTTCCCCGTGCTATACAGAACTGGTTTCCCACTACGCTGAGCTTCCGGTAAAGCCCCGCGCAGGACCGCTTCGAGCCTCATGCAATCCGAGGTGAGACTCCATGGCCCGTTTGCTGTTCTTGGTCGGGACCTGCTTTCTGTTTGTCACAACCGTATCGGCACAGGATGCCGCTACGGGTGCGATTCGAGGTATTGTGCTCGATTCCAGCGGCAGCCGTATCAAGCAGGCCAGCATTGCCGTGATCGATTCCGCCACCAGCTCTCGCTATGCCGCGACTTCAGACGCTGAAGGCCACTTTGCCATCGATTTGCTTCCACCTGGGGATTACACCGCGCGGGCGAGCGCTGACAAAATGTCGTCGCAGGTTACCCCGACGCTTCACGTCGAAGTTGGTGCCGCGACAGAAATCGAATTTCATCTCGCAGTTGCCGGGCCGCAAGAAAATGTCACCGTTTCGGGTTTGCCGCAGGTGGTCGATACTCAAGCCAGTTCGGTCTCCACTCTCCTCGATGAGCGGGCAATCGGCGACCTTCCCCTTAACGGCCGGAGATTTTCCGATCTAATGTTGCTCTCGCCGGGCGTAACGCAGGATCCGCGCAGCCTCACTTCTTCCACCAACGGCGATCTCTCATTCGGCGGTATCCGCGGATTCCAAAACAGCTTTCTGGTCGATGGCGGCGACTTCAACAATGCATTCTTTGCGCAGGCTCGCGGACTCTATCGCGCTCCCTATCAGTTCTCGAACGAAGTGGTGCAAGAGTTTCGCGTGTCGACCAACTCCTACTCCGCCGAGATGGGACGGGCAGGAGGTGCGGTGGTGAATGTGATCACCAAGTCGGGCTCGAACCACTGGCACGGTACCGGACTTTATTACATTCGCGACAGCAGTTTTGGAGCGTCCGATCCATTTCTGCCGTTCAAGCCGCAAAGCCGGCAGCAGCAGGGTGGAGCGACGCTGGGCGGACCCATCGTGAAGAACAAGATCTTTTTCTTCGGCGGATTCGATCAGCACTTTTTTCACGTGCCCAACGTCGTCGAGTTTCTCGATGGCTCCATGCAGGTGCAACCCCAGGCAGGAGTCGGGCCATTTTCGCCGGGCGATTATGATGCGACCGATCAGGCACTCGTCTTCGCGGCTGCGGAGCAGTTGAACTCGCTGGCCGGTGCATATCCGGCGGCGCAGATCGGTAATGCGGCTTACTCTAAGCTGGATGTGAATATCACCCCGCGCAATCAACTTGCGCTCCGCTACAACTCCTCTCGATATTGGGGATCGAATAACGTTTTTCTCGATCCGGCAAGCCCGATTACCTACGATTCCATCTCGGATAATGGCGAAGAAACGGTTTCTACAGACACCGGTTCGCTTGCGCTGACGTCAGGTTTCAGCCCGCGAGTGATCAGCCATCTTCGAGTGCAGTTTTCTCGTGACCTTCGACAGTCCTATACGAATTCACCGCCGGTGCTCAATGGAGTGCCGGTCTATACGCTGCTGAAGGTTACTGACATCATCGATGGCATTGGGCGGTCTGATCAGTTGCCGCGGGCGACAAGGGAACACCGCGCGCAACTGGCCGAGACGCTGAGTTTCGATACGAGCCGGCACTCGTTGAAATTCGGAGGCGATACACTCGTCACCTGGATCTACGATTTTTTCCCGAGCCAGCAGAGCGGGGAATACGTCTTCGATGACGTTGTCGTGAATCCGTTGATGAATTACAGCCCTTGTACTCCTGGATGTCCGTTGCGCAAGAATGACTTTCTGCCATTGACTCCGCTTCGCGCCTATGCTCACGGGGTGCCGCACGATTACTTACAGAGTTTCGGGCCATCTTCTACCAATCCAAACAGCAATGATTACGCCGCGTTCGCGCAGGACACGATTCGAGCTACGGATCATCTTGCCTTAAATCTCGGAGTGCGCTGGGACCTGCAAACCTTTACCACGGCAGGGTTACTCTCCAATCCAATGTTCCCGCCTTCCGGCAAGGTCCCCTTCGACCCTTACAATTTTGCGCCGCGGGCCGGGTTAGCGTATTCGATTGGCAACTCTCATCCGTTTGTGATTCGGGCAGGATACGGAATTTTTTATGTACGCATTCCCCAAATCTACAATTCGGCAGTTGCGACGGACAACGGGATCAGCGATTCGCAATTGTTTCTCAATAATGCCAGCTATTACGACAACCAGGTTTTCCCGCATTATCCGAATCCGCTGGTGTACTGTCCTCCCGAAGCTCTCTCTTGCAATCTCCCCACCGGATTTAGGGAAGGCGTGACGCATGAGGTTTCCGCATTCGCGCCAAACTTCACGACGCCGAGGGTGCAGCAGGCGAGTTTCACGCTGGAACGCGAAGTTGCCGGGCGCACGACTGTCGCTGTTTCATATCTTTACGTACACGGAGAGCGTCTGATTCGAGCACTCGATGTAAATCTTCCGCCGCCGGTTGCGGTGAACTATCCCATCTTCGATTCGACGGGGTCGATTTTTGAAAACGGATTCTATTCCCTGGATTCCTTCGCGACCTGGCAGTACACGCAGTCGCTGACGTGCCCGTTCCCACCCTGCATTAATCCCCTAGGCCGGACGGTTGCGCAACTGGGTTCGATTGATGAATTTCAGAGTGCGGCGTCGAGCGTCTACAACGGTGGAACTATTTCTATCAATCGAAGGGTATCGCGGGGTACCTACCTGCGGCTATCCTATACGCATGCGCGCGCGATTGATGATGGGCAGGATGCACTCGTAGCAGGCGAGCCGGCAACGGTTCAAAATTCATATCAGCCCAATGCCGAGCGCGGTCCGAGCGTGACGGATCAGCGCAATCGATTGGTGGCTGCGTTCTCACTCGAACCAAGGCCATTCCATCGCGGACATGAATTTCTCGGACACGTCTTCAATGATTGGAGGCTTTCGAGCATCGTCACGGCTGGAAGCGGGCGCCCGGTCAATGCGACGGTTTATGGCGACCCTAATCAGGACGGCAACTATGACAACGATCGGTTGCCGGGCTATACCCGCAATGCTTTCGTCGGGCCTGACTACTCGTCCACGGATCTTCGTATACTCCGAAAAATCCGCGTCGGTCATGGCCAGCGGCTGGAGTTCAGTGTCGATTCATTCAACCTGTTTAATCGCGACAACAAACGCGTTCTGATCACAAGCGACGGCCTAACGGCTGAAGCGACAACCTTCACGCCCTACTCCGTATATGTGAACGGGGTACCGTACCCGGGCTATTATCAAGAGCCGCAGAATTTTCTCAGGCCCACGGCAGCGTTTGCCCCGCGGCAGGTTCAGTTGGGGCTGAAATTTATTTTTTGAGTGGTCGACTGCGCTTGCTGACCTCGATCGCCAGCTTACAACTGGTGCGAAACCTCTATGGATTACGGCCTCAATGCTTCCAAACATCCAGCGTTTTCGATTGGAAAGGCGGGAGCATTTTGCACATTCTTCGGATTCTCTTGAGCTGCAGGGAGTTGAGCCCAAGAAACTCGAATCCGTAAAGTTTGCCGACAATGCGCCGCAATGAAGCTTTGGCCGCTTCGCCGCCAATTGGTTCCAATTCCACCACATCACCCACGCTCAGTGACGCGGTTGCCAGCAGCGACATGCCGCCCTCGCTGATCTCCATGCTCATGCCTCGGACTATAACGCCGTCCGAGGAGTGGATGGAAACCGGTGCGGTGTAGTGGTAGCGGCGAAACCTTCTCCGCTCAGCCAGGTGTGGCGTGACTGCGACGACGCCAAGGCCATGATTCATGGGTTACCTCCCGTCCAATTCATCGGATGGAGAAAAGCACATCTTTAGTTAAATCGTTCAAAATCGCGTCAGTAGGACGATTCGGTGAGCAGTTTCTTATCCTCCCCCCTTGACTTCCAACCGAATCCTTGTAATAACTATTCGGTCCTTCCGGACGAGTTTGGAGGTGTGTCTGTTTGGCGGAAATTCGACTGCAAGAAGGTGAATCCCTGGAAAACGCTTTGCGCCGCTTCAAGCGCAAGGTGCAACAGGAGGACATCATCAAGGAAGTCAAGCGCCATTCCTTCTACTTGAAGCCGGGAGAGAAAAAGCGGGTCAAAGCTGCGTTGGCGCGCAAGCGCGCCCGCAAAAAAGTTCGCAAGGAAGCGGACTGACAAGCAGTTCGAGGCATCAAGAATGGTGAGAGTCGCCCCCTTCCCGGGGCGGCTCTGCTCGATTCGGCCCCCACCGGAAAGAGCTGGCAGAGTGGGATAGTAAGTTACTCTTCGTTCTTTATTCGGCATTAAAGCAGGAAAAGTTGTATCCACGCGCCCTCCGCGCGCGTGGCGGGCCGAGTCCAGGGGCAGTTTGAGGGGGATGTACAACGAGTGTTGTCCTGTGCCGCGCCTTCCCCGCGCATGGCCCTGCGCAACACCGGAAAAGGGGAGTAGAAGTTTGCCTGGCATTGCCTTGCACTAGCGGCAGGGCAGGACGGGTGTGCGCCGTCGTCGCAGGCGCCTCTGACTAGAGGCTCTTCTGAGATGATCGACTAGGGCGCATGCGCTCGTTCCCGGCAAGCTATCCGTGCCCTGCAACGGGAGCCATCCTCAATGGAATTCAAGGACAAGGTACTGACCTGCATCGATTGCGGGAGCGAGTTCATTTTTACTGCCGGGGAACAAATCTTTTTCCGCGACAAGAATTTCAAGAATGAACCGAAGCGCTGCAAGAACTGCAAGTCCAAGCGCGTCGCCGTTCTTTCCAACCCACAAGCCCTGGGGAATGCGCATCATTTCACGCGGGTTGAAACCCGGGCGATATGTTCTCAGTGCGGCAAGGAGACCACCGTGCCCTTCCGCCCAACCCAGGGTCGCCCCGTCCTGTGCCGCGAATGCTTCACGCAAAAGCGGAATATCGCTTCTGCGTGAAATCGGTGTCACACGCCCACCTTTGCCGCTACAGGCTGGGGTCGCGGACTGCATTTGCGAAGGCTTGCTCGGCGCCTGCGAATGGTGGCAAGCGCCGAAGGCTTCAGATAAACTTTCTCTCGGAGGACCTGGCCATGGCGTCACTTGATGATACCCTTGTCCAGCAATTGCTGAATGGCCGGCACATCGCCTCCCTGGCAACACAGAATCCGGATGGCTCCGTCCATGTAGTTGCCGTGTGGTTCCGGTTCGATGGTGAAAGCGTTTCGGTAGCAACCTCCTCCCGCAGCCGCAAAGCGAGAAATCTTCAATCGAATCCGGCAGTTTCTTTAATGATCGATTCCCGAGACCCTGCCGCATCCTTTGGAGCAAGCATCACCGGCTCGGCGGAAATTGTGACCGGTGAAGCCGCCCAAAAATGCAATGCGGCGGTTCATCGCAAGTATCTGAGCGAGGGGGCTCTCGCTGACCCGAAGGTCGGCCCTGTCTTCGCGGCATGGGACGATGTGACAATCAAAATCGTCCCGCGCTCCATCATCGCATGGGATATGCGCCAAGCTGACCGCCAATTTTTCGGCGGTGCAATCGCGAGCAATCCGCAATACGTGCTGCCGCTCGAGCGGTGAGCGTCTGCTTGCGCTAGCATAGTTAAATGGCTACCTATCACGTCGAAAACTTCGGTTGTCGCGCGACCCAGGCTGACGGCGCAGCCATCGAACGCCAATTCGAGATTCGGGGCCTGATTCGCGCTCCCGCTGCCGAAGCCGAGTTCGTCGTATTGAATACCTGCACAGTAACGAACTCCGCCGACCAGGATGCACGGGCCGCGATCCGTCGCGTCCAACGGCAAAATCCGGCAGCGAAGATAGTTGTGACCGGCTGCTATGCGCAGAGGGCACCGGAAGAAATTGCGGTCCTTCCAGGCGTGAGTGCTGTGATCGGGAACTCGCACAAATACCAACTTGCAGAAATTGTTCTCGATTCGCCGCGCCCTCGTGAGGTGGTCCTTCCAATCTCCGCGCTTGCGGAAAACTGGCAACAAAAAATCCAGACCTCGATCTTCGTCTCCGACATTTTTGCTCACACCGAACTTTTAGCGGCCCCGGTTTTTGACGGCACAAGTCGCACGCGCCCGAATTTGAAAGTTCAAGATGGTTGCGATAACCGGTGCGCATTCTGCGTCATTCCCAGCGTGCGCGGGCAAAGCCGCTCACTCGCTTTGCAAAAGGTGATCGACGAGGTGAATACGCTCGTCGCTGCAGGATTTCGCGAACTTGTAATCAGCGGTATCAACCTTGGGCGTTGGGGACGGGATTTGCCGGCAGGATCTCATGATTTCACAGCTTTGATTCGAACCATTCTCGGCCAAACCCAATTGCAAAAACTGCGTATTTCGTCGGTCGAGCCCATGGACTGGACGGACGGATTGATCCATCTGATTGCGCAATCCCCGCGCATCGCCAAGCATGCGCACGTGCCGCTCCAATCTGGCAGTGATAGTGTTCTCCGCCGCATGCACCGCAGGTACCGACCGTGGCACTACCGGGGGAAAATCGAGAAAATTCATGCCGCTATGCCGGATGCAGCAATTGGCGCGGATGTAATGGTTGGTTTCCCCGGCGAGAGCGACGCAGAATTTGAGTGCACTCGCCGGCTGATCGAGGAACTTCCCTTTACGTACCTGCACGTGTTCACATATTCGCCGCGTCCCGGCACTCCCGCAGCCTCAATGGGCAACCAAATTTCGGTGCATCTAGCGCGCGAGCGGAGCAAAATTCTGCGCGAGCTTGCGGCTCAGAAAAAGCTTGCGTTCATGCAGCGATTTGTGGGAACGAAGATCGAAGCGATCACACTTGCTTCTCCGGGCAAAGATACAAGCGAAGATTGCCACAGCGAAACCACGGCCACGAGTCATTTCACCGAAGCCCTCACAGACAACTACCAGAAATTGTTCATCAGACAGGAGCATCCGCCAAACCGATGGCTGCAGGTGCGCATCGAGAACGTTCAAGACGAGGCCTTCGTTGGCCAGCTGGCTTAGAGCGGTTAGGGCTGCAGATTTTTTCATCGTATGGTCTTAGATTTTGTATACTTGGTTTTCATCAACATCTTCCCCCGGGCCAAGCAAGCGATCGTAAATCCCAAATTACGGCACCGAAACAAGCCGTAAAGGAGCTCCGGTATGGCTCACCCGCGTTCTCCGGTGCGGGGCATGGTTTACTTCTGCTGGTTCTCCGCCACCGCGATGATGCTTCTCCTGATGACGTACATGGGACTTTTCGACGGCCTCGGAGATTCGATTTACGAACTTCTCCGGCCGATTGGAAAGTTCTTTTTTCAATGACACACCGGTTGGCGCCTGCACACTACCGGATCAAACTGCAGCATTGCCCTGCCTTCCCTACAGTGACTACCCGAGAAAACAAAGTTTGGGTCCCTGCTACGCTCGTCGAGATTTACAAACCCTAGAATTGGTCGCGTAAAAGTAGCTCTGCCATTCATCCGCGCAGCCCGCAGCAGTGCCAGAGGTACCGGGTAAGCGAAGGATGATGGCACACGAGGAATACATGCGCATGACCCTCTCCATCCGAACAATCTTGTTTGCGTCTGCTGTATTTGCGTTGTCCCTTACGGCGTCGGCGCAGGTTCGCATCACCGTTGGTTTTGGCCCTCCTGCTATTCCGGTCTACGAACAGCCGGTCTGCCCCGGCGATGGCTATATCTGGACACCCGGGTATTGGGGGTGGGGTTCCGACTTCGACGATTATTACTGGATTCCAGGCACATGGGTTTTGGCTCCCGAACCCGGTTTCTTGTGGACCCCGCCGTGGTGGGGTTGGGACAGCGGCGTTTTTCTGTTCCATGAAGGCTGGTGGGGACCGACCGTCGGTTTCTACGGAGGCGTCAATTACGGCTTTGGCTACTTCGGCGTGGGATTTGTTGGTGGTCGATGGGAAGGCGGCCATTTCTTCTACAACCGCGAAGTCGCCAACATTAATGGCGTCGATATTCACAACATCTATAACGAGCACGTGACCATCGTGAACGACAGTCACGTGAGCTATAACGGCGGTGAAGGCGGTCTCACCGCTCGGCCGACTCCGCAAGAAGAAGCTGCCGGGCAAGATCACCATGTTGGACCCGTAGCGGCCCAAAACGACCACGTTCAAGCCGCGCGTAATGATCGAGACATGCGCGCCTCCGTCAATGAAGGACGCCCGTCTATCGCCGCCACATCGCGCCCAGGAGATTTTAAAGGTGGCGTAGAAGCCGCCCGTGAAGCTGGAGCGCCGTATCATCCGCCCGCAAATCGCGGCGCGGAAAACGCTCCGCACAACAATCTTGCGCACGCGAAGGACTTGCCCCCCATCGAGCGGCCGGCAGCGCCCAATACCGGCAACACCAAACTGGATAGCAAGTACGAAAAGCAACAGCAAAAGCTGATCAAACAGCAGGATAAAGAACGTCAAAAACTGGAGAAGCAACAAGAAAAGGATCACCAGCAACTTGCCCAGCGTAATGGCAGCAATGCCCAGAAGCAGCAAATGGAACAGCGCCATGCGCAACAGACTCAACAGCTCCAACAACGCCACGCAACTCAAATGCAAAGCCTGCAATCCCGCCAAGCCCCACACGGGCGATAGAAGCTGCGTTTGGCTTGTCCGCCCTTGTCTCAGCTTTGTACGGTTGAGACAAGGGCGGCTTTTCTGTTAACTCAAGCTAAGAGTTCTCGCCTCATATTGGGGCGTCTTTTGTGTTGAATGGCTATTCGCGTCGTTTGCGGATTGCGATTCCGAGATCCGTGAGTTGCGGCTCGCTGACGGGCGTCGGAGCATCGACCATCAAATCCACGGCGCGCGCGGTTTTCGGGAAGGGAATCACTTCGCGCAGGCTATCGGCGCCCGCGATGATCATCACGATGCGATCCAGGCCGAGCGCGATGCCGCCATGTGGAGGAGTGCCGTACTCCAGCGCTTCGAGGAAGAATCCGAAACGGTTGCGAGCTTCTTCTTCGCTCATGCCCAGCGCGCGGAAGATTTTTTTCTGAATATCCTGGCGATGAATACGGATCGATCCCGAGCCCAGTTCAGTTCCGTTGAGCACCACGTCATACGCTAGCGCCCGCACCGCGCTCAACGTTGATTGCGGATCTTTGACCGAGTCCACGCCCTCTTCCAGCAGCTTCATATCACTTTCATGCGGTGAGGTGAACGGATGATGCGCGGCCATCCACTGCTTTTCGCTCTCATCCCACTCGAACATGGGAAAGTTGGTGACCCAGAGAAAGCGATAGTCGTTCGCTGCATTGCCGGTCTTTTTGAAGATTCCGTGGCGGTCAGCATATTTCTGCGCAAGCGCAAGACGGAGCAATCCTGCCGACGCGTAAATCGCCAACTCCTGCGGCGTGACTTTGCGATGCGCGGGCATAGCAGTTTGCGGTCCGGATTGCGCCGAGCCCGCAACGAGGACGATCAGGTCATTCTCCTCCGCACCGCACTTCTTGCTGATGGCGGCAGCGGCATCAGGAAATTTATTCGCAATGCGCTTGAAATCTTCATAAACGCGCGCCCCGCCCTTGGAGTGGAACATCGGCTTGATATCGTCACGCTCTTTGCGCGAGAGCTCGCCAACTTTGGGAGTGCGAATAGCGATGACCGGCAGGTTTGCGTTGATCGCGAGATCATTCAAGTTTTCCGCCGAGAAGCAGTCGCGTACATCGGCGAATGGAGGCAGGCGCAAATCCGGCTTGTCGATTCCGTACAAGCGGATCGCTTCGTCGTAATCCATGCGCGGGAAAGGCGTTTTGATCTGATCGCCCGCGGCGGCAAAAGCTGCTGTCAGAAATCCTTCCACTACCTCCCACACGCATTCTGGCTGCGGGTAGGACATCTCCAGATCGATCTGCGTGAACTCGGGTTGGCGGTCGGCGCGCAAGTCTTCATCGCGGAAGCAGCGCACGATCTGAAAATACTTGTCGAAGCCGGAGATCATCAGAATCTGCTTGAACATCTGCGGCGACTGTGGCAGCGCATAGAACGTTCCCGGCTGCACGCGGCTGGGAACTAGATAATCGCGCGCGCCTTCGGGCGTTGAGCGCGTCATGAAAGGCGTTTCAATCTCGAGAAATCCCTGCGTAGAAAGGTAGTCACGAATGGCCTTCGCAACTTTGTGCCGTGTTTCGATGTTGAACTGCATCGCATCGCGACGCAGATCGATATAACGATACTTCAGACGCGTTTCTTCGTTGGTAAGAGCAGTGTCGCTCGGCAGGAATGGCGGCAGCTTCGATCCGTTGAGAATGCGCAGTTCATCGGCGGCGACTTCGATTTCGCCGGTCGGCATGTTGGGATTGATTGTGTTCGCGTCGCGCAATCGCACGGTGCCGGTGACCGCGATGACATATTCATTACGCAGAGTCTCTGCTTTTGCGTGCACGGTGGTGTCGCGGTCGGTGTTGAAGACTACCTGGGTCACGCCGGTTCGGTCGCGCAGATCGATGAACAGCAGGTTGCCGTGGTCGCGGCGACGGTTTACCCATCCCATGAGTGTGACTTTTTTCCCGGCATCGGCAGCACGCAGTACGCCGCACATGTGGGTCCGTCGAAGATCGCCTAGAAAGTCGAGCAAAATGTATCCTTGTGATGAGGAATGCGGCGAAAAGCCGAAACAAGAATTATAACTGGCGCTCCTTGCGCCGAAGAACGTCTCATCCATTCAAATTTTCAAATCTGCAGTATCTAAGGCCCTAATTCGGCTTTTCCGCGCTATGTCGATCGTGCTAATCTCCCCGGCATGATTTATCGCCTGCGAGTTCCGCGGCCACCGCTCTCCTGCTTCGTGGAGAACCTCTGGTTTTATCGCGATCTTGAGGTAGATCACTCGAAAGAGAAGCTGTTGCCCGATGCGTCGGTGGAACTGATCATCGACCTCGGCGAGGGCGCGAAAAAACTTTACGACCGCCGCGACACCGTGCAGCACGTCGGTTACAACCGTTGCTGGATCAGCGGCATGCAGCGCCAGTACATTGTGATCGGCACGGAGCCCGGCTCTTCGATGATGGGCGCGCACTTCCGCACGGGAGGTGCCGCGCCCTTTTTCGGTTTTCCCATGTCGGAGCTCACCGGCACGGTGGTGGAACTTGATCTCATCTGGAAGCGCGAAATTCTTTCGTTGCGCGAACGCCTGCTCGAGGCGCAGAGCATCGAGGCGAGGTTTGACCTGCTGGAAGCGTACCTGCTCGCGAAGGCGCAATCCCGTTTGCAGCCTGACAACGCGATCTCCGCCGCGCTGACGTCGTTGCAATCCTGGCCGGTGATTCCGTTACGAGAATTGGCGTCCCGACTCGGCTTGAGCCACAAAGAAATGCTCGCGCGCTTCGATTGTCGCGTGGGGCTGACGCCAAAGTTCACTTCGCGCCTGTTGCGCTTTCGAAAATCGCTGGCCGCGGCGCACGGTGCCGAGGAGCCGGATTGGGCCGTCATCGCGACCGAGTACGGCTATTACGATCAGGCGCATCTTATCCACGAGTTCCAGGAATTTGGCGGCATGTCTCCCTCCGAATATCACAAAAACCGCACCATTTATCCCCACTACATTCCGGTTGGCTAGCATAGGAAATTTTTTACAATACAATTCTTTCCGTCCTGCTGCATTGTAATGCGGTAGTCAATTCGCTGGGGGGGGATCAATATGCCACACATCAACTGGCTGGCCGTAGTCGCCGCTGCCGTTTCAACGTTCGTGCTGGGAGGGCTTTGGTATTCACCGTTTCTATTTGGCCGCGTTTGGATGGCCGTAAACAATTTGAATGAAGCCGATCTGGCAAAAAGCAATATGGGAAAGATTTTTGGCCTGTCGTTTGTTCTTGCGCTGATTATGGCGGCGAATTTGGCCGCATTTCTGGCCGAGCCGAAAACCACGGCTCTATGGGGGGCCACGGCGGGTTTTCTCGCAGGATTCGGCTGGGTTGCGCTGAGCATCGCCACAATTGCCCTGTTCGAGCGGCGGTCGTGGAAATATGTGTTGATTAACGGCGGCTATATGACGGTTTCGTTCGTCATAATGGGATTAATTATTGGAGCCTGGAGGTAAGTGGACTTATGGGAGATCCTTCGCTGCGCTGAAAAATGCTGCGCCCAGGATGACAAAGGAATTCTTAATCAGATGCTATTTCTTGCTGGCTTTGCCATCCATCACGTCGCTCCACTTTGTGCCGTCTTGCGACATTTCGTACATAAAGTCGTAAGCCTTGTCAGACGTGACTTTCATGGTGAAGCGGCCTTTCATGGTCATGTCGCCCATTTTTTCGTCACTCGTCCAGGTCCAGGTGTCGCCGTTGACGTGGCCGCGCGAGTCTTCGAACTCGCCGAAGCTATTGAACTCACGGTATGTGTAGGCTTTCTCTTCGGGTGAGTAACCAAGGAAAGAAACGCCTACGCCGCTGCCCATCGTACCTTTGTAGTCCGAGTGGCAGACGAGATAGAAGTCGCCCTCCATCCACTCGCATTTTTCGTTTTCTGTCATCGAGCCGCCGGGACCCATGGAACTGGGTTTCATTGTGCCGTCGAGGGTCCATGCACCGGAAAAGACATCGAGCTTCTTGAGTTCGGGGCCAGGTTTGGGCTGTTCCATCTGGGCCAGAGCTGCCGTCGAGAGCAGGACCAAAGCGAGAACGACTTGGAGTGATTTCATGAGCTTGCTCCTTTAGGAAATCCTAAGTGTTTCGACGGCAGCGCCATTCTACCGTTAGCGGCGGAAAGGTCAATGACAATCTAAGACGACCGTCTCGTGGGGGCAGGAATCTACCAGTCTCCCCAGTGCTTCGCCGTCGCTTGGTGAAATTTGAGCTTCCACTGCTCACCCTGCTTGATCCAGACGGAGCTAATGTGCTGATAGCGAGGCGGCGGGCCTTGGTCTTCTTCAGGAGCCTCTCGAATAATCGCGTCGTAGGTCACGATCGCGCCCTCCTCAGCGAGGGGAACTACTTTTATGTCATAGGGAGTGAGTTCCAACAAATCTGTGTCGCCCAAGCCACCAGCCGCTTCCGCGCCCTGCAGGAGTTCGCCATCGATTCCGACTAGCGAAAAATCATGGGTCAAGGTCTGCTTGAAAAACGCGCCATCATCTTTTTTCTCGGCGTCGATAAGAGATTTTTCGTTGGCGATTATCGTCTGCTCGAAGACACTAACGGGCTTGTTAGTCACGGGGGTTTGTGCACCCGTTGGCAATGAAATCAGCGCGGCAAAGCCGACTGCGGAACAGATCCATAGAAGCTTCATCCGACCTCCCAGCGATCAAATTCTGATATGCCGCGCAATCCATCGATGCTGCGGCGGTTCTTCTGTTCGCGGTATGCTTTCAGTCCTTCGGTACCGCGCTTCTGCGCCCAGAGTTCAAGTTGCTTGCGCTCACCTTTATATTCGAATAGCGGTACGCCGTAACCACAGGAATCGCTGATTCGGTCGACTTCAACGACGACAATCGACCGAATATGTTCGTAAGCGGGAAAATTCTGAATCAGCTTAGCGAACTCCGGATCGAGTTGCTCGATTACGCGGCCGTGGCCGTAAAGGCGGAAGATGTTTGGTGGTCCCTGGAATGCACAGAACATCAGAACGATGCGCCCGTTCTCTTTGAGATGCGCGATGGTTTCAACGCCGCTGCCATTGAAGTCGAGGTAGGCGACCGTGGTCGGGCCGAGGATTCGAAACGTGTCGAGGCCCTTGGGCGAGATGTTGACGTGACCGGCATCGAGCGGCGCAGAAGCGACGAAAAAGACATGCTGCGCTTCGATGAAGCGGCGAGCGGTGTCGTCAATGGCTGTGCGGATCGTTCCCACGGTTAATCCTTGATTCGTCGCGCGAGTTCGGGGCGCGGAACCGAAACCTGCTCGCCCGTGGTGAGATTTTTCAGAGCGAAGGATCCGGCTTTCACCTCATTCTCACCGACGATCAGAATGTATTTTGCTCCGGCTTTCGCCGCGGTTTCGAAGGATTTCTTCAGCCGGAAACTCTCGTCGCCCAGGTCCACGACCGCATCGGAGCGTCGTAACTCTCGCGCCAGGCGGGCCGCTTCAACGTTCATGCCCGCGCCCAGCGGAGCGATGTAGACGTCCGGCTTTTTCTGTACGCTTTCGTCGGGAGTCGATTCCTGCAACGTCATCACCAGGCGATCTTCGCCGATGGCAAAGCCTATACCCGGAGCCGCGGGACCACCGAGCGCTTCGGAAAGGCCATCGTAGCGGCCACCGCCAAGGATGGCGTTCTGCGCGCCAAGTGCTCCATGCGTGAATTCGAACGCGGTTCGAGTGTAGTAATCGAGGCCGCGCACAAGTCGGTCATTGATTTGAAATTCGACGCCGACTGCTTTCAGAATTTCCTGCACCGATGCGAAGTGCTTGCGGCTCTCTTCATCGAGGAATTGGCTAATGCGAGGAAGCTTGTCGATGATGGCCTGATCTTCGGGAACTTTGCAATCGAGCACGCGCAGGGGGTTCGTAACCGCGCGGCGCTGGCAGTCGCCGCAAAGTTTGTCTTTCACGGGCTCGAGCGCCACGCCAAGGGCCTCGTTGAACTTTGCGCGCTCGGCGGTCGAACCAACGGAATTCAGTTCGAGTATCCAGTTCTTGATCCCCAGCCGATCGAGCAATGTTGCGATCATCTCCAGTACCTCGGCATCGCGTGCGGGAGAATCGCTGCCCGATGATGCCGGCCCGATGACTTCGGCATCGATTTGGTAGAACTGGCGGTAGCGGCCTTTCTGAGGGCGCTCGCGACGGAACATCGGACCGATGCAGTAGAGTTTGTTCAGGCCGCGATCCCAGAGTTTGTGCTCAATGTAAGCGCGGACGATGCCGGCGGTGGCCTCAGGGCGCAGGGTGAGGGATTGGCCGCGACCGCTTTCGGCCCGGCCGCGATCTTCCCACGTAAACATTTCCTTGGAAACAATGTCGGTCTCTTCGCCCACGCCCCTGGCAAAGAGTTCCGTGCTTTCGAAAATCGGCGTGCGGATTTCCTGAAAGTTGTAGGCGCGAAAGACATCGCGCACCACGGATTCGACGTGGCTCCAGAGCGGAGTATCTGGCGGTAGTAAGTCCCGCGTTCCTCGGACGGCCTTGATCATTCAGTTCCTATTTTGTCCGTCATCTTTGTCATCCTGAGTGGAGAAATGTCTTTCGCGATAGCGAAAGACATTTTGCAGTCGAAGGATCGCTTACATCTCAAAACAGCCTGTAGCCATGCTAGGAGTTTCTGTAAAAACAATGCCTTGCCAGGTTCGAAACACCGAATACTCGATAGGGATCCTTCGACTCCGCATCGGCTTCGCTTCGCTCGCCAATACTCCGCTCAGGATGACAGAGTCCGAAAGGCGACCGCCTCATCGCTCCCGCAAATAATCTTGCGTGTATCCCAGATAATTATTCGTGTAGCGCATGATCGTCTCACCCTCCGCAGCATCGAGTTTGCGGCGCAGTTTGCCCGGGTTTCCCATCCAAAGCGAGCCGGGTTCGACGACCGTGCGCTCGGGGATCAGCGTACCGGCAGCAATGATGGATCCCGTGCCGATTCTCGCGCCGTTCAAGATGATCGATCCCATTCCGATCAGACAGCGGTCTTCCACCAGGCATCCGTGCAACGTTACCGAGTGCCCGACTGTAACGTTTTCTCCGACCGTAACTCCGTAGGCATTCTTCATGCCGTGCAGCACGCAGCAATCCTGAATATTGGAATTGGCCCCTATGCGGATGGCGTAGACATCACCGCGGATGATGGCGTTCATCCATACCGAAGCGTGCTCGCCGAGAACGACATCGCCGATGATCTGCGCGGATTCGTCGACGTAGCAGCTTGCGGGGATGGTTGGGGCGATGCCTTTGAAAGATCGGATCATGCCTGCTCCAGGTAGTAAATATTAACAGCAGAGCTGTGTGCATCCTTCCGTGCAGCCTTAATTTTGCCTTTGATCCTCGCATCTGCGAAACTGGCTTATCCTTTCAAAGACTGGTCGCTTCCACCAACTCATGGGTAGGATTCACGTACTTTCCGAACAGGTCGCGAATAAGATCGCGGCGGGCGAGGTGGTGGAGAGGCCTGCGTCGGTGGTGAAGGAGTTGCTGGAGAATGCGCTGGACGCTGGCGCAATACGGATCAAAATAAATGTTGAAGCTGGCGGAAAGAAGCTGATTCAGATTACCGACAACGGGTGTGGCATGGTGCGGGACGATGCCATGCTGGCGTTTGAGCGCCATGCTACGTCGAAGATTAAGAATGCCGAGGACTTGCTGAGTGTGGCCACGCTGGGGTTTCGTGGCGAGGCGCTGCCGTCGATTGCTTCGGTGTCGAGACTTCGATTGGAAACGTGCGCCGCCGAAACTTCCCCACCCAAGCCAAAAGATGGCTTGGATGAGGCACCCCGTAGCTCTCTTGAACCGCAAACATCGGGAACAATTATCGAGATCAACGGCGGGAAGATGGCGCGCGTGGAAGAAGCGGGCTTGCCGCTGGGAACTTCCATTACGGTGCGGGACCTTTTCTTTAACACGCCAGCGCGTAAGAAGTTTTTGAAGGCGGAGTCGACCGAGCTTTCACACATCGCTTCGTTGGTCACGCATTATGCGCTGGCGCATCCGGAAAAGCATTTTGAGTTGCATTCGATGACCAACGCCATGCTGGTTGCGCCGCCTGTGGCGGGATATGCCGACCGCGTATATCAGGTTTTTGGCAAGGAAACGCTCGACCAGTTGATTCCTCTCGCCGCGGTTCAGCCGCTGGAGCGCGAAGGGTTGCCGCAACCGCCGCCGTGGAGAAGGGAAGAGCCCGACGCGTCCGGCGAGAGCGGACGCGAGGTTTGTACCGCGCACGGCGAGATGCGGTTGCACGGTTTTGTTTCCAAGCCCGAAATTCAAAAGCTGAACCGAAATTCGATCTACGTTTTTGTGAACGGCAGGCTGATTCGCGACCGGCTGATTCAACACGCTTTGACGGAGGCGTACCGCCATATCATCCCGCCGACGGTTTATCCGGTTGTGCTGCTTTTTCTTGAAATGCCATCGGGCGAGGTCGACGTGAACGTCCATCCTTCGAAGACGGAAGTTCGCTTCCGGCAGTCGACGGTGATGCATGATTTTGTGCGTGACACGGCGCGTGCAGCGCTGATGAAGGCACGTCCGGTTGCGCAGTTTACGACGGAGATTCGCGCACGCGCCACGGCGGGCCAAGCACTGACATCGGGCGGCCTAAGTCCGGGTGCTCTAACTCCTGGTGCTGATTGGGACGGGCCGCCGGATGTTGCCGGTCAACCCCCAGATAACCCACTTCTCGCAAAAGAAGCGAGAAGCGGCGCACCCCATGAGTCGATGCCGGGGGACGGCGGATTTGCTTTGCAGCCGCCGGTTGCTCCTCCTATTTCAGCGCGCTTTCAATTTGAGGAAGGGATTGTTGTCGATGCGAACGCCGCGCTTCCCGTGGCCCGGGGAATTGAATCTCGCTCCATCGCCCCGGTTGCTGAGCGCGGAATTATCGATCCGGCGATTCCGGGTGACGCGTGTGCTCCAGCCCTCGATGTGGGACAGGAAGAAACCACGTTGGCCGCTCTCTCCACCTTGCGTCCGCTGGGGCAGATTCGCAACTCATTTATTCTCGCAGTGAACGAAGATGGGTTGTGGATCATCGATCAGCATGTGGCGCATGAGCGCGTGTTGTTCGAGCGCGTCCTCGCGCAGCGAGAGGCGCAGAAGGTCGAGAGCCAGCGATTGCTGATGCCCATTTTGTTGGAACTTACTCCGGCGCAGCAGGCAGTGTTTGCCGAAATTGCGGAGGAGTTACAGCACAATGGATTTGAAGCCGAGCCATTTGGAGCACGGAGCCTGGCGGTAAAAGTTGCGCCGGCGGGGGTGGATGCGGCGGCGGTCGAAAAAATGCTGCATGAGTTACTCGATCAGATTTCGCGCGAGGATCAATCCCTGAATCTGGAGAAAATTCGGGCGCGAATTGCAGCTTCGATTGCCTGTCACGCCGCAATAAAGGTCAACATGCCGCTCGAACAAAACAAGATGGAATGGCTGCTCGCGGAGTTAGCGAAGACGGAGCATCCCATGTCGTGTCCGCACGGACGGCCGGTGGTTCTGCGGTATTCTTTGAAGGAGATTCAGAAAGCGTTCAAGAGAATTTAAGCTACGAGCCAAGAGCTGCGAGCTTTTTCATTTAATGGCTCGTAGCTCGCGGCTCGTAGCGCGCAGCTTCATATGACCGACCTCGAACTCGAACAACTCCGACGCGAAAAATGGCGTCTCGATGGCAAGCCCATCCGGACGATCGAACAGGCGCGCCTCTTCGTCGAGGAAGTCGGGTTCTCCCTTATGTACCCCGTGCGGCCGGGCGTGCTGTTGCCGACGTTTATCGGCGCATTTGTGGGAAACGACGAACGCTTGCCGACTTGGCAGCATGCGTTCTCCGACCCCCGCGCTGCGGAGGCGACGGGGTTAATGGTTCGATTACTTCGGGAGCGATCAGGGTACGAGGCGAATTTATTTGACGAAAACAATGCCTTGCTTGTGGCGGCTTCGGTGTTCCCGTATCTCTATGCGCTGGTGGGCGAGCGCAATCCCAAGCAGGCGCCGCAGGCGGGATCACGGTCGCCATATTCGTCGCTCGCTTGCGATGCATTCGAGTTAATCCGCCAGGAGGGGCCAATTTCTAAGCTAAAACTGCAGGAGGGATTAGGTGGCAGCATCTCTCGGGCCGTGCTCGACAAGGCTCTGGCAGAGTTGTGGTCGAAGCTGCGAATTACGCGTGTGGACTACAACGCGACGGAAGGCTCTATCTGGGACTTGCTTTATCGTTGGGCGCCCGATGCGGTGAAACAGGGCGTGGGAATTTCCGTGCCGGAGGCGCTCTCGGCGCTGGTCACGAAGTACCTCGATTCCGTGGTCGCGGCGGATTCGAATGAGTTGGAAAACCTGTTCGGAAAATTCGTGGCCCGCTCGCGGATCAAGGAGGCGGTGAATGCATTGTTGGCGGCGCGCGAGTTGAATTTCGTGCGTATTGGTGGACGATCGATGTTGCAGATTACACCCGCGAAAGAATCGGCGGTGGCCCATGTGCATGCTTCGCCAAGATTGGGAACGGAAAAAGTCCGCTGATGTGCGGAACAATCATCACCTTCACGGGTTTAGTTCGCCCGTACGAAAAAATGCGGTGAGCCACAGGCACTCAAGTTCGAACGGCTTTCGCGCCATCTTCTGGGCGGGATCGCGTCCGGCTTGCTCGGCGCGAGGTCTTTCAATGAGGGCTTACCCGCCGCGGTGCTTCCGCGTCCCGGACGGCGAAGAAGTCTGTTTCGCTGACCTTCACCTCGGTCCGCAGCGTTTTGTAGCCGGGCGCGACTTCGGAGACTTCATCGTGTGGCGACGCGATGATGTGCCAGCCTATCAACTAGCGGTTGTGGTTGACGATTCCGCCATGCGAATCACCGAAGTTGTGCGGGGAGCGGACTTGCTGAAATCGACAGCGCGGCAGATTCTGCTGTTCCGCGCTCTGGGGCTTACGCTGCCTGAGTATTATCACTGCAATCTGGTGCGCGATAAGAATGGCGTGCGGCCGGCCAAGCGGCACGACTCGCTGAGCATTCGAAAACTGCGCGAAACGGGTTGGACTCCGGAACAAGTTCGAGCGACCGTCGCGTCTGCCAATACTTGATTTCGCGAACCGCATACCTTCTACGCCTGCTACCGTGTACAATCTTCTACTTGCGAGATGACCCCGCACTCTGACGACAATCCTTCCCAACGAAAATTGATCATCGCTATCGATGGCCCGGCAGGCGCGGGAAAAAGTACGATCGCTGCGCGCCTGGCGCGCAAACTCGGTTATGTGAATCTGGAGAGCGGCGCGATGTATCGTGCATTGGCGCTGAAGGCAATCGAAAAGGATGCTTCTTTCGATGACGAAGCAGCATTAGTCAAACTGGCTCAGGAATCGAGGATTCAGCTTCAACCGACAATCAGCGGCAATCGGACTTTGCTGGACGGGCGCGACGTCTCGGCGCGTATTCGAGACCGCGATGTGACGGAAGCTGCGTCCAAGGTGTCGGTTCATCCGCGAGTACGCGAATGGATGGTGGCGCGACAGCGTGACATGGGAGCAGGCGGCGGCGTGGTAATGGAAGGTCGCGACATTGGAACGAAGGTTTTTCCGGACGCGGATTTGAAAGTTTTTCTGGACGCCGATCCCGTGGTGCGCGAGAAACGCCGCATGGAGCAGCAGAAGATCACCGGCGACGTTGCTGCGAGCGTAGCGGCTGATCTGCGCGAGCGCGATCAACGGGATCGGACGCGCGCAGCTTCTCCACTGGTGGCCGCTAAAGATGCGTTAGTGATTGATTCGACTTCGCTCGCAGAAGATGAGGTGTTGGCGAGAGTCGCGGAGTTAGCGGCGGGTTTGTTGAAACAGTCTTAAGACACGGCTCATGCGCCACGGAACAGCTTATTGCCCTTCCGCTTTCTTGACAGCCAACTCCGCACCTTGAAATCCGATTTTGCTGTGCGTACCGTCGCAGAAAGGCTTATTCACGGAGCCTCCGCAACGGCAGAGTGAAAATGCCGGCTTGCCGGTGAGGTCATAGGCTGTTCCATTCGCGTCGACGAGTTCGACGGAACCTTCTGGCGCTTCTACGCGGAATGGTCCATTGGGGCGGACGGTGATCTTTACTTGTGCCATTTTTTCTCCAAACTCCTGGTTGATGAAGCTAAAAAATATCATCAAAGTGAGAATCGTGTCACGCTGGGGTACGGCTATGCAGAACGGCGGTCGCTAAATCGGTAGCTCTTGCGTGGTTGGAAAATAATGCTGTTCGCGGCCGATCTTTCCATCGTACTTGACTTTTCGTTCTAAGGGATAAACGTTGAGTCTTGGACGGGCGAAGATCAGGGCTGGTTTACGCCTGGCAGAAAAGAGTCGGCGATTAGGCGGCGAGGGTGTTGGTCGAAACCAAGCTCGAGTACAGATCGAGATAATCTTCGATCATGCGTTTGGCCGTGAAGCGGGCGCGGGCCCGGGCGAAAGCGCGATCGCCGTAGGCGTGGCGTAGTGGACGGTCAGCATCGAGCTGACGCAAGATTTGGGCGAGACTGTCGGCATCGTTCGTCCTGAAATAGAGTGCGGCATCGCCCCAAAGCTCGCGATAGGTTGGGATGTCGTTTGCCACGATGGCGCAACGCGAAAAAGCGGCATCGAGTGGCGCGAGGGACAGCGGTTCGTAACGGGCGGTGGCCGCGTATACTGCGGCGCGGCTGTATAGAGTTCGTAATTGTGCTTCTGTCTGTGGGCCGCGAATCGCTACCGAGGCTTCCTTTGTGGAAACTTTCACGTCGGCGCGGATGGGGATCCGCGAAACCGGCACCGTGTGCTCCGAACCGACGATGCAGATTGGGAAAGAATGTGTGTACTGGGTTAAAAGAAAAACCTGTTTGCCGGCGTCGATGAGGCGTCCGACGGCGAGGACGGAATCGTCTTTGCTCACATACGGATTGAAGAAAATCGGATTCCGGCCAGGATAGATGACAATTTCGCGTCGGGCATGGCCGTAGGTTTCGCGAATGGTATCGAGCATCCAGGTCGACGGAGCCACTACGGCGTCCGCAGCCTCTATGCCCCGACCGACCATGTCGCGGTACCAATCCAGCCAGCGTGTGCTGCGGGGTTGGCACCCTTGCACAGCCTGCGACCAACTAATCAGGTCGCCATGCGCCATAATCACGCGTGGGACATCTACCGGAAGTGTGCCATGGCAGAACTGGTGCAGTTGCACCACATCGGGCTGAATTTCCTCGATCAGGCGCAGCAGGAATTCTGATGATTCGCGCAAGTCGCCGGGCGCTTCGTCCATCCACTCGAGGCGAAAAGCAGTCGGCCGGTATTCGAGGCCGTGAAGGTGCTCCATCCACGAAGTTTGATCGGGTAAGGGAATCTCGCCGAAACTGACCAAAGTGACACGTATGCCTCGGGTTATCAGTCCGGTGACCAGTTCCCGGATGTAGGTCCAGGATCCGGACATGGTGTCGGCTGTGACCAGAATGTGCACAAAGCCTCCGGGAAGGGAACTACGCCGCAGACGCGAGGTCCAGCGGACGTGCTCGATTATTCTAGAGCGAAAAGCGGCCTGCCCGGAAGCACTTTTTGTAGGGACTGTTTTCTCTAACGAATCTGCTTTCTAAGGAACTCGGCAGTTGCCCAGCGGGCGACGAACTATACAGTGGCGGCCGCGGCGCCGAGCCTCAGGCGCATTTCGCGGGCGAGATTGTCGACAGCCAGAATTTTTTCAGCGGCAGCGCCCGGAACGTCCGGGACGGCCATCGCCAATTCGCAAGACAAGAGCATGGCGGTCAGGCTTTCGCATATTTCGCTGCGGAACTGCTGTTCCACGGAGCGGCGGGCCTGCGTTTCTTCGCGTTTGCGGCGATGCAGCGCGGACCGCACCTCGCGTACCAGACGTTCCATGCCGCTGACCGCGAAATTGAGGTAGACGGGAAAGGCGGTATCCAAATGCTCGAGCAATTGATCGCTTTCGGCGGGCTCGCTTTCGACCAGAAATTGATCGATCACCAGCACGGAATAGCATCGCTCACGCAGGCACGCCATACCCTGCTGCAGGCTATGTACCCAATCGCTTCCAAGGCCGGTCGTCTCTTTCAAGGTGGCAGCCCACTCCGGGCCGCGCTCTGAGGGTGTAATCAGCAAGATCATGCCGAATTCTATTGCACGCCGGTTTCCACTAACCTTCCGGCTGAAAACACGGCATTTACAGAAACCGATTCGATGCAGCTTCCCGTTACGGACCGTTTGCGGCGATCTTTCGTTTCATAAGTGAACCATGCATATGTAAATCACGCATCTGCGTGTCATGCCTGCGCCGCATAATCCTTGAGCTTGCGATACAACGTTGTCTTCCCGATTCCGAGCAAGCGGGCCGCTTGCAACTTGTCACCGTTCAATTCGGCAATTGCGCGCAGGATATTCTGTTTCTCGAGTTCAGCCATGGGCACGATTTTGCTTGGCAGAACTCCGTTGGACCTGTCGGGAACCCCCATTACTGTGCGCGCTATGGCTGGCGGCAGATCAGGAACGTAAATGACAGGACCGCTGGTAAAGGCGCAGGTGCGCTCGATGCAGTTTTCCAGTTCGCGGACGTTTCCGGGCCAGTCATAGGCCAGCAGCGCTTTCAGGGCTTCATCGCTCAAGACTCTGTCCTGGCCGGGGGCGCGCGTGGCCCGCTCCATGAAATGAGCAATCAGCAGGGAGATGTCATCGCGGCGCTCGCGCAGCGCGGGAATGCGCAGGCTGAGAACGTTGAGCCGGAAATACAAATCCCGACGGAAGGTACCTTCCGTGACGGCTTGCTCCAGATCGCGATTCGTGGCTGCGAGGATGCGCACGTTGATGGCAATGCGGCGCGTGCTGCCCACCGGACGAATCTCTTTTTCCTGAATCGCCCGCAGGAGTTTCGATTGAAGATCCACTGGTAGCTCGCCAACTTCATCAAGGAAAACGGTGCCACCTTCGGCGATTTGCAGCAGGCCGTCTTTGGCTTGATTGGCGCCGGTGAACGCGCCGCGGACGTAGCCAAACAGCTCGCTCTCAATCAGAGTCGGCACCAGCGAGCCGCAGTCGACGGGAATAAATGGCTTGTCGCGAAAGGGCCCAGAGTAATGGATGGCGCGGGCGACCATTTCTTTTCCCGTTCCGCTCTCGCCTAAAATCAGAACTGGATGGGTGCTGTTCGCCGCCTTGGCGATGATGCGATATAGCTTCTCCATTTCGGGTGCGCGCCCAACCAGCCCGCCATAGCCCTGCCGGCCTTTCAGTTTTTCGCGCAGAACGCGGTTTTCCGTTTTTAGCTTCAAATGATTCGACACGCGCTCGAGCAGGAGCTTGAGTTCGTCAATGCTGAAAGGTTTCGTAACGTATTCGTAAGCGCCGTTCTTCATGGCCTGTACGGCAGATTGCACCGTGCCGTACCCTGTGACGACAATAACCAAAGCTTCCGGCCTCTGCGCCTTAATCTGCCGCAGCGCCTCCAGTCCGTTGGCTCCAGGCAGGCGCAGGTCGAGCAAAACCGCGTCTATCGTCTGCGTCTGCAGTAAGCGGTAGGCGTGCTCAGCCGAATCGGCTACATGCGCGACGTAGCCGAGCGAAAGCGCTACCTCGCGGCAGGCTTCGCGAATGGCGCGTTCGTCATCAACGATGAGAAGGTTGAGAAAGTTCGCAGCCATGACTTGCGGAGTGGCGATTGAGGGACTGATGGCAGCTGACGTCATAGGTGTGGTTCCTTTTTGACCTCTAGAAGTGCGGTTCGTGGTGAATCCGAAGGTTGGACGGCCAGATGGGGGAGATTTGAAACGGGGGAGGGCTGTGGCAATAAAATCATGACCCGGGTTCCGCGTCCGAGTTCACTTTCGACGTGAATGAGTCCGCCGTTGCCTCTGACGATGCTGAAGGTCGTCGCCAGACCCAACCCGGTGCCGGCGATTTTGGTCGTATAGAACGGTTCGAACAGACGCCGCCGTGTTGCGGAGTCCATGCCGTGCCCGTTGTCGCTTACTGTCAGCAGGACGCAGGGGAGGCCTGACGCACCCGTGAGATCTCCTTTCACGGGATCGAGCTTGCATCTGCTGGTTTCAACCACAATGCGGCCGCCTTCGGGCAGAGCATCGCGCGCATTCAGAATCAGGTTCAGCAGTATTTGCTCGGCCTGCGCCCAGTCGATTTCGACGAGACCTAATCCTGAGTCAAGATGCAAAGCCAACTCGATGTTTTCTCCGATGAGCCGCGCCAAAAGAGACTGCATGGTTTCCGCAACTTGATTGAGAGGGACGGGGCGAAGCGAGTCGCTCCTTGGGCGCGCAAAAACCAGCAATTGCCGGATCAGCGTCGAGGCGTGCGCCACAGCGCCGCGAATTTCCCGGGCGTAGCGGCGCATGCGGCCTTCGCTACTATCGAGACTCGCTAGAAGGAGATCGCAGTAGAGCATCACGCCGGTGAGCAGGTTATTGAAGTCGTGAACCACGCCTCCGGTCAACCGGCCGACAGTTTCCCATCGCTCAGCCTGCAACAGGTGCTTCGACGCGAGGGTGTCCAGATGGGGTTGAGCTAGAAGTAAGGCGCCAGACGGCGGCTCACCCTCGCCGCTCAATCGCCAGATTGTCCACCCACGGTTGGCCCCGCCTCTTTCGATGTGAGCGGCGAATTGCGTTCCTTCCAGAACCTCGCGAACCAGGCGGTCCGTACGCTCATGGTTCTCGGAGGCCACAACGTCTGTTACGCGCAACATTCCGCTGGGAGCCTTTTCCGGGTTCAGGATCTGTTCGAACGCGGAATTCATCTGGAGAATGATTCCCCGGGAATCGCAACGCGCAGCGGGCAGGGGGCAACGTTCGAAGGTGGAACGAAAATCCGTTTCGACGCTTTCTGAGCGAAGATCGGTCCACGGAAATGTGGGCGCAGCGCACATAACACCACTCTGCCCGGGAAAAGTACCGAAAGGAACTCTGTGAAGATGTCCCTGATACTTCAGTGCTTCCAAAATGGGACGGAACCATTTTGGTTTTCTGCACGGCACTACTTTCCCAGAATTGCGCTCCCACTATAGGAGGGGCGATTCCAGGCTGCGAGGGCATACGTCACTGGAGTTTGGGACGGGCCTGTGGAAAACTCGCTAACTCATAGGAGGTGGGGCGTTTAGGAGGGGAGAATGGGAGAATCGATCTCGGTCACTTATCGGGAGGAATCGGGATATCGGCCGTCTGCCACGGAATTCACGTCCGAGAGCGCCAACGGAGATGTCAGACGAAAGGTGAGTTGGCGTCCCTTCAGCAGCCGGTAGTCGCCAGAAGTGCGTTCTAATCCGGAGTTTTGTGCGGAAGCATTCTGCCACAATGTTGCCTTGGCGAAGAGGCTGGAGGTTTGAAGAGGCAGCCGCTTGCCATCGATGGTGAGGGCATTCAAAGTGAGGCGGACGAGTGCGGTTTTGGGTGCAGGTCCTACCCCGTCAAGTGGTGTCTGGGCGCTTTCGACGCGTCCGATGACTGGGGTGCCGCTGGCGATCATAGTCTCGCCGTCGATTGTGATGGGGGCAGCCAGGGAGGCGTTGAAAGCCTCTCCAACGTGGGCCTGTGCGATCGAGAATGAGTTTTCCAAGCGGACGGTCAGCAGTGTGCCGGCCGGAAGCCGGGGGTGCATTGTGCTACGGAAGGGCGCAGTGTTCGGGGTCTTGTGATCGAGGGGAACGGCTGGCCGGTCGCCGTCGTCCGAGGTTCGATCGGCACTTTGGTGGAAGGGAAGGTTTTGCTTGCCCGAATTGGACCCTGCGGACGTCGCGCTTCTACGGAAAGCGTCCGGCCGAGCGCAGCCCAAGCCGATTACTAGCGCCAGGCATGTTAATAGCCCTACGCAACCGCAGCGAAATGAAACCTTTCCGTTCACGGCCCTTGGGTATGGTTGCCCGATCTTTCCGCATCCGCTAGTGGCAAGTGAAATACCATACGAAAATCTCGCAGAACTAGAGAGTTACGGTTTCTTAGGGGAAACCGGGGCATGTAGAAGTTGCTCTAGGCCAAGCAAAAACAAAGTCGCGGAGAGCGTGTGGCGCTCTCCGCGACCTATTTTAGCGACAGCTTATCTAACCCGGATTGCTTAGTTCGAACCGTCTAGACTCGCGCTCTGCGGCTGGTTCTCGGGTTGTGCGATCACGCCGTCAAACGGCGTAGCCGCAACATAACGACCATGCACAATGCTGATGCGCCGCAATGGGAAGCCTGAGTCAGGTCCGCGCTGCCAGGTGCTGCCGCCATCGGTGCTTTCGAAGACCACGCCCGTCTGCCCGCTGGTAGCGACCAGACGCTTGTGGCTGCCGTCGAACGCGACTGACGTGATGTCCTTATCCGGCAAGCCCGCGACCACGTGATTCCAGCTTTTGCCGGAATCTCCGCTATGGAACGCGCCTTCGCGAGTAGCTACGAAAACCTGTCCATCGGGCGTAACCGTAACGTTGCGGATGTTGATGGGATAGGATGCGAGGATCGCCGATTTCCAAGCTCGGCCACCGTCTTCAGAAAGAAGGACCGTGGAGCGAGTTGCGGCGACGATCAGATCATCCTGAGATTGGACTGCGACGAAGTCTTTCTCGCTGGCGATGGCGCCGCCGATCCAGATTTTGCCGTGGTCTTTACTGGTAAACAATCCGGATGACGTTGCAGCGTACCACCGGGTCGAGGAAAGGTCGGCGTCACTCACGCGGCCTTCCAGGGTTGAATGTGTAATCGCGACTGAAGAAACGGTCTTGGTCTTTCCGCTTTTCAGCTTCACAGTGCGTGAGACCGTCTTGGCAACGTCCACATTGTTGATCGGGTGCCAAGCCGCTCCGCCTTCCGCCAGTTCAAAGATTCCGCGGTTGGTTCCGGCTACCACGGTGCCGTTGCTGGCCTGCTTCAGCGTGAAGACGTCGCGGCCATCCAGACCGGAACTCTTCTGCTGCCAGCTCTGACCGCCATCGTGAGAGGTGAATACGCCGCCAAACTCGCGGTCATTCACAATGCCGATGTAAAGCGTATTCGGTTCCTTGCTGTCGGCCAGTATCGAACTTACGTAGCGATGGCTGTAGCCATGGTTTGAAGCTGTGAAGGAAGCCGCGCCGTTATCGCTTGCCAGCACGCCGCTCCGATCGGTTGCGAGCAGCACGCGCTCGGGGTTGCGGGGATCGACCAGAACGTCGTTAACCACAACTTCAGGATTGGTTACGCGCTTCCATTCCTTGCCTTCGTCCGTGCTCTTCCACAATCCTTCGGTGGTGCCCGCGTAAACGACCGCGGGATTGGTGGGATCCTGCTTCAACACGCGCGTGCGGCGCGCGCTGAAGGGAATGCCTTTGATCTTGTCGAACAAATCGCCGCCGCTGACGCTCTTATAAATTCCCGAGCAGGCGCTGGCGAAAACTTCGGAAGGATTCGCCTGACTGACGATGATGGAAAAAACGTCGGAGTCGTCAATCATGCCTTTGGTGATGTGCTGCCAGTTTGCGCCGCCGTCGCTGGTCTTCCACGCGAGGTGCCAGGTCCCGGCGTAAATCGTATTGGGGTCTTTCGGGTCAATCGCGAGCGACTCGACGTTCTTCACGACGCCATCGTTCGCCGAAATCCGATCCCAATTGTTGCCGCCATCGGTGGTGCGGTAGACGCCATCCAGCGCTCCGGCAACGACGACTTTTTCGTCCGAGGGCGCAATCGCCATGGCGCGCACGCTCTTGTTGTGCATTCCGGGAAGAGCTTCCCAGTCTTTGCCGCCGTTCTTCGTACGGAAGACGTCGCCCGCATTCTGATCTTGTACGCTCCACGCAGAAACAAAAATGGTCTTCTCGTGGTGAGCGTCAAATGCGATGTGGTCGAGGACATAATCGTCGCCAGCACCGAGCTTGGCGAAACGCGACCAGTTGTGGCCGTTGTCATTCGACTCGAAAATTACACCTGTACTGGTTCCGAGGAGAATTCGGTTCGGATTGTGCGGGTCGTAAGCCAGACTGCGGACATCGCCGCCCTCCGGGCCTAGAACGCTCCACTGCGAATTGCCTGCCACCGCGCAGCTGCAAGCTAAAGCCAGAACTGCCAACAATTTGAGCCAAGCGTATTTCATAAAGGTTCAGGTGCCCCACGTCGAGAAAGTTGGATGCGACAGCTAGCCTGACAGGCTAGGCCACACGCGACAAGTTACTGAAGGCCACGCGAGAAAAAGGCCGACCGTTTTTGGCGGCCGGCCTTTCCATGTTACTTGAAGTTACTGCGCCTTTTTCTTCGCAGCAGCTTTTTTGGCGGCCGGCTTGGGATGGTCCGGAACGTTCTTTACCTTGGACTCATCCACTGCTTCTGTTCCCGTCGTGTCAAAGGTCGCACCCGAAGGCACGATCCAGTACTCGGCGGTCTTGGTGCCACCGCTGCCGGTGCGCACGTCGATGCGGCTTGCGTCGATGTGCTGTTGCGCTTCGCCTTCCACCAGGTAGAACTTGGAATCCACGGCCCGTTCTGCCGCAAGATTCTTCCGCTTCTCGGCGGGATCGGCGTTGCCGACGATCACCAGTCTGCTATCCGGATTCTGCTGCAGGTTCTTGGCAACGTCGTCCAGAATGGCTTTGCAGGTGTTGTCCACGCGCCACGGCTTCTTCTCATTCGGGAAGTCGCACTGGCTGAGCTTTGCAGCTTTCGGCGGCGGAGGCGGCGGATTCTCGACCGTCACTTGCGTCGAAGCCTGACCGGTTAGGCCACGCGAATCGGTGCAAGTGGCGCTCACCGTAATCGATCCCGGAGACGCTCCGTTCGTGTTCAGCGTCGCGGTGTTTCCGCTTCCGGAGAGAGAACCGGTGCTCGCGCTCCAGTTCGAAACTGAAACCGGAACGTTATCTGGACTCGTGCAGCTGCAGGTTACCGTAACGCTGGCTCCCGCTTGCACACTCGACGGGCTGGCGGTGCAGCTCATCGTGGGCGGGTTCTTCGGCGGCAGTGGCTTGATGGTGTAACTCGCCGAGCAACTCGCCTCGTTGTTGTTCTTCGTCTTCGGATCCGTCACGTGGACTGTGACGGTATAGCTGCCGGGCGCCGCGTTCATAGTATCGATCTGCGCGGCCGTATCTTTTCCAGTGACTTGTCCTCCATTGCCGCTCCACGCATATGTAACAGTGTGCTTCGGATTAAAGTTGCTGGCGGTGACCGTCGCTGTGATTGGTTCACCCACCATCACTTCCTGTGGCTGAACCGAGCAGCTTGCGCTTGGCGTCACCGTCGGTCCACCACCCCAACTGAACACCAAACCAGTGCGCAGGCGAACGCCCTCAAACGAAGCCCGCTCCAGGTTGGGGAAGTCGGATGCCACGAAATCCGAGTAATTGTGACGTCCCCATACGTAGTCGGCTTCGAAGAGGCGGAATGCAAGCCATTTCCTAATCGGCAGGTCCATGCCACCGCCAAGAATGGCTCCCACGCCGTTGCCGGCGTTGAGTCCAGTGATCGCCACACGGTTCAGACTTATCATCGTGTGGATGAAGTAATTCGCGCTGTCGGTGCGCCAAATGAGGCGTGGTCCGATCGATCCCGTGGTCTCATAGTTGCCGCAGCACCAGTTGTGCCCGAAGTCTGCCTCGAGGCCCCAGTGCGGGTCGAAATTGTAGGTTAACGAACTGCCAAATCCCGGCGCCATATCGGGAACCTTCATCGCAGTCGGACTGTTGAAATCGCTAAAGGGCGTCGGTACAGTTCCGCCGGGATGCAGCCATTGATAGCCTACGAACAGGTCCCACTTCGGATTTGCGTCGCTTTGCGCAAAGGCAGTACTGACGAGTGAGACAAAAAGTATGAACAGGCCTACTGCGTGGCCCATTTTGAACCTGGAATTACGTGACATTCCTTCCTCCGTTATTTTTGACGTCTGCTAGTGGGGTCCAACGACGGGGTCACACAACTTTGCAGATAGTAGCTGAACTGGACCTCAATTTTTAGGAACCCGCAATTCTAGCGCACTGTTACATCAAAGAAAAAGAGTGATTTCCAATTTTGTTCAGGTTTCCATTGCTTTTTTTGCAAGTTCGTTAAGTTGCTTTCGTCTCAAATTGAAACTCGCAAAGATACGCGATAATGGATGAAGCGATGAGAAAGAAAGTTGTTTTAGAGATAGGGAACGAACCTTGCTGGTTACGAAGCTTGACGAGTATGGTTAATTGTCGCGGCCTTGGATGCGAAATCGGCTCACATTATCAGAATGAACCACGAAAAGATATTGATCGTTGAAGATGAGGCCAATGAGCGTACTGGTCTGGCTGAACTGATTTCCTCCTGGGGGTATCGGACAGAAACGGCTGCCGACGGCGTGGAAGGCCTGCAGAAAGCCGAGCAAACCAGTCCTTCCATTGTGATTACCGACCTGAAAATGCCGCGCATGGGTGGCATCGATCTGCTGAAGAAGCTCGGGGAGCAGTCGCTGGATTTAGCCGTCATCCTGGTCACTGCACAGGGCACGATCGATAGTGCTGTGGAAGCCATGCGCTTGGGAGCCTATGACTACATCACGAAGCCGATCGATACCCAGCGCCTACGTACTATGTTGCAAAACGCCTGTGCTTTGGTCGGTACTCGTGCTGAACTCGAAAGTACGCGGCGCAGGTTGCGGGATTCCGGCTCTCTCGGCCAGCTGCGCGGAAGTTCGCGCAAAATGCAGGAGACTTTCCGCCTGATCGAGCTTGTTGCTCCCAGCACGGCATCAGTCCTGATTACGGGGGCCAGTGGTACGGGCAAAGAGCTGGTTGCCCGCACAATTCATCAGCTTAGTCCTCGGCGTGAGCGAACTTTTGTTGCGATCAATTGCGCCGCCATTCCTGAAACCCTGATTGAGAGCGAAATTTTCGGCCACGAAAAAGGAGCATTCACGGGAGCGCTCGAGCGGCGTACTGGATGCTTCGAGTTGGCGGAAGGCGGAACTCTTCTACTTGACGAGATCGGCGAGATGCCCATCGCAACCCAGGCCAAGCTGTTGCGTGTGCTCGAAGACCACAAGTTACGCAGGCTAGGAAGTAAGGTGGAAACTTCCGTCGACGTGCGCGTGCTAGCCGCTACCAATAAGGTCCCCGATGAGGCCGTCGCTACCGGAGAATTGCGCAGCGATCTTTATTATCGGCTCAATGTCTTCAACATTCACATGCTCCCGCTTCGTGAGCACAAGGAAGACATTCCTGACTTGGTGGATCTTCTGATTTCCGAAATGAATGCCAAACACTCCCGCAAGGTAGCTGCCGTTAGTGAAGCAGTGATGAATTTGTTCACTAACTACACGTGGCCAGGTAACGTTCGCGAATTGCGCAATACGATTGAGAGAGCGATCATCGTCTGCGACGGCGGAATGATCGAGACCAAACATCTTCCGCCTGGTTTTGGCCACGCCATTCTTCGCACCAGCCCCAATGACCCGGATGCGATCCGGCTCGGGGTGGGAACGACGGTGGGGGAAGCCGAAAAATTGCTGATCTTGAAGACCCTCGAATCTACCAGCAACAACAAAACCAAAGCTGCAGAAATTCTCGGAATTAGCCTGAAAACGCTGCATAATAAGCTGAAAGAATACGGTAGCGCCCCGGCTGAGGCGGAGACGGCGAAAGAAGAGATTTGAGCCGGGCTTCTTTGCTATTCCTTATACCCGATTCTTGTAGTTTCCATGCGACGAAGAATCATCATCGTTTTTGTCATCACCGCCATGGTTACTGTGATGGTGGCCTTCTCTTCTTACCTGTACGTTTCCCAGAGTCTGCGTCTGCGAGTCGCGAATGCCTATGATGACACTTATTACCTGACGCAGCAGCTTGCGTATTTGGCGAATAACGATCTGCCCGATTTAACCAGTACTCGCATCGACACGAATGACCCTATAGCCGTGCAACACGCCATGGCGGGATACCTGCAGATGGATTCAAATCTGCAAAACAATCTTCAATCGGATACAGGACTCTGGCCGTTTATTTATGACGGCAGCATTGTCGACACGAAGGGAAAGGCACTGCTGCATTCCAATCCGCAGTTGGTCGGCAAGCCATTGCCGCCTCGGCCCGATTTTCTCGAGGTAAAGGATGCCCGCTTCCTGCAACAACTGCGGCTGGCGTATGCCCCGGCCACTGTGTACGACGTTAGCTTCCCTTTGGACCTTGCCGGCCAGCACTTCGGATCCGTTCGCATGAGCGTTTCTACAACTTTTTTGAAGAACGAGCTCACGCCGCATCTGAGACGCGCAGTTTCTTTCTCGATTGCGTCGATTTTTGCATCCTTGTTGCTGGCGGCGTTGATTTCCAACTTTGCCCTCGGTCCTCTGCGGAAGATCAGCCAGAACCTGGATATCGTGAGTCTGGGAGAAGCCGAACAACTATCGGGCAACGAATCGGAACATGATGAATTTGGCCTCGTCAGCTTGAAGATTGCCAACCTTGGGCGGCAAATGCGCGATACCAAGGAAATTTTTTCCGCCTTGAAAGATAACGTCGATCAGCTGATGTCGAAATTGCAGGACGGCTTGATGCTGTTTACCCGGGATTCGCGTGTGGTGCTGGTGAGCGCCCCGGTAGAGAGATTTATCGGCAAGCCTCGTGCGGACCTTCTGGGCCGGACCGTGCGGGAAATTTTCGCGAGTGATTCCATTCTCGGCGCGGCCGTCCTCGATGCGTTCGATCGCAGGCGTCCATTATCGCCGCGCGAAGTTATTGCGCCGGGGGGCCGGCGCATCCAGGTTTCCATGGATTTTATTCAGGAGAAGACGACACAGATCGGCGCTCTTCTGGTCATGCGTGACGCTGAATCCGTCCGCCGCATCGGTGACGAGATCGAAACCTCCCGTCGTCTCTCGGCCAGCGGGCGGGTCACCGGCGGCGTCGCCCACGAGGTCAAGAATCCCATCAACGCCATCGTGCTTCATTTGCAGTTGCTGCAGAACAAGCTATCGCAATTGGATCCTGATACGCGCCGCCACATGGATATTATCGGCAGCGAGATTCAGCGCCTCGACCGCGTCGTGCAAACATTGGTGGACTTCATGCGCGCGCGCGAACTTCATCTGGAAGAAACTGACCTTCGAGTTCTTTTGGAAGACGTTGCTGTGCTGGCTGCTCCCGACGCCGAGGCCCGGGGAGTGAATGTTCGCCTGTCTATCTCCGAAGAGCCGTTACCGATCAAGGCAGATATCGATCTGATGAAGCAGGCGCTATTAAATGTAGTTCTCAACGGCGTGCAAGCCATGCCGGAGGGAGGGCCACTCACCATTTCGGCGCAGCGGGAGGGCAACTTTGTGGTCGCCGAGATCAGCGACCGTGGCGTGGGCATTCCCGAAGAAATGCACGAGAAAGTCTTCGAGCTTTACTTCACGACTAAGAAAGAGGGCAGCGGCATCGGTCTGGCTCGGACGTATCAGATTCTGCAATGGCACTATGGCTCGGTGGAGTTTGAGTCACACGAAGGCGAAGGAACAATTTTCCGCTTCCGCATTCCGGTTTCGCCGGCAATTCTCGAGTCCGAGCGAGAAAGCTCGGCCCCGTTCGAACCCGCTTTCACCAAACCGCGTCTTTAGGCTTTCCTTATGAATTGAAGCGTAGAATCAAGCTTTGCGCAGGATTGAAGATGACTCTGGCCGCAATCCTCGTATTTTTGATCTTGACTCCGGGTCTTCCTGGCCGCACCTATCAAGACCAAACCGCGCCTGCACCACAGGAGCCGGCGAAACCTGCGCAAAATACCCGGCCTTCTACAAGTCCTACCGCGCCCGCAAAAGCAGTATCGCGACACCCCACTCATGCAAAGAAAACCAAGAGGACGGATTGCTCGTCTTCGACTTCGGCCAACTTAGCCGGCGCGAAATCCGGGTGGACGAGTTCCGCCAATGCCCAAAAACCATGTCCTCCCAAGAAAATAGTTGTGAAAAACGGGGGGGCGGACGAATCGCCTGTCGAACTGAAAGGAGATACTCCGCCGGCGAAGGCTTCGAATGATCTTCTCAGCACCGAACAACTACATCTCGTCACGGAAGGTAATCTCAAGAAAATCGCCGGTCGCCAACTTACGGCGGATCAGCAGGAAATGCTGAATCAGATCAAGCAGTTTATGGACCAATCGAAGGCCGCCGTCGCCGATGGTGATTTGGAGCGCGGTCACAACCTCGCAATGAAGGCGCGGTTGCTATCGGACGAACTGGCAGGTCCCTGAGTTATCTTCCCTTCGCCCTCGCCGCATTTACCTTGGCCAGCAAATCCTGAGACATCGCCTGCACCGGGCCGTTGATCTTCACCGCTTGGGTCAGTACGTCACGCGCTTCAGTCACCTTATTCAATTTGGCGTACGCAAATCCGAGGCGGTAAAGCGCAATCGCGTACTGCTGCTGATCCTGATCCTTCAGCAACTCGACTGCGGTTTTCAGTTCTGGAATGGCGGCGGTAGTTTTGTCTTCTTTCAGGTAGCCATAGCCAACAATCGAATGGGCCACGCCGCCCGACGTCTTGTGAGATCTATCAGCGGTTGGGTCGTCTGCTTTAGCGACTGTTACGGCTCTCTGTGCGTAGCTGATTGCTTTGGCTACGCAGCCCGGTTTGGGATCATCGACATAGGTTCCAGCCAGCAGAAGCAGTGCCGGCAATGAGTTGGGATTCGCCGCCAGAGCTTTTTCTCCATAAGCAAATAGTCGCGTCTGGTCATTCAACTGCCCGGGACCCAAGGTGTACATGGCATAACTCGAAACCTGATCTCCAAATTTCGACTGGGGAAATGCCGCGGTGTAATCCTCGATATATGCCATTCGTTTCTTGGGATCGTTTTCGTCGACGATCACGTTGAATCCGGCCGACTCCAGAAAAGTGCACGAGTTTTTCACCGCATCCTTTTCTTCATTTACCTGGGTTTGAAAAGTGGCGTCGCTCATTCCCTCAAGCTTCGTTTCTTTTCCGACCGATCGACAGGCTGCGCCTCCTTTGGCCGCGTAGTCCATCAGCTTGGCATTGTCTTTCGCCTGCTGGGCAAGATTCGCCTGCGACACGAGAATATCGATGTTCTGGGGCGCGGCAACCAAGGCTTTGTCACCATAGTCAAGCGCCTTGTTCAAATCTCCTGAACTCTGGTACGCCTGGGAAATCTGCCAATTTCCGTAGGCGACTGCGGCGGGGTTCGAGGCGTACTTTTGCACGAAATTCTGGTACATGCTTAACTTTTTGCCGGAGTCGGTTTCCGCCGAGATTGCCTGCAAGTCCTTATCCTCGGGTGTACCGGCAGGAATGATCAGGCCACCGGTTTGTGGCAGGGCCCTCAGTGAGAGGAGAAAAATAGCCACCGCCAGCGACCATGCATGACGCTTCATAGGCCACCTCCGAACAGATGAGACTGGTGCGTTCATCCCCACCAGCAGGCGAATCGTAGGCCGAAAGCCTTTATCTAGCAAGAATATTTGCGTGTAGAAAGCAAGGTGAATTTGAGCGTTCCCCCTTGCGCAAGGGGGTATACTGCTTCGGCAAGGGTGTCCCCCGCCCTGGCTCGAGACTCGGTTCGAGCCTTACTGAAACAACCAGGAATTTGTCAAACGAACATGAGTGCCTGCCCCGTCACGAAACTCACTTGCTGCAACGTCCGCAAGATGATTGTGTTCATTATCGGTATAAGCGCGATTGCCGCGACGCTGGCTTGCGGAAGCAAGTCGAGTAGCTCTGGCTCTGGCAGTGCTGGCCCCGCGGCTCAGATAGGAGGCGCGACCGGATCCGGGCAAAGCGCCAGCGTGGGGACGGCGTTTCCCAATCCGTTTTCGGCCACGGTCGAAGATAGCAAGAATAATCCGGTTAGCGGCGCTTCAGTAACATTCACTGCCCCCTCGTCGGGGGCCAGCGGCACCTTTGCGAACGGAAAAACGACTGAGACCGACACAACAAATTCCAGCGGTGTGGCTACCTCATCCACGTTCACCGCAAATTCCACGGTTAGCCAAGGTGCGTATACCGTCACAGCTTCGGTTAGCGGAATAACGAACACGCTCAATTACACGCTTCTGAACGTACCCGCGGCGACGGTTACGGTCTCCCCCAACAGCACCGGGCAGGGTGCTCTCATTAACACAGCGTTTGGCCAGCCGTTGCAGGTAACGATCAGCGAGCCGGGTCAAAATTCGAGCGAGGTCACGGTCACTTTCCAAGCTCCATCCTCGGGTGCCAGCGGCACGTTTGCTGGCGGCTCGAATACTGCGACTGTGACCACTACGGGCGGGACGGCAACGGCGCCGGCGTTTACCGCAAACGGGACGACCGGGGTATATCAAGTTACGGCCACAGCCTCCGATTCGCCCACTTCAGTCACTTTCGATCTCGTGAATGTGAGCAGCACATCTTCGCCGTTTCCTGCCGGCAATTATGTTTTTTCGCTATCCGGAACAGACACGCATTCCAGCTTCTATAACTTGGCCGGCGTTTTTGCGGTCAACGCCGACGGACTCATTACAGGGGGCTACCAAACCTTCGCCGATTTCACCTACGCAACCCCATACGAACCAATTGCGAACGGTGGAGCACTCGTCAAAACAAGCGATGGCAACGTGCGCATCGTTCTTAGCACCGGCAACACAAATGTCGGGGTCGGCGCAACTGGCGAGGAGATGTTCGACGCGGCTGTGGTTTCCGATTCGAAGGCTTTTCTTAGCGAATTCGATGGCTGGGCAACTGCGAGCGGAGAACTGGATCTGCAGACCCTGCCGACTTCCTCGCAGTGTCCGAATGTGGTCTGCAACTATGCGTTCTTGGTTTCAGGCCAAAGCCCAGGTGCCTCGACCGGACCGTTCGCGATGGGAGGAATATTCGATGTCACCGCTCCGGGCACGATCTCGGGTGGGGTGTTCGATGCAAACGATAAAGAGAGCGGACAATTGTTCCAAGACCTATCCATTTTGCCGCAGAGTTCATTCAATACAAAAAGTGCGGGCTATGGAGTTTTGCAGTTCAGCCTGTCCCTGAGCGGATTTGAATCGGTTTCGAGCATCGAATTTGACGGCTATGTCGTCGATTCCAATCACATTCGCCTGATCGAATCGGGTGGCGCCTCCTTTGTTTCCAGCGGGCTTGCGCTGCTCCAAACGGGAGCCAGTTTAGGATCGGTTTGTAGCTCAGGATCGAGCTACGTAGTCGGCATGAACGGCGAGGATGTGCACGGCGTACTGCAAGTTGCTGGACTGTTCACCATGCCAACTTCTTCCAGTGTGAACATAGGCGGATTCATCAACTATAATGATCCCTCCGCGGCGGGAACCCAGCCTCCACTCGCGATAACGGGAGGAACGTGTGCTCCGGACACCACGTATCTGGGACGGGTATTTCTGGGTGGAATTACAATCCAGGATAGCGGCGCCAGCCCCCACCTGCAGTTTTATGTGACGGGAGATAGTGACGGCGATGTGCTTGCGCTCTCCCTCGACAGCAACAATGCGATCGCCGGGCACGGCTATCAGCAAAATGGCGGACCCTTCACCGACGGCGGTTTCAACGGGACCTACGCACTATCCATGACCGGTGCGAACAACGTATCTTCCTCGGCTACGACGGCAGATGAGTTCGACGCCGTCGGCACCCTCACTGCAAACGGAAGCGGAGCAATTTCTGGAAGCGGTTCGGTGGATCTCAACTGGATTTTCAACACGGGTCCAACCACCGGCCTCAGCGTCTCTTCTGGTAGCTATACCGTCAACTCCAACGGGGTTTTCACGGGCGGGCTCACAGGCTTGGATGCGGCCAGCAGCGGTACATCCGACGCATTTTCTTATTACCTCGTCGATCATGCTGGGACAAACGGATCGTCAAGCCGAATCATCGCTATCGAAACCGATACCAATCAGCTGAGCCTCGATTTCTTTGAGCAACAGTAACCCTGCGCTCTTTCCTCTGCACTTCCGATTGCTTAGGGAGTAGCGCCGTTCGGAGCGTAATAACCACGGCGCACGTAGACGTGGAGTTTATGTCCCTCTCTTCTCGCGGTTAGAGCGATGGGATGATAAGAACCATCGCGGATTAGGTTCGAAGGTTTGTACGATACCAGGTAACGGCTGCGAATCACTTGTTGTAAATCCGAGAGCCGGCCATTCAGATCACTCACGGAGTCGAGAAAAAATGAGGTGCCCCCAGTTCGCTCTGCCAGAGCTTTCATGGCGCCGTCTGCGGTCATTGCTTGAGCAGTATCTCCTCCGGCCAAAGCCCGCGTGCTCACCGTGTAAACCGTGATTTCGTGCCGCTCGGCGTTTTCGATGGCCTCCTTTAGCGTGGCACTGCTGGAGTTATCTTCTCCGTCACTGATCACGACCAGCATTTTAGCCAGAGGTTTTTCTTTGGGAAGATCACCCAACTTGTCGGCGGCGAATTTAACCGCATCCCATAGAGCCGTTCCGCCCGCCGGCGCCAGTTGATTGATACCCATCTCGATCGACTTGGACTCATGGGTGAAGTCCTTTACCAGCAGAACCTGGTCGGAGAAACCCACTACGAAAGCGAGATCATTCTTGCCGGTAAGCGATTTCTTCAAGAAAGCGCCGGCGGCCTTCTGCTCAAAACCAAACTCGCGCACAATCGAATTGCTGGTATCGATTACAAGTCCCAGACGCAACGGCAATTCGGTTTCGTTGTGGAATGCAACCAGCCGCGCCGGGGGTTTACCGGAGTCCCGAATGACCACGTCGCCGAGTTTCAAGTCTGTTACAGATTTTCCATGGTCGGTGACCGCGAAAAAGAGAGCAACTTCGTCCACGCTGCTGCGTAGAGTGTATGCCGCCGAGTCTAACGACGAATGCGGCGCGGTACGCGTTAAGGACGAAGCAGGTAATACTGAGTTTGTCTCGCGGCAAGAGTCGCAACCTTCCGGATTGTTGCCAACTTCCGCCAGTTGCCGCCGTTGCTCGGCTTGATTCATGACGGCTCGAACTTGCGCGGGGATGCCGGAAGTGGTGACGTTGGGATCGAGCGGCGACGAAGAGTAAGCAATCTCAACCGATGGCGCAGGAGGATGATTTCGCAGATCCTGAATTTGCTGAATGGTTTCTCTCGCTGTGTCGGCAAAGGGCGACTGCGGAGCCTCGCTTAGAAAAGTCTCTAATTCGATTTGAGTTTGGGCGAGATTGTCCTCGCCCTGCCATGCGGCCCCAGCAAAATAGTGAACGATTGCGGCATCTGGATGCTTGCGGTTGTGTACCTTTTCGGCGGTCGCGATTACGCCAGCATAATCTTTATTCAAAAGCTGCGCGTATGCCAGAGCTATAAGAAGGTGCAAATCAAGCGGAGCGAGGTCGGAGGCCTTTTGCGAGGATTGTTCCGCTTGCGGAAATTGCTTCAGGGAAATCTGAGCCCAGCTTAGGTTCAGATAGGAGTAGGGAAGATGATTATCTAGAGTAATCGCTTGGGAGAATTCATGTTCTGCTTCCTCGCTCTTGTTTAACTTTACATAGGCGAGACCCAGTGCATTATGCGCAGCAACGTATTTTGGATAAATCGAAATGGCCTTCGTCAAAGGTTCGACTGCATCGCCAAATTTCGTCTGAATTAAAAGGCGCGCGCCCTTTTCGTATTCGCGATGAGCCGGACTAGGAACCTTGAAGTCCAACTTGGAAACGCCGGAGAGGCTCTGCAGGTGCCTGCGCCACTGGTCATTGCTAATATCGAGGACTATATCCAGCCTCGTCGGGTCGAAGCCGTTGATCGTCGCAACTGGAGCAAGATTAACGCCTTGGGCGATGAGAGGAATTGCAGACAAAACAACGAGGATTGCCGGAACAAGGTGAACGGTCACACGACCGATTGTTTTGCCCGCCCAGCACATAAAAACTCCGCAGCTAGCGCCAGAATTATAGCTCGGTTTTTGCGAGAGACGTAAATTCGTCGCCATTGTGAGTGTCAGTCAGGGCATTCGACGGATAAATTGGTTTCGAACTCTTCAGAGGAAAACCTTAATCCTCACAAGGACCGAGCGAATCTGCCTGGGAAATTGCCGTCCTGCTCCGCGCTGCTACAATGCCTTGTTTCGTGTGCCTTAACAATGCCCTTCGCGCATTCGTGAACCTGCGAGCGCACAATCGCGTACTGTCTTGTGTGGTATGTGCGGCCGGGTGACAGCAGAAGCAGGATCCTCACTGCCTCTTCGGCGCGATTCGGAATAACAAAATTTCTGAGGCGGCTCACAGCTAAATGTCAAAGTTAAGTAGTGAAAGCTGACAGCAGATAGCTGAAAGCGACTCTCCGGGGAGCTCGAGATTGGAAGATATCCAGGTCACAGCGATGTTGGTTCGCCGGTGTATTGCCGGCGATGCTGCTGCCTGGGAGGAAATCGTCCAGACCTATAATCGGCGTATCTACAACATCTGCTATCGCTTCGCAGGATCCGCTAACGATGCTGAGGATCTTACCCAGGAAGTCTTCATCAAGATGTACCGCACTCTTTCGAGCTACGACTCTTCGAAGGGTGCGTTCGTAACCTGGATTACGACCATTACTCGCAACTTGCTGGTCGATCACTTCCGCAAGACTAAACAAGACCGCCAAACCGATTCTCTCGAGGCACCGGTTTCAGCTCAGGAAGACGCGCAGCCGCTCAGCGAGCAAATTCATGACCAATCCGCGCCTCCCGACTCGCACGTACGCAGCCGGGAACTCGGGGAAGCCGTTCACGCCGCTCTCGCCAAGCTTTCACCCGAACTGCGTGAAGCTGTGATTCTAAGGGATTTACAAGATTTTGATTACAAGGAAATTGCCGCCGTTTTGAAGGTGCCGGAGGGTACTGTGAAAAGTCGAATAAATCGTGGGCGCGCGGAACTTGCGCGCCTGCTACAACGTACATATAGGCAGGTGATGTGATGCCAGACCCAACCAGTAACGGAATGCAGTGTCACGAGTTCGATAGCTTGCTCGGGGATGCCATTGATGGCGTCTTGAGTGGCTTGCAACTCGACCGCTTCCAGGCTCACGCGCGGAGTTGCTCCGCTTGCGGGCCGCTGCTCGCCGAAGTTGAGGCGGGCCGCAACTGGCTGAAGGAACTCACGGAGGTGGAGCCTCGAGCCGGTCTGGTGAATAACATTCTGGCATCCACAACGGGCGTTGACACCCAACGCCTGCGGGTCGACGTCAACGCGCCCACGAGAGTCTCTCTCTGGGAGCGCGCACAGGCGTGGGTCTCGGCCACATTGCAACCGGTCTGGGCAACGGCCCGGCAGCCGCGGTTCGCCATGTCGTTTGGCATGGCGTTCTTCTCGCTGTCGGTGGCGTTGAGCGTGCTCGGCGTCAAGCCCGCCGATCTGCGCCAGATCAGTCTGCGTCCTGCGGCCATACGACACACGTACTACAATACGCAGGCCCGCGTGGTGCGGTATTACGAGAACATTCGCTTCGTGTACGAGGTGGAATCGCGAGTCCGCGAATTCAAGCGCGACGTCGCGCCCGCCGAACCGCGAAGCAATGAAGCCGCGCCCAGCAACAAAGACCATAAGAACACAACACAACAGCCCGAGCAGAAGCAGGAGCGTAACTACAGCTCGACCGAGAATCATCTCATTCTCGCGAGCGCTCCGCTGGGTCCATCTGTGATCGATCCGAGAAATCAGGATTCGTTCAATCCGAATCCCTTAAGTCCGGATCAGCCTGTAGTGCCGGTGACCACGTACAGGAGGTTCGTATGAACTGCGCCACGCACCCAGATATTGCCGCGGTCGCGTTCTGCCGCACCTGCGGCAAACCGCTCTGCTCCAACTGTACGCGAGATGTTCGCGGAGTCGTCTACTGCGAGTCCTGCCTCGCCGCGCGTCTAGAGGGGACCGTTCCACCTGTGCCTGGCACGACGCCGCCTATGGCTGGTTTCGTGCCTCCCTCGCAAGCGGGATTCGCACCGGTTGGTCAACCCACAGCACCCTTCAGGCCCGCGGGCAGTTCCGGTCCGCATCCCGCGATTGCAGGGATTCTCGCTGGATTTTTCCCTTTTGGCGTGGGCGCGGTCTATTGCTCACAATATGCGAAAGGACTCGCTCATCTGTTGATTTTTGCGATGCTCATTTTCGCCTCCGATCATGCTGGGCGCTATGACTGGGTCTTTGGCATCGGCATTGCCTTTTTCTACGTCTATCAGATCATTGACGCGGTTCGCACAGCGCGGGCCTTGCAAGAGGGGCGTCCCGTGCCCGATCCCTACGGCCTCGGTTCGACCTTCAGCATCGGCAGCGCGGGGACGGGTGAGAGAGGCGAGTCGAAAAGCATTCCCGCCGTGGCGATTATTCTAATCGGTCTTGGCGTGCTCTTTCTGTTGCACACCATGAACATCTTCGAGTTCGGGCTCGACCGCTTCTGGCCGCTGATTCTCATCTTTTTCGGCGCATGGATGGGAGCAAAGCAATTGGGAGTCTTTGGGCAAAGCAGTGCATTCCGACGCATGAGCTGCCAATGTGACCGTTGCCGCATGCGGAGGCTCATTGGTCCGTCGGTGCTGGTCACGATTGGCGTTCTGTTCCTGTTACAGAGCCTTGACGTGGTGGATTTCGACCGTACCTGGCCGGCAATCCTGCTGGTGATTGGGATTGTGAAGCTGCTGCAAAGCAATGCCTCGGAAGCGGGACATACGGGATTGCCTCCGATTGCTCGCGTTCCTTACGTGCCGCCACCGCCGCCACCGCCAGCCCCTCCCGACGCCGGAACTGGCTCCTCCGGGGAGGTGCACAATGTCTAGTACCATTCAGACTCCGGTTCAGCCGCCGCCGCCTCCAATTCCGCCGCGGCGTTATCGCCGCTCGTACTCTGGTCCGGTGGTGTTGATCGTTCTGGGAATTATTTTCCTCCTCGGCAACCTGCACACATTGTCGTGGGCGCGCATTGGCGCGCTGTTCGCTCACTACTGGCCGCTGCTGCTGATTCTTTGGGGCGTCATCAAGCTCATTGAGCACCATCAGGCCCAGCGCGATGGCTTGCCCTCTCGCGGCATCGGCGCAGGAGGAATTTTTCTTGTCGTAATTATCGTCGTCTGCGGCCTGGCCGCAACCCAGGCCTCCCGTTTCAACTGGGGAGAGATTCGCGAGAATCTCAACATCGATGACGGAGACCTGAACAACATCTTTGGCGAAACCTACGACTACGATTCGAATCTTGAGCACGATCTGACGCCTGCTGTTAGCGGCTTGCGCATTAACGACGATCACGGCGCGATTCACGTCTCGGCCGGGAATGAAAACAAGATCATGGTCGTTGTCCGCAAGAAAGTTGGCGCTGAGAGCCAGAGCGATGCCGACCGCTATAACGGCGAGACGATGCCGCAGCTTACGGTCGCCGGCAATACCGTCATTGTCGATGCGAGAACTCAGGCCGCGGGCGATCACCCCGTCGAAAGCGATCTCGACATAACTTTGCCGCGAAAAATGGACGTCCACATTACCTCGCGCCGCGGCGACACGTCGGTTACGGGCCGCGACGGCGAAGTAGAAATCAATAACCAGCACGGCGATGTTTCCGTTGAAGATGTAAATGGAAACGTAAAACTGAATGTAGAAAAAAGCTCGGCCAAGGTGGAACAGATCAACGGTGATGTCCACATTGACGGCCGGTTGAACGAAGTTTCCGTCACCGATGTAAAAGGTTCAGTGCAGCTGGATGGCGAATTCGAGGAGAGCGTAAAGCTGGCGCGCATCGCGAAAAATGTTTCATTCAAGTCATCGCGCACCGATCTGGAATTTTCGCGCATTGATGGCGAACTTGATTTGGACTCGGATGACCTGCACGCCGACCAAATTACCGGCCCGCTTCACCTGACTACTCGCTCCAAGCAGATTCGGCTGACGGATGTTTCCGGAGATGTTCGCCTGCAAGACAACAATGGCGGCGTCGAAGTTGCTATGCGTTCGCTCGGCAATGTTCAAATCGACAGCCGCAACGGCGACGTGCAGCTGAGCGTTCCGGATAGAGCCGGTTTCCGTGTCGACGCTCGCACTCGCGACGGAGAAATTCAGTCCGACTTCGGCGATTTGAAAATCGAAAATGGCGACCGCGAAGCTACTGCCAGTGGACAGGTTGGCAATGGCGCGTCCCACATCGTCATCACCAACGAACACGACGGAATAGAGATCCGCAAAGCGTCCGCCATGAATGCGCCTACGCCGCCGGTTCCTCCCAAGCCTGGGAAGGAGTTGCCCGCCCCAAAGGTAAGGGTAGAGCCCACGGAAAACTGAAAGCCGATTTAGTTGTCCTGAGTCGGTTGGCACGCGATAGCGCGCCGACGCAGTCGAATGATCTGTACCCTCTTTACCTCACCGCGGCGCTACCTGGCGTTATCGAAGCCGCATTCCCGCGCTCGAACTCTGTGAGACCATGGTGTGTCGCAAGAACCAGAGGATACCTTCAATGAGCGAACCTGGTGATCAAGAATTAGGCATGCGGCGAAAAATCACGCGCCGTGATTTTCTCAACGGCGTGGCGGTGACAGCGAGCGCAGCAATGTTCTCGCGTCAGCTTCTTGCCGCTGAGCAGTGCGAACTTGTTCGAAGCGAAGCGGAAAAACATTCGCCCTATTATCCGCCGGCCCTCACCGGCTTGCGTGGAAGCCACCCCGGTGCTTTCGAGGCGGCGCATTGTTTGCGCGATGGAACATTCTTCGACACTTTTCCTAAGGCGCAAGACATTGGCGAGCGCTACGACCTGCTTATAGTCGGCGGAGGCATCAGCGGATTATCGGCGGCCCATTTCTACCGAAAGCGTGCAGGAGATAACGCCCGAATACTGATCCTCGAAAACCACGATGACTTTGGCGGGCACGCGAAGCGCAACGAATTTCGCGTGGGGAATGCTTTCCGTCTCGGGTACGGCGGCACATTTTCGATCGAAAGTCCCGCTCCTTACAGCAAAGTTGCGCGCGGATTGATTGAAGAACTCGGCATCGACGTATCGTCGTATCCCAAATATCACGATGCGAAGCTTTACCCTTCGTTTGGGCTGCATCCCAGAATTTTTTTCGATAGTCAGACATTTGGCGAGGATCGTCTCGTGACCAGTCCCGCATTGTTCGGCGTCGGCGAAGAAGACTACGACTCACCGAACCAGCGCGAGGCCTGGAAAGAACTCATCGCGCAGGCGCCGATCTCGACACAAGCGAAAGCCGACTTCGAACGCCTCATTCGCGACGAGACTGACTATTATCCCGGGCTGACTTCAACCCAGAAAAAAGCGAAGCTGGCGAGAATCAGCTACGCGAATTTTCTGCGCGATGTGGTGAAGGTGCAGGAGGATGTGATCAAGGTGTATCAGGCGGTACCGCAACCGCTGTTCGGCCTCGGAATTGATGCTGTTGCGGCACAGGATGCCTGGGGATTCAATCTTCCCGGCTTTCGCGGAATGAAGCTTGACCCTACTCCAGGGAAAGGAATGAATCGTGACGCGATTCCGAATGCAGAAGCGGAAAAATATTTCTTTCATTTCCCTGACGGCAACGCGAGCATCGCCCGTTTGCTGGTCCGCAACCTGATTCCACAGGCAATCCCCGGCAACTCCGCGACCGACGTGGTTCTGTCGAAGGCGGATTATTCGAAGCTGGACTCGGAGTCTTCACCCGTAAAGATTCGCGTGAACAGTACAGCCGTGCGGGTGAAACATGTTGGCAATGCCGCCAACGCGAAAGAAGTGGAAGTCACCTATGTGCGGGACGGCAAGGTTTACGCGACTCGCGCGAAGAATTGCGTTCTCGCTTGCTGGCACGTAGTTATTCCATTCATCTGCGAAGAGCTTCCTGAGAAGCAGCTCGCGGCTCTGGCCTCCGCGCAAAAGGTTCCTTTGCTCTACACGAATGTTGCGCTGCGCAACTGGACATCGTTTGAAAAATTGAAGACGAATGCGGTGTACGCGCCCTGGTGTTATCACACGCGGGTGGCGCTCGATCTGCCCGTGAGCATTGGCGGTTACGAATGCGCACGCAAGCCGGAGCAGCCGATTGTCGTTCACATGATGAAGACTCCCTGCCAGCCGGGGCGGCCATCGCGGGAGCAGCATACTTTGGGGCGCGTCGAACTCTACAACACTGCGTTTGAAACCATGGAACGCGAAATTCGCTCGCAATTGTCGCGCACTTTGGGTGCAGGCGGTTTCGATCCAGCGCGCGACATCTCCGCAATTACGGTAAATCGTTGGCCCCATGGCTACGCTTACGAATACAACTCACTTTTTGATTCTTTCTGGCTGGAAGGCGGCGTGACTCCCTGTGAGCTAGCGAGGAAACCATTCGGACGAATTACCATCGCCAATGCCGACGCCGGCGCTTACGCCTATACGGACGAGGCGATCAATCAGGCATGGAGGGCAGTGGGGGAGCTGAAGGCCTAGTCTGATTCCCGCGATGACTCCGGGAGTCACCACGCCAGCCGCAGCGGCACGCCGTAATAGTGAGCGAGCTCGACTGCAATGCCGAAGAACAGCACAGTCGTGCCAAGAAAAATTACGACGCGGCGGCCTTCGTGATTATGCTGCGGAGCTATCAGGGCCACTACGGCCCCGACGATGAGCCCGGTAATTAGTCCTCCGATATGAGCAGCATTGTCGGTGACACCAATCATCGCTCCAAAGATCAGGTTGAAGATAACAAATGCGCCTAAGCTGCGAAGCGTGCCGGAGAGTGCAGCGCGCGGAACCGAGAACTCCCCTAGCTTAAATGCTGCAATCATTGCCCCTGCCAACCCGAAAATGGCACCCGATGCTCCAACGCTGGGCACGCCGGGATGCCAGAAAACACTGGTGAGGCTGGAGCCGATGCCACATAGCAGATAAATCGCTAAGTACGTCCAGCGACCGTACAACGATTCCGCAAGCTGGCCCAATTCCCACAAGCACCACATGTTGAATCCAATGTGGATGATTCCGCCGTGAACGAAAACGCAACTGAGCAGCCTCCACCATTCTCCGGTCAGCGTGAGGGGTCCCCAGTTCGCGCCCCAACGAACAAGTTCCTGGGTCGGAAACTCCATGATCGTGGAGGCGGCGAGCGCCATACCGAGAAAGACTGCTGCATTCATCCCAAAGAGAATATGAGTAAGGCTGAGGGCCGGCTGAGCCCGCCGCACCCAGGGCGTCGGCATGACGGGCTGGCGTGCGTCTTCCGCGAGTTCGCCGCGTTGGTAGGCTTCGTGTTGCGCACACCATTGGCAGACTTTTTTGCCGAAGGTGAAACCAGGAAGCTGACGTCCGCAACGAATGCAGTTTGCCATGGGCGAACAATTAGATTATCAGCAGTATCGTTTGGCGGCGAGTTGGCAAATTCGAGTAGAGCACGAAGGCGACAAAGGTACACGAAGGAAGCCTTTACTGGCATTCCTTATATGCGCCTTCGTGCCCTTTGTAGTTTTAAAATTAGGACGCCAGATACCCGCGGTCAGAGATTCCTCGCGAGCGAATCCATTTCATCAGGCGGAAGGCGCACGAAAGCCGCTGTGGCCGCGCTTTTTAGAGCGCTGTAGGTTTGCAGGCCGTCGATTTCGCAGGCAGTACGCAGGTGAGGAAGCGCGGCCATGGTAATCACCATATCGGAGCGAAGCAAAAGCCAGCTTCGCAGCTTGATAGTAGTCAGCAGGGCGTACAAACGCACTTCGAGCGCCTTCTCCTGCAGCGCCGCCGCGAGCGTGACGCGGCGAGGGTCCGGGTCGTTCCTCTCGGCATCGGCATACTCTACAAGCACCCGCGAGTTGTGCGCCATGCGCCGGGTTAGTTCCAGATACAAACGCATTCGTTTGCGCTGCGCCGCACGAAACTCTTGCGGAGTGAGCCTCCACCGATATTCAAACTCGGATGCGGGATCGAGCAGAGACTCGGCCAGCGAGATATCGACGGGATAGAGGAAGGGAATGACGTCATCGACGTCGCGTTTTGGAAAGCGGGACCATGCACGGCGCAGCATGTAAATGCAGGCCAGAACGCCCCATGCAACAATCAGCCAGGTAAAACTAATTGACAGCATAAACCTAGCGCATCCTCCGTAACGCATCCTTGTATTTCTTCAAATCACCGGGGGAAGGGGCCGATAGTTCAGAAACTGGTGTTTCGATCTTCTGTGGAATGCTGAAAAACCATATCCAGATCAACACGGCAACCGAGTATGCCACAAGAGAGGTAATGCCCCATAAGAATTTGAATCTTGTTCCAAAATCCGAAAATTTCACCGTGGTCAGTAACATGACCGTCGCATAAAGACCAAACCCAGTGGCCACCCCAAAGGGATATTGCCGCCAACGCATGCCGATCAAAGGAACGAGCGTTACAAGCCCTGCAAAAACTAAAACCTGCACGAACCGAACCGCAATTTCCGCAAGCACAATGTAAACCAGGAAGCCCGTAACCCTAGGCGGGACGGTCTCATGATGAGCCAAGCTCAACCCGATGCCAACGATTACAAAGACCGGAAGGATCAGACGTGTTAATCGGGAGCGAGCCATGCCGCCGAGGACAGAGCGAAGGACTTCATACATCACTAGAATCCCGAGGATGTCGTAAATCGATTCGGTGATCCAATAGGTCATGCGATAAGGGTGGGGATGGCCGAGCGTGGCAAATCGTGCTAAATCGGCCGCTACGGCGAAGGTCACATATGTGAAGAAAAACGGTAAAATTTTGAAGGCACGCCGCCGAACTAGTACCGCCAATAAAAGCGAGAGAAGCCCCAGCGGGATGAACCACATGAGCAGCTTCATATGAGCGGGAGCAGATTACCTCATCTGCCCCCGCTTTTCGAGCCTAAATACTCAGCCAACCATGGTGAGCGGCGGCTTCTTTGCCGCTAGGTCAGGCGGAGGTCCCGAACCATCTGCTACCTGAACTACCGGCGGCTTCCGTGGTTGGGGAGCTAGATCAGGGGGAGGGCCCGAGCCGTCAGCCAGGGCTATCGAAGCGAGCGCGATTACTAACCATGCAACTGCGAGGGACCGTTTTAACATGTTTCTCCTTTTACGGGGGGGGGATTCCCCGCCCAACAGTGTAATCGCGTACGCAAGCCTTTAAGGGCTGCTGCACTGGATTGTTCGCTGTCCGTAAAATGGGTTGTTCCATTCTGAAAATGAATTTCATTTTCAACTTCGACGGTGTTATTCTGGCCTTACATGCTGCAGAAACGCATTGATGATCAGCCTTCGATCTCGCGCGAGATGGTACGCGAGGCGGAGGGTATGCTCCATCAGCATTTAAAGCGGGTCGGCCTGAAACAGACAGCGCAACGCGACACAATCCTACGGACGTTCCTCGATACCCGCGATCATCTTTCGACCGATGAACTGCACCGCCTGGTCCAGAAAAAAGATGCCGGCATCGGCTACACCACGGTTTACCGGACGCTTAAATTGCTGGCGGAATGCGGGTTGGCGAGCGAAGTGGCCTTCCACGATGGCATCGCGCGCTTCGAGCATCAATACAACCGGCGCAGCCATCACCACATGGTGTGCACGGAGTGCGGCAGTTCAGTAGAATTTTTTTCCGGCGAAGTAGATCAGTTGGAAAAAGAAATCGGCCGGGTACACAATTACACGACCACACGGCACACGTTTCAAATTTACGGAGTGTGCGAAGAGTGCCGGAAGCGCCAGCGCGCTAGCTGAACGTTTGACAATTGCAAGTAGGCAGCGGAAGAAAAGCCCAGTGAAGGCTGAAATCTTCGGCTACTTCATCGCGCTAACGCGCGCACCCAGGCGGGATTTGTAGCGAGCCGCAGTGTTTTCGTGCAGCGATCCCTTCTGAATTGCTTTATCGAGGGCGGATACGGTGGCGCGATAAGTTTCTTCTGCAACTCGTTTGTCCCCTTTGTCGATGGTTTCGCGAAGGGTTCTCAGGGCGGTACGAAGGCGTGAAGCATTGGCGCGATTCGTGGCAGTGCGTTTTTCGGTTTGGCGCGCGCGCTTCAGCGCCGAAAAATGATTGGCCATGTCTGTTCGATAACCTTTGTGTGATCAGGTTGTGATCAGCGGAATATTTCGGGAGTGCCGAATTCCCTATTATAGGGAAGGGAATTGAAGCTGGTCAAACCAGAACTTGTCCCTAGTCGAACTCAATTCGCCACAAAGGTTCGCCGCCCAGCGAGTGATAGAATCCCCAACCTGCGAGCCCTGCGACGCTCAGCAGCGCGAGAATATAAGTCGGCGCATACCAGGCTGAGATGTCCGCGGTTGCGGGGACATTGCCCAGCATGTTCACCGTGAAAATGGCGACCGCCAAGGGTACGAGGCCGAAACGGTAGACGATGAGAACCGCAACCGCATAGATCAGAATCTGCGCAGGCAATTCCACCTTGACGTAGGAAGTCGAAAGAGCGGCCGGAAATGCGAAAAGGGCCACAAATGCAAGCGCCGCCAGCCAATCTTTGCGCAATACAATTTTCAGGCCAAGCAGCAGAAAGAAGAATTGCAGCGTTCCTATAATTGACAGCGGGATCTGCAGCAACCACTGGCCAAGCGCCTCGCGGCCGCCCATTAGAAACTCTGTGGAGGGGAGGTCGGGGACGGCCCCAAGGTGCATCATCGGGATTGCGCGTATCCGGAAGATCAGAATCCACACCATACCGAGTATCGCGCCGAACAACATATCCCGTCCCACGACAGGGTCGCGGAACTGCCCTGAGAGCAGCCGGCTCCAGGAAATGATTGTGTGTGGCCAACGACGTCGCACCCAAGGTTCGAGTGCCAAATACAACAGCCATGTCAGACCGGCGATGAATAATGCGGTGCTGATCGTAATGATGAAGAGATATAAGGTTCCGAGACCAGCCACAAAATGTCCGCGGCACAGCCACAGCAATATTTCGAGTACGAACATAATCCACGCCAGGCGAAGCGCGCCCTCACGATCTCCCCGGCCTTGTCGATAGTTCCTCCTTGCCACAAATGTAACTCCGCAGAAGAAGGACACTGCCAGAATGAACGTGATGATATGTTGGGCCTTCTTCCCGCCGGAATCGTCGGTGCTCTTCATGCGGTCCGGTTTCGTCCAATCGCCGATTAAAGAAAAGAAAACCGGCTTGCCTTTCCACGCCGCGGCCTCAACGCGCAGCGGGCGGCTCGTGCCGGGCCAGGTTCCAGTCCACGCCACGCGTTCGTCGGACGTTGCGAGCGAATTCCACTGAGGCAAGGTTTTTTGGAGCTTACTTTCATCCAGCCCCGCAGCCGTAAACAGGGCGTTCCAATCAAATGGTGCCACGGCCTGGGCGTCAGGATTTTCTTTTTGAGGAGGAATCACTTGTAAGTAAGTGAGACGCCCTTGGGGATCAAGTTCCACATTGATCATCCCGGAAAGAGTGGGCGGAGGTCGATTCTCCGTCGCGATGCCCGGATTCAGTAACTGATCGCGAAAGCCTTCCGCCACCATGTCGTCGGGACTCTGCCTATACCAAAATTTAAGGATGGAAGGCCGTTCGGCCAGCACTTCGCCCCAGTTGGGGCGCGGCTTATCGTTTTTCTCTACGTACTCTTGAAAGTCGCTGTCGAATTCCAGGTTTGAGACACTGTCGACCCCCGGTTCCGGGTATCCCAGCTTGGTGATAATCTCACGCGCTTTTTGCGTCAAGACCTCCGGCGTGAGATCGAGTTGCATTTTGGCGAGGGCGTTATGGTAGATGCTGAGAAATTCCGCCAACCCCAAAGCCACTAGAAAAGCCGCGAAACAGATCATGGCTATTGGCGGACGAAGACCCGCCGTCTCCCCCGAGGCAGCAACCATTTGCGGCGAAGGAGTTTCACCGGCAGCTAACGCCGCTGCCAGCGGGTCGCCGCCCGGCAACGCAGCGGCGATGCTCAGCGCTGTGGCAGGGCGGGAAGAAGGTTCGCTTTCGAGGCAGCGCAAAATGACGCGCTCAATCAGGGGATTCAAATCTTTAACTGTCGATGTGGGGCGGCTCGATCGGTCAGCGGCTGTTCGCTTTTTGTCAATGGATGCTTCAGAAAACGCGCGCTTGCCAGTGAAAATCTCCCATAAAACGAGACCGAGAGAATAAATATCGCTGCGCGTGCTGACTTCTTTTCCTTCGAGTTGCTCGGGTGCCATGTAGGCGGGTGTTCCGCTGCGCACTTCCGCGCCCTGAATTTGATCTGCGATTCCGGCCAGGCCGAAATCAGTAATCACCACTTGCCCGCGGCCATCCAGCATGATGTTTGCGGGTTTGAGGTCCCGATGAAGCACCCCCTTGGCGTGAGCTGCCGCCAGCCCCGCGCACAGCTGACGCGCCATGTCGAGGGCCTTATCTTCAGGAAGACGACCGATACGGCGCAGCAGCGTCGCGAGATCTTCCCCATCGACATATTCCATGGTGAAAAACGTCTGGCCCTCGAATTCGCCGACGTCGTAAACGCGGCAAACATTCGGATGCGAGACACGGCGGGCGATACGAACCTCGTTCTTGAATCGCTCGAGCAGACCCGCATCCTGCGCGGCCTCGCCCGGCAAAAACTTGAGCGCAACAGGTTGGCCGAGTGTCAGATCGTCCGCCCGGTAGACTTCGCCCATTCCACCTTTGCCGAGAAGAGCGATGATGCGATAACGTCCGGCTAGCAGTCGCCCAGGCAGGAAGCGGCTCTCGCTCATGTATTGTGAGGAACTGGAATGGGAAGTCCTGGACGATGCGGGCTTTGGCGGCAGAGGGGAAGCTGCAGTTGGCAAATCCATCGTTGTGAGGTTATCTGGATTGCTGGCTGGTGCTCCGCATTGCGAGCAGAATCTTCCACTCGGAACTTCACTGCCGCAGGTCGAACAAGTGAGCATCAGATTTCCCGATCCAGTGTACCGTTTCAAGATTGAACACGCTGAACGCCGGCAAGAAAATTAACGGAGCACGAAATCGAAGCAAGGTTCAACTGCGCGAGTGTATTACCATCCAATCGATGAGCCTCGCTCTGCGCCGCTGGTTTTCCGATCCATTGTTTTTGCTTTGCTTGACGGCAGGCCTGCTTGGCTTCGTCGTGCAGTCGGGCGAACTCGGCACCGCTGACACCACTCATCGCCTTCAAACTACGCATTGGCTTTGGACTTCAGAGCCTCAAGTGTTTCCTGATGAATATCCGGAATTCGGCCTGCATGGGCGTGGCGGCCAAATTTTCAGCTGGTACGGAATTGGTCAATCGCTTCTGATGTTGCCGCCTGATTTGGTTGGAACCTGGATTTCGCACTGGAAAGTCTTTTCCGGATATCGAGACGATCCGGCTGTTCGCAGTATTTTTGTCAGCTATAGCACCAACATTCTTGTGAATGTACTCACGGCGCTGATTGCATTTCGCTTTTTAAGGCAATTGCAATTCAGTCGGCGAGAAACTGTGCTGGGTGTACTAGCGCTGCTCTTCTGCACGACTCATCTCCATTACACGCAAAACATGATGGAAAACAATTACATCCTGCTGCTGACCATGGTCGGATTTTCGTATCAGTTCGAATGGTTGCAAAGCGGAAGCGCTAAAGCTTTATTTCTTGGCTCAACCGCGCTCGGTCTTAATCTTCTGACGCGAATTACAACGGGCCTTGACCTGATCGCGGCCGGTTCGTTTTTACTATTCGCTCTGTGGTTCAGGCGAGAATCCGTAAGACAGATTGCGCGGCGGTTTGTGTCTTACTGCAGCATCGCTGTACCAGTTTATGCCTTTTTCTTTTTGATCGACCGGTTCTATCAGTTCTACCGCTTTGGAACTTTTACCGGTACTTATCTGCCGCTGTTCGCGAAGGAGATGCGCGCCCAGGACCCTGCACTACCGGCGAATTTCCCCTGGAGCACGCCGTTCCACGAAGGATTCTTCGGAGCGCTGTTTAAGCCGGAGAAGTCGATCTTTCTGTTCGATCCTCTTCTGATTCTCGCCATCGTGCTCTTGGTGTTGCTTTGGAAGCGCATATCTGCGGATGTGCGCGCGTATTCTCTGGCAGCACTTGCGCTGCTGCTTGCCTATATCAGCTTTTACGCACGATACGCATACTGGGCTGGCGATTTTGCTTGGGGTGACCGGTATGTCTCAACAGCGGTTGAGTTCGCTGCGCTGCTGGCTGTGCCCCTGCTGCTGCGATATCGCGAAATGCTGGGCAAGTGGGTATGGCGCCTTGGCATCGCGTTGATTGGCGTCAGTTTTGTCATTCAAATTGCTTCGCTCACATTCTGGCTGCCTCTGGAGATTTACCAGATGGATACTTTGGGCCACCCCACATTCGTGATCGCCCTGCGTTTCAAGAATATCGTCGCCTTTGCCCTTGGCAAGATGCAGGCGTGGGGATTGACCAATGATTCAATGACGGAGGATCCATGGGATTATGTTCACATCACCACTTGGAATTTTCTACCGTTTCTATTGCGGAGAGTGGGAGTGGTCCCGCGGTGGGTTGTGAAGTTGGCATTTACCGTCTGGGTTGCAGCGCTCGCCTCCTTGGGGGCTGCATTAATTAGTTTAGCGGCTGTGGTAGAATGGTAGCGAAATAAGGTAGAAAGGTGGATCAGTGAGCTTGAATATAAAAAGCGAGGAAACCCACCGTTTAGCTCAAGAATTGGCGCGCCTCACCGGCGAGAGTATGACGGTCGCGGTTGGCGCGGCGATTAGGGAGCGATTAGATCGGGTTCGCGAAAACTCAAGAAAGGGATTGGCGGAACGGCTTATGAAAATCGCGAAAGAGTGCTCCGCTCACCTTAAAGAACGGTACAAATCGATGGATATCGACGAATTGCTTTACGACGAAAAAGGGATGCCGAAATGATTGTCGATTCCTCCGCGATCGTGGCTGTTCTCCGCACCGAGCCTGAAGCATCAGGTTTCGTGCGAGCGATTGAGTCCGCCGACAAATGCCAGATCTCAGCCGTGAGCTATATCGAAGCCGCCATCGTAATTGATAAAGGAGGAGACGCTATCGCGAGCCGCCGCTTCGACGATTTTCTTCGCATCTCGCGCATTGCCGTGGAGGCGGTGACTCCCAGGCAAGCCGAGATTGCTCGGCAGGCGTACCGCGATTTCGGCAAAGGCCGCCACAAGGCTGGTCTCAATTTCGGGGATTGCTTCGCCTACGCGCTCGCAAGAGAAATGGACGCACCTTTGCTCTTCAAGGGAAATGATTTTCGTCATACGGACGTTGAACCAGCAGAGGACTGAGACTGCCGTTCTGAGAGGTCCCCGTTGAGAGCCCTACTCCACCGTCACCGACTTCGCCAGATTCCGCGGCTGATCCACATCGCATCCGCGCAGGGTCGCAATATGATAGGCGAGCAACTGCAGTGGAACGATCTCAAGGATAGGTGACAGTTCGTCCGGAGCTTGCGGCACGTACAGCACATGATCCGCTGATTCCTTTATCTCTTCATCCCCATCCGTTGCCAGCGCGATTACCACTCCCGATCGCGCCTTTACTTCTTTCAAATTCGACATAGTCTTCTCGTACCGAAGCAGCGCATCGGGCTCGTTTTTGTCCCGGGTCGCAATGATGACGACAGGAAGATTCTCATCGATCAGCGCGTTCGGGCCGTGTTTCATTTCGCCCGCCGGATAACCTTCCGCGTGTATGTAGGAAATCTCCTTCAACTTGAGCGCGCCCTCAAGGGCAATCGGATAGTGAATGCCGCGGCCCAGAAAGAGGAAATCCTGCGCTCGCTGGAATCTTTTGGCGAGTTCTTCGCATTTCTCGTCACGCGTTAGGATGCTCTCAAGCTTGCCTGGGATCAGTGCCAGTTCCTCGCCTGCAGCTCGAATTTGATCTGCGTTCATCGTGCCACGCACCTGCGCGAGATAAAGAGCGAATAAATAGAGAGCCGTGAGTTGGCAAGTAAAAGCCTTGGTTGAAGCAACCCCAATTTCAGGACCGGCATGCGTGTAAATCGTTCCGGCCGCTTCACGCGTAATCATGGACCCGACGACATTGCAGATGGCCAGCGTTTCCGAATGCTTTGCCTTGGCTTCGCGCTGGGCCGCGATCGTATCGGCGGTTTCGCCCGATTGCGAAATGACCAGAGAGATCGTATTTGGTTCTACAATCGGGTCGCGATACCGCCATTCGCTCCCGTAATCCACTTCTACGGGAACACGCGCCAATTTCTCGATCATGAATTTGCCGGCCAACCCCGAATGCCAGCTCGTGCCACAGGCGACGATGTTGATCTTGTTCGCGGAACGAAACTCCTCTTCGCTGATCCGCATTTCTTCCAGGAAAATGCGGCCGCTATCGCGGGAAATCCTTCCTAGGGTCGTTTCCTGTACGGCGCGCGGCTGCTCATAGATTTCCTTGAGCATGAAATGTTTGAAGCCACCCTTTTCCGCCATAATCGGATCCCAGGTGACGTGCTGAATATTGCGATGGATCGGCCGGCCGTCGAAATCCGTCAGTTCCACTCCAGATGGTGTAACCACCGCAAGATCGCCATCGGCTAGAAAAAAAATGTCGCGTGTGTGGTAGAGGATGGCAGGAACGTCAGATGCGACGAAATACTCATCATTGCCTAACCCGACTACCAGGGGAGGCCCGTTTCGTGCGGCGACGATTTTGTTCGGTTCGTCGACCGAAATGACCGCGAGCGCGAAGACTCCGCTCAAATCTTTTACTGCTCTTCGCACTGAATTCTCGAGCGCGGGGTGGTTGCCATTGCCGCTTTGGAAGAGGTATTTCTCGATCAGGTGCGCGATGACTTCCGTGTCAGTCTCGGTCGAGAAAGAGTGTCCTTCTTCGATCAGCTTCTTTTTCAAGCTGAGATAGTTCTCAACGATGCCGTTGTGAACGACGACAATCTTGCCGGTGCAGTCGCGATGTGGATGGGCGTTTTCCTCAGTGGGCCTGCCGTGCGTGGCCCAGCGAGTGTGGCCGATGCCATAACTTCCCTCGAGAGGCTTGATCCGAATCGCTTCTTCAAGATTGTGCAGCTTGCCTTCGGCTCGGCGAATCTGCAGGTTTTCCCCATTGCCGGAGACGGCAATGCCAGCTGAATCGTAGCCGCGATATTCAAGGCGCCGCAGCCCCTCCAGGATGACCGGAACGACCTGTTTTTTGCCGACGTAGCCAACAATGCCGCACATGCAGGAAACCCCAACGCTTATTCGTCCAGAGAAAACCGAAACTCTTCGATCACGGGGTTGGTAAGGACCTCCCGTGCCATGCGTTCCACTTCAGCCCGCGCCTCGTCACGACTCAAGCCGCCATCCAGCGTCAGCTCGAAATACTTTCCCTGGCGTACTTCTTCCAAACCCTTATAACCCATTTTCTTTAATGCGCCCTGGATGGTTTTGCCCTGGGGATCGAGAACAGTCTTCTTCAGCGAGACATATACGTAGGCTTTCATGGAATTTCAATTATACGGCAGGGGTCTGGCGGGACCCATGCGCGTCGGTGGGGTGCGAATGAAGGACCGACAGCCTAAGGTGGTTTTCCGGAAGTCAATCGGTCGAATGGATCAACTGCCTGACGGACTAACTGTCTGATGGTGAGACCGCCGGTCACAGGCGTCGATCTGGCGTTCCAAGTCGTTCCTTGCCAAATCCAACATGGCTCGATAACGCGGATTGGTCGCCATCGCCAACTGTTCAATGACTCTATTAAGAGTTAAGTGAAGGCTGGCCAGTTCCCGCGCACCATCGGCCTCTTCGCGCGTCAGTAGCGGCTTGGCGGGGCTCTTGTTCTGCGCCGCCTCTTCCTGCTGCGCTTCAATGGACTTACTTTCCCAGCCGCGGGCCATATCTAAGTATAGTTCGCCTTGGTCGGAGGGGTTGACGGATGAATTAAGCCTGCTTGTCACGAAAAACGGAATTTTAAAAATTTTGCGTGCGGGTGGCTCGAAACCGTGCCTATAATGCATGCAAAAGTTGAAGGTGGTTATGTCAAGCTCTTCATGAGGGGAAGGGCAACAGGAGTTTATGTTTTTGATGGGCCCCTTGAAGGTAAAGAGTTCTGGAATTCCGCTGAGCGAAACAGACTCTCCTGCGCTTCTCTCCTCAGCCGAGATAAAGCCATCGCAGCATCTCCCGAAACGCTCAAATTATGTCGCCGCATTCTGCTGTTCCGAAGAATGGAGCGATTTTTCAGGCAACGGCGACATCATAAGCAATATCGTGACGAGCCTTATTTCTCTCAAAAGTGATTTCGTTACGGATTCGTTTATGGAGAGTTTGCGTAACCGGCAAATGGGAGAAGGATTGTGAAACCAGGCATGGAGATAATTCATACTCTTGCGCCAACAACCACCAAAGATTTGCCGAGTAGTGAGCCGAGGCCTTCCCCGGAGACACCTACGAAGAACGGCGGCACGCCCTCGTTTGCGATACCGAGAGCCTTAATGGAGTCCGAGCAATTTCTTACGGCATACTTTCGAGCGTCGCGGGTGGGCTTAGGCATTGTGGATCGTGATTTTCGGTACGTGACGATAAACGACACGCTGGCCGAAATGAATGGCATTCCCGCTGCAGCACACTTGGGGAAAACAGTCCGCGAGCTCCTCGGAGATTTAGCCGGACTGGTCGAGCCAATCATCGAACGTGTTTTCGCCACGGGAGAATCCGTTTGCGACGTCGAAGTTTCCGCGACCTTGCCTACTCGCACCGAACCCGGTCACTGGCTTCTGCATTACATTCCCATCAAAGACGCGGCCGGAAATGTGGCGCATGCGGGAGGCATCGTTGTCGAGATTACTGAGAAGAAGAAGCTGGAGGGACATCTCCGCGGCGTGGCCGAAACTCTGCAGCAAGAGAAGAAACGGCAGCAGGTAGTGACAGAGGTCAGCCGATTGTTGGCGAGCCAAAAAGAGGTTCGCCGATTTTTCCCACAGATTTCCGCGTATCTTCGGCGAGTTCTTCGTCAGGAGTACGCTGCCCTTTGCCTGCGGGATCAGATGCAAGAAACGCAAGAAAAATTGGTAGAGCACGCCTTGGATTTCCCTCTGCAGAAGTGGCCTAGTGGCCATACGGCAGTCAGTGTCCGAGAGCATCCGGGAGGTAGAGTCTTAGAGGAACAAGCTGCGGTGATCCTAAATCGCGAACAAATGCAGCAATTTCGATCCCCACTCGCCGAACATTTGCTGACGGAGGGGCTGCGATCATTGTGTTGCATTCCTTTGAACCGGCCAAGCGGTCCTCTCGGAATGGTTGTTCTAGGCAGCACTCGCGGCAACGCTTTCAAGACAGACGATTTGTCGCTTCTCAATCAAGTTGCCGCTATGCTGGCACTTGCTTTGGAAAATGCCGGAACCGCACGTGAGATCGAGCAACTGAAAATTCAACTGGGACGCGAACAACGCCATATGGAAAAGGAACCGCATACCCGAGCAGGTTTTGAGCGGATTATCGGCGAGAGCCCAGCTCTGCAAAAGGTTTTGGGCCAGATTGAAATCGTTGCCGATAGCGATGCCACAGTGCTGCTTCTGGGTGAGACCGGAACGGGCAAAGGACTAGTCGCCTCCGCTTTACATGAAATCAGCAAGCGACGGGGACGGCCACTAATCACATTAAATTGCGCTGCAATTCCCACCGGCTTGTTGGAGAGCGAATTATTTGGGCACGAAAAGGGCGCTTTTACTGGCGCGGTCAGCCAAAAGGTCGGCAGGTTGGAGTTGGCTGATCACGGTACATTATTTCTGGACGAGATCGGAGAGATCTCCCGCGACCTTCAACCCAAGCTTCTGCGGGTCTTGCAAGATCACGAGTTTGAGAGACTCGGCGGCAATCTCACTATAAAAGTGGATCTGCGGCTGATCGCAGCTACAAACCGGGATCTTTCAACCAGCGTAGCCAACAACGAATTTCGCAGCGATTTGTTTTATCGGTTGAATGTTTTTCCAATCCGTTTGCCCGCACTCCGCGAACGACGCGGAGATATTCCCGATCTGGTGCAATATTTCGTTCACAAGTTTGCCGCCCGAATGCGACGAACGATTAAGACCGTCCCTGAAAAAACCATGGAGGCCTTGGCTCAGTGGGATTGGCCCGGTAACGTGCGGGAACTCGAGAACATCATTGAACGTTCAATGATTCTTACAGAGGAAAAAGAAACCGCGTTGCACGTGCCTCTGGAAGAACTCACGATCGCCCAGGCTAACAGCCGAGATCGTTCGCTTGAAGACGCTGAACGAGAGCACATTATCCAGGTGCTCCGCGAAACTGAGGGCATTCTTTCCGGGGCCGACGGTGCCGCCAGTCGGTTGGGGATAAAGCGCACCACGCTCCAGTCGAGGATGGAAAAACTGGGAATCAGTCGGCGCGACTACACCATCCCGCCTCCGATGTAAAAGGGGGAGGTGCCGAGTTTTCCACCGACTGCCGACCTGTCGGCATCCAGTGTGGATGCTTTTCAAAAGGGCTCGCGACAAGCTGTTTGTTTCTGCAGGTTAGAAGTTTCTAATCTTTCGCTCGGCTTGGCCTAAGAAATGCTTAGACGTAGCTAATCCGGAAATTTCGGCGCGCCACGTAGTCGAAAAATCCTGACACGGATGACGGGTCCGTAGTCCCGTCAATGACGGTAATACGCAGAAGGGGCGTGCACCGTGCTAGTAGCCAGGAACAGTCCAGCCAATCATTTAGTTCGGTTGTTGCCGAAGGCAATCGATCCCGCTGCTAAGCGTGAGCGGAATTTGCGAAACGGACCCTGGCGAGGTCCGCTGCCTCCCGCGAACGATTGGCCGTCGCAGGCATCCTCTGCCCCGGGCATAAATATGCCCGAGTTACGACTTGAAGCGGCGGCAAGCCAGACAAAGCAAACAGACATCGATCCTTTGTACGTGTTTGCTTGCCAAATCGAGTGGGAGCTTCGCGGAGACGCGAGTGCGGCCTGGGAGGTAGTAGCTGCGGCTCGCCATGCTAACGAGGACACGCGGTCCCATGCCCTCGCCTTGTTGGAAAGGCTGCAGGAACCAAAGCCAGAATCTGTGCCGGATTTTACCGCTGTATCGATGGAACGACACGCTTTTACGAAGGGGGTAGGTATGAGAACACCCTACGGTCTCGATATCATCGAGAGCTGCATGGGTTGCAAAGCCAGCCGGGAGAGTTTCTTTTGCCGTTTTTCGCCGACAGTATTGCGATCGCTGGACGGCGCGAGCTATCACAGCGTGTTGCCGCCCGGCGCGCTGCTGTTCGTGGAGGGGCAGAGTCCACGTGGTGTATATGTGCTTTGCTCCGGCAAGGTGAAGCTTTCCACCACCTCGAAGGAAGGCAAAGTCCTGATCCTCAAGCAGGCCGAGGCGGGAGAAGTTTTGGGTTTGAGTGCAGCAATCTCAGGCTCGAGTTACGAAATGACTGCCGAGACGACGACGCCCTGTCAGGTGAACTTTATCAGTCGCCAGGACTTGATGACTCTTCTGCAAAATCAGAGTGAGGTCGGTGTGCGTGCGGCGCAGGCTTTGAGCCGGGAGTTTCAGGGCGCGTATCGTGATATTCACGATCTCGTGTTGGCACGTTCTTCGTCCGGGAAACTTGCCCGCCTGCTGTTATCCTGCGCACCCGAGAGTGAGAAGACTGAAGAGCTGAGGTTGCGCTCTGCGATGACCCACGAAGAGATGGCGCAACGGATTGGCTCCTCGCGGGAGACCGTTACTCGCCTGTTGAGCAATCTGAAAAAGAAAAGGCTGATCCGTCTGGAAGGCGCGACCTTGGTCATCCGCGACCGAAGTGGTTTGGAAGCATTGGCAATGTGACACAGGGGATCCGAAAGTAGGGCGTTTTACTTAGCGTTCGGCGGTTATGCGGTCATCTTTTTCGAAGGGAACGCGGCCACCGTACGCGGCATCACAATCCAAAAAGTTCGCGGAGACGTTTGGTTTGCGCTCGGCTGACAGGTATTTCGGTTTGCTTCTTGTCATCCATCCGCAGTTGGTAAGAGCTCTTGAACCAGGGGATCACTTCTCGAATGCGGTTAATGTTCACAAGGTAGGAGCGGTGTGCCCGCCAGAATAATCCCGGATCGAGGCTGTCCAGCAATTCTTCCAGGGTTCGGCAGTTCGAATGGCCTTCCATTCCCGAAGCGCCTGCCGTGACCACCGTAATCACCCCGTCCTCAATCGACGCATAACAAATTTCTTTCTGATCCACGAGAAACATTCTACCCAGCGTCTTCAGCAGAATCTTTGAGCTTTGACTCTTCGGGGTCTGCAGCATTCGGACCAGAGTATCGATCTTCTCCCCCGGCAACTCCTCGGCATCCTGCTGGCTTCTCGCTTTTTGCACTGCCTGTGCAACGCGCTTCTTATCAAACGGCTTCAGCAGGTAATCCACAGCGTTGACCTCAAACGCCTTGACAGCATACTGATCGAACGCAGTGGCGAACACGATTTTTGGAAGAGGGATTTTCTTATCGAG
>DASXEG010000045.1:0-10607 GCA_036490235.1 Candidatus Sulfotelmatobacter sp. | reverse complement strand
TTCGCATCTTCGGTCACGGCGGCAGCACGTTTGCGAAAACTGTCGTAGGGTTCCTCCCGCGGCTATCGCCGCGCTCGGAATGAGATCACATAGGAACTCAACCAGTGGCGACACGCACAAACTTGTCCGCCGTCTACAAGGGCTGCCGCTTCCTGCCCTGCTAGAATCGAAGTTAGCCGGCAATCATGGACGCCTCCCACATCCGCAATTTCGCCATCATCGCGCACATCGACCACGGCAAATCCACCCTGGCCGATCGTTTGCTGGAGCTTACCGGCTCCCTCAGCGCGCGCGAGATGCAGGAGCAGGTCCTCGACTCGATGGACTTGGAGCGCGAGCGCGGCATCACCATCAAAGCCCACGCCGTGCGCATGATGTACACCGCGCAAAACGGCGAAACCTACCAGCTCAACCTGATCGACACGCCCGGCCACGTAGATTTTTCCTACGAAGTCTCCCGCGCGCTGGCCTCGTGCGAAGGTGCGCTGCTCGTAGTCGACGCTTCACAAGGAGTAGAAGCGCAAACGCTGGCCAACGCCTATCTAGCCATTAACAACGGCCTCGAAATCATCCCCGTCATCAACAAAATCGACCTCCAAAGCGCCGACATCCCCCGCACCAAGGAAATGATCGAAGGCGCCGTGGGCCTCGACACCGCCGACGCCGTTTTAATCAGCGCGAAAACCGGCCAGGGCGTTCCCGACGTTCTTGAAGCCATCGTAAAACGCATGCCACCGCCGAAAGGCAATCCCGATAACCGGCTGCAGGCGCTAATCTTCGACTCCTGGTTCGACGCCTATCGCGGCGTAATCGTCCTCACGCGCGTGTTTCAAGGCACGCTGCGCAAAGGCGAGAAGATTCGCCTCTGGTCGAACAATCGCGTGTTCGAGATCGACGGCCTCGGCGTGCTAACCCCCAAACCGGTCGATGTCGACGAACTCAAAGCCGGCGAAGCCGGATTTCTGATCGCCAATATCAAAAACGTAGCCGACTCTAAAATCGGCGACACCATCACCGACGAAGCCAATCCCGCCTTCGACGCCCTCCCCGGCTTCGAAGAAATCAAGCCGATGGTCTTCGCCGGACTCTACACGGTTGACTCACACGAGCACACCCGCCTGCGCGAAGCCCTGGAAAAACTGCGCCTGAACGATTCATCCTTCTTCTTCGAGCCGGAAAGCTCAGTCGCACTGGGCTTCGGCTTCCGCTGCGGGTTCCTCGGCTTGCTGCACATGGAAATCATTCAGGAGCGCCTCGAGCGCGAGTTCGCCCTCGACCTGATCACTACCGCTCCCGGCGTGCGCTACAACATCACCCTAACCGATGGAAAGAAAATCGAAGTCGACAACCCATCGCGCTGGCCCGACCCAAGCGAAATCGCGAAAGTGGAAGAGCCGGTAATCCTGGCCACAATCCTGACCAGCGAAGAATACGTAGGTGGAATCCTGAAGCTGGTCGAAGAAAAACGCGGCAAGCAGAAAACCTTCGAATACGTGAGCTCCTCACGCGTAATGCTGCACTACGAGCTGCCGCTGAACGAAATCGTTCTCGATTTCTACGACCGCCTAAAATCCGTTTCCCGCGGCTATGCCTCGCTCGATTATCACCTAGCCGGCTATTGGGATTCCCCAATGGTCAAGCTCGACATTCTGGTCGCCGGCGATCCAGTCGACGCGCTCTCCGTCATCGTTCACCGCGACTTCGCCTACGAACGCGGCAAAGCGCTAGTCACCAAAATGCGACAGCTAATCCCCCGGCAAATGTTCGAGGTCCCAATCCAGGCATCAATCGGCGCAAAAATCATCGCCCGCGAAACCGTCTCCGCCATGCGCAAAAACGTGCTCGCCAAATGCTACGGCGGCGACATCAGCCGCAAACGGAAGCTGCTCGAAAAGCAAAAAGAAGGCAAGAAGCGCATGAAGCGGATCGGCAGGGTGGATATTCCGCAGGAGGCGTTCCTGGCGGTGTTGAAGGTTGGGGAAGATAGCGACTGAGTCGGACGCCCATTCCACACTGTACGCTTGACGCAACACATAACACGCCACATTCTGTGTTTTGGATGATAGTCAGCTACCGCGACAAGCGGACCAGCGCTTTCGCCGCGGGGAAACGCATCAAGGCGTTTTTCGCTATCGAGCGGCCTGCGCGCATGAAGCTTGATCGACTCGAGGCGGCTACTTCGTTGGCCGACCTGGCAGCCCTGCCCGTCAATCGACTGGAATCTTTATTCGGCGACCGCAAGGGCCAATACGGCGACCGCATTAACGATCAGTGGCGAGTTTGCTTTCAATGGCGAGACGGAGCGTCCGGTCCTTCAAACGTTGAAATCGTCGACTATCACTAAGGAGACTTGCAACATGGCGGTCAGCGCTATACACCCGGGTGAGCATCTGGCGGAAGAATTGAATGTGCTGAATATAAGCGCGGCGGAGCTTGCGCGCCGTCTGGCCGTGCCCACCAATCGCATCACGCAAATCCTCAACGGAACCCGCAGCATCACGGGGGACACGGCGCTCCGTCTGGCTCACTTCTTCGGCACGAGCGCCGAGTTTTGGCTGAATCTCCAGAGCCTTTACGACCTCCGGATAGCGCAGAAGAAGGCTGGAAGATCGATCCGTTCGCTTCCGACCCTGAAGAACGACGAACTCGTCACTGCCTCGTAAGCCGTGGCGCCAAAATCATAGCCCGCGAAACCGTCTCCGCCTGGGAGCAGCATCGGCGGACGAGAGCCTGCCTTGAGCTTCGGCGAAGGGGGCGCCACTCGCTCCACACTTCGTTCTATGCCACTTCCAGAGGGAGTGGGAGCCCCTAGCCGTTTCAAACCGGAAATGTGCAAATCTCAAAATTGGGAGTCAGCCCCGTTTTATCGGTGTCAAGTTATGTTAATGGGAAGTGAATTGCCTAACTGGTTACTATTCAGAACCTTAGCAGCCCAAAAAACGCTGGAATTCGGTTGGCCGGACTAGCATTCGCCTAAAGATATTCCCCGTCCGTCCGCAATTCCACAAGCTTTCCACAGATACGAGGGAAACCACAACCCATGCTCCTTAAGGTATTTACGCCATTAAGGCTACAGTGATTCCTGTAACGGGAAACAATCACTCTTCCGGCGCAATTCCACCCTCCACCAGCGTCTCGAAGCGGGTGCAACTCTTCAGGAAAGCAAGGTTTAGCCTGCCGATCGGCCCATTACGCTGCTTCGCAATAAGTATCTCCGCCCGCCCCTGCAAGTCCGGATCGTCCTGCTTGTAAATCTCCTCGCGGAAGATAAACATAACCAAATCGGCATCCTGCTCAATCGACCCCGACTCGCGCAAATCTGCCAGTTGCGGACGATGATCCCCTCCGCGGCTCTCCGGCGCGCGGCTCAACTGCGAAAGCGCAATCACCGGCACGCCAAGCTCCTTGGCAATCGCCTTCAACCCGCGTGAAATCGCCGAGACTTCTTGCGTCCGGTTTTCATACCGCTTGCTCCCGCCCGACATCAGCTGCAAGTAATCGACAATCAGCAAATCCAGCCGTCCCTGCGATTGCTTCAGCCGCCGCGCCTTGGCCCGCATCTCGCTCAAAGAGATTCCCGGCGTGTCATCAATAAAAATAGGAGCATGCGCCAACTGTTCCATCGCCCGCACAACTTTCCGAGTGTCATCCTGCCACAACGATCCAGTACGCAACTTGTGCGCATCCACCCGCGCCTGCGAACACAGCAAGCGCTGCAGCAAAGCCTCGCGCGACATCTCCAAGGAAAAAACCCCGACCACCTGCTGATCTTCCACCGCGGCATTCTCCGCAATGTTCATGGCAAACGCCGTCTTACCCATCGAAGGCCGCGCCGCAATGATCACCAAATCCGACCGCTGCAGCCCGCTGGTCATCTCATCCAAGTCGGTGTAATGCGTAGCCAACCCAGTAATCCGCTGCCCGCGCTGCAATAGGGCATCGACCGAGCCAAAAGACTCGCGCACGATCTCCTGCACGCCCATAAAGCCGCGCCCAATGCGCTTTTCCGAAAGCTGGAAGATCGCAGCCTCAGCATCGCTAAGCACTTCCTCGGCCGCATCCGACTGATCCGCCGCCCGCGCAATCGCCGTATTCGCCGCATGAATCAGCCCGCGCAGCAGCGCCTTGTCGCGAACAATCTTGACGTAATGCTCAATGCTAGGGCGGTCGGGCACGCCGTACGTCAGGCTGGACACGTAAGCAACATCGCCCACAGCCTGCAAGTCTTTATGACGCTCGAGTTCTTCGATCAGCGTGATCGTATCGATCGGCCGCGACGACTCCTGCAGATCGACCATCCGCCCATAAATCCGCCGGTGCGAATCGAGCGAAAAATCCTCGACCCGCAAATGCTCCGCCGCCTGGTTGTAAGCAAAGTTATCGAGCAGAATCGCACCCAGAATCGAGCGCTCAGCTTCCACGTTTGCCGGAAGAGTGCTGATGTTGTACTCGGTAGTCGCCACGCTGATTTATTTCCTCGAATCGAAATGCAATCGAGACGCTAAATCCATCGAGCTTGTGAAAGCGAGGCGCATGCTTTGGAAAACGCCCCCTGATAACAAATTTTTTTTGCGCACATTTCTAAGATTGAAATTGCAAAAGCAGCCCTGAACGTCTAGGAGAACAAAAAGGGAACGAGAAGGTCAAGCCCAAAAAACACATGCGGCCCGGGGCCAGCCACCCCGAGCCGCATCGTTTCGTAGACCTTTCAAGCTGCCTTCCCGCCACTTAGGGCGACAGGACGACTGTGCCGGTCCGACAGCACCCCCCATCGGCTCACGCCGCAAAAGGCGCCACTTTTACCGTCACCGCTGCAGCGTGTGATTTCGTGAATCACCTCTGCAACTCTTGCGCTCACCAGCTACCCTTCCCGCTCGCGCAGGAAGTGGAGGAGGCCGCAATGCCCGGGCAACCGGTACGCTCGCGCGTTTCCGATTTCCCCCGGCAATTCACCCTCGAGAATTACCGGTCTGCCGCTGGCTTCACCGCATTCATCGTTCGGCTCAGCTCAAAATGTCCAACGTTTTCGGTGAACCCACTCTGCCGCACCTTGTTGCGCTCCGCAATACAAAAATATTCACAGGTTGTGCAGAAACTGTGAACGCTAGTTCTTCTCTGTGGAACGCTGAGGAAAAGCAGTCATGGGGGAAGAATGCAGCTTTCGCCGCCACTCCTTCCGCCTTCAAGTCCAAGCACCTGTACTATTATTGCTTGGTCGGCATACTCCTCACTCAAAAATAAGCATGCCAGGCAACCGCACCAGCGAGCAGTGGATTTGCCAATACGCGACAAGTCATCAGCATCCAGTAAATCGCTCGTGCCACACTCTGGGTATCCCGATGATTCTGCTTTCACTCGCATTCTTTGTATTTAGTATTTTTCGCCATAATCTTTGGTTCTATGGGGTTGTCCTTTTTGTGATCGGTTGGATCCTTCAATTCGTCGGCCACGCATTCGAACGCAAGCCGCCGGAATTTTTCAGCGACTGGCGATTTCTATTCGTCGGCGTTCGCTGGTGGTGGGCTAAAATGCGCGGTAAAGCGTGATCTCCAAGTCGACACGTGTTGCGAACTGCAAATCGTGCGTAGTCATTCGAGGTAGCCAATTCCCCCTCAACTCGCGCGTTTCGCCGATCTCGCTCTCCTCCTCATGCGCCTTATGGTTGGTCTGGTTTTTGTCAATAGCGGCCCTAGCCATTCGATAAATTCCACCGAGCGCGCCGCATTTAGATCCATCTCCAAGGCCATAGCGTACATCGCGTGGGATGCGGTTGCTCTCGATGGCGGCTTTGTCCTATGCTAGTGCGAAGTTCGGGTTCGAAATCGTACAACCTCAAAAGTGCGCCGTCTGATCGCAACCTCGCTGCTGCTCTTCGCTCTCTTCGGAAGCGTTCTTCCGCTCGCGGAAGCGCTGACCGCGGCTCCGCAGCACGCCTGCTGTTTTCGTAAGGGAACACATCACTGTCACGAAGCGCGCAGCGACAGTTCCTCTGAGCCTATCTTCCACGATGCCAGCTGTTGCCGCGGCGACTGCTGCCGCGCAGTGACCAGAGTCGAATGGGCGCAAGCACTTCCCTCACCGGCATTTTCGTCATCACCCGTGCAAAGGCTGCACTCAGCCAGTTCGCGGCCTGAAAATCTAGCAACGGCCTTCGCTGGAGTTCGTTGTTCCCGCGCTCCTCCTGTCTCCTGGACGTCTCGCCGATTTCAGCAAGTTTGAATCGAACGAAACGCTTCGCGCCGTGCCTCCGAAACTCCCTGGCTAATAGGGGAAAACGAGGGTCGCTCTGCGCGCAGTCGCAACATTTCATGGAGACCACATCATGCGGCAATCCTTCAAGATGCTCGCTGTCGTCTTTCTTCTCAGCGCAATCGCACTCGCCAGCATCTTTGGCTCGGTTCGCGGAATCGTCCACGACCCGCAACATCGCCCCATACAGTCCGCCCATGTAGTCCTAAAATCGCGAACCTCCGACTGGACCCAGTCCCAGGATTCGAACAGCAACGGGGAATTTGAATTCACTTCCGTTCCGATTGGCAATTACACCGTCACCGTCACACAGCAGGGTTTTCAGCAAGTGCAGCAGCAAGTAACAGTGCAATCGGATACAAGCCCGATTCTCCACTTCCCGCTTCCGGTGGCAGGGACGAAGGAAAACGTTTCTGTCTCTGAGACGCCAGAAGAAGTAACCACCCAAAGCGTCACCCCGACCACCATGCTCGATCGCAAAGATATCCAGGAAACTCCGGGCGCGGACCGCACCAACGGCATGCAGATGATCACCGATTATGTTCCGGCTGCTTACGTCACACACGACATGCTGCACATGCGTGGAGGCCATCAGGTCGAGTGGTTGATCGACGGAGTTCCCATCCCGAATACGAATATTGCCAGCAACCTCGGCCCGCAGATCGATCCGAAGGATATCGACTACCTCGAAGTGCAACGCGGCAGTTATGACGCCGATTACGGAGACCGCACTTACGGAATTTTCAACATCGCGCCGCGAACCGGCTTTGAACGCGACCGCGAGTGTGATCTTGTAATCAGTGCAGGAAATTTCTATCAGACCAACGATCAGATTAGTTGCGGCGGTCACACGGAACGCTTCGCCTATTATGTCAGCGCGAACGGAAACCGCAGCAATCTTGGTCTGCAAACTCCGATCCCGCAGGTGGTTCACGATGCCGATAATGGCTACGGAGGATTCACTTCCCTCATCTTCAATCCCGATCCCGGGAATCAACTTCGCATCGTCGGTTCCGTGCGCCAGGATTATTACCAGATTCCAATCGACCCCGATCCCAACTCGATCACCAATGTCTACTATCCGAGCTACGGGCTGCGTGATGGCGAGCGCGAACCCGATAGCTATGTGACCTTCTCATGGGTGCACACGTTTAATCCGAACGAGCTGCTGACCGTTTCTCCCTTCTATCACTACAACGGCGCTGACTATAAAGGCGGCGCGAACGACTTCCCCGTCATCTCAACCGTGAACCAGAACGCCAATTACGCAGGCGCGCAGGTCGCTTTCAACGCAACTTTCCGGAAGAACGACATCCAGGCCGGAGTCTACGGATTCGGCCAACACCAAAACAACTACTTCTTCAATCAATACACCGATGGCACTCCGAACGTTCCGCCGTCCTCGATCGGTGTCAACGGCGGAGTCACCGCATTCTTCATCAACGACAAGTTCAAAGTCACGCCGTGGCTTACCCTGATCGCCGGCCTGCGTGAGACTCAATTCAGCTCCACCACCTCCGAGCACGCAACCGATCCTCGCTTGGGCGCGGCCATCCGCATCCCTCGCCTTAACTGGGTTTTCCGCGGCTTTTACGGCGATTTCTACCAAGCGCCGCCACTCTCCACGGCAACCAGCCAACTGCAAACTCTGGCAAGCGGCCAGGGCTTCGCTTTCTCCCCGTTGCGTGGCGAACGCGATATCGAATGGCAGTTCGGCGTCACCATTCCAATCCAGGGCTGGACCCTCAGCGCCGACAACTTCGAAACCCGCGCCGAAAATTGGCTCGATCACAACAACCTTGGCGAGTCGAACATCTTTTGGCCCATCACCTGGAGCTACGCCATGATCCAGGGCTGGGAGGTGACGCTGCGTTCTCCACAAGTCTGGCATCACGGACAATTTCACCTCGCCTATGCCAATCAAATCGCTCAGGCAAGTTCGCCCATCACCGGAGGCCTGATCTGCCCAAGCCCGGTAACACCCGCCTGCGGCCTCGACATTCCTCCGGGCTTGTCGCCGGTCGATCACGATCAGCGAAACACCTTGAACGTAGGCTTCAACGCAAATCTGCCGTGGCACGCTTACGCTTCGACCAACGTCTATTACGGCTCGGGATTCAGCAACGGCCTTCCCGGCGTGCAGTATCCGGGCGACTATCTTCCCGGCCACACAACGGTCGATCTGGCCCTCGGGAAAACTTTCGCCGAGCGATACACCATCTCCGTCGATGCTCTGAACGTAGCCAACCGCCGCGTGCAACTCGACAACAGCTTGACCTTCGGCGGCTTCCACTGGAACGATCCGCGCGAGATCTACGGCGAGTTCCGTTACCGCTTCCACTTTTGAGAAGGAGGATTCACGGGAAAGACGCACAAACTTGTAATGCTCGGTAAAGCCGGATCGTCCAAAGGAAAATCCGGCACTCTACACATCCGACTCCAAGCATTACCCTGTGCGCCCCCTCTGCCCTCTGTGTTGAAATAAAGTAAGAGAACGGAATCCAATCCATGTCCAGAAAACTCCTGATCATCCTTATCTCTATCTGCACACTCCTAACCCTTACCGCCTGCAATCACCAAAAATCCGCGCAAGAAACAACCGCGCAAGGCTCCAAGCGCTACGCCTTCAAAGGCAAAATCATATCCGTCGATAAAAACATTGGCTCCGCCAATATCGAAAACGAAGACATCCCCGGCTTCATGGCTCCCATGGTCATGCCCTATTCCTTCAAGCCAGCGGGCCTCATCAACAGCCTCCAACCTGGCGACTCCATCACCGCCGACGTAGTCGTCGACAAAGGCGAGTACTGGATCGAGAACGTCAAAGTCATCGGACACTCTCAACCGCCCGCCGGCCAGCCCACCGCCAGTGTCCACATCCCTCAACCCGGCGACGACGTCCCAGACTTTCGTCTCATCAATCAAAGCGGCAAGAACATTTCGCTCCATCAATATCGCGGCGAAACTCTTCTCCTCACGCTCATCTATACCCGCTGCCCATTTCCCGACTTTTGCCCACGGGTCAGTCACGAATTTGCCGCCATCGATCGCCAGATCCTTGCCGATCCCGCGCGCTACGGCAAGACTCATTTGCTCAGCATCAGCTTCGACCCGACGCACGACACGCCTAAAATTCTGCGTTCCTATGGCTTGGACTGCGCCGGCAGCAAAGACCCCGCCACCTTCCGCCATTGGGAGTTCACCGCTATTCCAGAATCTGAACTCCCAAAATTCGCCAACTACTTCGCCTTCACCTATAAGGAAGAGGACGGCATAATCACGCACTCGCTCAGCACTGCCGTCATCGCCCCCGATGGCAAAATTTTCCGTTGGTACCACGGCGCCGACTGGCAAGCGAGCGATTTACTGAAGGACGTGGCCGCTGTCCACAGTACCGGCTGACCGGGGTTTGGGTCTCTACCCCGGCATTGACTCCAACCCACATTCCACCTAACATAAGCTGCGCTTGCGGTTCGTGCGGATCGCAGGTCCTGTCGCTTCATCCATGATCGCCAGAGTATGATCGGACAGACCGTCTCACATTACCGTGTCACAGAACTGCTCGGCGGCGGCGGTATGGGTGTCGTCTACAAGGCCGAAGACACCGTCCTTGGCCGCTTCGTCGCGCTAAAGTTCTTACCTGACGCTTCCGCTGAGGATGCCCAGGCCCTTGAGCGCTTTCGCCGCGAGGCGCGAGCGGCCTCGGCGTTAAATCACCCCAACATCTGCACGATCCACGAAATCGGTCAGCACGATGGCCACTTATTCATCGTGATGGAGTGTCTCACCGGCGAGACCCTGAAACACATCATTCAGGGCAAGCCGATGGAACTCGATCGCCTGCTCACCATCGCCATCGAAGTGGCCGATGCCCTCGACGCCGCGCACAGCAAGGGTATCGTGCACCGCGACATCAAGCCGGCGAACATTTTCGTAACCGATCGCGGCAACGCAAAAATTCTCGACTTCGGCCTTGCGAAAATCTCCCGCGCCGCACGCCCCACCAGCGGAGATTCGCAAACCCTCGCCGACGCGACCAATCTCGATCTCACCAGCCCCGGCACTGCAGTCGGCACCGTGGCTTATATGTCGCCCGAGCAGTTGCGCGGCAAAGAGCTCGACGGCCGCACCGATCTCTTCTCTTTCGGCGTGGTTCTATACGAAATGGCCACGGGAACCGTTCCGTTTCGCGGCGAAACCTCGGCGGTCATCACTGACGCAATTCTCAACCGCCAGCCCGCGGCTGCCCAGCGCCTCATTCCTGAACTTCCGCTCAAGCTCGAAGAGATCATCAACAAGCTGCTCGAAAAAGATCGCGACATGCGCTGCCAAACCGCCGCTGAGCTGCGCGCCGATCT
>DASXEG010000129.1:0-8278 GCA_036490235.1 Candidatus Sulfotelmatobacter sp. | reverse complement strand
GACTGGGTCATGTCCAGCGTCTGCTCGGTGTCGTCGCAGAAGCCGCCCGCCTTCGTATAGACGCACCTGGTGCTGGTGCCGTCGGTAGAGAACAGCGTGATCGGCACGTTCAGAGTCTGTTTTACGTTTCTGTAGTAGTGATTCAGGTCAGCCAGGTCGGTTCCCAAATACTCGAGCAATCCCACGTTCTGGCCCGCGCCGGTCAGGGCCGTTCCGCCGTAGTAGGCCGCGCGCATATCGCTGCCAAGGAACGAGGCATCGGGTCCCGAGCCTGTGGTGGCATGGGAGACGACTCGATTCGGATCGAGGCCATGCGCTTTGGCGAAGTCGGTCTTCTTCACGTACTTCGGATGTGGGATGGAGTAGTTGTCCAGCCCCGAGATGTGCCACAGCGCGAATGGAAGGCCAGTCGTAGGCTCGCGGTCCGGCCCGTAGAACAAACGATTCTCGGTCGGGTGCTGGTAGAGCATCATCTTTATATTGAAGGCCGACTCGACGGCTGAGACCGGTCCCTTGACCTGCACCTCCATGCCATCGCGCGAACCGCCGACGACCGCAAGCCCGTGATCCTCAACGTAACGCACGACCAAGTCATAGTCCTGCTGCGTGGGACCGAACCTCTCGGTGAACTCTGTCGGAGTAAGGAACTGCCTGTAGTTCGAGCTCTCGGGGTTGTACAACTCGGCAAGGAAATCGTCCAGACCGGCCGGATCACGCAGCGGAAGAACCACATCCAGTCGCAAGTTCTGAGTGGCGGGAAGGCGTCCGAGCAGTGCGGCTTGTCCATTAAGCGTTACCTCGCGCACGTGGCGCGTCATCAGCGTTTCCGCACGGCCTTCCATGACGCAAGTGAAGGCAAACATGGCGATGGAGAGCAGTAACACGCAAGCCTTCCGATTCATAGTTCCTCCTCGGTGTCTTGGTTTGTGGCGTGGGAGCTTCATGACCGTCGATCTCGAGACGAGGTCAGCTTGTTGACTTGCGAAACCCAACCAACTTTACACCCATCTCCGCTGTGCGCCTAGTGTGCCACAACTTTCATTTGACCCGCGCAACTCGATTAAGCAGACGGGGGCAGAGTCGGAGCTGGCCGCCGACCTTCCGGCTAACTCAAGTAAGTTCTTGCGTGGGAGACTTTATGCTGCAGCGTTGCCGCAAGTTGATCGACATCAGTTGGGGCAATGTTTACGGCCATATGGTCGGTAAGCAGCGGAACCCGGTTGCTTCCCGTTGCATCGCGCCGGACTTGAATCAACAAAGCCTGCACGACATTAGGATCATATTTATGCGGGGTCATGCGCACCAGATCACTTAGCGCTCCTCCAAGCGACAGCGGGTCGCGGTAGGGGCGGGCGCTGGTCATCGCGTCGAATGTATCGGCAAGGGCCATGATGCGCACTGGCATCGGTAGATCTTCGCCGGCCAATGCGTCAGGATATCCAGAACCGTCGCTGCGCTCATGATGCCAGCGGACGCTCTCGTGAATCTTCGGCCAGGGAAACTGCACGCTGCTCACGATCTGATGGCCAACCACGGTGTGATCCGCCACCTCGCGAAACTCTTCTGGACTGAGCGCGGCCGGCTTGCTGAACAACCGCCGGTCGACCGCAACTTTTCCAATATCGTGCAGATATCCGGCGCTGCGCAGCGCGGCAACATCGCCGCCTTCCATCCCCATGGCCTCGCCAATGGCGGCGGCATAGCGGCCTACTCTCAGCGAATGCCCGTGGACGTTGATGTCTTTCACATCAATCGCGGTAGCAAATGCTTCCAGCGCGCTGTCATAAAAGCCGTGCAGCGAAGCCATTAATCGAAGGTTTTCTGAGACTCTCTGCGCCAGCGTTTGCGTCAGCGCATGATTGTGAACGGCCAGCCCGATGTAGTTGCACAGCAACTCCATCGCATCAAGTTCCGTGTCCAGATAAGGCGCATCTGCGGGACGCCGCCCCAACGCGATGACACCCGCGAGCTTTCCGCTGGACCTGAGTGGTGCGACGCACTTGAACAATTCGGGAGCTACATTGCCATTTGAGCTGAGAAATACCGAATACATGGAAGCATTCAAAACGATCGGGCCGCGCGCGGCGGCAAGTGCGTGAACATGTTTCGGCAGAAGAGGAATGAAGGCCGGCTCCGGCAATAACGCGAAACCCTCGGCTGCGACCGAGGTGAGCATCGTAGGCTTTTCGTTAAAAACAAAAAGCGCACCTTCGCGAGCGCCTCCCGCTTCCATCACCGCGGAGAGCATGCGTCTGGAAGTTTCGACGAATTCGCGCTCGCCCGTCAGCTCCGGCCCGAGGTCGGAGAGAGCTTCGACGGTGCGCAACAGCCTGCGGAAATTATTGGTCTCCACGGCCAAGACGAGTGGGTGCTGGCGAAAGCCTGAGCAAATCGAGCGTAACATGCACGCTACGCGTATAGCGCAAAGCTTTGTTGGTTAGCTTGATGCTGATCGACTGGGTAGGTAACGATTGAGATTCCGATGCTTCCGGGCAATTGCCTAGAAGTGTTGGCTCAGGTCCGCAAAGTGCTGTACCGTGAGCAAACGCTGCGGGGGCTTGGCGCGGTCTACCTCCGCGTGTTCAAGAACCCACGTGTCGCCATGTGGAATGAAGACCGCGTTCAAGCCCGTTGCCAGCGCAGGGTTGATATCCGATTTCGGACTGTTTCCGATCATCCAGGTGGAGTCATGAGCCAGCGCGTATTTTTCGACAATCGCTTCGTAAGCGGCAACATCCTTTTCGGCAACGATCTCGGTCGCGGCGAAATATTCCTTCAATCTTGAGCGCTCGATTTTTCCCGTCTGTTCCACGATCGCACCCTTGGTCACCAGAATCAGATGATGGCGATCGGCGAGATATTGCAGAGTTTCGGGAACCTGCGGCAAGAGTTCTACGGGATGATCGGCAACCGAGTGGGCGAACGCCGTGACCTGGGCATGAAGTTCAGGCGTGACTGGCACAATGCTCAACCGCTCGAATGTCTGGGCGAGCGCGTGGGCGAAACTGTGAAGACCATAACCATGCGTCACAATACACTCGCGCTCCACATCGTTGAGAACGCCCCGTACCTGCTCTGGAGTGAAAGTATGATGATTGAGAAATGAAATAAAGCGCGCGATAGCGCGCTCGAAATAGATGTTGTTTTCCCAGAGCGTATCGTCGGCGTCAATGAGCAGAGTTTGGGAAGAATCGGTAGGCATCAAAAAAAGATCTCAGCAGGCGATAATCAATTGGCCGCGAGCAGGCAAGCGCAATCAAAAGCTCGAAGCCCATAGCTCGAAGCTCATGGCTCGAAGCCCGAAGCTCACGGCCCGATCACACCCAATCCACTCTCGCCTCGGGCCCGATAATTCCAGCCTTGTGCCCCATGTTTAGTAGTCGCACAACGGCTTCGCGCCCGTCCGGTCCGTAATCGAGTGTGCGTTCGTTCACATACATGCCCACGAACTTATCGGCTGTAGGCGAATCCAGATCGCGCGCGAACTGCATCGCATAGGACAAAGCTTCTTCCCGATGTTCGAGCGCATACTGAATGCTGTCACGAATCGCGCCGGTCACTGCGTGCATCAAGTCGCGGCCTAGAGCGCGGCGGATGGCATTTCCTCCGAGCGGCAGCGGCAGTCCCGTCACCTTCTGCCACCAGCGCCCGAGATCGACCACGCGGTGCAAGCCGGCTTTGTCGTAGGTCAACTGGCCCTCGTGGATAATCAATCCCGCTTCGTACTTCCCTTCCAGCACCTGCGGAATAATCTGATCGAACGAAACGACTTCCGTCTCGACGCCGGGAGCAAAAAGTTGAAGCGCAAGATAAGCCGTGGTGAGCGTGCCCGGAACCGCGATGCGTTTCTCTTTGATCTCGCTTTGCGTGAACGGCCGCGGCGAAACTACCATCGGTCCATAACCCTCGCCCACGCTGCCGCCGCACGACATTAGTGCGTACGAATCCTGTATGTAAGGATAGGCATGGAAAGAAATCGCCGTAACATCGTAGACGCCTTCACGCGCCTTTTGATTCAGGGTTTCGATATCGCACAGAGTATGCGTGAAGCGCAATCCAGAAACGCGCACCTTGTTGGTCGCCAGCCCATAAAACATGAAGGCGTCGTCAGAGTCGGGACTGTGAGCGATGGAGATTTCGCGCACGCCTGCATCGGTCCGGGGCTGCTTTACGTCCTGCTCGGAGACTGCTGTCATCGTCTACCCGCTAATCCGCATTTGCACTGCGTACTTCCTGGTGCGCATGGTTGCGCGGCCAGCGCGCTGCAATTCCGGCCGCCATCATCACTTTAATTATTTCTGCAAACAGAAACCAGTAAAGCCCCCAGCGGAATGCCAGCGCCATGGAATGCGTCAAAATCGCGAGCCAGGTCAAACCCCCGGTAAAAAGCGCCACCTCACCGAGAAATCCCGCCGCCGCTGCGCGAAGAAAGCTCCTGCGGCCGCGCTCCATCACGTATCCAGCCAGCCACGCGACCAGGGGATAGGCGAGCAAAAATCCTCCAGTCGGTCCGAACAATTGTGCAATCCCTCCCGGCCCGACAGGATTAAAGACCGGCATACCGAACGCGCCTTCGGCAAGATAGAGCGCGAGCACCGCAAATCCCGCGCGGCTTCCAAGAACCAGACCCACAAGGATGACCGCGAAATTTTGAACCGTCAGCGGCACCGGCGTGAACGGCAAAGGAATCGTGATGTGCGCGCATAGTGCGATGAACAGCGTAGCAGCGATGACCACGGCAAGATTCCGTATGGCCTCGAAACTGCCACTCCGCTGAATGCTGGCCGCGTCCGCTCCCGACTTTTGCATGAAGGTCTCCGTGACTCTTTCACTGCGAGTCAATGTTTCCCGATTGCCGCTCCATCTCTGCGGAGCGAACCTGCGCGCTGTGGGTGACCTGCAGGTGGCGCCGCAGCCGGATGTACAGAGCGATGGCGACACACACTACGACCAGCGTGCTTACACCCAGAATCAGGAACCACCAAATCATCCGCACAGCCGATTAGGATATCAGATGGGTTCGGTTATCAGCGGTCCAGTCATGACCGGGAAGCGGTGCGGTGTGTCTGCCAGGCGTAAACAAACGATGCTGGTGCAGTAAAAAACCCTGCCTGAGGTCGAAGGATCTAAGCGAGCCTAATCGCTTTGCCGGCCAGTCGTTCAACTCGCCTTGGCTGCCGCCCGCTTTTCCCGCATCATTTCCACGCGCTTCAGCGTGAACTTGAGCCTCTCCCGTCCGAACTTCGTGCTGTTGATGATCTTCTCTATGTTTGCGAAAGCTTGTGGATCGTCCAGCCGTTTGCGGACTTCCTTGATGAAAGGCTGAATCTTTGCGAAGAGAAAATACATTTCTCCGCTGACTGCGGGCTGCAAGAACAAATCTGGATTGATCGCGCCTTCAAGGGCAAACGACGCGGCCATGCTCCAATACCCGCCGACTTGCCGCAACCAGTTATTCTCCTGTGAGCCCAAATTACCCGCGATCTGCATAAAATCATCGATACCTGCCGGCCAGAATTGAGTGAGCCACCAGTGGCGCGCTTTGCGCATTTCCGCTTCACGACGAAGGTCGTAAAGGTGAAGGATTAATTGAGCATCCATGGGAGTCGCTTTTTTAGCCATTTAAGAACCTCTGAGAGTTGAGAGTTTGATCCATTGCAGCCGCTGAGCGATTTCTAACTTACTCAATCGGACAATCTGAAAGTAATTCAGGCGCTGGTGCCCGCCGCTTCCGTAGGGGGCGCGGCCCGCTCGTAATCGCACTCTTTGTTCGGGCACGCGATTACCGGGCCAGCTTTCAAATTCTTCTCCACCAGATATTCGCTGCCGCAAGACGGGCATTTTTCCGCAATCGGCTTATGCGCGGAGGTGAACTTGCACTTGGGATAATTGCCGCACCCATAAAACGTGTTTCCCTTGCGTGCGCGTTTTTCGACCAGTTCGCCGTCTTTGCAGTCCGGGCACTTTACGCCAATAAAATTCTGTTTTACATACTTGCATTCGGGATATCCGCTGCACGCCGTGAACTCGCCGAAGCGGCCATGGCGGATCATCATATTGCGTCCGCATTTCGGGCAAGGCTCGTCGAGCGGAATATCAGGAACCTTCTTGCCCTGATCGAGTCTTCGAGTGGTTTTGCAATCGGGGTAGCCAGTGCAAGCCATGAACTGGCCGAAGCGACCGCGCTTCAATACCATCACTCGACCGCAGTTTTCGCAATACTCTTCCGCCGCGCCCGTCTCCTGCACGTCAGCAGAATCTAGATCGGGCAGGTTGATCGGATTTTCTTTCGTGAATGTGCAGGTGTTCGGATCCTCTTTGTCGTAGGTGCTGCACGCGTAGAACGAGCCGTGCTTGCCCCACTTGATCACCAGCGGCGCGCCACAGCGCTCGCACTTCTCGTCTGTGGGCTTCTCCATCCGCTTGATGTTCTCCATATGCTTTTCGGCATATTTGAGATCCTTCTGGAATTTCTTGTAGAACTCGGCGAGAGCATCGGTCCACTTCTCCTTGCCCTCTTCAATCTCGTCGAGTTCTTCTTCCAGCCGCGCGGTGTAAGCCACATCAAAAATATCGCGGAAATTTTCTACCAGCAGATCGGTTACGACCAACCCTATTTCCGTCGGGGTAAACTTGCCGCCGATTTTTTGCACGTATTGCCGTTCTTGAATGGTCGAAAGAATCGCCGAATACGTGGACGGGCGGCCAATTCCGCGTTCTTCCAGTTCTTTCACCAACGACGCTTCGTTGTAGCGCGGCGGCGGCTCGGTGAAATGCTGTTCCGGCTTCAGTTCTTTCAGCGTGAGTTTCTGCCCGGCTTCCAGCGCCGGCAGTTTGTGCTTCAGTTCTTCGTCTTCTTCGTCCTTGCCTTCTTTCGATTCTTCATAGACCTTCAAAAAGCCGTCGAACTTCAGAACCGATCCGGTTACGCGGAACCAGAATGCATCGCCATTTTTTGTTTTGGCATCGATGTCGACAGTCGTCTGATCGAATACCGCAGGCATAATCTGCGACGCCACAAAGCGCTGCCAGATCAGCTTGTAGACCTTGTATTCATCTTCTTTTAAGTATTGTTTGATCTGGTCGGGATGGCGTATCACCGAGGTCGGGCGGATCGCCTCATGGGCCGCCTGCGCTTCCTTCTTCTCCTTATAAGTATTTGGAGTTTCCGGCAGATAATTCGCGCCGTACTCTTTCCCCACGTACTCGCGCACTTCTGCAATTGCCTCGGGCGCAACACGGGTGGAATCGGTACGCATATAAGTAATGAGGCCGACCTGGCCCTCTTCGCCCAACTCCACGCCTTCATACAACCGTTGCGCGATCATCATGGCGCGCTTCACGCTGAAGCGTAGCTTGCGGGAAGCGTCCTGCTGCAGTTTGCTGGTGGTGAACGGCGGGGCAGCATTGCGGCGGCGCTCTTTCTTGTCAACCGAGCGAACCATCCAGTCCGCAGTTTCCAGCGCAGCGCGGATCTTTTCAGCCTCTTCGCCGTTATGAACTTCAATCTTCTCTTCGCCCTTGCCAAGAAAACGTGCGTCGAACGCCGGCGGTTTATTGGCGGAGAGGTGAGCGTCGATCGTCCAGTACTCAACTTTCTCGAACGCCTTGATCTCGCGCTCGCGCTCAACGATCAGACGTAAGGCAACGGTCTGGACGCGCCCGGCGGAAAGCCCGCGGCGAACTTTATCCCACAGCAAAGGCGAAACCTGGTATCCCACCAGACGGTCGAGCACGCGCCGCGCCTGCTGCGCATCGACCAGGTTTTGATCGATCGCACGCGGATGCTCGAACGCTGCCTGCACGGCGCGTTTCGTAATCTCGTTGAAAGTCACGCGCTGAATGCGAGGCGGACCTTCGTCTGCATCCTTCTTTTTCTTTTTCGACTTTTTTGCATGCCCGTCGCCGTCAAGTTCACCCGCAAGATGAGCGGCAATGGCCTCGCCTTCGCGGTCCGGGTCAGGCGCCAGGTAGATCGAGTCCATCGGCCCGGCTAATTTCTTCAGCTTGGCCAGCACCTTTTCTTTGCCGGGGATGACGATGTACTCGGTGGCAAACTCGTCCTCGATATCAACGCCCAGATTGCTCTTCGGCAGATCCTTGACGTGCCCGAGCGAAGCCTCAACCGTAAAACCCTTCCCCAGGTATTTCTGGATGGTCTTCGCCTTCGCCGGCGATTCAACGATGACTAAACTTTTTGACAATGTACCCTCAACTCTAAACTTTCGTTTTTGAAACTAGCACGAATGGGCGGAAAGCAACAAGTTACGGGGAGAGC
>DASXEG010000124.1:0-10190 GCA_036490235.1 Candidatus Sulfotelmatobacter sp. | reverse complement strand
CCCGGCGTTTTCGAGATTAGTCGAGGCACATCTCAAAGCGTAAAGAATTCAAAGAAGCCCCCCGCTACCAAATCATTTTCGCCCCGAGCTGAATATGCCTTGACCCGCCGGATCCGACCACTGGATTCGATGCCGCGATATCTGGGGTGTAAAATGCCTGCCCCACGGTGCCGCTGAAGCCGTCGGAGAGGTCGTCGTCCACTCCCGCGAAATTGGGATGGTTGAGCACGTTGAAGAACTCTCCGCGAAGCTCAAGTTTCATGCGCTCCCCAAACGTGAACGCCTTGCCGACGGAGAAGTCGAGATCGAAATAGCCGGGTCCTCGTACGACATTCCTGCCCATGTCGCCGAACTGTCCGGCGTTCGGTGGAGTGATCGTCCATCCCGGCGCCGCAAAACATCCGTAATAACTGAGCTGATCGGGATCAGCGAGAGCGTCACAAGCCGGATTGGTACTGCCCGCGCTTCCATCGTAAGGGTAGAACGGCAAAGGGTGGGTTGCAGACCAGTGAATCTTGGAGGCGTCTCCAGAGAGATTCCAGCGATCGTTGAACTCGCCGGTGCCACTGATGTCATCGGAGCTGTCGTAGAAGAGAATCGGTTCGCCAGTCTGTGCGGTCAGAATTGAATTCAGGCGCCAGCCTTCCAACATCTGTCCATATCCCTTCCTTGACGGCACTTCGTAAGTCATAGCCAGGGTCAAGCGATGGCGAATGTCGGTATCGGAGTTGCCGCGCTCGGCCGCGGGATTGTTGCTGTCCTGAATCACAAACTCTCGATTGCCGCTGGAATCGTCAATGGAATGCGCCCAGGTATAGCCTCCAACAAAGTACAACCCTTTGCGGGTTCGTTGCCGAACCGTTACCTGCAAGCCGTGATAAATCGAGTTGTCCCCATTTCCCAGCATGTCGATGTAGCTGAGATACGGAAATTGGTTTACGAATGGCCGTCCCGACTGCTCATCGTCGAAATTCGCCTGATCGATGACGTAGTTGTTCTGGTTGATGTCGCGGATGCTGTAAAGTTTAATTCCTCGATTTCCAACGTACGCGGCCGTCAATGTGGCGTCATGCCACAGAACCTGCTGAACGTTGAAGTTCCAGTTAGCGACATATGGAGTAACAATGTTGCGATTAACTCCAAACACTGGACAAGGATTATCGATCCCATTATTGGGGTCGTAGGCGCAGGTCACAGAGCCGGGCGCAAGATTGCCGAATATCGGACCGCCGCTTTTCCAGTTGGCTGAAACCTGAGTATCGGTCAGAGTTGCAGTCGTAGCGTTGATGTTTCCCGGACTTGGATATACCTTTCCATTGCTGCCAATCAATGACAGGCCAGTCGGAATCAGCGCCAATCCTTGCGCCTCAGTGCTGTTCTGCCCTATGTAAACGCTGATATGCGGAATCTCGTAGATGATTCCGGCCCCGCCGCGGATCACCGTGTTGCCCTTGCCAGTAAGGTCGTAGGCGAAACCAAGCCGGGGAGCGAAGTTGTTGTAGTCCGTGTTGTAGGGCGAACTGATCTGTCGCCCCACCTGCACCAGACCGCGAGCCGGATCAAAGTTGGCGAGCAAGTCATGTGTGTCGGTAATCGGAAGGCTTATGTCGTAGCGCAACCCGGCGGTAATGGTAAGCCGCGGCGTTGTTCGCCAGTCATCCTGAACATAGGCTCCCACCGATTTCTGGCTGACAACGCGATGACTGTTACCCACGGCAACGTAGGCATACCCGGCGTCGCCAGTAGTGAAATTCTCCAGAGGAGAAGCCGGGCCGTCGTCGTTGAATCTCACATAGCCAGGACCATAGGTATCGCGGATATTGTCTGTGCTTCCGGTGCGGAACTCGCCTCCGAAGCGCAGATTATGGGTCCCCAGGACGTACGTGACGCCGTCGGTGAATTGCAGCGTCTGATTCGGAGTCGTGTAGAGGGGCCAGGATCCATTCCCGCCGATGGTGTGACTTTCAAATCCGGTGATTCGAATTTCCGGCAGCCCAAAATCAACCGGATTGGTTACGCCAGTATTGATTCCAAACGTTTGCGGGTTCAGACTGTTATCGGCAACAACTACCTGCTGTGAAAACCGGTTGTAGCCGACATGAAACTGATTCGTCAAATGCACATTCGGCGTCCAGATCCATCCTCCGCCAATCACCTGCGCTCGCGTGTACGCCTGCGACAGAAACATGGGATTGAGCACGGTCACATCCTCTTCAGTCTGTACGCTGTCGCCCACAAAATAAGAACCCGTCAGAGCATGCCGGTCCGAAAGGTGATAATCCAACTTTAGGATCCCATTGTCTTCGCGGTTACGATTATTGAAATCAAGATTCATGGTCGTGGTAGGACCTGGGTTGAAAGGCAGCAGGGCCGCCAGCTTTTCGCTGACCGCGCTGCACGTTCCGCTGGCGCCGCATTCGGCGAAAGCATCCGCAATGCTTGTAGTCGGATCGCCGATTGGCACCGATACGGGAGTGCTCACGCTGAGCGGGTTGCCGACCTTGTCGCGCACTCCTTCATAATTGCCGAATATGAACAGCTTGTTTTTGATGATCGGTCCGCCCAGCGATGCGCCAAATTGATGCAGGTTCAGGGCGGCGGCAGGACTTGGGCCAGGATTAAACCAGTTGCGCGCATCCAGCGCTGCATTGCGATTGAAGTAATAGGCCGACCCGTGCACTGAGTTCGTTCCCGACTTAATCCCAATGTTGATAATCGCTCCCGGCTTCCATCCGTAGTCGGCTTCGGGGCTGGATTGAATGTTGAACTCTTGAATCGCATCAATCGGTAAGTGAGTCGCCGGCGTTCCTTGCACCCCTTCCGCATTAATGACGGTTATGCCGTAGTAGGCATCGTTGTCATCGATTCCATCTACCACGAAATTGTTGTCCTGCGGGCGGTTGCCGTTAGCCGTGATGGACTCAAAGCCGCCCCCGGGAGTTCGCTGAATTCCCGGCTGCAAAATAGCCAAATTCTGGAAGTCGCGCCCCTGCAAAGGAAGCTCGTTAATTGCCTCGTTCGCGAAGGTTCCTCCGAGAACGTCGTTCGTCGTGTCAACCATCGGCGCTTCTTCGGAAACCACAATGGTTTCGTTCACCTTGCCCGGAGTCAGGTTGAAATCCACCCGAATATCCTGCGCGACTTCGAGCTTGATATCTGTGTGTCTGGCTCGTTCAAAACCCGGCGCTTCCACCTCGACTGAGTAGGGCGCCGGTTCAAGATTTGGAGCGGAATAGTCACCCGCTGTGCTTGTGTCAACGGTCCTGGATGTTCCCGCCGCCATATTCGTGATCGTGACCCTCGCGTTGACCACTACTGCCCCTGATGCATCACGGACTGTGCCGAGGATTCGTCCTTGTGAGGTTTGCGCCCGCAAAAGACTGGCGCTCAGAGTTAGCAATGCCACACAGAAAACAAACCTTTTCATAAAGGCCTCCCGTACTCGGACGTTCGTCGATCGCTTTGTTCAAAAATCTAAGAGGGGTTGCAAGCACCGGTCTAAGAAATAAGGGGGGTTGAAGAGGAGATCACAATCCGGCTTCGAGTTTGCCCGATGCCACCAGGCAAACAACCTGTTGCAGGTTGTTATCGCTTGTACACATCGCCCCAAGACTCTTCATCAATTTCTTATTGATGACTGCACTGTTGCCGGTAAGTGTGCCACTGCAGATAACAAGAGTCAACGCCAAAAAGACTCAGCGGGGGGAAATGCCAACATTATTCGGGATTAGTAGAGTTTGCCATCGGCTCGACTCGTTCGAACCTGTCCGGCGTCCACCGAAATCGAATACGCTTCGCCGCCCTTGCCTTTCCAATCGCGAACGTTAAACGTAGACCCCGTCGGCGCGTGATACACCTCTATGTTTCGAAGGGTCAACGGCTGGGCCGCCTTGCACACTTGCGGTGGCTCCGTGATCTGCAGGAAATAAGCTCCTTCTCCGCTGCCCACAATTTTGGAAGAACCGTTCACCTCCATGAGCACCGCGGATTTTTCGTCGATCGCGATTTCTCGCGGCGTCTTCGACCACCCGTCCGCAACAATGCGAGCCAGAAAACCAAGGCTGCGCCCCATGCGGTCTCGTTTGGCAAAGTGGCTGTCGGTAAGGATGTTTTCGAGACCCGGAACCTTCAGAAAATCTCGCTCGAGCGTGACATGCTTCTCATACGGATTGTCCAACACCACACGGGAAGTCAAATCCGGGTCGTCGGGCCGGTCCTGCATGGAACCGTAAACAAACTCGCCCAACACCGCGAGCCCGGCGCTGGTTCCACCGATCGGCTTTCCCGCAAGAACATGCGCATTGACGGCTTCCTCGACGGGCGTCCCCTTCCAGAATTCCACATATCGCGCCTGGTTCCCTCCTGCGATGAAAATTACCGAAGCCTGGCGGATAATGCGTGCTACCTTCACCTGCTGCGCCGCCTTGCGGTCGGGAATGACCAGAGTCGCGACCGAATTCATCTGGCAGATCTTGTTCACATACGGGTTGTAATCATTTTTGCCGCGGGCGCGGAGAATCAGAAAATCGCCGCCGTTGCCTTTCCCGCACAGCCATTTGAACGCTTCATCCAGATCTGTTCCTCCCCCCATCAGTGCTACCCCCGGCTCAATGTGGGTCTCGGCAGCAAGGTCACTGCCGATGCGCTTGTATTTGTAGGAAGCAGCATGGGCGGCGACGAGGAGGAGCAGAAGCACAACCACTACGTAGAAAGGCCGGAGCGTTTTCATCGTTCCCGAATATACCTCATAAATAGGGCAGAATTGTGGAGCGACTTCCTCTACAGGCGCAGGGCAGGCTGCCCGCGAACGGCTATTTGGCCGATTCCACGTAAACCGCAGTGCCGTAGGCCAAAACCTCAGTGACCCCCTGCATCACTTCAGTCGCGTCATACCGAAAACAAAGTACAGCGTTGCCCCCGAGTTCCGCGGCATGCGCCAGCATCAGGTCAAACGCCTCGGCCCGGGTCTTCTCGCACAGATTCGTCAGCAACGTGATATTGCCGCCCACCAGCGTCTGCAAACCTGCTCCGATGGTTCCGAAAATCGAGCGCGAGCGGACGACGATTCCACGCACCACTCCAAGTGTGCGCACCACGCGAAAGCCATCAAGCTCAAACTGCGTGGTCACCATGTTGTGCGCCACCATGCGGTTGCTGCCCGTATACCCGCTTGCCATGTGCGTCCTCCCGCGATTCCAAGCAGTTGCAGCCTACTATAGCGCAGTCACTTACTCCAGCATCGCGCTGATAACGAATTCATGCGCCGGCAAGTCATACTCAATCCGCAGCACATTCGGCTTGCAGCACACCTGGCAATCCTCCACGTAACGCTGTCGGTGTCCGGCAGACTCATCCACCGTCGTGGAATTCCACTGGCCGCATCCCGCGCATTGAAAGCCCGCTTCCACGATCTCCCTGAACTTAACTCTATAATGGCGGGTTGTCATTTTCAGGTTTCTCATTTGACGGAGGAATGATGATCTCAAGGCGGCGATTTCTCAAGGCAAGCGGGGCAGTGGCAGGGATTGCAGCGGCACCGTATTCCGTGTACGCATCCGAGAAATCGAGCGATTCCACTCTGCCTCCGTCCATAGCGAAATTGAAATCCAGAAAGAACGAAGCCACGCCCATCACTCTGGCAGAGCGCACCGGACGCCAGGAGCAAGCCCGCAAACTAATGGCCGAGAATTCGATTGCCGCCATTCTTCTCATGAGCGGAACATCGCTGAATTATTTCACCGGTATTCGCTGGTGGGGTGGCGAGCGCATGTTCGCCTACGTGCTCCCCGCGAAAGGCAGCGCCTTCTACGTTTGTCCAGCCTTCGAAGAAGACCGCGCCCGCGAAGAAATCTCCCACGCGCCCGACGGCGAACATGCCGACATTCGTACCTGGCAGGAAGATGCAAGCCCCTATCGCCTCGTCGCGCAAGGTCTAAGAGATAGCGGCGTCGCGACCGGAAACTTCGGAATCGAAGAAATGACTCGCTTCTTTTTCGCGGACGGGATTGCAAAAGCCGCCCCGCAGCTAACCATCACCAGCGCCACTCAGGTGACCGCCGGTTGCCGCATGATCAAAAGCGAACACGAAGTTGCACTGATGCGCCTGGCCGCCCAAGCAACTCTTTCCGTGTACGAAGCCGTGTACCATGCACTGCACGAAGGCATGACACAGCGTCAGGTCGAAGACCTGATTTCAGCCGCTTACGATCGGGTCGGCTTTCCCGGGGAGGCCAGCGTAGAGGTCGACGAATACACCTCCTTCCCTCACGGCTCCAGCACGCCGCAGGTCATCCACGAAGGCTCGATCGTCATGATCGACGACGGCTGTACGGTGGAAGGCTATCAATCCGACATCACGCGCACGTTCGTGATTGGCAAGCCACAGGGAAAAACCTACGACAAAATGCAGAAGGTATTTGAAATCGTGCACGGCGCGCAATCAGCCGCGTTGGCCGCAGCCCACCCCGGCGTCGAATGCGGAGCCATCGATGGGGCAGCCCGTAAAGTCATAACGGACGCGGGCTACGGCCCGGACTACAAATACTTCACGCATCGCCTCGGCCACGGCATGGGCATGGACGGTCACGAGTGGCCGTATCTCGTCCGCGGCAATTCCACGCAGCTTGCCGCGAACATGACTACTTCCAACGAGCCCGGCATTTACATCCACGGCGAATTCGGCATCCGTCTCGAAGATGACATGCACGTCACAGAAAACGGAGCCGAACTATTCACTCCGCAAAGCCCATCGCTCGAAGACCCGTTCGGAAAAGCCTGACGGACCTTCTATTTCGATGGCACAACCTGAAGATTGTTGGTCACCGAGAAAATTCCTGAAACGCCATTGGCGCGCACGCCAGCGAGATTCTTGTCCTGCTCATTGTCGACCACGCCTTCGAGACTTACGCGCCCGCTTTTCACAATAATGCGAATCGGCTTCTGCACGCCCAGGTCATATTTCTGCAGTGCCGGATAACCGTATATCGCGCGAAACAAGCGCCGTCGCAGACCGTCGTCCATCGGCGAAGGAGGAAGAACCTCGATCTGGTTATCGACGCCTTCTACTCCCTCAATTTTCTTCACCACATTTCCCGCATCCGACTTCACCGTTGGGTTGACGACCGCGCCCATCAGCGTAACGTTTGAGCCATCCACTTTGTAGCTGATGCTATCGAACACGGTGAAATAAGGAAGCATCAGCAACTCGTGCCGTACTTCCCGGGTTATGCGCTCCACCGACCGAGGCGAGGGCTGATTCCGATCCTGTGCCCAACTCAAAGCCGCCAGCGCCACCAACACCACCACGCCTGCTATCAAATTCCGCTTCATTGGATTTCTCTCCTAAGCTGAGATTCCCAAGGGCACGCAACAGTTTACTGCGAACACATACCCGAAAACTTTTACTTGCCCCGCGGTCGGGATCGGTGCTATTTCTGACTCTCTTTCTCAGGTACAGTCGCAGCCGATCGGACCCGCCATTTCATTGGATGACCTAAACTCGAACCTCAGCCGGCAGAGAATTTCTCCCAACTCGCCAACCTCGCTAGCCGAGACTGAAAAGGCAGACCGTCCCCGACGCGTTCTCGGCTTCCGTGACCTGCTGCTCTTCTACGTAGTCACCGGCATCAGCCTGCGCTGGATCGCGACCGCCGCCGCAGCTGGCCCAAGCTCGATCGTCATCTGGATCGGGGCCTGGTTCTGCTTCTACATGCCTCTGGCATTGTCAGTGCTTGAACTATCGTCGCGCTATCCCGGCGAAGGCGGCCTCTATGTGTGGACCAAACACGCCTTCGGTGATTTCTCAGGCTTCATGGCCGCCTGGACTTACTGGACCAGCAATCTCCCTTACTTCCCCGCAGTGCTCTACTTCGCCGCCGGCAACGTGCTTTTCATGCGGCAAAGCGCCTGGGCGCACCTCTCAAATAGCGCCGGCTTCTACATCGGCTTTTCTTTGCTCGGTTTGACCGCCGCGACGCTAATGAACATCGTCGGCCTCGACGTGGGCAAGTGGCTGAACAACGCAGGAGCGCTCGCCATGTGGATTCCCGCCGGCATAGTAATCGTCATGGGCATCATCGCATGGCATCGCTTCGGCTCCGCAACCAGATTCACCCTTCACTCGATGACGCCCAGCACGCACCTCAACGACATCATTTTCTGGTCGGTGCTCACCTTCGCCCTCGGTGGCTGCGAGACCGCATCGTTCATGGGGGACGAAATCAAGAACCCCCGCCGCATGGTCCCGCGCGCCCTTCTGCTCGCGGGCGTCACAATCACGATCTGCTACATCCTGGGCACAGTATGCGTTCTGCTCGCGCTGCCACCAAACCGCGTCAGCGATTTGCAGGGTCTCGTACAGGCGATCTCACAGACTTCCGCGCGGGTCGGCCTTCGCGGAGTTTTGCCGGTAGCCGCGTTTCTCATTGCCCTCAGCAACGTTGGCGCTGCCGGTGCGTACCTAGCCGCCGTTGCGCGCCTTCCGTTCGTCGCCGGCATCGATCATTTTCTTCCCCCGGCCTTCGGAGCGCTGCATCCGCGCTGGAAAACTCCCTGGGTTGCGCTGCTCACGCAGTTTGTTTTTGGCGTGATTTTTATTTTCCTCGGCCAGGCTGGAACCAGTGTCAAAGGCGCTTACGACGTTCTGGTGAGTATAGGAGTGATCTTTTATTTCATTCCTTATCTGTACTTGTTCGGCGCGATGATCAAACTGCAGCGCGAACCGTATAAGCCGGAGGATTTTCGCGTACCTGGGGGGAAGAAGATAGCCGTGCTGGTAGCCTCTGTTGGATTCGTCGTCACTGCGCTGACGATTCTGTTGTCTTTGATTCCGCAACCCGATGAGGCCAACAAACTGCTTGCGGTTGTGAAGATTGTAGGGAGTACGGCAGCGTTCCTGCTGTTGGGCGTATGGATCTACACGTCACAAAAGCGAAAATTTCTACTGAAGAAAATTTCCTGACGAACAGGCGCGACGAAACCGACCCGCTCCGATTTCAGGCCGGACTCGCGGTCTTCCTCGCCGGATTAAAAAACGGCAGCTCCGTCACTTTCACATTCGTCTTCAGCCGGATTGCCTCAATCGTAATTTCCATTTGCAACTGCGTACCGAGTTTCGAATATTCAGTCTCGACGCTGGCCAGCGCAATCATCTTCTTCAAAACCGGCGACCATGATGTCGTCGTCGCCTTGCCAACCTGTTTTTCACCCGAGTAAACCGGAACTGGCACGCGCGAAGCCTGAGTCGGCGCGGCCGGAGTCAAGCCATATCGCTCGTAAAGCGCCTCGACATCAGTCCAATCGACTTCAACTCCAACAAGTTGCCGCGGCACGCCATTCTTCGCATCTTTCTCAAGGGTCCGCTCGCCAATGAAATTTTCTTTTTCAAGATGCACCATTTTGCCGAGACCGAGTTCATACGGAGAATATTTTTGCTGGGGAATCAGAGCCTTCTTCGAACTCGTGTAATCGACTTCGATCAGCAGCAATCCAGCTTCGGTCCTCGCCACATCAAGCGCCAGCATTCCCGCAGCATGAAGATCGAACTGTCTTCCCTTATCCGCCAAAGCATCCCACACCTTCACCGCCTCGTTTGCCGGAATCCAGATCTCGTATCCCAGGTCGCCGGTATATCCTGTCCTCGAAATATCCACCGTCACGCCGGCAATCTTTCCGCGCGTCACGCGAAAATACCTGAGATTGGCGATATCAGCTTCTGCGACGGCTTTTAACAGCTTCGCCGAAGTCGGCCCCTGCAACGCCAGCGCCGCAACCTTCTCTGAAATATCTTCAATCTGCACATCCATGTTCAGGCCGTTTTGCCGGAACCAGCGCAGGCTCGGGTCGGCGGCCGTCCAGCGATAAACGTTTTCTTCGAGCCGCGAAATCGTGCCGTCGTCGATGACCTTGCCCTCTTCATCGCACCAGCAGCAATAAATCACCTGCCCGACTTTTACCTTGTTAATGTCGCGCGTGATCACGCGATTTACCAGCCGCGTCGCGTCCTTGCCGGTGATCAGGTATTTGTAAAGCGGCGAAATATCGATCAGCGCCGCGGCATTGCGAATGGCATTGTACTCGTGCTCATGATGCACCTCATACACGCTGACCGTGTAGTATCCCGACCACTCGCGGTAATTCAGGCTGTGGCAAAGAGGAAAAGTGCGCTCGTGAAATGCAGTTCCGATGGGCAA
>DASXEG010000042.1:0-69690 GCA_036490235.1 Candidatus Sulfotelmatobacter sp. | reverse complement strand
TGACCTGTTTGGTTGCGTAGTGCCGGCGGTTCCAGACTGAATTGAAAGCATAATCTTTTCGACATTCCATCCGGCCATTTTCCGCAGAATGCCAAGGCACCGTTAACATCGTTTCGACGACCTCGGCTTCAGTCGCTCCACGAAATCGCAATTGTTGGCTTGCATGGCCGGAGAATTGGATTGGCTTGGAACTGTCAGCCATCAGGCAATGATAACCGGAGACTGGGTGCCCACTTCTCGCTTCCTTTTGCAAGAGGTGGGAACCGTCAGGCTATCTCAGCGGTAAGCTTCACGCCGATGCCGGACGGCATGAATTCGGATCGCATTGTCAGCCTCGCTGGTGAAGCGTACGCGATAATCGCCGACTCGTAGCCGTAACGCCGGATTCACGTTTGAGCTCTTTCACGTCACCTTCGGCATAGAGCGCAAAAGCCCCGGATCGGAGTTACGTTAAAGAGTAGTGGACGAGGGAGTAGAGGACGGAAATGGCTCGAAATTCTGGGTCCGCGCTCTCCGGGCAGCTACTTCCCTTTTCGATCCTTAACCCTCCGCACAAACTTCAACCCCGACCATACATCCGTAACAGCGCAAACCTTCACATCCACCAAACCGGCATCCAGCCCAATCTCGCGCACAATATTCTCATCCAGATCGCTGGCAACGCCGGAACTCTTCTTCGGCCAACTCACCCACAACATCCCCGCCGGAGCTAACGCCTTGGCGAACCGCCCAAAATCCTTCGCGAGCTCCGCCCGCGACTTCGTAAAAACCATCGCGAAATCGAGCGGGACGCCATTCTTCCCAATAGTGCATCCGGCTAAATCAGCAGCCAATTCTACCCGCACATCTTCGGGGGCGCGCACCAATTGCACACGAAATCCCGATTTGATTCCCAACTTTTCCGGAAGTGGCGTCCCCGAATATCCCGGCATCGCTGTTGATTAAGACGAGAAAAACTCGAACAGAAAAAAGAAGGAGGAGAAATTCATACACGGCAAACTACTAACAAACCGCTCACACTTTACTGCGCCGTAATCGCGTAATACCCGCGCCGAGCTCTCACCCGAAAATTCTTGCGATCGTTGGCGACAATCTCGATCGTCCGGAAATGCCCGTCAGGCTTGAAATCTGCGGGTTTGTAAGAAACCGCATATTGCGTTCGCAGTTCATCCTGAATCTCGGCAAACGCATTGGTCACATCGCGAATCTGGAAAGGGAAAAACGCGCGCCCGCCGGTCGCATCGGCGATGCGCTCAAGCACCTTGTCGCCCGGGCCTTTCGTCCCGCTTACATTCGTGCTGATGGTGTATACAATCGCTTCCGCCCGCTGCGCCATCTCAATGGCTTCCTCGCGTGTAACGTGGCTCTGATTGTCTTCACCATCGCTAAGCAAAATAATTGCCCGCCTCGTCGGCCCGCCTAACTTCTGCTTCAGCAGCTTATCGCGGCATGCAAAGTACAGCGCGTCATACATCGCCGTCCCACCGCCCGGACGGAGGGCCCGCACCCCCTTCGCCAGCAACTCAGTATCGTCGGTAAACTCCTGCGTCACCTCCGGCGTCGCGTCAAAACCCACGATAAAGGCCTGATCAAAACGCTTGCGGATCGTCTGATTCAGAAACTCAATCGCCGACTCCTGCTCAAACTTAAATCGATCACGCACTGAACTGCTGGCATCCACCAAAAGCCCCACCTGTAGGGGCAAATTTGCCTCCGCGCGAAAGCTGCGAATCTCTGCCGCCGGCTTGCTATCATCCACAATCTTGAAGTCCGCCTGCTTCAAATCCGTAACTCGACGGCCATGCTTGTCCGTCACCGTAAACACTACATTTACTTCGTTCGTGCCCACGCGAATCTTCGGAATATTCGCCGTATCGGTGTCGGTGGCATTATTCACGGCGGGAGCCTGGCCCGGCGGTTTATTGCTTGCTGAAGCTTGAGCCGGGCCGGCCTGCGAGGGCTGGTCGGGAGTCTGAGCCGCCGCGAACCTCGTTGCGGTCACAGACACGAGGACGAGGAACAGACAAATTGCTTCGCCGAAAAGATTTAGTTTCGCAGGGAAGAGGTGTCTCGTAAAAATACCCCTTTAATTTGCTTCCATTATATCCGCATTTGCAACATTTCGAATCTGCCGATCCAGGGCATTCGTTGCGGTTGAGGTTCAAGATTTCAGGTTCCGAATCGCCTAACCTTCCCTCACTAGTAAGAGCATTGAAAACCTAACTTTGAAATGGTGCTGATGCGGCCCTGTCCGCCATCAAGAACCTGCAAGTGCAAGAATCTTCACATCGACATCGAATCGACTACCGCGATATAGTTGCGGTGGCATTCCGTTGAATCCTGCCTGCCCCTGCAAGCTTTAATTGTACCCGACGAATCGAAGGGAATCTCATGACCAAAGCTCTGTCGTCCGTTCGTAGGCGCGCGCTCCCGATCACCATCTCTGCATTGTCAGTATTGTTCACTCTGTCTGCCTACGCGCAATCGGGATTGGAGAAGATCAGCGTCGATAATTTGACCAACAGTGACAGCGTTCACAAAACGGAAGTGGAGCCCGACATATTCTCGTGGGGAAATACGATCGTCAGTGCTTTCCACGTAGCGCGGCGACCTGGTTCAATCGGCTGGGGCAGTGGCGATGTCGGCTTCGCCACTTCGACCAACGGCGGAGTGACGTGGCAACACGGCGACCTTCCCGGCCTTACGGTGAACTATAAGAACGGCACCTACGGCGCCGCGGCTGATCCGTCCGTCGCCTACGATGCCAAACATGCGCAATGGATGATTTCCACCTTGCCTCTCGTCGGCCTGAATTCTGGCGCGCAATATATCGGCGATGTTGCAGTAAGCCTCTCCCCCGACGGCCTGCATTGGGGAAATCCCATTAACGTCGACAAAACTCATCTCGATGACAAGAATTGGAGCGTTTGCGACAACACCTCCACCAGCCCCTACTACGGCAATTGCTACACCGAATGGGATCAGGCCTACGGAACCGGCGACGTGCTGATGAGTGTTTCGAGTAACGGCGGGCAGACTTGGGGCAAGGGTTTGTCCTCGTCTGATCATGCCGGCGGTTTGGGCGGCGAACCTCTCGTGCAGCCGAACGGAAATGTGATTGTACCCTTTGAAGGCGGTGGCATCGACGTGTTCAGTTCCACCAACGGCGGCACAAGCTGGGGCAAGAGTCAGCAGATTGCGAGCATCGATAGCCATCTCGATGCCGGCGGTATCCGCAATCCGAATCTGCCGTCCGCGGCAGTCGATGGCGCAGGCAACGTCTATGTGGTCTGGTCGGACTGCCGTTTCCGCACCGGCTGCAAAGAGAATGACATCGCAATGAGCACATCAGCGAATGGAAAGACCTGGACCGCCGTAACGCGCATCCCGATCGACCCAACCACCAGCACGGTCGACCATTTCCTCCCCGGAATCGGAATCGACCCCACGACTTCTGGCAGCAGCGCACACATAACGATCGTTTATTACTACTACCCTGTCTCCAATTGCAGCGCGACCACATGCGAACTCGAGGTCGGTTTCACTACGTCCACCGATGGTGGATCGACTTGGACATCTGGCGTAAAAATCGCCGGCCCCATGAAGCTGGCATGGTTGCCGGTTTCCGATGACGGTCCCATGGTGGCGGACTACATCGGCGTTTCTTACATCAACGGCAATGCTTTCGGCGTATTTGCCGCCGCGACCGCCCCCAGCGGAAGTACGCTCGAAGAATCCATGTACACCACAAAATCGCCCTTGCCTGCGCCCGGAAGTGCACCTCGCTTCAGCGCCGCGGCCGATCGGCCCGTGCCAGACGCGCATTCAGACCACGAAATGCACTTCTATTACGACGATGAGGGCACGCGAGAGATTCCCCGGTCGCGCTGGATCGTTAGCATGTCAGGCAAATAAATGGATTTCATAGCGTCACCGCTCCCTCGGCCTTTTGCAGATATCGCCTCCGACTACCATCTCGGCCGGGCTAAGTGAATTTTTGCTTAATCTTTGCTTAATCCAGGAATCACGAACGTAATGGGAGCCAGACTGAATCTCCTAGGCTTCTCATTTATTTGCACTAAAATGGTGCGTGCCGCTTCGAAACTTCATCCAATAAATAGGCCTAACCCGGGATGATCAAGGCAACCCTCAAGAATCGGGCGCTCCGCCGTCGCGCTTCACAATTTGGAAAGTTAGTTCGTCATTCCGCAGTTACTCCGCGTTGCGGCGAGACTCACCAGCCGCGCCTCGTAACCCACGGAGAACTCGGGGTTACCTTTATCGGCCATTCCAGCTTTTTTATTCAAATCGGCGGCCAGAACGTAATGGTCGACCCTAATTTTGCCCACTGGCTATTTGTATTAAAGCGTTTGCGGCGTCCTGGTCTGCGCGTCCGTGATTTACCCGGAATCGACCTCGTGCTCGTGACCCACGCGCATTTCGATCACCTGCACCGTCCTTCGTTGCGCGCTATCGTGCAAAACAACATTCGAAAGCGGGGACGAGCTCCCGCCATCATCATTCCGAACAATGTTACGGACTTGGTGTCCGACCTGGGCTTCTCAGAAATCATCGAACTCGATTGGTGGAACTCGTCCCGTCACGGCGGCCTTACAGTCACGCTTGTACCCTCCCAACACTGGGGCGCACGGATTATTAAGGATGCACACCGCGGCTACGGTGGCTTTGTTCTGCAGGCAGGCAAGCATTCGGTTTATCACGCTGGTGATACGGCATATTTTTCCGGCTTCCGCGAAATTGGCAGGCGGCTCGCGCCAGAACTTGCCCTGCTTCCTATCGGCGCGTACAACCCACCAACATTTCGCAACGTACACACAAACCCCGCCGATGCCACCCACGCCTTTCTCGACCTGAAAGCCCGCTGGATGGTCCCAATGCACTACGGCACTTTCCGCTTGTCCCACGAACCCGTGGACGAACCGCTTCAATTGCTGAAGCATGAAGCCCGCGCCGCTGGGATCGAAGATCGGCTAGTGGTTTTGGAAGAAGGTCTGACAAGATTTTTCTGAACCGGTAAAGTCCAACGTTTCAGAGTTTCGAAAAGTAAAACCCATCGTAATCGCAAATCTTGAAGCCCTGAAACTTTGAAACCTGAATTTGTAAACCCTTTTTCAACTAAACTGCTAGCCTAATCCCCATGCCGACCCTCATTCCGCAACCGACTCGTATTCAAGCCGCCGGCACTAAACCAAAGCTGATCGACGAATACATTGGCCGGGTCAACTCGCACACCTCCTCCACGAGCATCGCCCATATGCGCAGCCCTGCAGGCTGGGTGGAACCGGGACAAACACCTATATTCGAGGAGTTCACCATAGTTCTGAGGGGGACTTTGCGAGTCGAACACAAATCAGGCTCTCTCGACGTCGCCGCAGGTCAAGCTGTCATCGCTCACGCCGGCGACTGGATCCGATATTCGACGCCGCACGAAGGCGGAGCAGAATACATCGCTGTCTGCCTGCCCGCGTTTTCCATGGATACTGTCCACCGTGACCCGGACTGAAGTAGGATCAGGAAGAAACCACGTTCATGTCCACTCGAACCACGGTAGTCTTCGATCTCGGAGGCGTCCTCATCGACTGGAACCCGCGCCATCTCTACCGGAAGCTATTTGCCGGAGACGACGCAGCCATGGAGCACTTCCTGGCGAACATCTGCACATCAGCATGGAACTTGCAGCAAGACGCCGGCAGGCCGTTTGCTGAGGCGTGCGCCTTACTGAAGTCAGGGCACCCCAATCACTCGGCGATGATCGACGCATGGTTCGAACGCTTCGATGAAATGATCGCGGGACCGATCTCAGGCACGGTTGAAGTTTTGGCCGACTTACGGGAAGCAAAAGTTCCTATCTACGCCCTCAGCAACTGGTCCGCGGAAACTTTTCCATTCGCGGAAAACAAATTCGAATTCCTGCGATGGTTCCGGGGAATTCTCCTTTCTGCCAATGTCAGCATGGTCAAGCCCGATCCTCGGATCTTTCAGCGCTTCTGCGAAACATTTTCTTTAAACCCGGAAACGATCGTTTACGTCGATGATCTTCCGCACAACGTGGAAGCAGCGACAAAGACTGGTATGCAGGCGATTCACTTCACTGACCCGGGTTCCCTGCGCGAGCAACTTTGGCGGCTAGGGTTGCTTCACTCAAAAGCGCGCATTGAACACGTCGCCGCCTGGGTCTCGGATCTCGATCGTGCCCGCGTTTTTTACGAACTCTGGTTCAATGCCAGCTCGGCCCCAGAGTATTCAAGTGCAAAACGCGATTTTCGATCGCATTTTCTTGCTCTCGATGGCGGACCGCGCCTGGAACTGATGGTTGCTCCGCAGGAATCGCCGCGCCATGCTCACATCGCCGTTTCGGTTGGTTCGCGCGACGCCGTTGACCGCTTGATCAAGGATATGGAGCGAGCTGCTGTCAGAATCGTGAGCAGACCACGCGTTACGGGCGACGGATATTACGAGGCCGTGATCGAAGACTCTGAGGGAAATCTCGTGGAAATCACGGTATAGCTGACTTGCTCATTCCCACTCAATCGTGCCGGGAGGCTTCGACGTAACGTCGTACACTACGCGATTCACGCCCTTCACCTCATTGACGATACGCGTGGACATCTTCTTGAGTACCTCGTGCGGCAAGGGAACCCAGTCCGCTGTCATTCCGTCTTCAGAACTCACTGCGCGAATCGCACACGTGTACGCATAAGTTCGCATATCGCCCATCACGCCCACAGACATGACCGGCAACAGCACCGCAAACGACTGCCACATTTTCGTGTAGAGTCCTGCATTCTTGACTTCACTGACCACGATGTCGTCGCACTCCCGCAATAAGGCCAATCGCTCGGCAGTCACTTCTCCCAAAACCCGAACCGCCAGCCCTGGCCCCGGAAATGGCTGCCTTTGCAGAATTTCTTCCGGTATCCCAAGGTCGCGTCCAATCTTGCGGACTTCATCTTTGAACAGATCTTTTAGCGGTTCGATCAACTTCAGTTTCATTTTCTCCGGCAAACCGCCAACATTATGATGCGACTTAATCACCTGCGATGGTCCGCGGACCGATCGCGATTCGATCACATCCGGATACAGCGTTCCCTGCACCAGCCACTTGACCTTGCCTTCCTCTTTTTCGATACGCCGCGCTTCGCGCTCAAACACTTTGATGAATTCGTTGCCGATAATCTTCCGTTTTCTCTCCGGATCGCTGACGTTCTTCAACTTAGCCAGAAACCGTTTGGTCGCATCCACCGCGTCCAGATGAAGCCCTAATTTGTCCCGCAATGTTTTTTGAACTTTTTCAAACTCATTCTTCCGCAGGACACCGTTGTTCACAAAAATGCACGTCAACCGCGATTGACCGGCTCCGCGTCCGCGCTTTTCTTTTCCGACGCGCAAAGCCCGATCCACCAGAACCGCCGCAACCGAAGAATCAACCCCCCCCGAAAGCGCGCAGATCGCCCGCCCATTCCCCACTTGTTGCTTAACCTGTTCGATTGTCGACTGAATGAAATGCTGCGCAGTCCAGGTGGGCGTGGCCCCGCAAATTTCGAACACGAAGTTGCGCAGAATTTCCGTCCCGCGCTCGGTGTGATGTACTTCGGGATGAAACTGAACGGCAAACCATTTCTTCGCGCGGTTCTGTATTCCCGCGACCGCATGCGAAGTCTTCGCCGTCAATTCGAATCCCGGAGGCAATTCCAACGCTTCATCGCCGTGCGACATCCAAACCGGTTGCCGTCTCGCCAAACCAGCAAAAAGCGGTGATTGGGCAACAATGTCGATCTCAGCGTGACCGTATTCCCGCTTGTCCGCCGGACGAACCTTCCCGCCCAGTTTGTGCACCATAAACTGCAAGCCGTAGCAGATTCCAAGCACAGGCAGTCCCAACTCGAACAAGCGCACGTCTGCCGGTGGCGCACTCTTGTCGTAGACCGACCACGGCGCCCCCGAGAGCACGATGCCTATAGGAGAATAACTTTCCACTTCTTTGAGCGGCGCGGTGCACGGTAGTACCACGGAAAAAACGCTCTGTTCGCGGATGCGGCGCGCAATGAGCTGCGTATACTGCGCACCGAAATCAAGGATGACGATCGATTGGTTAACGGCGGATGGGATTTCCACGAACGAGTGTCTCAAATAGCACGTCTGGTGTAAAGCAGCCCCGATGCGAAGCCGGGAAATCGTGCGCGTACGACAACTTCTTCACTGCGCCAGATTCGGGACATCGCTCAATATAGGTTCATCTGTGTCGATTTCCCCTTCACGCGCTGCGCCCGCGCCACCCAATGACACCGGCGGATGCTCCGCCTCCGCACTCATCACCTCGGGCATCTCCGCGATGCAAACGTAGCCGCACAATCGCGCCACATAGAGCCAGTCCACCACCGCAAAATATGCCAACGCCATTAACACAACACCGGCAGAAACTACTCGTGACGGCAGGATGCCGAGCGAGGTCAAAACAAACGGCAACGCGGAAGAGGCAATGCTCAAGACGACCAAATGCGCAAGTCCCGTCCACGTGCTGACGGCGAGGACAGCGCCAGTCCGCTCCCTCGCCAGAGTAGCCGCAGCAGTGATTGACCCGACTGCATCTTTCCCATTGCGAACCGCAAAGATCGCAGCAAAAGATAACCACCAGTTGAGCAACCAACCAGCGATAAGAACTATTCCTGCCAGCAGCAGGAATATGATCACCGCGAGATCGGGCCGCGGATTTTTGTCCGTCGATACCAGACTTGAGAGAATCGCCGATCCGGCCAGCCCAAGGAAAGCCGCCAGCACCACAACCGCGCGCAAGAAGTTCAGATCAATCAGCGCTCGAATCGGACGCCGCTTTGCCGGCTCAAATCTTCCTTCAACTCCGCTTGGTTCGCGCCTCGATCTCGCATCCTCATCGCTATGAAAATATTCCAGCACAGCGCGGGTCGTAGCAAAGCGGCCAAGCGACGCCGCGATAATCCAGAGCAGCGCCAGCGCCGACGTGGCCAGCAACGCCCCGAACACGGCCCGATGGAGGCTGCCACGCAAAATATGCTCGATGGCCTGCCCTATCAACAAAGGCTGCCGCGAGCGAATGAGAAGCGCGTCAGCGTTTGTAACTGGCAATGTATCGAGAAATTCGACGCCATAGAAAGTGAAAACAGCCAGCACAGTCGCGCCCAAAACCCAGCGCCAGGTTATTTCCGCAAGAATAACGGCAGGACGTCGATATGCAGCGCGAAAACCTTCCGCGGTAGGCGATGGCGGCTTCATTTTCGGTTTTGATGATAGCAATAACTTAGTTGAAAAGAACTAGGGTTTTCGCGCGGGCTAATCTCAACCTTTCATCTCTTTACCAGGCTTTACTCGCGCCCATCAGCAATTTCGCAACCGGCTCTGCCTCATGGGCATCTGTTTAAGCAGAGGCAATAATACGCGGGTCCGATTTGTTATCGATTTATATCGGCAACGTGCAAACTATTACAACTCATAGGAGATAAGACAATGAAACCAGCACAATTTCTCGCTTCAGTCAGCGTCGCAGCTTTGGCACTATCGTTGGGCGCTTTTGCAAAGGACGCCAACTCCGGAAACTTCACTGTGTCAGACAAGGTAGAGGTCGGTTCGACGCAGCTAAAACCCGGAGATTACAAAGCTGAGTGGACTGGGCCAGCCAATGACGTAAAAGTCGTCATCACGCAGCACGGCAAAACTGTAGCAACAACAGAAGGAAAACTTACAACACTTCAGCAACCTTCCCGCTACAGCGCGGTGCTAACCAAACAAACGAATAGCACCTTAAAGCTCGACGAGATCGAGTTCAACAATCGCAGCGAGGCCTTGCAACTGGGCGGCGAGTAACCACGCGCAGAGGGGGAAGCAAACTGTTGCGGGTTCTTGAAAGGGCGCGGCTTCGAGCCGCGCCGTAACTCCATTTGAAATTCTTCACAGGCGGGCTTCAACCGCCGCAGCGACCGCCAAATGCTCGGGCGAAATGTCTATCTGACCACAAGGTTCACCAGCTTTCCGCCCACGTAGATTTTCTTCACAATCTGCTTGCCCGAAATAACCGCTCGTACTTTTTCGTCGGCGAGCGCCTGGTTCATGACATATTCTTCCGAGGAATTGGCAGGCACGATAATCCTGCTGCGCAACTTGCCGTTAATCTGTACAGGAATCTCGAGTTCCTCTTCCTTGGCCAACTCAGCGTCATACTTCGGCCAAGGCGCTTTCAACAAGGTCCCTTTTTCTCCGATCATCTCCCAGAGTTCGTTGGCAAGATACGGGGCGAAGGGCGCGAGCAATAAAATCAAATCACGCTGCACTTCCGCCAACAAAGCGGAAGAGCTCTCTTTACCGGCAAGTTTCTCCTCATGTGCATAAAGCTCGTTCACCAACTCCATGATTGCGGAAATACAAGTATTGAAATGCCACCGTCCCTGAAAGTCATCGCTGACGCGCTTGATCGTCTGGTGAAGCTTGCGCCGTACCTGCCGTTCTTCCGGGGACAAATTTGCACCCGCCCGCGAACTATCCGCCGCGCCGGCATTTCTCACCACAAACCGGTACACCCGTCCCAGGAATCGCTGAATCCCTTCAATGCCCGAGTCCTGCCAGTCGAGATCGCGATCCGGCGGCGCAGCAAACAAGCTGTACAATCGCGCCGCATCTGCCCCATAGCGTGCCACCATCTCATCCGGACTCACGATATTCCCAAGGCTTTTCGACATCTTTGCGCCGTCTTTAATCACCATCCCTTGCGTAAAAAGCCGTTCCACGGGCTCATCGTTGGTGATCAAGCCAAGATCCCGCATGAACTTCGTCCAGAAGCGCGAATAAATCAAATGCAAGATCGCGTGCTCGACCCCGCCGATGTATTGATCGATTCCACGCTCGCCAAACCAGTACTGCGCAGTCTTTGAATCGAACGGCGCGCGGTCGTCGTGCGCATCCGTGTAGCGGTAGAAATACCATGACGAATCGACAAATGTATCCATCGTGTCCGTCTCGCGCCGCGCCGGGCCGCCGCACTTCGGACAAGTCGCATTCACAAATTCCGGCACCCTGCCAAGGGGCGATCCGCCCGCCAACGTAATGTCGACATTCTCCGGCAAAATCACCGGCAAATCCTTCTCAGGCACCGCCACAATGCCATCTTTGTCGCAATAGAGCATCGGAATCGGCGTGCCCCAATACCGCTGCCGGGAGATTCCCCAGTCCTTAATCCGATACGTAACCGTAGCTTTGCCGAATCCGTTCTGTTCCGCGAACGCCGACATCTTTTTGATGGCTTCTATACACTCGAGCCCACTGTACGGTCCAGAGTTCACTAACATCCCATCGTGCCCAATATAAGGAAGAACTGGCTCGGTAACGGTCTCTTCCGGATCGTTCGAAATCGGAAGAACAACCAGCCGGATTTCGAGCTTGTATTTTTTCGCGAAATCGTAGTCGCGGTCATCGTGCGCGGGCACGCTCATGATCGCTCCTGTGCCGTAATCCATCAAAATGTAATTCGCCACCCAGATGGGAACTTTCTCCTGATTGAACGGATTGATCGCATAGCGGCCGGTAAACACGCCGTGTTTTTCAATCTCGCCGATGTCCCCCGCTTCCCTGGCGTTGCGCTGTTCGGCGATGAGCTGATCGACCTTCGCCCGCAAATCGGCGTTCGACGCCGCGAGATCAGCCACAATCGGATGCTGTGGCGCCAGCTGCACTGACGTCGCGCCGTAAATCGTATCGACCCGCGTCGTGAAAACCTTAATCGTCGCCCCCGCCGGGCCGAATCCTTTATGTGGCTCGGCGTAATCCAACTTGAAATCGATCAACGTTCCTTCGCTGCGCCCGATCCAGTTGCGCTGCATGGTGCGCACCTTCTCCGGCCATCCGCCAAGTTCGTCTAAGTCGCGCAACAACTCATCGGCGTATTTGGTAATTCGCAAGAACCATTGCTCAAGCTCACGCTGCTCTACGAGCGTATCTTCATGCCGCCAGCAGCGCCCATCCACAACCTGTTCATTCGCCAAAACCGTGCAACACTTCGGGCACCAGTTCACCAGGCTCTTCTTGCGGTACGCCAATCCTCGTTCATAGAGCTTGAGAAAGAACCACTGATTCCAACGGTAATACTCCGGCAAACAGGTTGTTACTTCGCGCGACCAGTCATAGGCAAAACCGATACGGTTCATCTGCGCCTTCATCCTGGCAATGTTGCCGAGAGTCCATTCGCGCGGCGGAGTCCGGTTTTGAATCGCAGCATTTTCCGCCGGAAGCCCGAACGAGTCCCATCCCATGGGATGAAGCACGTTGTAGCCATTCATCCACATGTAGCGCGCAAGTGCATCGCCAATCGAATAATTACGCACGTGGCCCATGTGCAATGCGCCCGAGGGATAAGGCAACATTTCCAGGACATAGAACTTCTTCTTGGCTGAATCTGCCGGATCGGCGGCATAGAGTTGCGGATCGCTCTGCCAGCGTTCGGCCCACTTGGCTTCAACCCTCTGGGCGTTGTAGCGCTCGTCGCGCTCAGGATCACGCTGCTGCATCATCGCGGCTTTCGAATTGTTTTCCTGGGACATATCGATCGACATGCCTCGCTAATTAACGTCTGATTTTACAGGACTAAGTAAGAAAGTCTAAGATTCGCTGGCTTATAGAGCCAGGAAAACGCCGAGACGCAGTCGCAGCAGCAGAGTCGCCGGCTGACGGCGCGATACGAGTTCGATCTTGAATCCGAACATGGTGAACCTACGATAACACATTTCCAGCCAACCTTAGCACGTCACTCAGCCCGTCACTTGCCGGAAGAGCTATTCCGAGCCACTCGGTTGGGGGCCGCATGCAAGCGGTTGAAGTCGCGAACATAAACTCGTAGCCCGAAGGCGGGTGTGATTTTGGTGTAGCCCGCGACCAACTGGTCTTTGTAGTGGTCGAGATAGAAGTCGAGAGGATCGCTCGGGTCCATATCGGTGAGTACGAGATCTGCATCGCTCATCGTCAGTTTGCCAAAGCGCAATTCGCCGCCACGGTATGCCATGAAGTTGCCGGTTTGCTTTGCGGCAAAGTTAGTGCCTTGAGGTGTTCCGAAGATCTGCACGATATCGCTGCCTACAAGGCGCACCGCTGTGACTTTCCCCTCGATGCGCGGCGGTGGAAGAATTTCCGCGGGATTGAGAAGCATGTCGTTCTTTTCCATCGCGATGCCCCGAACTTGATTGGTGTTGATCAGCTTGGCAAGATCGATTCCCAGCACATCCAGGATTCCCTTCACCGGCAGGTGTGCAGCTTTCACCTTTTCCGTGTGCAGGCGGATCCGGCCATCTGCATCCACTGAAAGAGTGCCGGCGGCCTCGAAAGAGACGTCTCCTTTCTGGTGCAGCTTTCCTTTGATATCGAGCTGGTTATTTTTGTTCGTGATGGTTATGGCTTTAATGGGCGCGTTGGCGGCAGAAAAAACATTTTCATTTAAAACCCGAGCCAGCGCGTCGCAACTGATCGCGATTTCGGCCGAGGCCAGATGCATGACAAACGAGTTGTAATCGTCGAAAACGACGAGGGAACCCGGCTTGGCGGGCGTCAGATATCCCTGAAGCTGGATGATATGAACCGCAATTGGCCCGCTGTAGTGATAGTTCACGTTCTTCATCACCACCTTAACGGGCTGGGCGGCAGCCGGTCCGCCTGCTCCGCGGGATTGCGATGCCGAAGAAAAAATCAACAAAACCAGGGTGAGCACGACGCCGAAGCGCTTAAAAGTCATGCGGCTTGGATGCGGAAACGGCTCGATGCGGGAACGCCGACACGGGCAATTTTGCAAACTTTTGACAGGTTGGGCGGACCGGATGAGAGCGGGCGCCGATCTTTGATCTATGAACGTTTACGGTGGAAACCTTCACACCTTTGCCCGGGGGTCTACTGAACCAACCTCTTCAACGCGTCCACATTCCGGCGATCGTCCCCCGGCCTGTCAATCGGCGTTTCCGCGATAAAAGCCGCATGCGCCAGCCTTAAATCATTCAACAAAACGCGGAAAGGCTCTTTGCCAATCGTTCCCTTCCCGATGTGCTGATGGCGATCGAGCTTCGATCCCCGCGCTGCTTTCGCATCGTTGCAATGGATCACTTTCACGTTATTCAGGCCAATGCTCGAATCGAGATGCAGCAGGGTTTGATAAATACCTTCTTCGGTCACGATGTCGTATCCAGCGACATGCGTATGGCAGGTATCAATGCACGCCGCAATGGGAACAACTCCGCACAGACGATCGATAACCTCTGCCACCTGTTCAAAACTTCCACCCAGCGAAAATTCCGATCCGGCCGTGTTCTCGATCAAGATCGTCAATCCACCCTGCACAAGATCGAGATCCTGAGTAGCGGCAGCAATAGCAGCTGCGGTTTGTAGCAGACCGGCTTCGCGGTCAGATCCACGAAACGATCCCGGATGCAGCACAAGAAAATCGGCGCACACCGCCAGTGCGCGCTCCACTTCGCCACGAAACGCAGTGATCGAGTTCTTCAGGAATTGCTGGTTCGTGCTGGCAAGATTCACGAGGTAATTCGTATGAATGACGAGCGGCTTCAGGTCATATCGCGAGCGCAGCCGCGACATCTCTTCGCATTGCAACTCGCTCAGCTCATAGGGCGCCCACTGCCGTGGACTCGAGGAAAAAACCTGCAGCGTGTTGCAGCCGAGACGATAGGCGCGTTCGGCGGCATTGTGAATGCCTCCCGCGGTGGAAGTGTGGATCCCGATTCTTCGTGAAGTCAACCGCGGCGGCCTTTTCGGCGCGCGGGGCTCGAGAATATCCTGTTCGCGCGCCAACGAGCGAGGCATAAGAAAATTATAAAAGAAGAACGCGACATATACTGGCCCCGGAAATCACGATTTGCCAGGGCACTGTTGACCGCAAACCTGCTCTGTTTGCGGTGCAGAAGGGGCAAAGGTAGACTTGAGACAGCCGTCTGGCCGCTCCTGCCGCCGCGACAGTATCGCAGCAGGGGATCTTTCACGAGGAAACCATGTTAGTCGTCATGAAGGCGCATGCCACCGAAGATCAGGTGGGTGCCGTCTGCGAAAAAGTTGAGAAACTCGGTTACCGCGCTCACGCCATGCCCGGAGCGCAGCGCACCGCCATCGGCATTACGGGCAACAAAGGCGAGGTCGAACAGGGCACGTTCGAAGAAATGCCTGGCGTGCAGGAAGTCATCAAGGTTTCGAAGCCTTACAAGTTGGTGAGCCGCGACATCAAAGAAGACAACACCATAATCCGATTTGCCGGAACCAACGCCACGATTGGCGGAGCCGGACTGGCGATCGTCGCCGGTCCATGCGCCATTGAAAGCCGCGAACAGGCTTTCGCCGCCGCCGAACGCGTACACCGCTCAGGAGCGCAATTTTTCCGGGGTGGCGCATACAAGCCCCGCACTTCTCCTTACTCGTTTCAAGGATTGGGCGAGGAAGCATTGCGCATCATGTCGGAAATCCGCGATCAGTTTGGGATGAAAATTATTACCGAGGCCATCGACAACGAATCGCTCGACCTGGTCGAGGAATACGCGGATATGATCCAGATCGGCGCGCGTAACATGCAGAATTTTTCTTTGCTGAAGCGCGCCGGACGCGCCAGAAAACCTGTGCTGCTGAAACGCGGAATGTCGGCGACCTTGGAAGAGTTTCTGATGGCAGCGGAATACATCCTGAGCGAAGGAAATTACAGCGTCGCCCTGTGCGAACGCGGCGTGCGCACCTTCGCCGATCACACGCGAAACACCCTCGACCTCAGCCTCGTCCCCGCAGTGCAGCGTCTCAGCCATCTGCCCATCCTGGTCGACCCCAGCCATGGAACGGGGAAAAGAAACAAAGTAACGCCGCTTTCGCGTGCCGCTGTTGCCGTAGGGGCCGACGGTCTGATGGTAGAAGTTCACGGCAATCCCGACGAAGCCATGTCAGATGGCCCGCAATCGCTATTCCCTGATCAGTTCGACGAACTGATGTTGCAAGTGCGACAAATTGCGGCGGTGGTGGGAAGGACAGTGCCCGCAATCGGGGTGAGGGAGCCAGTCGGGGTCAGCAAGTAGGAAAATCATCGACGCTTACGATCTGATCGTAGCCGCCACCGCTCTCGAGCGTGGAAGAGCCGTAGCTACATTCAATAAGCGGCATTTCGGTCAAGTACAAGGCTTGACATTGATCGAACCGAAGTAGATGCCCGATTTTGCAAAAAACTGTAAAGGTTGTAGCCTTTTGTTGGTCTTGGGCGACGCTATTAAGGGCTGGAAGAGGTCAAGGTTTCTGATGTTTTTCACCGATAAAGACTTACTGGCAAGGTCCGCATTCTTGGGCCTTTTACTATTGTCTCCATTCGCCCTTTTCGCCCAGCGCGGGCCCGGCGGACACGTTGGCGGAGGAACAGCGGGCGGCACCGGCATGGGCAGCAACGGTTCGCCCACCGGACTGGACATAAAAGACGATCTGCGTGGCTTCCACGATGTGCTCGCCGTGCAGGCCACCAAAGAGCAAGCTGCGGCCTACGCGGCGATGATGAAAACCACCTCAGTCGCGGACACAGATTTGACGGCCCTGGAAGCACAACTCCGAAAAGCAAACGAATCGAACCCGTCCGCAACCGCCGCTCTCGCCAGTTTCGATAAGCAATCGCAAGACGATCTCGGAGGCGCCCTATCTCTAAGCAAAAAATTTCTCGAGAGCTTCTCCGAACCGCAGAAAACCGGTCTAAAAGAGATTTCGAAGCGCCTCGCCCGGGTGGATTCAGAACTGGCGCAAGAGATCAACGCGCTTGACCTGCCAGCGGGAACCGGATCTTCCGGCAATCAGATTCTCGCTTCCGTTCAGAATCTCCATCACGCTCTTACAAATTTTCAGCGTGCCGAATTGGATCTCGGTGAGGAAATGAGTATTCCAGCCGCAAGCAACGGGCAGGGCTTCACATATAATCTGGCGCCCGCAAAGAACGCCGTTAATATTGGCGGTCAGGCGATGACCGTGACGACCTCCGGAACAATTTCCAAAACCACTTCCGAAAAAAGCGACAATACTTTTGCCGTCGAACTCAGCGATGATCTGTCCGATGTCCAATTCGATATTACAGATATCCTGCGGAGCCATCTGGACACCTCCGACCGTTGCGGAGAGAGGGTTGACATTCAGACTGCGGAACTAACGCCGCGCAATCCGGCGGCCGTGGTCGTTGCGCAATTACACTTCGAACGCTGGACATGCTCCCCTATCTTCGGTCAGGGCGGCATGAACGAGATTGTTGAAGGCAACGGCACAATCGAAATTCAGCTCACTCCGGCAGTCGCGCCGGATGGAACGATGAAGTTAGCCGCGCAAATTGGACAGGTCCAGGCCCAGGATCTGATCGGTGATCTGTTGCGTTCAGGCTCGCTCGGCCAGACGATACGCGACAAAACCGCACAGGCTTTTGTCAGCATTATGCGGGAAAGCACCGACTTCAAAAATGCTCTGCCCTCTGGAGTTCGGAACTACGCAGTCCTTCGCCATGCCGAATTTCAGGGTACGGGAGCCGGAAGGTTGGTGGTGCGATTAAATGGGGAGATCAATGTCCCGAACGAGCAGCTTTCTGTTGTGACCAGCGAACTTCAACGCGCGACTCAGGAACCTGTCCCAGGGCCGCTCTTGACCCGGCCGGCTACGCCGCAACAAACTGTCGAGCGCTGAACAGTTCCTCGAAAAAACCACGGTCTGCTACTCTTATTTTCTCCGCCCCCTGAATCCAGGAGGCTGGGCCTCATTTTGCGAAAAATCCTTTTTATCATTGTTCTGATTCCGCTTTTGGCCGGCGCTGGTTGGATATATTTCCGCGAGGAGGCTCTTCCCAACTACGGACCCTCCTACCGCGAATACGCCTATGTCACCAACGGCAAAAGCAACACTGTCAGCGTGATCGATTTGCGCACGTTTGAACTCGCGAAAACCATTCCCGTAGGCGCCTCTCCCACCGGAGTAGCCGCCAACAGCAAGAAAAACGAGATCTATGTCGTAAATACTGCCTCAAACAATGTCAGCATCATCGACGCTGAAAAAAACGCAGTCGTGGCAACGCTGGGAGTTCATGGCCGACCTTATTTCGTCGATGTGACTCAAGACGGCAAACGAGCCTATGTAGCGAATTCTGGATCGGCCAATGTTTCTGTCATCGATCTTGAAAAGCGTCTCGTGCTTGGCAATGTGCGCGTCGGCTCCGAGCCCGGACTCGCGAAAGTTTCTCCCGATGGCACAAGCGTTGTTGTATCCAATCGAGCCGACAATACGGTTTCCATCATCGACGCCAAGCTGCTTCGCGTGAGAGCGACTCTGCCAGTCTGCCAGCACCCCGAGGACATCGCCATTCTCCCGGATTCGAGCAAAGCATTCGTGGCCTGTTCGGGATCGTCTCAGGTTGCTTCCATTGCGCTGGCCAATAGCAAGAACGGGGAGTCCGCAGGCGATCGTGTACTCGCTTTGCTCGATGTAGGCAAGACGCCGGTCAGCCTCACGCTAAAGCCCGACGGAGGTGAGCTCGTTGTCTGCAACTTCGACTCTGACAGCATTTCCTTCGTCGAAACTGGCAGCGATGAAGTCGGCAGCAGCGCAACCATCGGTCAGCATCCCGCCCACGCTGTCGTCACGACCGATAACTCCCGCCTATACGTCAGCAACTTGGGATCGGATAACGTTGCCATTTATGACATCGACATGGGCCGAAGAGTCTCAACGTTGGAAGTAGGCAGCCATCCGGACGGATTGGCATTATCCGAGGATGAGAGATACCTTCTCGTCCTCGATACCCAGGCTGGCGATGTAACCGTAATTCAAAAGCGCAACCCGCGCAAACTCGAACCCGGAGAGTATTCCTTGTTGACCATGATTCCCGTCGGCCTGCAGCCGAACGCGATCGTGGTCAAGTCGTTTATCGTGAGCAAGCCTGCTCCATCAAGGTGATTACATGGGAAAGTGCGATCACATTGTTTATGAAGCAGACACCGACTTGGCGCAGAATTTATCCAGAGCAGCTTTCAAATCCGCAGCAATCGCATGGGCCTCGCGCGACTCGATATCCCTTCTCGGCATCATGTACACGAGTTGCCCGTCGCGTAAAATCGCAATCGAGGGAGACGATGGCGGTTGTCCCGTAAAATAGCCACGCGCGCGTTCTGTGGCTGCCGTATCTTGCCCGGCAAAAACGCTGAATGCATGATCTGGATGAGCAGCGCTCTCGAGCGCAATGCGTACAGCGGGCCGCATCCGGCCGGCGGCACAGCCGCAAATCGAGTTCACCACCACAAGTGCGGTACCCGATTGGCCACGCAACACGTTATCTACCGCGTCAGCCGTGCGCAGTTCTTCTATTCCCAGACGCGTCAACTCCTCACGCATGGGGATCACCATAATTTCTGGATACATTGATTGCCCTCTCTCTTTTTTCTCGATCTGGAATCATTTTAAATCAAACGAATCGCCGATAATGTCTGGACTCGCGGGAATGTTGTAAAGTTGACAACCCTGGCAACTCTCCTCTGGGACTCCGGCAACAAAGTGAAAATGCTGTCTGGACGTGAACCGGTCTCGTTTGTAAGCGAGTCCGAAACGAAAAAGGAGCATTCAATGTTCGACAAACAATCGCGTTGTCTTCGTTTATGGTGTCTCGCTGCGGCGCTGGCTTGTTCTGGATTCGGTATTGCCTGCGCGCACCACTATTACAGAGTGTATGACCCTTACTACAACGACTACCATGTCTGGAACGGAAATGAGGTCGTCTACTATCATCAATGGGCGCGGGAACACCACTATGACGAAGACCGCGACTTTCGGCACATCCCTCCCGATCAACAAAAAGATTATTGGACCTGGCGGCATAACCATGGCGATCACAATCACTAAGTCGTAGACTTTTGGCAGGCGAGTCATTTGCGGCTCGCCTGCTTTTTTGTCGCGAACTACTTCCAGTGCTGACTGATGCGGTGTTACGGAAACTTTACATCGAGACTGTAGATTTCCTGCGTACTTCGGTCCCGCATGAGCAGCGGCGAATCATCTGGAGTTAGACCGACCCAGAACTCCCACGGATCGAAGCCACGCGGAATTTCCTTTATGTTTAGGAAACGTTCCAGATTTCCACTGGCAACATTCACGCGAACCATGTCGTCAGTCTTGTCGGAGTAATCCTCCGCGTAAATGTACTTATCATCATGAGACCAATTCTCGAACCCGAAACGTGAGCTGGCCAATTCCCGCCATGTCTTTTTCTCTACCTCGTAGAGCATCAGTTTCGTCGAGTCGGCGGAGAGCGCTGCGATATAACGGCCATCGTGCGAACAACGCGGGCTGAAAAGATTGTCCGATCCTGGCACATCCGATGACTGCGAAGTTTTGAGATCAACCATTTGAATATTCGGACCGGAGACACTCCCATACTCCAGCCATGGCATCCCCGCAAATACGATGGCATCGCCTTTCGGCATCCAGGTAGGATCCCCCTGATTCCGGCTTCCCGCGCTCACTTCACGAGGTGTTCCACCTTCCGCGGAGATTACAAAAATCTTCCAGGGCTTTCCAGGATGAGCCGCCATAAACGCGATCTGCGTGCCGTCCGGCGACCAGCGCGGCAGATGGACCAGCATCGGCGCATACGTCAATTGCACACGTGAGCTCCCATCCGGCTTGCTGCGCCACAAGGTGAGATCAGGATGTGACACATAAGTGACCCACTTACCATTTCTTGTGATGTCAGCTTCTCCTGCCGAAACGCCTGGAAGGTAGATTGAGAACTGCTGCGATTTTCCCTCCAGTCGAATCAAGTCGAATCGCCGCTGCTGCCCAAGAACGAAAACCTTTTTCCCGTCGGGACTCGGGGTGGGATCGCTGAACATGATCGGACCAACCGTCAGTTGTGTTGGTTCAGCGCTACCGCGAAGCCATGATGTCTTCTCCCGCCAGGCCCAAATATTCCGCCCGCGATCGCGTGTCGATTCGAAAAGAAAATATTTCCCGTCCGGTGTCCAGGCGCCTCCAGCCTCTTGCGCCGGCTTGTTCCACCCCGGCAAAAGCGCGTGGAGATTCTTTCCATCGGCCGTAACCTCCCACAGGGATGAGGTATGTTGATCCGTTTCGCGGAGGGCAAAGCGCAAGTGGCTGCCGTCCGGAGAGAATCGGAGGGCAAACGGAACTCCGGGCACGCTCAGCAGTTGGCGCGAATCCGTCCCATCCGCACTGCATTCATATAAACTCGAACCGCGCGCATAAACAATATGTTGTCCATCCGGCACCCATGCAGCTGCGTGTGCGAGGATGTTGCCCACCTGACGCGGTGATCCTGCCGGCAGAGGAAGAATCCAGATTGGCCACTCGTTTTCCGAACCCTCCGCTATACCCTCCACCAGTAATTCTGAACGTCCAGGGAAAAAATCGTAGAGGTCTGCGCTGGATAGCGGACTGGAAACCGGGGCCGTGTCCCCGCCCGCAGTCGAAACTTGCATCAACACGGAATGCCCGCCGACGTGCTCGGAAAAATAAAGGCGGATTCCATCCGTAACCAGAGACCGTTTGGACGCTCCGTCATTCGTGATTTGAAATGAAGAAATCACAGCCGGCGCGGGCTCCGGCGACCTCAGGAAAATCCCTACCGCAGTCAAAACTGCAAGCACGATGATTCCCGCAATTACCCACGGCCACGCAGAACGCTCCTTTTGCCGCGATTCCGTGTGTGCTGTCGCAAACAACGCGCGCAGTCGATCCTTCGAATCCGGAATCTTTCCCGTAGTTCGCGGTGCGGATAAAGCCTGCCCGGACTCTACTTCTTTCCGCAGTCTTTGTAAGTCCGCCCGCATGTCTGCCGCGCTCTGATAACGATCGCCGGGATCCTTTTCCAGCGCCTTCCGCACAATCCGTTCTAATTCCGCCGGAATTGCCTTGCCAAATTGCAGAGGCCATTCCGGCGCGCTGTGAATCAGAGCATCGAAAAACCCTGCCGTAGTCTGTCCCGTGAACGGCAACGCGCCGGTGGCCATCTCATACAAAACAACCCCGAACGAAAACAGATCGGTTCGCGAATCGAGCGGTCGTCCCAGCGCCTGCTCGGGCGACATATACGGAATCGTACCCAGCGCGAAGCCCGGACGCGCAGGATCTTCCGGCGCCTGCGTGACCTCTCCGAACGTGTTACCACTAATCACGGATTCTTCGCCCTGCGTCAGCTTGGCCAAACCGAAATCGAGAATCTTGGCGTGTCCACGCTTGGTCACGAAAATGTTCATCGGATTGATGTCGCGATGAATAATGCCATGCGTATGAGCGGCGTCGAGCGCATCGGCGATCTCTGCCCCTAGCGATACGAGCGTTTTCAGGTCCAGTGGCCGTCCAGCAATTCGGTGCTTCAACGGCAATCCGTCCAGAAACTCCATGGCGATAAACGCTTGGCCGTCCTGCTCGCCGATGTCGTGCACGGTGCAAATGTTGGGATGATTCAGAGCCGATGCCGCCTGCGCTTCGCGCTGAAAACGGGCCAATGCGTGCGCATCGTGCGAAACTGCTTCAGGAAGGAACTTTAACGCCACAAAGCGGCGCAGGCGCGCATCTTCCGCCTTGTAGACAACGCCCATCCCCCCGCCGCCAAGTTTTTCAAGGATGGTGTAATGCGAAATCGTCCGCCCTATCACGTGGAAAAAATCCTACGTGGGCATGAACGGCAAGTCAATGAAGAGGACACCTGAGTCTGACTCTAGCGCAGGAAAACGTGCTCCGCGTCTTCTACCCGGATGGTCGATTTCCGGCGCGCGCCCGTCGCTACGTTATATCCAACCAGGAGGTGTTGTTCCACAATCAGAATTTCTTTATCGCTGATCCAGTCCACCAGCGCCGCATGTGGCAAGAACGCAACCCTCCGCGGTGTCTCCTCTGTGGTCTTCACTTCCACAGCCGGCAACTCCAGCAGAGCTTTGCGAATGTGCTCCGACTCCACCGGATTCGCTTGTCCTTCATCCGCTAACTGTATCGGCTTGTTCGCCGCCGTAGTTGCCACAATCGTATAAGCCACGTTTTCAAGCCCCGGCGACAATTTGCCATTGCTTGTGTAGAAGCTCACATCGTAGTCAGGATTCTTGTACGCGGCGCGCTCATCAAACACGGTCAAAATCCCCCCGCCAACGTGCAGTAGTGTCTGGTCGTCGCTCTTATTTAACCAACCGCAACAGCCCGTGTCCGGAATAGCCTCAAGAATCGCGTTCGGATTGGCGGCGTCAAGGACTCGTTGCAAAGGAGGGCTAATCGAAGTCGCCGCCCACTTCCCACCATTCTCCTGGTACAAAGAAGTTGATTTATAGGTTGGATGATCCTGGCCGCTGACGAACATCGTGAGCAGAAAAAAACTGCCGACTCCATCTTTCGGAACCCACACCTGCCCGTACGGACAAGTCTCCTCGCATCCGCCGGTCGGACAGGAGCACTCGGGCAACGTAGTCGAAACCATTTCTTCATGCTTCGCACCTGCTAAATCGGTGCGCCATGCCGACCAAATCGTTTTCGTGGAGAGATCTACTCCATCCCGTTGCAGTCGTCGGGCCTGATTGCTAAACCAATAAATATGCTCCCCGTCGACCGCTAAAAAAGGAATGGCTGTCGTCTCGCTGATGGCCAGATTCGATCCGACGCTGCCAACCGTTCTCGAAACATCTCGTGTCAGCGAGACGACGGCATGTCCGTCCCAAAACCATACTTTTTTGCCCGAAGCCGCGTCGTCCTCCGACAACGGCAAGTCCACCTGCGGAGCGAACAACATCTGTCCCAGAGCATTGACCGAGAGATTGTGTGGCGATGTGACCGCCTCATCTGGAACTTTCACACTGTGCTTTTCAGTGAAAGTCGCAGGATCGTACTCAACCGCTGCTCCCGGCGCTCGCAGTACCCACAGCCGCTTGCTCTGCGCGGCGAGAGGACTCGCCAGAAAAATCACTACGCACCCGATACTGACTAGCATCTTCACGTTCCGCTGCAGATTCGCGGTGGGCGCGCCCCTTGCGTACAATGGAGTCGTAAAGTCGCTAAGCATATGCAATGAGAAACCTATGACAACAACTACCACGCCTCACGTTCGCCCGCAAACCACTGCGGCAGAAACTCCCGTGGCAACTCCGGAAGTTCCGCTGACCACGGAAGGTTACAGCGTCCTGCATCAGATGATGCGCTTCCGCCGCAGCGCGTGGCGTTCCCTCTCGACGAATGAACAATCGACAATGGTTCACGAGGCCGCAACCCTACTCGGCGAAATGGAACAATCTTCCGGCGGACAATCCGCGCTTTACTCGCTCATCGGCCACAAAGGCGATTTGATGCTCATCCACTTCCGCAAATCGTTCGCCGATCTCAATCAAGCCGAACTCAAGCTTGCCGGGCTCCGGCTCAGCGACTATCTCGAATCCACATCTTCCTATCTCTCAATTATCGAACTCGGATTGTACGATTCGACGCTGAAAATCTACAACGAACTCATGGCACAAGGCATTCAGCCACATTCCGATCAGTGGAAAGCCGAGATCGAGTGTAAGACCAACCGTCACCGCGAAGCTATGCATCCGCGGCTGTTTCCCGAGATTCCTCCCAATCGCTATATCTGCTTCTATCCCATGGACCGCCGTCGCGGCGAAGAAAAAAACTGGTATACGCTGCCAATAGAAGAGCGCGCCCGCCAGATGAATGATCACGGACTCGTAGGCCGCCGCTATGCTGGCCAGGTAAAGCAGATCATCACCGGCTCCATCGGCTTCGACGATTGGGAGTGGGGAGTCGATCTCTTCGCCGATGACCCACTCGTCTTCAAGAAATTGATTTACGAAATGCGCTTCGACCGGGTCAGCGCCGAATACGCCCTGTTCGGCCAGTTCTACGTCGGAGTCCGCTGTCCAGCTGCGGACTTGGACAAACTTCTCAGCGGGGAATTACCGTAGCAAAGTAGATTTCAAAGTTGCAAAGTTTCAAAGTTGCAGAGTTTCAAAGTTGCAAGTAGAACCGTCACAATAACTTTGAGACTTTGAAACCCTGAAACGTTGAAACTTTGAACTCTCGGAGACCCATGTCAACTCTCGGCCTTATCGAATACAAGGACGCCAGCCCGGAAGTACGCGCCGTCTACGACGACATCATGACGACGCGCAAAACCGATTGGATTAATAATTTCTGGAAGGCTATCGCCCACGATCCCGCTACGCTCAAACGCACTTGGGAAGACATCAAGCAAATCATGGCTCCCGGCTCACTCGATCCGCTGACCAAAGAAATGATCTACGTCGCGGTCAGCGTGACCAATCAGTGCCATTACTGCATCGCTTCGCACACGGTTTCCGCTCAGAAAAAAGGAATGACCGATGCCATGTTCAAGGAGCTCATGGCCATCGTCGGCATGGCCAACGAGACGAACAAGATGGTCACGGGCTATCAGGTAGAAATCGACGAACAGTTCAAACCCAAACGCTAAAGGACTCTCATCGGCCTCGCCTCCAGGCAAACTTCCACTCGCAAAACTTCATATCGACTCTTCGCCCCCGAAACCTCACTCCCTCCGCTTCCAACCTCAAGCGCTGCTCGATCGCCGAATCCCCTCGCAGCTTGATCTCTCCACCAGCGCCCAGAATGCGCTGCCAGGGCAACCCGAAACCGCGACGCAACACGACGGCCACTTGCCGAGCCGCTCCCGGAAATCCTGCCGCTCGCGCAATCGCCCCGTAAGTGGAAACTTTCCCTTTCGGAACACGCCGGATCACCGCCTCGATTCGAATCCGCGACTCGGCAGATGGATCTGAACTCGATTTCTGCTCCGATCGCCTGCCCGCCATCCGGCTTCCCTTCTTCACAACCGAATCCACCCGATCCGAATTAGCCAGAGCGTCCCAGTCAGTACAATGAGCCACAAGATAATTCCCTGCAACAACGGACGATGCCCCACGCGCTTAATCGTCGCAACCGAGATGCCGCTGCCAATCAAGAATAGAGTCGCCGTCAATCCAATCTTCGCAACTTTGACAGCCAGAGAATAGGCTGGCGTACCGGCCGGCAGATAGGTTTTGCACACTGCCGCGAGGCAGAAGAAAGCAATAAACCACGGCCACTGAATCTTCGCTTTCGCGCCGCGAACCAGGGCGGTCCCCAATGAAACCGGTACAATCCACAGCGCACGCGCGAGCTTGACCGTGGTCGCAATTCCCAGGGCTACCGTTCCATATTTTGCCGCCGCCCCAACCACTGAACTCGTGTCGTGAATCGCCAGCGCAGCCCACAAACCGAACTGCTGCTGCGTCATCTTCAACGCGGCTCCAATCTGCGGGAAGGTCAGGAGCGCAACCGAATTCAGCATGAATACGGTTCCGAGCGCTACCGCCATCTCTTCATCGCTCGCCTCCGTGATCGGCCCCACGGCGGCAATCGCACTTCCACCGCAAATCGCCGTGCCCGTCGAAATCAGAAATGCAGGTACGCGTCGTACCCGGAACAACACCCCAAGCCCCATTCCAACCAGCAACGCAAAAGAGATGCCCAACGCCGTGTAAACAAAGCCGCTGCGGCCTGCCTGAATCACCTGGTGCAAGTTCATACCGAATCCCAATCCGACAACGGAGGCTTGCAACAGGTATTTAGAAGAGGCCTTCGTCTGACGACTGTAGGGATGAGGAAACAGAAGACCAAATATTAGCCCCATCACCAGCGCAACAGGAGTTGACACGAAGCCGCTGCAACTCACCAACAGGCACAAAATAAAAATTACGCGAGGAAGCATTCGTGAGTGGAATCCGAGGGAATTACGGGGCGAATCGCAAAACAGAATTTGAAATCGATGGTTCGGCTACGCGGCCTTGCGGAACGATTCGATTGCTTCCGCTTCGGAGTTGTACACATCGAAAACCGTGAGCAGCTTGGTAACTTGCAGCAAGTCACCCACGCGCTTCGTCAGGTTGGTGAGCTTGATGGTCCCACCCGCATTTTGCGCAGTCGTGCGCAGCGCCACCAGGGTTCCCAGCCCGCCGGAATCGATGTAATTGACTTCGCCGAGATTCAGGATGATCTTGTTGTTCTGCGCAACCGCTTTCTTTACGGTCTCGCGAAGCAAAGATGATTCGTCCCCAAAAACGATCCGGCCAATGCAATCCACAATCAGAATTCCGTCGACGGTTTTGGTTGACACCTTTAGCTGCATGAGCGCTCTCCTATCGAATGCTGCTTGCGATGAAATCCACGCAAAACTTGACGTAACAGCCTATCGCTTACTTGCCGCTTTCGCAACTGTTTTAGGCCTTTTCGTAGGCCATTCAGCGAGTTCCAATCCTTGTATAATCTTCTTTCGGCACATGAGTTACACAGTCCTGGCGCGCAAATACCGCCCTCAAAAATTCTCCGACGTCATCGGCCAGGAGCACGTTACCCGTACTCTGCAAAACGCTCTCGAACAGGGCCGCACCGCCCACGGTTACATTTTCAGCGGCCATCGGGGCATCGGAAAGACCACAGTGGCGCGCATTCTTGCCGCAGCTCTGAATTGCCGTTCCTCCGACAAACCCGTGACGGAACCCTGCGGAATCTGCGAATCCTGCACCGAGATTCGCGCCGGAAACTCCGTTGACGTGATCGAGATCGACGCCGCCACCAATCGCGGCATCGACGAGATTCGCGAACTGCGTGAAGCAGCCCGCTACCGTCCCGCCCGCGATCGTTTCAAGATCTACATTCTCGACGAAGCGCACCAAATTACCGATGCCGCCTTCAATGCCCTGCTCAAAACGCTCGAAGAGCCTCCTGACCACATCGTTTTCATGCTCGCAACCACTCAGCCCGAAGACATTCCGCAGACCATCCGCTCGCGTTGCCAGAACTTCAGTTTCCGTGCCGTGAAGTTTGACGACATAGTCGGCCAGTTGCGCGCTCTCGTCAGCCGCGAACATCTCGAAGCGGACGACGACGCTCTCGCTCTTCTGGCCGAAGCGGGCGACGGCTCCATGCGCGATGCGCTTTCGATTCTCGATCAGGCGATTGCCTGCTGCGCCGGAAAGGTTACAGCCGATTCCGTTCGCAATCTAGTCGGCGCCGCACCGGCTCACATCCTCGAAGATGTGATGCAGGCTGTTTCTCGCGGCGCCAGCGATGAAGTTCTGCGCCAGGTCGATCACCTCATCAGCGAAGGGCACAGCCCTACGCATTTCGCCCGGCAGATGGTCCGTTTCCTGCGGAATGCCACCGTTGCACAGATTGCGGGTAAAGACTCTTCTCTGCTGCAAATATCCAGCGAAGAGCGTGATCGCGTCGAACGGGTCGCGCAGTTGTTCAGCGAAGAGGATTTAACCCGGCATCTGCAAATTATGCTGCGCACTCACAGCGAACTGGGCTACAAACAAGAGCAACGCTTCCATCTTGAACTCGGTCTGCTTAAGATGTCGCATGCCCAGCGATTGTTGCCGATCGAGCAACTACTCAGCGATGTCCCACCCGCCGGTGTTCCAATCGCATCGAACGTACCGCATGGAGCGCCGCGGCCCACCATCGTTGGTGGCAGCGAAACCCGCCGCCCGGAACCTCCGCGATCAAATCCTATTTCTCCTTTCGCCGCCGATTCGGCTCGCAAAGGCACTCCGCGTCAGGAAGCAACGGTTGAAGTGGGGTCGACCAGCAGTACAAGAATTGCAACCGCAAACGCGCCAGTGATTATGGGTTCCGCGGCGCCGGCGAGCATCGCGGAAACGGCCGCCACTGAACAAACCAATCCCCATCCCGCATTGCTCTCTGAGAATCCCTCGGAGCGGCGGCCAGCAGCGACCGAAGTTCCGATCGACCGACTTCAATCCGCAGTCCTGCAGGCTCTCTCGGACGGCAACCAACGCATCCTCGCTTCCATGCTGGAATCCGGCGAATGGTCGGTGGAGGGGAACGAATTAATAGTCCGGATTGCCGAATCGCAAACTGTAGTTGACATGTCCTTCGGTCAGGATGCGAAGCGACTCGCAATCGCCGCGGCCAGCGGGATTCTTGGACGTGCCATAAAGTTGAAGATCGTACCCGGGGCGTCCGTGAACCCCGAAAAGCGCAATGGCGACTCGCCAAGAAGCAAGGCGACTACGTCGAATGCCAGTGGACGCAGCCGCGCCGAGCAGGATTCTGTGGTGCGCCGCCTTCAGGAAAAATTCGGCGCGCAGATTCGCACCGTGATCGATTACAAGGACAAGAGGTAAAAGCAAAGTTTCAAGGTTGCAGAGTTTCAAGGTTTCAGAGTTTCAGAAGCAAAAGACAGATCCACCCCAGAGTAAGAAGTCGTGCAATCCTTCCGAAACCTTGTAGCTTCGAAACCTTGAAACTCTGAAACTTTGAAACATGAGGTTCTATGGGCGGATTTAATCTGCAAGACTTGATGTCGAAGGCTAAATCGCAGTACGAATCCCTGCAGAAGAAAATGCAGGAGACCGTGGTCGAGGCTTCATCGGGCGGAGGTACGGTCACGGCGAAAATGGACGGCCGCAAACAGCTTCTTAGCCTGCGCATCGATCCCGAAGCCGTAAAGTCCGGCGATGTCGAAATGCTGCAAGACTTGATACTCGCTGCCGTAAACGAAGCCGCCCGTAAAATCGACGCACAAATGCAATCGACGGTCGGAGGCATGTTGGGGAATCTCGGCGTCGGCGGATTCTGAAATCTCAAACAATACCTGGCAACTCAGCGAAAGCGAAATATCTATGCGTTGCGCCGCAGGAATCACCCTCTGTCTGTTTCTAACCCTTGCCGTTATGCACGCGCAAACCTCCGCCACATCAAAAGGAACCCACATGCACGCCGCCGGCCCATTCGACGTGAAAGCTACACCACAAGACGACAAACTCAACGACGGCCTAAGCCGCATGCTTCTCGAAAAGCAGTATCATGGCCAACTGGAAGCTACGAGCAAGGGACAAATGCTGGCAATCAGGCCGGGGAACGGCTCAGGCGCGTATGTTGCGCTGGAAACTATCACAGGGACACTGCAGGGAAAATCCGGCAGTTTCGCCCTTTACCACGCCGGTGTTATGTCAAAAGGCGTGCCCACGCTATCGGTGAACGTTGTACCCGACTCCGGTACCGGCCAACTGCAGGGCATCGAGGGAAAAATGACGATCAATATCGACCATGGCAAACACTCCTACGACTTCGAATACATGCTGCCAACCGAATAAGTCGATGGTTCTTATATCACTGTGTCATCCTGAGCACAGGCGTTTTTCAGCCGGAGCGACGGATCTCCCACTGAACTGGCGTTGTGCGTAAGCCGAATTGAACCACTGCCCAAGTTTTTGGGAGCATGGCGAACCATCTCGCGGCCAGCTAAACTAATCTCTCCATGTCTAAATTCGCCGAACCCATGTCCCGCCTGATTGACGAGTTGAAGAAGCTCCCTGGCGTGGGCGCCAAGAGCGCGCAACGGCTGGCCTTCCACATTCTGCGCTCGAGCGATGAAGATGCCGATGCGCTTGCGGCCGCAGTGCGCGACGTGAAAGCGAACCTGCGCCTGTGCTCCGTCTGCAACAACATTACGGATGTCGATCCCTGCGCCTATTGCACCAGCGCTACCCGCAATCAGCGGCTGGTCTGCGTCGTCGAAGAACCCACCAACATCGCTGCCATTGAAAAAACCAAACACTTCAACGGCGTCTTCCACGTGCTCCACGGAGCGATTTCTCCTCTGCACGGCATCGGCCCGGAGCAATTGCGCATATCGAATTTGATTACGCGCGTCGAAGATGGAGTCTTGGATGAGGTCATCATTGCGACAAATCCCACCGTAGAAGGCGAAGCCACCGCTACCTATCTTTCGCAGCAATTGAAACGCAAGGACGTAAAAGTAACCCGCATCGCCATGGGCATCCCAGTGGGCAGCGATATCGAATATACCGATGAAGTCACGATGCTAAAAGCTATGGAAGGCAGGCGGGAACTTTAGCGGAGGCTGCGCCTCTTTACAATCGCATGTCTACTGAGCGGCTTCCGATTCCAGAAATACATTTGACTCCTCTTCGGTGGTCACAAGCCCTTTTGGCAGAGTTCCGCGGTTGTATTCTGTCATCCGGTTTTTCCATTTCAAGAAATCTGTGATGCTCTGCGGTTCCACGCGGATCTCCACACGCCGCAAGCTCACCAGCAGCAAATTCATTTCATAGCGAAAGCCGGTGGCTGTCCTCAGATTCTTGGCTGAAGGATGAGTGACCTCGATCCTGCCAGAGCAAAGTTCAAGCAATCCCCACCCTTCCGGTAGCTCGTCGCGCCGGATCAGCCCGTCCGGGACTAAATAGAATCGTTCGCAGCCAACACCGTTTCCAGGCTTGGCTCGAAATGGCTTTCCTCGATCGGCCAAAAAGTCCGAGCGCGTCACTTTGCATTCAATCAGAACAGAATGGCAGGCTCTCTTCCATCCGATCGCATCCGGCATCTCGCCGCTGACGCACGCCTGCTCCGAAAGCACCACCCCGCAACGGTAAGTGCGCAACCAGCGTACGGCCTTCTCAACAAGTTGAGCATGCGTCATAGATTTTGCCCGCTTCCTCCCGCTCACACTTTTTAACGGAATCGGGGAGCGAGCGAAAGTGATTAATCCGTTTCCTGGAAATCACGCCCGCCGCCGCGCGGGCCGCACCACCACCGGCCGGCGCAACACGATCTCGAGAAGATGTCTTTCGGCCGCAATCGTCCGGGCGGCTGGGCCGGCAGTTCGGTATCCCTGCGCTGCGATCACCAGAATCGGATCCATCGCGGCGCGTCTGGCGTTGCGTTCGAATCCATTTTTTCTCGAGTGAATGTCCATAACCTGAAGTTCGCGGATGTGCCCATCGTGGGTTGCATCCAATGCATTTGCTAACCGCAGGACCGCCGCAAGTTGTATGGTCGCCTTCTGTTCATCCGGCAGCAGACCGCACAACTTCTTGTGTCTGCGAGTGGGCAGCGCTCCGCAATGAAAGCGGGCAACGATGGCGGCGCGCTGCAGATCATCGCCGTTCCAGCCCAAAGGGCTGCCATGCCCACGAATCAAATCAAGAGAGGCTTTTTGATGCTGCTTCTGTCCTTCCGATTTGCCAACATCATGCAGAAGTCCGGCTGCAAATAAACTTGCGCGCGCGGAAGTAGTTTCAATGGCAGGCTCCCATCCCCACCGGAGCAAGCCGTCGTAAAGCTGAAGGGCTAACTTCGTAACCCGCTCCGAGTGCGCAAAATCGGGGTCCAGTTCGCGCGCCCAGAGCTTCATGCACCGCGTGGCCAGTGCCTGAACCTGTCTTCCCTGCGGAAGCGCTGCCCGCCATATCGGCCACAATGAATTTTCTCCAACCATCCGGGAGCGGTATTGTTCGATCCGCTTACTGCGTTCCGCAAGGATTCGCTGGTGCCACTGATTTCGCGACTCCGCATCAGGAAAAACCCGGCACTTGACTGCCGTATTCCACAGCACGTCGAGATCATGCACCTCACCGAGCAGGTCCTGCATTTCCTTCAGGTCACCGCTCCAGGCCTTATGCTCCACCGGAAGGAAATTCTCAACGATATAGCGGAAGTTCTTAATGCCGATTCGCAGGCTATGAAGCGCTACTTGAGATCGATTACGCAGCGCGCGAGCGTGTAACTCGCGGGCCTCGGTCCAGCGCTCAAGCGCAAGATGCTTGAATAGCGGACTTCCCGGCCGAATCCTTAGGGCCCGCCGGGGGAGGGTCTTGCTCCAATTCCGCCACTGTTTTTGATCAAATTCTTCGACCGCGGCTTGAGCATCGAGTTTCTGTTCCTTTTCGCGGACCTTCAGAATCTCAAGTAACGACTGTGCTTCAGGGGCATGTTGATCCGCACCGGAAGCCTCATTGCCACCCCTGTCGGTTTCTTCACTCATCTGCTCACTTCCCTGGGCACTGGCAGGCCCGAATTTCTGCACCCATTCCATCATCACCTGCGTATCGCGCAGTTCGCCGAGCCGCTGGAACAGGCGTTTGCCTGCCTTTTTCATGTCCTTCCACGCCGGCTCAGGATCGAGAGCCTTCAACCCATCGGCAAGGGATCGGCATCGGCGAAGAGCAACGCGCAGGTCATGTACCGGATCGGAATCAAAATCTTTCAAGACTTTGTCGCACTCCTCAGGCACACGTAGCATCCAGTAACGGAGACCAGTCTCCTTCTTAACTCGATTTGTCGTATGGGTCGCGGAACGCACAAACCACTCCTGAGGAATGACGCCGTTTGTATTTTCGCCGGAAACTCCCGCCAATGCCAAATGCCGCAAAACGCTACAAAAAACCTAACCCTGCGCAGAAGCACCCGCAACCCAACCAGGAAGTCACGCTCCGTATCGTCCATTTGCACGCCGCTTTCGTTACCTCCGTAATGTGCAGCACCTTACCCCCTGAATTAACCTCATATCTGCAGAGTCCTGTTCAAGGAGCGCCACATTACCAACGCAGCTACATTTCATGCCAATCGAGCGGCATCGGCGCGGGCTTTCGTTCACAGCCTGAATATCCTCATCAAGTACGCCCGCATGTACGGCTACGAACATAAGCGTACCGAAGCCCAATTCGAAGTAACCTGGAACGAATTGCAGCAAGGCTTGCCCGTAGCGGGAGACGGTGGTTTTCTCCTAGGAGTTTCCGACAACAAGCTATTGCTGGATGGCATTCCGCTCGAAAGCGGGCAGACCGAACGCAGCTTTGTTCAATTGCTCAACGCCGCCGGGTTGGCCAGTCTGCATTTTTCAAAAGACGTCACCATCGAGGATTTCACCCGCCTCGTGCGCGCCTTTGCGATAGCGGGCTCCAAGGCTCAGGACGTCTCCAAGCAGATCAAAGAAGCGCTCAATTTCGGCAGCCACCAAAGCACCATCAAGATCAACGAAGTAAAGTTTGTTGCGGCCGATCCGCTCACAGGCGATGTGAGCGTAGCCGCGCAAATTGCGGCGCAGACCCTCGGTCCGGAGTTCAAGCAGTGGCTGAATGATCCGCAAAAATTGCTGCAACTAATCGCCGCGGCCGAAGGGGCTAGCGCCAGCGGCGGCACCGCCCCGGCGGGCGTTCCGATGGTTCCTCTCGGAAGCGTTCCAAATATGCCGGCGGGCGCAGTTGCCGGGCAAGGCATGGGCACTGGAGCAGCCCCCGCGTGGGAAGGCGGAATCGTTCCGTTGCAGGAAGCCGAAGTAATTCAAGCCATCCGGCTCCTTACCCGCTTCGGGCAGGTGCAGGGGAATCCCAGTGTCGGCACCGAAGATCTGCAAAAAGAATTCGGGGAGGCGGCACCCAATACACGATTGAATCTGCAACAACTGTTGGGCAGCTTAGCGAGCAGAGCAAGCACGGCCACCGAGGAAGACACGCCGCTCTTGATGAAGGCTGCCGAGCACATGGCCATCCGCTTCGCCCTCGAGCGTTATCAGAAAGGCGAAGTAAAGGTAAATGCCGTGCATCAGATGATGGAACACATGAGCCGGCAGATGGACTCGTTGCGCCAGATTCTGAAACTCCAGGAAGACAAGATGAGCAAGGCCGGGATTCTGGTCGAGTCCCATGCTGACATCCTGGACCGCATGTTCTGGGCGGAAGTCCCGGAAACCGGCAAGAAGACTGTTCTTCTGTCGAATGAAGCTCCCTGCGTTCCGCCTCGTAATGTCCGTCAATTTGTAGAAGTACTGCTCGATCGCGAGGACAAGACGTCGTCTGCCGAAATTCTGGATAATTACTCTGGTTGCCTCAACGCCAAGGAACCCGAATCGCGGCGCAAAACCGCCATCGGCTTGAGCCAGCTGGCTGATCTTTACGCGCGCCTCGGTGGCGAGTCCGTCGGGACCGCGATTCAAAGAATAACCGCACAGCTTTGTTCGGAAAAGGACCCTGAACTGCAGAGCTTACTCAGCGCCGCTTTCGTCCGGCTAAGCCAGGAAGCCAGCGAAGCCAAGAATTATCAGGCCGTCAACGAAGTCTGTGCCGGCATGGAAAAGCTGATGCAGGAACGTCCGGTGATGGTGAACGACCTTCGGCCAAGAATCGGCGTCGAGAACCGAATTCCTGAATTCATCGAAGAAGCGCTCCGTACCGAGCCATTTGCACCCGATCTGCTCGTCGTCTTGCGGAGGACTTCCCAGTCCGGAGCTGAGCATCTCGCGGATCGCTTCTTCCGTTGCATGCGACGTGACGAATGCGATCGCATGGTCGAATTGGTCAAGGAAATGGGATCTGCCGCGCTGACTCAATTGCGCGAGATTCTGCGCACCGGCCAGTCGCGTCAGGCGGCTGCTGTCATCGGTCTGTTGAGCAGGCTCGATGTGGGCTCTCTGCTCGAGTTGCTCCCAACACGTCTGCCCGAATGGAACCGCTTCTATCACGATGTCGTCGTTCGCCAGATTGCGTATGGCGCTGCGCCTGATCGAGGCCGCACTCTACTCGAACTGGCTGAGGTTTTGGATGCAGTGGTGCTGCCCGAAGGGATCGATGAGATCGGAATGAGCGGGGATCTAACGGCCGCGCCTCCGCTATTAGCCATGGCGAAGCCGGGAGAGGCAGCTTCGCGCTCACCCTTCGTGCAATTGAAAGCCATCGAATCGCTCGGTCGTTTAAAGGATCCAGAGTCCGTGCCGCTTCTGCGCGAAATCGTGGAATCGAAGAAAAGATTCGGCTGGATTCATCATAAGGAGCTGCGAGTGGCGGCAGCTCAATCGCTGTCTAAAACCGATCCGCGCTACAGCACACAAATTCTCTCCGAAAGCGGCATCGAGCCCGCTGAGTTGTCCATTGCGCCGCTCGATCCCGCGCCTGCCTGTCCGTGGGTGCGCCAGCGCCGCTACGAGCGCATGGTGCTCTCCCGCGTACTGAGTGCAACCATCGGCAGTTCTTGGGGAAAATCGAAAATTCTCATCCGCGAACTAAGTCTCGGCGGTGGTATGGCCACGAAAGAAGACAATCTCCGCATCGGCAGCGAAGCCGATCTGGAAATTTCGCTCGGCATGCGCGCCAAAGTCAGGGCGCATGTTCTACTCCGCCGCGCGCGCGTCAACGAAGTCGGGTTCGAGATCGTCAACACCGACCTCGAGAGCCGCTATCGCCTGCGCCGCCTGCTCGTGGAAGCAATGGATCGCGCGCCCCAAAACAAAGATCAGGACTGGACCGGAGAACGGAAGATCTAGCCAGACCTGTCTTCGAACAAATAAAAAGCCTCCGCCTGCGGAGGCTTTCACTTTGAAACCCTGAAACTTTGCAACCTTGAAACTTTGCCCTTACTTCACTTTCACGAAAATAATAACCAGCGTATACAGAGCCAGCGACTCAATCAGCGCCAGGCCCAGAATCAGCGCTAGCTGAATTCCCGGACGCGCCGCCGGATTCCGTGCCAAACTTTCGGCTGCGGAAGCCGTGGCCTTGCCCTGCGCCAGAGCGCAGATTCCCGAGGCGAAAGCCATCGAAAATCCTGCCGCGATGGCGACCCAATTCACTCCACTGGCTGCCGCTTCCCCGCCCTGCGCAAACGCAGGCACGGCAAAAGCGAGCACCGAAAGCGCCATAAACAACTTGCTCAACTTACTCATTCGTGTTTCTCCTCGTATGAAATACCGCCAGTGGGTGGTTGACGCCCAACCGTGCAGGCGCCCTCACGCTCGCGGCTGAAAGCCTTGAGTACCGAGTTCCGAGTACCGAGTTGCGAGTTCCTGAGGATATGTACTCAGAACTCGGTACTCGGTACTGAGTTCTAGTGCTCGTCCGAAACCGCACCCTGCAAATAAACCGTCGTCAGCAGAACGAAAATATACGTCTGCAGCAGCGATACGAATATATGCAATCCCAAAAATGGGATTGGCATAATAATCGGCACAAGCGAAATAAAAACCAGAGTGACCATGTCTCCCGCAAACATGTTTGCGAAAAGACGAACGGTTAAAGAAAGAATGCGCGCCAAATGGCTGATTAATTCGATCGGAACCATCAGCGGAGCCAGAACCGGCATCGGCCCTGCAAAATGCGCGAGATATTTTATGCCCGCGTGCTTGAACCCCTGCGTCTGATAGTAAAAAAATGCGCAGATAGCGCAGCCCAGGGGCACAATCGCCACGGCCGTCGGGGATTCGAACGTCGGGACAAGTCCCAGCAAATTGGAGAAAAGTATAAACAGGCACAGCGTCGTCAAAAATGCTGTATATCCCTCACTGTGATGTCCGATGATCTCGTTGCTCTGATCCTGAATGAATCCTTCGAGCCCCTCAATTGCGTGCTGCAGTCCGCCGGGATTCTCGACGGAGAGCTGCGATCGCAGCCAAATGAAAAGCAGCAGCAGGATTCCAAAGATCAGAACTTCCATGGAAAACGAATTCGAGATCGGAGCTGCAGGATATTGGGGATCAATGTGTATCGCCCGCAGAAGCGCAGTGACGGGACCGGCAAAAAGCGCGTTCAGGATATGAGTGAACCACAGTTGTTCAGGCATAAAGAGCCGTTAAGCTTTAGGTCGAGCCGCAATTTCGCGTCAGATTCCGCGCGCCAACGCCGCGTACACCTCGTACGCCGCCTCGCATAAAATGGCTGCTACGGGCAAAAATAAGCCCGCAAGTAGCCCATGCAGACTCGCGGGTGAAACAGTCAATATAACATAGGCTCCAACGGCCATCAAAACGTAGCGCAGCAGAAATCGAAACACGATTCCGCTGCCCGATTGCGACGTTTCCGCACTCGTAGCCCGATCGACAAATCCCGCAATCACCCGCTTCAGCCAATAAAAGTTCACATACGCGATCACGCAGCCCAATGCGAATCCCGCCGCCGCGCGCACCCCAAACTTCCACCACGCTCCTGCCACGAACAACGCCCCAACCACAATCATGAAAACGGCGATCCTCCGGAGCGCACCCGAATAAAAGTGCTCCGATTTAGTGACCCGCTCGGTTTCTACTGGAGGTTGGGGTAGATCCGGCATGCGAACCTGACCTTACGTTGTCATCCTGAGCCGAGCGAAGGACCCATGCATTGCTGGCGGCCAGGGAATGCATCGATCTTTCGCTCGGCTCGGGAAGACAACCAGGAGGACGAAAACTCCAATCTTATTTCGCATCCCGCATAAACGCCCGAATCAGTTCGACGAACCCCGCAGCAATCCCCAGCAGTATGCCCGCAAGATAAAGCCATGTCGTATGGAGCCAACGGTCGAGCCCCGCGCCAGCCAGCCATCCCACCACCACCGCCGCTGGAAAAACCAGCGCCAGTTGCGAGTATCGGGCCGCCTGCACCCAGAAATTCTCTCTGCCCTCAGAGCCCTTCGGGCTTTCGGTCGGATCCTTGGAAGCCATGACTAGGAATCAAATGAATAGGGACAAAACGCACGCGTCGCACCGCAACGGCTCTTAGTGCACCAGTTTAGCCATCGCAGGAGTTTGAACAAGTCCCAGCGCCCAGTTCGCAAGATCGATGAAACGTTCTGGCATGATTCCGATAAACAGCGTCGCAAATCCGCTTACGCCGAGCGCTATCCGCATGCTCCAGCTTACCGGCAACGCGCCCTCCTCTTCTGGCTTGCCCATGAACATGGCGTTGGCCATCCTCAGGTAATAGTACAAGCCGAAGACCGAATACAGAACGGCCAGCGAAGCCAGCGCATAATGGCCGGTCTCAATCAGGCTGAGGAAGATAAAATACTTACCCCAGAAGCCCGCCAGCGGCGGGATTCCGGCCAGCGACAGCAGAAAAATCAGCATCAGCACGGCCTCGACCGGAGCGCGCGCGTAAAGCCCGTTGAGATCGTCCAATTCGTCCCCAATCACGTGACGATGGCGCAGCGAAGCGATCACGCCAAACGCACCAAGGTTCATGAAGGTGTAAACCAGCAGATATATCAGGATGCCCTTCACGCCATCGGTGCTCAACTCAGTCGCGGTACCCGCGACCAGGCCTAGCAGCATATAACCCACATGGGCAATTGACGAATAAGCCAGCAGCCGCTTGGTGTTGGTTTGCGTAAGCGCAGCAAAGTTTGCGCCTGTCATTGTCGCAATCGAGACAAAGACAAACAGTGGCACATAGATGGGCCGCGCCGCCGCGAAGCCTAATAGCACGCTCGGATACGCGGGGTACGTTGCGCCCATGATGCGCAGCAGCATCGCCCATCCGGCAGCCTTTACCGCAACCGACATGAATCCCGTAATCGAAGTCGGCGCGCCCTCATACGCATCGGGCGCCCACTGATGAAACGGGACGGCGGCGACCTTAAACAGCAATCCGGTTGCAGTCGTCAGCAGCGCCACGATCACCACAGGATTGTGCGGATCTTTTGCCAGAATCCCGGCCAGCCCATGGCCGATTACAGCTAGATTCGTGCTGCCTGTAAGCCCATACATCAGCGACAGCCCGTAAGCAAAAATTCCGGAAGAAAACGCTCCCAGCAGAAAATACTTCAGCGCAGCTTCATTCGACCGCCGGTCCCGCCGCAAAAATCCCACCAGCACATAAGTGGAAATCGCCATCAGCTCCAGGCCGATGAAGATCAGAACGATGTCGAATCCGGCCGCCATGCACATCATCCCGGCCACCGATAGCAGCATCAGCGCATAATATTCGCCGTGGTTCTCATGCTCGGTTTTCATGTAGCGCACGGACATGAGGATCGCGATAGCAGTGCCCGCGAGAAACAGATAAAAGAAGTAGAGAGCGCCGCGGTCGACAAGCATCGTGCGCATTAATCCGACAGCACCCATGGAAACCGAACGATTCGCCTGCTCCCAAAACTGGATCTTTACGACGCCACCGCCAGCAAAAAGAACTCCGATCAACGCCGTAACCGCATTCGCCCATTTATTTTCGGGCGGAAGCATCAAATCGATCAGCAGGATGCCCAGCGCAAATAGCGTGAGCAGGGTGATCGGAAGCGCCAGCAGATAATCCGCCGCCGTAAATTGGCTCAACAGGCCCACTAGTTCTTCCCTTTCGCCGGAGCGATGAGTGATACGTTGGCGATCTGTGCCCGATTCGGCGCGGCGGTGATCGCGGCATTCATCACCCCTCCCGCTTGCGGATTACGTACATTCGCCACGATCTGATTTACGGGTTGCTCGAGGATCTGGAAGAACGGTTTCGGATATAGTCCGATCCAGAACGCCATGACAAGCAGCGGCGCGAACGTCAGCACCTCTCGCGGCGTAAGATCGTGCAGCTTTTCGTTTTTAGGATTGGTGACCGTCCCGAAGAAAACCCGCTGGTAGAGCCACAGTAAGTAGGCGGCCCCCAGCACAACCCCGGGCACAGCCCACGCGCCCCATCGCCAGCTTTCCATGAATGTTCCCTGGAGAATGGTGAACTCGCCGACGAAACCATTGAGCAGCGGCAGTCCCATGGAAGAAAGGAACATGATCATAGTGATGGTTGCGTAAACCGGCATTACGTTCGAAATCCCGCCATACTCGGAAATCTCGCGCGTATGTCTGCGCTCGTAGAGAATTCCGACAATCAAGAACAGCGCGCCGGTCGAAATGCCGTGATTGATCTGCTGCAGCACTGATCCACTCAGACCCAGGGGAGTCAGCACAAAGATACCCAGCGTGCAGAAACCAAGATGGCTTACCGATGAATAAGCCACCAGCTTCTTCATATCTTTTTGCATCAGCGAAACCAGCGCACCATAGATGATCGCAATGATCGACAACGCAATCATCCAGCCTCGAACCTTCGTGTGCGTGAGAACGTCTGGAAAGAACGGCAGCGAGAAGCGGATGAACCCGTACGTCCCCATCTTCAACAGAACGCCGGCCAGAATCACAGAGCCCGCAGTCGGTGCTTCGACGTGCGCATCCGGCAGCCAGGTGTGGAAGGGGAACATTGGCACTTTGATCGCAAAGGCGAAGAAAAACGCGAAGAACAGCAAAGTCGCAATCGTCGGTCCGTATGCCGGATCGGAATAAATTTTCGGAGCAGTCTCGTATAGAGCTGTCAGGCTGAAGGTGTAAACCCCGGTCAACACGTGATGATGGAAATAAAGAAACAGAATCCCCAGCAGCATCAGCACCGATCCGGCCAAGGTATACAAGAAAAATTTGATGGCGGCGTAAAGCTTCCGCGGCCCGCCCCAAATGCCGATCAGCAGATACATCGGCACCAGCATCGCTTCCCAGAAAACAAAGAAAAGGAAGAAATCGAGCGCCATGAAAACGCCCAACATGCCGGTCTGCAAAATCAGAAACCAGATGTAATATTCCTTCACGCGGTTCTCAATCGCCGTCCACGAAGAAAGTATCGAAATCCACCCCAGCAGAGTGGTCAGCATGATCAGCAAAAACGAAATGCCGTCGATGCCGATCACGTAGCCCGCGCCGATCGAGGGAATCCAGTTGTTAGGCACGCCTTCAATGAACTTGAAGCCCGGCTCAAAACGCAGTGCCCAGAACCACGCCACCAGCGGCAGAGAAACAAGAAAGCCGCCGAGCGCAAAGATGTTCGCGATCCAGCGGATGGCGTCTTTATTCTCCTTGGGAACAAACAGGAGGATCAGCGCGCCTACCAGCGGCGTGAAGAGAATGATAGAGAGAATGTGGTTGTACATGTTAGCTTCGAGCTTCGAGCTATGAGCTTCGATCCAAATCCAACTTCGGTCGAAGCTCGTAGCTCATGGCTCGCAGCTCAGTGATACACGTAATAGAACACAAACCCAACTAATCCGGCCGTCATCACCAGCGCATACCACTGCACTAACCCCCACTCAAACAGGCGAGCGGGATACGACAACATGCGCGCCAGAATCGCCGGGCCATTGACACCGATACCATCGATGATCCACTTGTCCCACCAACTCGAAAGCGTCGCAAATGCCTGCGTGAACCATCCAGCAAAATTCACCAAGCCGTCGACTACATGCCTGTCGAACCACGAAGACGCTTCACCCAGCCCTAACACTCCTAGCCGCACGCCACCGACCTTGCGACGCCCGGTAAAGGCATAGTCGTAAGCTTCGTCGACGTAATACTTGTTCAGCAGCAACGTATTGACAGCCGGCGCCGCTGCAGCAATCGGCTCAACATAGCCCTTATCCGCGTGACGGTACGCTCTCCACGCGAATGCCCACCCTGCGCCCGCCGCAGCCAGGGACAACGCCATCAACAGCCACTCCGTGCCGGTGTTTTTTCCTTCCTCCGCTCCCTGCACCAACTGCGTGGTTTCCCCTTCTTTTTGCAGTACGCGGGCCTCGGGCTGAAAAACCGGCTCAAGGTAGGCGGTGAATCGATCCGATCCGCCCAAACTGTGGGGCCATCCCAGCCATCCCGCCCCCAGCGCACAAATCGCCAACACCACCAGCGGAATCGTCATCGAACGCGGCGACTCGTGAATGTGATGCTCGGCTTCATGGCTCATCCGTGGACGCCCATGAAACGTCAGATACATCAGCCGGAACATGTAGAACGCAGTCATGAACGCCGTGAGGTAGCCGATGCCCCAAAGCAACCGATACGCGCCGCCCTCCCGCGACCACGCTTCCCAAAGGATTGCGTCTTTTGAGAAAAACCCTGCAAACGGAAAAATTCCGGCGATGGCAAGCGTGGCGATGAACATAGTGCCATGCGTAATCCGAATGCGATGCGACAGATCGCCCATGTTCCGCATGTCCTGCTCGCCCGACATCGAGTGGATCACCGAACCCGCGCCAAGGAACAGCAGCGCTTTGAAAAATGCATGCGTAAATACGTGGAAAACACCCGCCGTGAATGCCCCCACGCCAAGCGCCAGAAACATATATCCGAGCTGCGAAACGGTCGAATACGCCAGCACCCGCTTGATGTCGTTCTGCACCAACCCGATCGAAGCGGCAAAAATCGCGGTCACCGCGCCCACAATAGCGACCGTCTTCATCGAAGTTGGCGCAAGCACAAACAGCGCATTCGAGCGCGCGATCATATAAACGCCCGCCGTAACCATGGTTGCGGCGTGAATCAGGGCAGAAACCGGCGTCGGGCCTTCCATCGCATCCGGCAGCCAGACGTAAAGCGGAAGCTGTGCCGACTTCCCACATGCTCCAACAAAAAGAAGAAGCGTGGCAGCGGTAATGATGGGATCGCCAATGACAAACCGTCCGCTGTGCGCCAGATGCGTTACCTCTGTGAAACGCAGCGAACCGAAGTACCATGCGATGAAAAACATCCCCAGAATAAATGCCGCATCGCCAATTCGATTGACAATGAACGCTTTCGCCGCCGCGTCACTTGCCGACTTGCGTTGAAAATAAAATCCGATCAACAGATACGAGCACAGCCCCACACCCTCCCATCCAACAAATAGCAGCACATAATTGTTCGCCAGGATGAGCGTCAGCATAGAGAACATAAAGAGGTTGAGATAACCGAAAAATCGGTAATAACCCCCTTCATGCGCCATGTAACCGATGGAGTAAATGTGAATCAGCATGCCCACACCGGTTACGAACAACAGCCAAATGCTCGAGAGAGGATCGAGCAGGAACCCGGCATCGGCATTAAACGGCGCTTGCGTTCCATCGTGCAGCGTGTAGGTCATGTGGCCCGTGTCGGTGCCCAGCCACGTGTAGATGATTGTTTGATAGGGCTGATGGTAATGTTCGGCGCTAGACGACCAGGCGGAATACTGCCAGACCGCGCCGCACGACATGAGAAATGCCAGCACGATCACGCCGACGCACAGAGCGCTGACCGTCCGCTTCTCAAGCTTTCTACCGAAAAATAAAATCACTGCCGCGCCGAAGGCCGGCAAGAGTGGAATCAGCCAGATGTGGGATAGAAATAGCATTCAGCTTTCAGCTATCAGCTTTCAGCATACTTCGACGCTGAAAGCTGACGGCTGATAGCTGACAGCTTTGCTCACCACTTCAACAAATTCACTTCATCAATATTGATCGTCTCTTTGTTCCGGAAGAAAGCAATCAGAATTCCAAGACCAACCGCGGCCTCGGCCGCCGCGTCGGTGATGATAAAGATCGCGAACACCTGCCCGTGCAGTCCTCCCCACATGCGGGAGAATGCGATCAGGTTCAGATTCACGGCATTCAGAATCAACTCGATCGCCATCATCACGATCACAACATTCCGACGCGTCAACACACCAATCACGCCGAGTAGAAACAAAGCCGCTCCCAGCACCAGATAATGTAGCGTCGTAATGTGCAGCATCGCGCCCATAGCGGCTCTAACCTTAAATCCTCTTCTTCGCCATTACCACCGCGCCGATGATCGCCACCAGCAACAGCAGCGACGCGATCTCGAAGGAGAACATGTATTGGCCATATAACAAGGTCGCGACTTTCTGCGTATTGTCGCTTTCGATGACCGGGAGTGCATGTTCAGGAAAGATATTTGTGCCCTTCGTGTAAACCGCAATAAGCAATCCGCCCAGCGCGGTCGCGGCAATAATCCCCGCAACCCACTGGCTGTTGAACTGCCGCTCCCGCATAGAGCGGTCAATGCTCACCAGCATGATCACAAACAGGAACAACACCATAATTCCACCGGCGTAAAGGATGATCTGCACGCCGGCGACAAAAGGCGCGTACAACATCAAATAAAGCGAAGCCTGCGCCAGCAGCGTCACGATCAGTGCCAGCGCGGAATGCACCGGGTTTTTCCGCGTGATCACCGCGATGCCGCCGATCAGCATGATGGCAGCGAACAGATAAAAGAAAAATGGTGTAGCTACTGGTGCCATAAGTTCTGCTGAACCAATCCCACGCCCGCCGTAAGAAGCAGCACCCCTAATCCCACGGGCAACAAAACTTTCCAGCCGATCTTCATCAACTGGTCAAAGCGGTATCGAGGGAAAGTGCCACGATACCAGATATAGAGATACATGAAGCCCGCGACTTTCGCCGTGAACCAGAAAATATCCTGAACGCGTACTCGGACATCCGGAACGAAAAGTATCAATCCGATGATCGCAAGAGCAACTGCGAACCCGGCAAGTCCGATCGTCTGAATCCGAAAATAGGGATGCTTCGGCATCCGGATAACGTTGAAGAATGTAATCGCAGCCAAAAAAAGAAACGTTGCGCCGGGAACGAAAGAGAAAATAAGATCCCAAGTCGTCCCGCCCAGCCAGTGGGGAAACGGCCGCAGCCATCCGCCCAGCCAAAGTGTAACCGCGATGGAAGAAACCGCGATCATCGCCGAATATTCTGCGAGAAAGAATAATGACCAGCGGAAACCGCTGTATTCCGTATGGAAGCCCGCCGTCAGTTCCGATTCCGCTTCCGCTAAATCGAATGGCGCGCGATTGGTCTCCGCAACCATGGCAACGGCAAAAATGAAGAATGCGATCAATCCCAAGGGAAAGAACTTAAAGATAAACCACTCGCCCTGCGCCTGCTGCGCCTCCACAATCCCGATCATGCTCAAGGTTCCGGTACCGCTGGCATTCAAACTGGTCATCAGGATTGCCGAAATCACCGCCAATCCCATCGCCACTTCGTAGGAAATCATCTGTGCGCTCGACCGCAGTGCTCCCATCAGAGGATAGTGCGAGTTCGACGCCCACCCGGCCATCACAATTCCCAACACGCTCAACGACGACACCCCAAGCATGAATAAAATTCCGATATTCATGTCGGTGATTGCATGAGTCGGCCCAAACGGCACCACAACAAACACCGTAAACGCCGCCAGCACAACGATCAATGGCGCGCACCAGAAAATCGCACCGTCCGCCTCGGCGGGCATGATGTCTTCTTTCAAGAGCAACTTGATCGCATCCGCAATCGGCTGCAGCAATCCATGTGGCCCAACACGCATCGGCCCGAGCCGCACCTGCATGTGCGCCAGAATTTTCCTCTCCAGCCAGTTCATCGCAATCACGGCGATCGACAGCCCCGTGAACACCAGCATGATGTAGACGAGCATCCAGAAAATATTTCCCGCAGCGCCGGGTGTCTGATTGCTGTCGAGATACGACTGGATGTACTGCACGACCTGGCCCATCAGCGGTCCACCTCGCCCAGAACGATGTCGAGTGTACCGATCACCGCGATCACGTCGGCCACAAGCTGGCCCCGGCACATCAGATCAAGCGCTTGCAGATTCACAAACGACGGAGGCCTCACGCGCACCCGATAAGGCTGCGTCGATCCATCGCTGACGATGAAATATCCCAACTCGCCCTTCGGCGCTTCAATCGAGTGATAAACCTCGCCAGGCGCGGGCTTCATGACCTTTGGAACCTTCGCCATGATCGGCCCCTCGGGCAGCGAACCGACCGCCTGCTCTATGATTCGCACGGATTGCCGCATCTCCGCCATGCGTACGAGATACCGGTCGTAAGTATCGCCGTTTTGCCCGATCGGAATATCGAAATCGAAATTCTTGTAGTTGGCGTAAGGCTGCGCCTTGCGCAAATCCCATTTCACGCCGCTCGCGCGCAGCACCGGCCCTGTTACACCCAAAGCAACACAATCCTGAGCCGAAATCTTCCCAATGTTTTTTGTACGCTCCACCCAAATGCGGTTCGTGGTCAGCAACTCTTCGTACTCATCAATCTTCGGGCGGAAGAAATTCAGGAAATTCTTAACGTCCTGTTCGAAGCCGCTATAAGTTTCGTACTGCAGGCCGCCAATGCGAAACGCATGCGTGGTCAACCGTGCTCCACAATACTTTTCAAATATCTTCAGAATTTCTTCGCGGTCACGGAAGGTGTAGAACAGCGGCGTGATCGCGCCAATATCCAGCGCATGTGTGCCTAGCCAGAGCTGATGGCTCGCAATCCGGTTCAACTCAGTCAGAATCACCCGCACGGTTTGCGCGCGCGGAGGGGCTTCCACATTCAGCAGTTTCTCGACCGTCTCGCAATACCCAAGTCCATTCGAAACCGCGGCGACGTAATCCATACGATCGACGTACGGATTGAACATCGTGTAGGTCCGGTGCTCGCCGATCTTCTCAACGCCGCGATGCAGATAACCGATGACGCATTCGAGTCCAAGAACTTTTTCGCCATCCAGCCGCAAAATCACGCGCAGCACGCCGTGCGTGGCGGGATGCTGCGGCCCCATATTAATCACGAGCTCGTTCGCATCAAGATGAGTCTTGTCGTGAGTCTCAAGTTCCAGGTGCGAGAGCGTGTTCTGGTCGACCATCGCTTCTACTGCCCGCTTTCAATTCCCAGGTTAATCTGCACCCACTCGTTATCCTGCTGCAAAATGCCGTAATCCTTGCGCAGAGGATATCCTTTCCATCCCTCAGGCAGCAGAATGCGTTTCAAGTCCGGATGTCCCTCAAACTGAATCCCGAACATGTCATACACTTCCCGCTCCAGCCAATTTGCCGCCGGCCAGATTGACACCGAGCTCGGCAACGCTTCTCCATCCAAAACCTGCGTCTTCACCCGAATCCGCTCATTGCGCGGGAATGAGTACAGCACCCACATGACGTCGAACTGCTTCTCGCGTTTCGGATAGTGCACCGAGGTGATATCCACGCAGTAATCAAACTGTTCTTCGTTCCTGAGAACCTGCAAAAGTTCGGGAATAAGGGAACGGTCCACATTCATGTAATTCTGTCCCGCATACGTCAGCGGTTCGATTCCCGACCCGTAGGTACGTTTCAGTTTCGCAACCATCGGCGAATCCCACGGAACCGGTGCAGGCACCGGAGCTTTCGGCGGCGCTGCCGGCTTCGCCGCAGTTGAAGCTGCCGGCGCGCCCGCAGCGGGCTTTGGCGGAGCCGATGCCGCTGGAGTCGAAGGCGCGGAAGGCGCTTTTTCCGAAGCTGTTTTGGGTTCACTTTGAACGGATCCCGAGGGAGTTGCTTTCACTCCTCCGGGGACTGCAGGTAGTTCCGCCGTCGGTTTGTCTTCCGGCGGCGGTGAAGGAGGCGTGTTAGGGTTGTCCGGCATAGCTGCGAACGGACAAAGCTCCGATCAATTTAGGTACGGAGATAACGATAACTTTTATCAGCTTGAGCGCAGGGTGTCAACGAACTCAGAAAATAAAAATTGATGACCTTCGCTTTTCGAAACCGCAGAACAGCGCGCTACGAGCGCGATTGCGCCTGATATCCCTCAATCAGCTCGCGGATGCGTTGCGCATCCTTTTTGCGATGGCCGTAACTGGTAATCGGATCGGTACCACCGCTCGATTCAATCACGATCACCGACCACAATACGCCGGTCTTGATGTGCACCGACGCCACCTTCGACATCGGGATCGTCTCTTCGTTACTTCCAAACAGCCGGGACTTTACGCGGCTCACGCGCTGCGGACTGACGATGATCCTGGTTGGAAAAAGAAAATTGCCTTGCGTCCAGCGGCTTGCGCTAAAGGTCTCCGCCTGAGGTTCAGGGTTCGGTGCAGGCGTTACACCCATTCCAGCGCCCCTTTTTGCCAGATCCAGATATAGCCGACCACAAGAATCACAAGAAAAATCAGGACTTCGATAAAACCGAAAAGTCCTAACGCTTTAAACTTCACCGCCCACGGAAACAAAAAAATCGTCTCCACATCGAATACCACAAACAGAATCGCAACGATGTAATAGCGAACCGTGTAGCGGCCGCGTGCATTATCGATCGGATCGATGCCGCACTCGTAAGGCATCAGCTTGGTTTTGCTGGGATTGTTTGGCCGCACCAGTTTCGCGGCCAAAAGAGTGAGAGGAAGCAGTATTAAAAGAACTCCGATGAAAAGAAAAATCGGCACATAATTTTGTGGCATCAGCTCCCTCACGGAACATCAAGCACGCTATATTACCGCCGACACCTTTTCCACTTCAAGCACCCGGGTTTCAAAAGTAGTTGTCCGCTAATTTTCGCAACCTATGACGTCGTCAAGAATTCCTTAGTGTCCCTTCGTGACCTTGATGGTTTCAACTAAGATCCTTGATGCCCAAGATAAGCCACGATTCGTCTCTGCCAGTCGCGCATCTTTGCCGCGTACGCCTCCTCCGAAAATGCCTCAAGCACAGTTTCCGCATTCGCTTCAAAGCCAGTGACCATATAATTCACCGTCACCTCGCTCCGCTTCGCTTCGAATGGCTCGACCTTCACCACAATGTGCGCCGTGTGCGACGCCGGAGCCACCCGCACATACTCAGCCCGGTACGTTTTCCAATCCGCATCAACAATCGTCCAAATGGCTTCGTTGTCCCCCTTACCTTCACGAAAAACGGTGTCTGGCTCGAATGAGATCTTTTCCGGAAACACCGGCTTTGGGTCCCAACCGGTCACCCAATCTCGCTCACCTTCCGGGCTGAAAAGCGGGAAAGCCCTGTCAGCACTACACGGTAACTCAAAGCTTCCTATTCGGCTGACCTGCCGTGCACATTGTCCCAGTCGATCTGCCACCAATCTCACCATAAAAACCCCTCGCCCCTGTTTCCTCAGCTCACTATCTCTCTTCCGCGACCACCCACGCCGCTGCCGCGTAGATCACAAGATTTCCGATTCCGTATATCCCGTGCAGAAGGTGAATCACGATTGCCAGCACAATCACCGCCAGCAGCAACCACGCCCCACGCGCAGCCGTACGCGGATAGAGCATCAGAACGCATCCCGCGATTTCTCCAAATCCCAGCGCCAAACGGATCATGTTCGGCATATGGGTGCGGGCGAAAGCCGGGCGGCGCTGGGCAAAACAAACAAGATCGCTTCGATCAAAATCACCACTCCCAGCGTCCACTGCAGGCCTATCACTGCCGATTTTGTCGATGGCGCCATTGATCAGGCTCCTTATGATTTGTCGGCAGCCCGCTTCCGCGCCGGCCGCGATTTGATTTCCTTGAGACGGTGACTGGCACTCGAGTCCAGATCAAATTCATAAAACCGCTTCAGGTCCTTAATCCGGTCGAGCGATGCCTGGCTGAAAGGCGTCTTACCGTCAAAAGCGTGCAACACGATACCTTCCAGCAAATCGCCGAGCGTCATGTCGTGATATTCCGCAAACGCTTTCAGGATTTTGAGCAGCCGCTTCTCCATGCGCACTCCGGTCTGGATGCGCTCCACCAGCAATTTCGAATCGTCAATCATTATGTACCAATGTACCACAGTACAGAGATAAGACAAAGGGCCACCCCCGCAGGTTCAGCTTCGCGGACAACAATTGTTTATAATCACGTTTCATCGTTTATTGATCTCCGCGCCAGACAAGCGCAATTTCCTCCGGCTAAATAAGGACCCCTTTGCCTCTCGACGAAAATATTTACGAACTGCGCCGTCAGAAGCTCAAGCAGATTGAAGCCCTCGGCCAGGCGGCCTATCGCAGCAAATACGAATTCACCCACACGATTCCGCAGATTCTCGCGGAGTACTCGCAGAAAGCCGCCGAAGAACTGGAAACTCCCCGCGTAAACCTGCGCGCTGCAGGACGGATCATGGCAATTCGCCTGATGGGCAAAGCGGGGTTTTCTCACCTGCAACAATCCGGCCAGCGATTGCAGATTTATGTTAAGAAAGACGAGGTAGGAGACGCCGGCTTCACCTTATACAAACTGCTCGATGTTGGCGACCACATCGGAGTCAGCGGCTATCTATTTCGCACCCGCACCGGCGAACTCACGATCCACGTACAAGAACTTACCTTCCTGAGTAAAGACCTTCTGCCACTTCCCGCCGGCAAGATGATTGCATCAGACGACCCCGATCAGGAGAATAAGAAATTCAACGAGCTCGCCGATGTTGAACTTCGCTACCGCCAGCGTTATGTCGATCTGGTCGTGAATCCCGAAGTCCGCGAAGTTTTTCTGAAGCGCAGCAAGCTGGTGCAATCTCTGCGCCGCACCATGGAATCGCACGGCTTCATCGAAGTCGAAACACCGATGATGCAGCCCATTGCCGGCGGCGCAGTCGCGCGGCCATTCGTCACTCATCACAACACGCTCGACATGGACCTGTACCTGCGCATCGCTCCCGAACTCTATCTGAAGCGTCTGATCGTCGGCGGATTCGATCGTGTCTATGAAATCAATCGCAACTTCCGCAATGAAGGCCTCGGCTGGCGCTGGAATCCCGAATTCACCATGCTCGAGTATTACCAGGCCTACGCCGACTTCCGCGACATGATCGACCTCACGCAGGAGTTGATCACACAGGCCGCAAAAGACGTGAACGGCAGCACAAAATCAAAATGGGGCGATCAGGAAATTGATTGGGCCGACTGGAAGCGCATGACCATGCGCGAGGCAATCATTCACTATTGGCCCGAAGTGGCAGGATCAAAACCCGAAATGAATGATTTCACTTCGGCCGATGTTGTGAAGGAACTAGTCGAGAGATTCAACCAAGCGCACGCGCATGTTGCCTACGATCCTGCGGAGCCAACCGGAAAAACGATTGCCAGCCTGTTCGAAGCCGTGGCCGAAGAACATCTCACCCAACCAACCATCATCTACGAATTTCCCACCGCCGTTTCTCCGCTCTCCAAGCAAAAGCCCGACGAGCCCGACTGGACCGAGCGTTTCGAGGTCTACGCCGGACAAATGGAAATCTCCAACGGTTTCAGCGAACTCAACGATCCCGAAGATCAGCGCCGCCGCTTCGAAGCGCAGTTGAAAGAGCGCGAACGCGGCGACGAAGAAGCCCATCAGATGGATGAAGACTACATCCGCGCACTTTCTTATGGAATGCCTCCGACCGGCGGTGTGGGAGTAGGAGTGGATCGCCTGATCATGCTGCTCACTGATTCCCACACCATCCGAGACGTGATTTTGTTCCCTCTGCTGCGCCCAGAGAAAACCTCAACCCCAGAGAACAGTCCCCAAAACGAAGAGAAAACTGGGAAAAACCCGTAAACCTTCTCCGACGCCCGGCATCGAATTGTGTGGAACCCCGGGATGCACTAGAAAAGGTGCATTGAAGTTCCTATACTTTGGCCATGTATTTGGGCTCAGTAGTGGCGGCGCTGCCGTAGCGCAAGGAACACAGGCGCTTGGTCGGCAGCGCTTTGCTTTTGAGCCTAACCTATTTTGCGGATTTGCGGCTGCCCACTGCAGTCCGTTGCGGCTCGTAGGGCGGCTTGTCGGGACTGAAGTTCGAACTCAGATAATCAATCAGCGCCTCGCGATCCGCGGGATCGACCAGCGCTCCCCACTTCGTCATCTTGTCGACTTCCTTTGTCCATGCCGCTTTGCTCAGCCTTTGCTGCAAAAGAATTCGCGCCTCGTGACACTCCGTGCACGTCGTCGTAGCCTTGGCTTGCATCGGCCCTGCTGGCAATTCTGCGGCGTAGCTCGGCATCGCCTTCTCGCCTCCCGCTCCGAAAGAGCGTGCCTCGAACGAGCCCAGAAACACGATGCAGGCTACGGCAGCAAAAGATATCGCAACTCTCATTAAGAATTGTTGTGATTTATTTACTCGATCACGCCACATGCACCTTCACCTCATCAACGGCGTTGTAGAGATAGCCGCTGGGATTCCACACTGGAGTTGCTGGCTGCGTCCGTCCTTGACTGTCGGTCGCGCGTGATTGCAGCGTGTAATTTCCCGGCTTAACCGCCTTCCATTCATAACTCCACATTCGCCATGCATAATGCGATTGTTCGTGCCCCAGTTTCGCGGGAATCCAGTTTCCCCCTCCATCAATTGAAATATCCACCTTCACAATGTTTGCTTCCCCGGCCCACGCCGCACCATGCACCGAAACTCTTCCAGTTTTCACAGTGGTTCCGTCGCCAGGTCCCGATATCACCGACTTCACCCCAAGCGCGGTCACGGGGTGCGTATCTTCCGGCTTCACCGCTTCGCCCGGCTTCACCGGCTGGTTCGGCAGCCGATAGCCCGGATTCATGAAATTGCCGACGAACTCCGCATCGAGCACTTTAATTTCCGCCAGCCACTTGCAGGAAGCGGAGCCAACCCAGCCCGGAACCAACACCCGCGCCGGAAATCCGTGATGCTTCGTCAGCGGCGCTCCATTCATGTGCGTCGCAATCAGCGTATCGGCATCGAGTGCCTTTTCAATTGGGATGCTCCGAATGAATGGAGGCACCTTGCCCGGAATATCATCATTGCCTCGAGACATAACGTGTTTGCCAGTTGGCTTTATTCCGGCTCGCTGCAAAACATCACGCAGCCGCGGACCCGAAAAACGCGCCGTCCCCACCGCTCCTTTACCCCACTGAATGCCTGCCGCCTGAGGACGAAACAGCCCGCGTCCGTTCCCCGCACACTCAACCGTATTCACCACCGAATGCGTCTCCATCTTTGCGAGCGCGGCAAGGTCCAAGGTCAGCGGCTTGTCCACTTTTCCGCCGATCGAAAGCTGCCATGTGGCAGCATCGATCTCGCTAGGCTCATGCATGTGGTTGCGCACAAAAAAGTGCGGCACCGGAGTCAACCAGGTGTTGAAGTACTCAACCGGGCTCTCCAAATCGATGAAGCGGAATGAGCGAAGAACCATTCCATCTTCGCCGGGGAACGGGACCCTCTTTCCTTGCGCAAAAGCGCTCGTCACCGTGAGCGGCACCGTTCCCGCCACAAGTCCGGCGGCAGATATCTGTTTTAAAAATTCGCGTCTCGAACTCATATATATCGCCTGACGATGCAACTTGTTCTTCTTAAGTTAGCACCACCGGCCCGGAAAAGGAGAGTAGCCAAAACCGGGCCGGTCTTTCCGAAGGGAAGGCGCCCTTCGGAGCTGGGGTAACCTCCGTTGAGCGCACGGACCCCGCCGCGCGGCGCAGGACCGTTTTTCCTTAAGGCAGGTAGTAGCGGAAGGAAGTGAAAATCATGTTGTCAACTCCCTCCGGCGAAACGCCTGATCCGGTTTTCCCGGCGAATCCTACGCCCGACCAGGTTTGGCGTGTGAGATAGGAATATTGCACTCCGAACTGGAACCGACCGCGAGGACCGTTGTAGAACCGATACCAGGCGGCGGCCGTTCCTTCAATCAACGCCCGCGTATCTGCCGCGCAATTGCTCAAGCTGGTCGGAGTAAAGCCGGTGTTAACCGTCGGGGGCAACTCGGTATAGCAGCCGGAGTTGTTGAACTGAGGCGCACCGTAACCGACTGCCTTTCCGCTGATCGGGTCGAAGCTTGCTGCACGTCCTGCGTATTCGGTTCCACCGTAAAAATCGAGGCTGAGTTTTTTCGTTGTCTGGATCTCCAGCGTGGTCAGCCCCATCAGGTTCTTAACCTCGTGCAGACTGCCGTCGCCATTGATCGAGACATCCGGAAGCCCAGCGGGACCGTAGCGTCCAACTCCGCTTCCGCCGAATCCTTTCACCCCGAACATCACCCTGTGGGCAATATTCCAGCGCCCGCTCGCGCCGAAGCCGCCACCGTTTCTGGAGTCGTTGTATGCGCCGGTAGCGTTTGGACCAGTTCCAACTCCGCTCGGGCATGGGCCAGCCGTGGCTCCCGTGGCAAGCGCCACTTCGCCGCAAGGAAATATGCGGCCCGTGAAGCGGTCGAACAGGCCGAAAATCTCGTAGTGCCCAAAACCCGGATCAAGTGCTACCTTGGCAAGAAGATCGGGCGATGGATTGAATGTGTAGGTCGAAGTACTGTTATAGCTGTTGCTTGCACCCGCGTTTCCAAGCAGGAAGTTATCCCCGTTGCCGTGGGTGGTGAGAGTACCTTGAGCATTTTCCATGGCGACGGCAAATGCGACCTTATCCCCGAACGTCTTGGTTAGACGAATTCCATACTGCCGCGTAAAAACGAAACCGACGTTATACGAGGGATCGATTGTCTTGGGGCGCGAGTCGTTGGTTCTGCCCAGATCATCGTCCGGCGAAATCGACCTTCCGTTTTCGGTTGCCAGACTCCACATCTGGCCGCCGAGAAAGCTCCAGCCGCTGTCGAACTTGGCCTGCGCCCACGCCTGCCGGAGGCGAAGCGTGTAGCTATTCGTCGATGTCGATGTGGAAGTCACACCGGCCGACAGAAAGTCAGCCGAAACGTAGCTGGAGAGATCGACATTCTTCACCTTGCCATTCACGAAGGTCGTGATCTTGGATTGCCGAGCCGATCCAAAAAATTCGGAAAGCTGGCTTTGCGATGCTCCCGGCATAGTCACCGAGTTAAATGGAGTCGGCAGGTCTGCGCTCAGCGCTCTCGATCGCCGAACAAATTCTGCCGCAACGTATCCGCCTGGGGTTATGTTGATGCCTCGAAAGTGAATCGTCAGCGGACCCTCTATCGGACTCGTGTCCGGCGTTGGGGCTGTCTCTTGCAGATTCTGAGCCGGACTCTGCGCGGCCGCTGGCTGGATTCCTGTCGGAATTCCGGTCGAAAGTCCGGCAACCTGGTCTTGCAGGACCGTCTTCTCCTCCGCCTTGCTCGCGGCGGCGGCCGCAGCTTGCTGCTCCTGCTGCCGTTGGAGTTGCTGCTCCAGGCGCTGCAGTTGCAGTTGCTGCGCGGCTAGTGCATCTTTCAGTGCTTGCAAGTCCGCCGCCGTTATTATGGCTGGCGCCGGAGAAGCTGCTGGTGTGGCAGCGGCGTCTTTCGCTGCCGCCGCTGACGATGGGTCTTCCGCCCACAGGCCAAGGGTTAAAACCCCGACCGTGAGCGCTGTTGCAAATAGTTTCGTGCTGGCTTTCATGGAATGAAATCCTCTTCTTTTAGTTTTCGTTGAAACAACTTACTGGGGGTATTACAGAAATTTTCCGAACTCGCGGAAGGCTCGTTTCGGTCTCCCCGGTTGAATCTCATTTTTACCAATAATTACTATCGATTTAGTAGTCTTTCAGAACTGGCTACGTTATGTACTCATCTGTTGATCGAACAATAAAACCGCAGAAAATTTTAAGGAATCTCTTGCGTCGCAGAATCTAGGTTGACGATGTCAGTGCTAGCACCCAACAGCAGACCATCAAACACCTTCGACTCACTTTCCCGTTCCCCCAACCACCATTGGCAGAATGCTGGCCTTTTCTTTTTTCTTTGCTGCTTTCTTACCCTTCCCCCTCGGTCCGGGCTGGGCTATCAAATCCGCAAGAGAAGTGTTCTCCAGAATGTTCGCTGCCGCATCGCGAACATCCAGAAACAGTTGATACAGAGCCCGGTGTGCATCGTCGCGGTTGATCAGGCTGCGCAACTGTTCCGCGTCGCCAAACGGCGCCAGCGGTCCGTCAATCAGCCGCATGATTTCGCTTAAATAGATCTCCGACGGTTCCCGCCGCAACTGGTACCCACCCTTCGCCCCGCGCACGCTCTCCACCATGCGCGCGTTTTTCAGTTCAAGCAGAATCAATTCCAGAAACTTTTCCGGAAGATTTTCTTCGTACGCGATCTGCCGTATCTTGATCGCCCCCTGGTTGTAATGCCGCGCCAGCATCATCATCGCCTGCAGGGCGTAGAGCCCTTTTTGTGAAATTTTCATTTTCCTGACGCTCTCATGTTTGTAAAAGTTTTTATGGCTGGCCATTATGCCATAAAGTCCATTGGTTTAATAGACTTTATCGAACTTAAAGGGATGTGCAATCAAAGAGCCAACTTCGGTGCGGGATAAAACCGTCCGCCTTCACGCATTTTCAATGGCTTACGGGATAGCTAACGGAAAGGAAGAAAGTTGCAGATGTGCATCTGATTGCGGTTAAGAAAACCGGCTCAAGCGAAAAATGAGGTGTTCGGGCAGAAAATCGTCTCGCGTTGTGCGTTAATCCTCTGCCACCACCCGCAGCACTTGCAGCGTAATGTTGTCCGGACCGCCTCGCTGCCGAGCCATTTTTACGAGTTCCTTGCAGCACTCAATCGGAGTGTGATTCGCAACCGCATTCTGCAGTTCGTCCTCGCTCACTACTCCCCATAATCCATCCGTGCACAACAACAAGTCGTCACCGTCCAGCAACTTCACAGTCTGTTCCATCCCATCGACAGAAAGCTCGTTCCCTGCCCCCAAAGCCGCGGTCAGAATGTGCCGTTGCGGATGCTTCTCCGCATCCTCCGCTCGGACAATTCCACTCTCGACCAACCTTCCAACATAAGAGTGATCTCGAGTCAGCCGCGATATCTCAGAGCCGCGCACAAGATACAAGCGGCTGTCGCCAACGTGACCAAGATGGATTTGACGACCCAGGATCACCAGCGCCGTGCACGTAGTGCCCATGCCTTGAAATTCAGGATTCTCGACTGCATAGTTCTGGATCTTGTCATGAGCCGTTAAGAAAGCTTCCACCAAAGCAACCTGCGGGTCGTCGCGCATCACTCTGTCGTAAACCTCGCGCACGGTATCCACCGCCAGCCGACTGGCTTCCAGACCCCCTTCATATCCGCCCATTCCATCGGCCACTACGGCAAGTCTTCCCTTGCGCTCGAACTCCCGATCATCAGCAGGCTCCCAATAGAGAAAGGAGTCTTCGTTATTCTCCCGCTGGCAGCCCACGTCACTCAGGCCCGCCACCTCGATTCCGGGCCTCACTTTCATACATTCCACCGACATCGGGCTCTTCGTCGACCCACCACTCGGATTCGATCCCCTTCAAGCTCCGGTCATTATAGACAAGGATTGCGAAAAAAATGTCTTCCCCTGCGCGGAACAAAAATTTGCAAAGCGGCGGGAACAGCAATCAATCATCTACAAGTGAGGATACATCCGTGCCAGTTTATCGTCGCCGACCGATGAGAAAAACGTCGGTGGAATCAAGAATGCAGCAGCGCCACGGGAAATTCCCTGAATAAATCTCCAGCCAGAAAAGTAAGTTCTCCGTCCTTCACATTCGCCGCAATCTCATTTTGTGCGAGGACATTGTTCCACTGGGAAGACGCACCTGCAGGAAGCGTAAGTCCCGTGTCAGCCCAATCGACTGAGGCGGCATCTTTAATCTTTAGCTGAGAAAGCCATCTGGGCACGGCAATGAGAGCCTGCGCGCCGCCGTTTCCACGGCGCAGAAAAGCGACGATATTTTGAGAATAGCGGCCCGAAGATTTCAAAGGGTTAAACTCGCCCGAGCGGAACAGATCGCAATTTTCGCGACGAAACCGGAGCGCCTGGCGCAAAAGGTACAACTTGATCCGCCCATCATGCCAATGCTCACGGAGGTTATCCAAGTCGGAGGCAGAATGAGCCTGAGCGACACTTTCGAGCGCCGCCATGCGCTTCGCAAAATCAATCGGACCGCGATTGTCGGGATCGACAAGCCGCAAGTCCCACAACTCCGAGCCCTGATAAAAATCCGCTACACCCGGCGAAGCAATCTTCAGCAAGGCTTGCGAAAGACCGTTGATCATACCGAAGTATGCGATTTTCTTTTGGAAGTGGCGGAAATCGCGGAGGAAATCCGTATTTTTCTCCGAAGAAAGAATGTCAACTACAAACTTCTGCAGCGCTTCTTCATGAGGCTCATTCGGCCGCGTCCAGCGCGTATGAACCATGGCCTCTCGCGTGGCTTTCACCAGATGCGCCTGTAGTCTCTCGACCAACGTTTTGCAGGATTCACTATCCAAAGGCCACACACCCAGCAGCGTCTGATAGAGAAAATATTCTTCGTTGAGGTCCGGAACCGGTTGCCCATCAATCTTCTTCTTATATTGGGCATTCTGCTGTGACCAAAGCTCTAGATGCTGCTTCCATTCGTCGGGAATCTCGGAGAGGACATTGAGGCGAGCGCGAACATCTTCGCTGCGCTTTGTGTCATGCGTCGTGCTGGCGTCCAGGCTGCCCGGCCAGCGCTGCAGCCGGTTGTCGAGGAATTCATAAAACTCCCCGCGAGAATCTTTCCCCGATGGACATGGACTTCCTCCGACCTCATTCAGCGACAATAAGGGATGGTAAACATAAAGCGCCGTGTCCTCGAGACCCTTGGCCACGATCGGTCCAGTGAACTGCTGCCATCGCATGACGAAAGCCAGCCGGGCCTCGCGCTGATCGGGAAGCACATGTGGGAGATTCGGCAACAGAAGCACGTCCCGCACAAAGTTGAAACACGCGCTGCTGATCTGATTCGCGCGGCCCCGAGCCTCCTTTACCGCCGCCTCAATGAATTCGGCCGCAATAGGCGGCACATCGACATTGCGAATGTAAGTTCGATACACATCGAGACAGGCTGTGACCTCGATCAATGCTTCGATCAACTGCCCCCGGGGAAGCTCGCGCGCATAACGGTCCTGCGCGGCAAGTTCGGCAAGCTGCCGCCCGAGCGTTCTCATTTCCACGGCGAGCAGCCGGCTCATCACCAGTTTTTTCTTCTGGTAGGCGACATCCGCATAATTCTGTTCCCTGCCGATAAAAGCCGAGTAAATCTCCTTAACCCGCTTCCCTCCTTCGGGATCGATGAAAACGGCATTTGCTTCGTTCAGGTAGTCATACCCGGTTGTCCCGCTCACCGGCCAATCCCCGGGCAGCGGCTCGTGCCGCGAAAGAATTTTTTCTACCAAAACGTAAGACGGCCCTTGTGAATGATTTTCAGACGAGGCCAGCCGTTCCTGTAGTTTATTGAGGTACGCCAAAGGATCGCGCAACCCGTCGATATGATCGACTCGAAGTCCGGCGAGCGGGTTTTTCGAGACCAGCCGCAGAATATAACCGTGCGTCGCTTCGAAGACGACCGGATCTTCGACCCGCACTCCGACCAAATCCGCAATCGTAAAAAACCGCCGGTAATTGATGCTCTCGTTCAGATTCTGCCAGTACCACAGTTTGTAATTCTGCTCCGCGAGCAGTCTCTGCAGGAAGCCAAAACTGCCAGGATTGCCCAGCGTGCCATTGATCTCCCGCACGCTCTCCTCAACAAATCCCGCAAATTCCGAACTGCCTTTCGCGAGCGACCACAGCCGGTCCCGTGCCGACTCATAACGCAGTCTCCGGTCGCCGGCAGTTTCTGACAATCGACGCTCGGCGCGCACCAGATCGAGGAGCGATGCAAGAATTCCGGAATACTCGTGATACAGGGCCGTTTCCTCGCCGAGAGTCTGCTTCAGTTGATCGCGCCGGTGATCGAGAATCGAATGATAGGACCTCGAAGCCAGCGGAAAAATCGACTCAAAATATTGAAAGAAGAACTTTCCCTCCTGAAATACAAGATGGATCTCCCCTGCTTCGAGTGCCTCGCCGAATGGGCGGCCAAGAACAGGCAGCAGAATTCTGCCTTCAAGGCTGCGCGCGTGCGGATGCCAGTCGATGTCGAAAAATCCCGCATAGGGAGATTGCGTGCCGTTTTCAAGAACATCCATCCACCATGGATTTTCCGCGCTTGCGGCCATGTGGTTGGGCACGATGTCAAGCAGCAGGCCCATCCCGCGATTCTGTAATTCGGCTTGTAAGGCGTGAAAGTCTTCTTCACTTCCGAGTTCCGGATTAATGCGCGTGGGGTCGGTTACGTCGTAGCCGTGGTCGCTTCCCTTCCGGCTCCCAAGGACCGGAGATAAATACACATCAGAAATCCCAAGATCGTGGAGGTAGTCGAGAAGCTTGATCGCGTCAGCGAGGCGAAAGTTCTTATTCAGCTGAACGCGGTACGTCGCTGATGGAAAACGTGTCGCCTGCATTTCTAACTCTGAGGCAAAAGGATATGCAACTGGGTGGCAAGCCGGTTCAACTGCTCGTGCCACTGCTTCGCGTTCGGATCCGCCGACGCCCCATGCCATCCGTTGTGCTGAAAAGCTGTAATCAACGGGCGGTAGCAAATGTTCTGCACCTCCCACAGCACCACCGAAAACGGAAACGACGGAATCAGATCCAGCAACTTGATGATTTTTTCGACAGCGCCGAAGTCCGATGGATTCGCCGCAAATTCAGCAGCGTCTTTCTCAACCCGCCGCCGCAGTTTGTATTCCAGCGTGGTCTCGTCAAGATTAATTTTGCTTGCCACCGCTTCCCGCAATAATCCTTGAATACTATCGACATCAAGGTCAGGACGATCGAGGTACTGCTTCAACTGGCTGTTCAATGCGATCTCCGCGGCGGACTTCAGCGCGTTCGGCACGGGAATGTCGAGCCCGTTCAGAAAGCGAATCAGGGGAGCCTGGCTTTCGAATACAGTTTTGTACAGAGCGGACGCCGAGTTCAGCGACTCATTCAGGATAAGGCTCGTGATCTTTCGTTGCTCATCACGGAATAGCTGACGCAATGAGAACGTATCTTTGCCGTAAACCTGGTCAAGCATGCGGATCACTTCCGCCGTATCCGCCTGTTCAAATGCTGCTACGAGTTTCTTTTGGTCAGACTCAGCGGAACTACTCGCCGGCCGAACTCCCGCAGTTATGTTGTGATCACCCAGGTGCAGCACGGAGAAATCCAATGCCTCCGATTCGTTGGTAATCGCGGACCGGAATTTCGCACAGCCTATGGCCAGCCGCAGCTTGCCTTCGGCTTCCAACGAATACTCGGTGCGCTCCACGTCGTAGCAGTAGACCCGCGTTTTCTCTGGATAGTTCTCGAACAGCGAACTGATCGCATAGTGGCCGGCCACGCGCGGAATATCCACCACAGCCGGTTTCACCCACCGTTCGTAGATCTTCGCGCCATCGCCGTATTCGGCGATGTTGCTCTTCGCGACTGCAAGTTTCTGCAGGAACTCGGGCTCAATTTTCTCGCCCGAGCGCTCTTCTGCAAGCCGCAAAGCGCGGCCCGCATAGTGGATGACCTGGACCGTCTCCAGCCCGGAAAGCTCATCGAAGAACCACCCGCAACTCGTGTACATCAGCAGTGCGTGGCGCTGCATCTCGAGAAGCTTCAGAGCGGTGATCTCTTCTTCGGGAGACAACGGCTTCAGCGCGTGAGCTTCGAAGAGGTTTTTTCGTGCTTCCTCCGAGCGGTCGAGAATCACCCGGATGTAGTCATCTCTCACTTCCCAGGGATCGCGGCAAAGCTTCTTCATCTGCGATTCGTAGATCGGCGCCATTCGATCGCGCAACCAGTCGAGAGCCGCGCGCAGCGGAGCGCGCCACTCCTGGTTCCAGGAATGCCCGCCGGAGTTACAGCCGCAATTGCTGCGCCAGCGCTCCACGCCATGAACGCAACTCCAGGAGCTGTTCTCGACAATCTCCGCTACGTACTCAGGAGGATGCTTCTCCAGAAACTCCCCATAGTTGGTGAGCTTCGCTACGTTCCCATTCTGTATTTCTTCCAGCGCATAACTCAACGCCATCTCACCGTAATGATGATGATGGCCGTAGCTTTCTCCGTCAGTGGCGATGTTGACCAGTTGCGGTCCCTGGCGCTCGTTAGAGAAGCCACCCAGCAGCCGATCCGCAAACTTCTTTCCGTCATCCAGTAATCCTTCGAACGCAACACCTTGTGAAATGGGTCCGTCGTAGAAGAAGAGATTGATTTGTTTCTTCGACGGTAACTCGGCAACATAGGCATGCGAGGGATCGACCCGCGCTCCACTGACGTCTACAAAGTCCTTGCTGTTCTTGGCTCGCACCCGTTTCGCTTGCCTCGGGGCGAGAATTGTGAACTTGATTCCGTTCTCCGCGAGGACTTCCAATGTTTCGGTGTCGACCGCAGTCTCAGGCAGCCACATGCCCTCCGGCTTCCTGCCGAAACGGCTCTCAAAGTCACGAATCCCCCATTTCACCTGCGTCACTTTGTCACGGCGACTGGCCAGCGGAAGAATCATGTGGTTGTAACCTTGCGCTATCGCGGAGCCATGCCCGGAGAAGTGTTCGCGGCTTTCCATATCAGCGTCAAGGACTGCCTGATATGGGCTCGGGGCCTGCTCTTTCATCCAGGAAAGCAGAGTAGGGCCGAAGTTGAAGCTGATGTGCGCGTAATTGTTGACGAGTTTTACGATTCGATTCTGCGCATCTGTAATTCGGGATGCGGCATTCGGCGCGTAGCACTCGGCCGTGATTCGTTCATTCCAGTCGTGGTAAGGGTAGGCGGAATCCTGCAGTTCGACCGCCTCGAGATAAGGATTCTCGCGCGGCGGCTGATAAAAATGCCCGTGAATGCAAACGTATTTCATGCTGATTTTCCAGCAGCGCCCGCTCGTGAAAGCATTAATAAAGAGAGTGCGGGCAGTCGAACTTCGCCGGCAGCGGGAATCGTCGTCTCCGGCGGTGAATCAGCCTTTGGTCCCCTCCATTTTTGGTCGGACGAGCGAATGACGGTCGACCATGCACCGGCCAGTTCGGGTAGCTTTACAACCATCTCCGCGGCCCCGAAATTGAAGAGCATTGCTACTTGTTCATCGGTTTCTCGCCACAGCAGAACACCGCTCTCATTGAGCAGCTTAACTGTTTGCGTCGCATCTCCGCCCAGGTCGTAGCGCTTGCGAATTTGAATCAACTCTCGATAGAACCCCAGCATGGTACGATGCGGCTCGACGGCGGTCAGCGAATGATCGAGTTTTGACCGGCAAAATGTTTTCTCGTCTTGCGGATCGGGAACACCTTCTTCCCATCCAAACGCGGCAAATTCTTCTCGCCGGCCTTTGCGCACGGCTTCGATTAACCCTGGATCTCCGTGGCTCGTGAAATACTGGAACGGCGCCGTCTCCCCATACTCTTCGCCCATGAACAATAAAGGAGTAAAAGGCGAAAGCAATGTGATTCCCGCCGCCAGTTTGGCCGCCTCAAAACTAACCAGAGAGCTTAATCTCTCCCCGGCCGCGCGATTTCCAACCTGGTCGTGATTCTGATCACAAACGACAAAACGCGACGGCGCAATCCCGCATGGCGAATTCCCATAATGCCGTTCGCGGTGCCGCGAGTATTGCCCGCTGTAAAACCAGCCGTCTCTAAGCGTCATAATCAGAGGGTCGATCCCTCCAAAATCCAAGTAATAACCGGTCCTCTCCCGCGTTAGCAGTGAATGCACCGAGTGATGAAAATCGTCGCTCCACTGCGCATCAATGCCATACCCACCCCGCTCGGGCCCGTGCAGCACGCGAGCATCATTCAAATCACTCTCCGCAATTAAATGAAGCCGCCGTCCCAGTCGCTTCGAAAGATCGGATACGGCCGCCTTCAACTCGGCAAGAAAGTGCCGCGCTCCGAAATCGAAGATTCCGTGAATCGCATCGAGCCGCAGGGCGTCGACGTGGTAGTCCTCCAGCCAATACAAAGCGTTCTCGATGAAGAATCTCCTGACCTCGTCACTACCTGCACCATCAAAGTTGAGCGCTTGTCCCCAGGGAGTGCGGTAAAGATCGGTAAAGTAAGCCCCGTAAGCATTAAGGTAGTTGCCTTCAGGGCCGAGATGGTTGTAGACCACGTCCAGCGCAACCGCCAACCCGTGTGCGTGCGCCTCGTCTACAAATTTCTGCAGCGCGTGCGGACCGCCAAGCGCCTGCGGCCCACAATACGAATTTTGCGGGGCGAATTCATACACTCCGTCGTAGCCCCAGTTACGCGAGCCAGGAAACTGCGCGATGGGCATCAGTTCGATGGTTGTGATGCCGAGATCGACAAGATAAGGAAGATGCGGAATTAACCCTTCGAACGTTCCTTCGCGAGTGTAGGTGCCGACGTGAAGCTCGTAGAAGACACTTCCTTCAAGCGGACGCCCCCTCCAACTGTGATCAGTCCATTCGAAAGCGCCTGTATCAAAACCCTGCGAGGGCCCATGCACGCCTTCTGGTTGAAATCGCGACGCGGGATCAGGAAGCTCTCGCCCATCCTCGAGACGGTAAAGATAACGCGCATTCGGCTCCAGGTCCTCAACCGTCGCGCGAAAATATCCTCGCTCCAGCGGCTCCATTTCGATGCGCCGTTTCCGGTCGACGAAATTCACTTCCACCGTACGCGAGTTCGGCGCCCACACTAGAAATTGCCAATCGCTGTCAGCCAGACGAGTCGCGCCAAGCAATGTCTTGTTGCGAAGTGATCCTTGCATTCTTAGAGATCGAATACGCGATAATCCGAGGGTGGTTGTCGTTGTTGAAGCAAAGTGATGGCGACGTTATAGACGGGACTTCCGCCAGTGGTTTTTTCCTCAAGCTGTCCATTATGCGCGTGCCCGTGCAAAACCAGATCTGCGCCATGACGATCCACAACCTCGGGCCGCGGTTTCACCCGACCTTGGATGTGAAATGACTATCGACGGTTGTTCGCCTCGACGCGCGACGAGCATGTCCTTCGACTCAGCGACAGAATCTTTTCGAGAGCGTACTCACAGCGGTGTGATGGCCGATTTCTCCTTCGGAATTTGATCGAGCATTTGTTGCCCCACTTGCAAATGCTGATCGACCAGAAGGTGCGGAGTATGCGCCATCCACTCCGCCAGCGAAATATCCTCGTAATGGGCGGTCTTGAACATTTCGAGGAACACAAGATCCGTGTCCCCGGTGTTCTCAATGTAATGTGGATTCGACTGCAGGATGTAACCCACATCGCCTTCCTGAAAATCAAAGGTGCGCGCGCGGCCCGCGGCTTCAAAAACGGTCATGCGGCCCTTGCCGCTGATGTAGTACTGCCATTCATCCTGATTCGGATGCCAGTGCAGTTCGCGCAGTCCGCCGGGATTCAGCGTCACGATCGCAGCCGAAACAGGAGTAACCGGGAACGTTTCCGAATCGATGATCTTCACGCTGCCGCCCTTGGTCACTTTGGTCGGCTTCATCTGACTAGCCTTAAAATCAAAACTCTTCGGCACCGTGCCGGTACCCTGGGCCGCCTGAGCCTGCTCCTGTTTCAAGTCACCTGGCATGCCCGTCTGAAAAATGAAGAGCTCTCGCTTGGGAACTTTGTCGAATGTCGATTCCGGCACGGCAAAATTCTTTGCGAGAATTTCTTTTGGTGTGTGATGCAGCCAATCGGAAATCAGGAACGTCTGGAATTCGTCGAAGTTTCCATCGTCGAAGACGAGCAGGAAACGGCAACCGTCCGGTCCGAGACCTTGTATCGAATGAGGAATCCCCGGTGGAAAGAGCCACAGATCGCCATTGCCAACATCACTCACAAAACTCTTGCCGTTCTGATCCACGGCTGTGATTCGCGCATTGCCGTAGAGCATGATGGCCCACTCTGCAGACACATGCCAATGCAACTCGCGGACGCCGCCCGCAGTAAGCCGCATTTCGACGCCCGCGATGGTTTTCGAAATCGGCAACTCACGCGCAGTCACTTGCCGTGTCCAACCTCCGCGCTCGATTCTTTTATGCGCTAAGGAAAACGAGTATTTGAATGGCTGAACGGTTCCGTTATCCGTCTCTGGAGGCCACACGGAGCTTGGATTTTCTTTGGCGAGAGCTTCATTCTTCGGCCCGGGGTCGGTTTCGTTTGGAGCGCTATGGTCGTTCGACTGCTGCTGTGCATTTCCATTCATCGACATTCCGGCCGCAGCTAGCACCGCCGTGCTCAGGCCCGCAAACTTTCTGCGCGTAACCTTGTTTTCGTCGTTCATGGATTTCTCCAATTGCGGTCTTGTAACTTCTGGGATGTTACTCCAAACCACAAGTCCACGACGATCGCCTGCAACTTCGTTGGCGAACTACAGAAATCATATTTTAAAATTTCACGAACTGCGATGGAATTCAGGGTTTTGCTGTATGGCGAGCTCCGTGAAGAGCGGTCACGATTGATTACCGGCAAATTCGACCGGGCGGAGGTGCAAAGTGAAGACAGTGACTGGCATTTTTTCGTCACAGCCGGATGCAGAGCGTTCCGTGAGTGCACTGAGCGCAGCGGGCGCATCGTCGGACAAAATAATCTTGTTGACGCCGGGAGACATCCACCATCAGTTGCAAGCCGTACCGGTGGTAAGCGGCGAACAGCCCGGAATGGGCAAGGCGGTCGGCGCGGTTCTTGGCGCGGCAGGAGGGCTTTCGGCAGGAACCTTGATTGTAGCGGCGCTGATTCCCGGTGTTGGGGCGGTCACTGCAGCCGGTTTGCTTGGCGGCGCACTCCTTGCAGCCGCAGGCGGCACTGTTGGCGCCGCAGCCGGAGGCTCCCTCGAGAATTCTCAGACGCATGGCCTTCCCGGAGACGAATTATTCGTTTATGAGGACGCGTTGCGCCGCGGAAAGAGCGTCGTCATCACCTTCACTGAAGACGCAAACGAAGCAGCGCGCTTGCGCGAACTGCTCTCAACCGAGGGCGCCGAGCAAGTGGATGCCGCGCGCCGGCAGTGGTGGATTGGGTTGCGAAGTGCCGAACAGGAGCACTACAAAGCTTCCGGCAGAGACTTCCGCACGGACGAAAAATATTACCGCCGTGGTTTCGAGGACGCTCTTCATGCCAGGACGCGCTGCCAGGAATTCGATCAAGTCTCCGCCGAGATGGATAGCAGATTGGAAGATTTAGAGCGGCAGCATCCCGGGGAAAAGATTGCCGATGCCTATACCCGCGGCTACCAGCGAGGGCGCGAGTATTATCAGCATGTTTGCGATGAGAAAATGGCTGCCTAGCAACGGTGCTCGCAATAAGAATCAGGAACAGGCATGAAGACCCACGCATCATTCCGGAGGGCCGGTTTGGGTCCGGCCATTTGCCGGCGAAGCTTGCTCACCGCGGTTGCATTGGCGAGTCTATGCTCTGCGACACAGGCGCAGCAGTCTAAAAAACCCACTGCCACGCCCAGTGCGGACGTGGCTCGGGGAAAGTATCTTGCAGAAAACGTCGCCATGTGCGTGCAGTGCCACACTCCACGAAACGGAGATGGATCTCTCGATCGCACTCGTTTACTTCAAGGTGCGCCGGTGATCTGGGCGCCTGCAAATGGAGATCCTAACTGGCCGCTGACCGCCCCGAGAATCGGCGGGACGCCCCCGGCGAGCGACGCCGATATGATCAAACTGCTGACGACCGGCATTTGGATTACAGGCCAACCCCTGCGGCTTCCAATGATGCCGTTCCGTATGAACGAGGCCGATGCCAAGGCCGTAATTGCCTACTTGAAGTCGGTTTCGCCCGGACAGTGAGGAACCACACTTCAGGGCTTGCAGGTTTCAAAATCGTCAGTAGTGGGGTCAGTTTAGACCCACACCACGGTGTCATCCTGAGCGCAGGCGCTTTTCAGCCGGAGCGAAGGATCTCCACTAAACCGGCGTCTTGCGTAAGCCAAACTGAACCACCACTAATCGTCAAACTGCACGCGACACCCTTGCAATCTAATTCCGCAAAATCTCTCGCGCCGCCCGGCGACCGCTTGCAATCGCACCGTGCACGGTTCCGGTGTTGGCTGAATCTGTAGCCTCGCCCGCAAAAAAGAGTGTGTTATCGACAGATGCGGCGAGAGTCTCGGCAGCGCCGTTTGCGCCAACCTTTTGATAGCTATACGCTCCGCGCGAAAAAGGATCGCTCTGCCAATCATGAAAGTACGATTGCTCGAGCAGATCCTGAAGCTCCCTGATGCCAACTCCCAGGAATTTGCTCAGAGTTTGCAAACCCTTCTGGACAACGAAATCGGGATTCTGGCCGGATAGGCGTTCGGCGCAGCGGAATGGCGCCCATCCCGTGATGACCGGTCTCTTCTCAGGCATAGTCGTCCACCATGTCGGAAACCAGTCGTCTTCTCCCAAAAGAAAACTCATATCGCCCAGATTCTTTTTTCCGCGACCCGCCGGCGAGATTTTTTTCCAGAAGCGTTCCCGAAAAGTAAGAACAATACGGACTACTTTTCCCATTTCCAGTTTGTGGAGCGCCTCCAACTTTTCTCGAGACAGGGAGGGCGAGAACTCGATGAAACCCACTGCATCACTCGGGGCCTGCAGTACCCCGAGAGGAACGGTAACCAAAACGCGATCCGCCACAAAATCTTTCGTCCCGCGCGCGCTTTTCGTCGCCACTGAGACTCGGCCCGACCTCCACTTCACGCGGTGGACCATCGTTCCAGGGTGAACACGAACGCCGCGCTCTTCAATCTGCTGTCGCAATAACCCAATCAAATCTGCGTAGCCATTAGCCGAGCGGAAAGAGCGGTCGCCTTCAATTTTTTCCTCCGCACGCATCTCTTTCACCAGCCAGTGAACGCTGACCAAAGCCGGATCGGCCGCATTGAAGCCCGACACATAACTCGATGCTCGTTTCTTCGCGGCTTCTGTTGCGGCGTCACCTTTGTTCGGAAACCCGCGACTAAGAAAATCAGCGAATGATTCATCCGGTCGAGAGTCATCCATCTTTTCGAGAATCGCCTCAACCTGCGGGAAAAAGTTGCATTTCTTAAGCCCACGATCGAAAGCGCACCAGTCATCACCGTCCACTTCCATGATCTCGGCCTTGGCCTTCTTCAGAGGCCGCCAGATCTCCGGCGACCGGCCATGAATAAATTCGGCTCCAAGTTCAATCGGAAAATCGAGCTTCGGATCGCGTTCGGTAAAAACGCGCCCTCCAATGCGCTCACGAGCCTCAAGGATCGAGACAGTCAGCCCTCGTGCCGCAAGTTCGCCGGCGGCAGCCAATCCCGCTACGCCAGCACCAATCACGATCACGTCGATCTTGCGCGACATCGTTTCTTCAGTTGCAAGAATACCGCATGCACCTCTGCACGCTTCCTCCCATCACGCAGCCTTACGCCTGGCGCTGGATTTCTTCGCGTTCTTAATGCGCTTGGAGAGCAATATTTTAGCCTCCTCCAGTTCGGCTCGCCGCGCGGCGCTGAGGCCGCGGCCGCCGCGATTGATAAAGTAGGTGAGCATCCGCATTCCCGAAGACGGTCCTTTCGGAGACACTTTCGTCGAGGCAAGCTCACGCGCAATCGTACTCGCGCTCTTCGTAAAAAGACCTTTTTCTGGATGGGTAGAATCGGTCTTCACCTTCGCAACCCACCGGTTCGTTTTCTTCTTCTTTGCTTGTGCCATAAATTCAATGACGAAGGTCCGGGTGATTTTCGATTGACGGGCGCCTAGGACAACAGCGTCTGGAGCGGATCGAGGCTGGGTCATCACACATGGGTGACCACAGTTCGAAAAAGCGGCGAGAGAC
>DASXEG010000070.1:0-15573 GCA_036490235.1 Candidatus Sulfotelmatobacter sp. | reverse complement strand
GCTTGCTGAAGGCTATCGGAAGACGATTGCGAAAGTTGGCCTGCAGGCTTACGTCGCGGCGGCCGGCGCCAATGGCGCGCTGATGCTCTATCCGAAGGAAATCCGTAACTACCGCGACTGGACGACGGTCGACACGGACTTGTGGCGGCATTATTGGTTCGGCATGGTCAATCGCGGCGTGATGGCGCAGCCTTACTGGTGGGATGAGCAGTGGACGATTTCCGTCCAACATACCGAAGCTGATATCGACAAACACCTGGCTGCATTCGATGACATCGCCGAATCACTGGCAAAAGCGCAGCAGGAGCGCGCAGGACAGCCAGCGTTGGCAGCCCATTAAGAACGAGTGGTCAGTGACCCGCGCTCCTAGATCGTGGGAAATCCACTGACCACGAAACACCGACCACTAAACGTGTCCACCACGAGTCAATCCGCTACTCCGCACCTCGTTCGTGCTCTCAAACGTCGCGATCTGGTCTTACTCTTCGTGGTAGCCGTGTTTAATCTCAATGTAGTCCCCTCCATTGCGGCAAACGGAGGAGTAACAATTTGGCTCTGGATCATTTCTCTGGTTCTGTTCTTCGTGCCCCAGGGCATCGCTGTTATCGAGCTCGCCCATCGCTATCCGGGCGAAGGTGGCGTCTACCTCTGGGCAAAGGAACTTTTCGGCGACTTCCACGGATTTTTTTCCGGCTGGTGTTACTGGACGAACAACATGCTATACGTGCCGACTGTCATGCTTTACTTCGTCGGAGTTTCCGTTTTCGTTCTCGGCCCAAGCCACGCCGCTCTTGCCGATGACAAGTCGTTCGCCTTGTGGACCTCCATCATTCTTCTACTCGCCCTGGCTGCATTCAACATTGTTGGCTTAGGCGTCGGAAAGTGGATCAATAACGTTGGCGCCATCGGGACGGGAATCGCAGCCGCAGTTCTGGTTCTGCTCGGAATCGCGGTGGTTTCGAGAAGCGGCCTCACCGTGACGGCTGCCGACTTCAGCGTTCCTCGCAATCCTCGCTTTTTGCTCAATACATTTGGCGTGATCTGTTTCGCGCTCGTCGGGCTCGAACTCGCGTCGATTATGGGAGATGAGATTGAAGATCCGCAACGAGATCTTCCCGGCGCAGTCTTGTGGGGAGGTGTAATTTCCGGGATCCTCTATATTGCAGTGACCCTCACATTGCTGATCGCCATCGGGCGCGGTGGCATAAGCGTTCTTCAGGGCGTTGTGCAAGCTGTCGCCGCAATGGCGGCACGTTTCGGCTTGGCTTGGATTATTCCGCTCTTTGCATTGCTACTGAGCCTCTCAATCGCAGGCATTGCGTCGGCGTGGCTCGGCGGTTCGGCGCGTATCCCATTTGTCGCCGGACTCGATAACTACATGCCGGAGTGGCTCGGCCGCATTCATCCGAAGTATGCGACACCTTACGCCGCGCTGCTCGTGCACGTGAGTATTTCGATTCTGTTGTGCGTAGTTTTCTTTCGATTCTCCAGCGTGCAAGCGGCTTTCCAAACGATGTTGTCACTGGCAGTAGTTTTGCAGCTTGTGCCTTACTTATATGTCTTCGGCGCACTCCTGAAACTCGCCAAAAGTGGCTCGGAAGGCGGAGTGTACAGTAAGGTAGTGCTTTTTTTTGCCGGGATAAGCGGATTGCTCACCACGATGCTTGGCATCGCGCTGCAATACTTCCCGCCGCAACTCGTGACTAATCTGCGTACGTATGAATGGGAGATGATTCTTGGAACATTCTTCTTTGTGGGACTCGCAGCATACTTCTTTTTCATCTACGGACGCGGAAAGGTCCATGAAGTCGGCGTAAATGCCGCGACTGCGATTGAAGCGAGCGAAGCTCGAAGGTAGCGAGGAGACACCGATGCCCAGTGGCGTAACGACCGACGTGAAAACCTACCAGATGTTCATCAACGACGAATGGGTCGAGAGCCAGTCGACGAAGACTTTCCCGGTTTACGATCCCTCGACCGAGAAGATCATTGCGTATGTTCCGGATTCGAGCGCCACTGACGTAAATCGCGCCGTGGCAGCAGCCAAAACGGCGTTTGAGGACGGCCCGTGGGGCAGCAGCACGGCGCAGGAGCGCGGGCGTGTTTTGTTCCGACTCGCTGAAAAGATTCGAGCCAATCTTTCGGCGCTGGCCGAGCTTGAATGCCGGAATTCGGGCAAGCCAATTGTCGAAGCCGAGTTCGACATCAACGACGCCGCGACATGTTTTGAATACTACGGCGGTCTGGCCACGAAAGTTGTCGGCTACGTGAATCCGGTGCCCGACAATGCGATGTCCCTCTCGTTGAAGGAACCGGTTGGCGTGGCAGGGCAGATTATTCCATGGAACTATCCTTTACTAATGGCTGCATGGAAACTGGCCCCGGCCATCGCAGCCGGCTGCACATGCGTGCTTAAACCCGCGGAGCAAACTCCGCTAACCGCGCTCGAATTTGCAAAGTATTTTTCCGACTGCGGCCTTCCCGCCGGAGTGGTCAATATCATCACCGGATTCGGCGAAACTTGCGGCGCTCCTCTGGTTCAACATCCGGATGTGAATAAGATCGCGTTCACGGGAAGCGCAGCGGTGGGAAAGATTATCGTCAGGCAAGCCGCCGACACCGTGAAGCGCGTGACGCTGGAACTCGGCGGAAAGTCTCCCAACATCTTCTTCGCCGATGCCGATTTCGAAGCTGCGATCGACGGCGCCCTGTTCGGAGTTTTCATCAACCAGGGCGAAGTTTGTTCCGCGGGAAGCCGCATTCTCGTCCAGAAGTCGATTTATAAAAACTTTGTCGAGGCGATGACGGAGAAAGCGAAGAAAATCAAGATCGGCCCGCCGATGGAGCGCGAAACCAAGATGGGCGCTTTGATCAGCAAGGAACAATATGAACGGGTGAACGAATATATCGCGATAGGTAAGAAGGAAGCCAAACTGACGACGGGCGGCGGGCGCCCGGAAAAGATCGGCAAGGGCTACTACATTCAGCCCACTATTTTCGCTGACGTGAATAATTCCGCCCGGATCGCACGCGAAGAGATTTTCGGCCCGGTCGCAGCCGTGATTCCGTTCGACAACGAGAAAGACGCACTTAAAATCGCAAACGACTCGCCTTATGGCCTTGCTGCAGCCGTCTGGACACGCGACATTTTCAAAGCCATGCGCACGGTGAAGGCTCTACGCGCAGGAGTTGTCTGGGTGAATCACATGCAGCCAACTTATGTCGAAGCACCGTGGGGTGGCTACAAACAATCCGGCTTCGGTCGTGAACTTGGGCCTTGGGGCATTGAAGAGTATCTGGAGACGAAACAGGTCTACATAAATCTGAACGAGCAGCCCATCGGCTGGTACTGAGCATCAGTGGTCAGTGATTAGTGGTCCGTTAACTATTCAACGATTGCTGACCACTAGGAATTAATGATGTCTACCATTCAACTTCGCACAGTAATCCCAGGTCCACGGTCCCGCGAACTCATGCGCCGCAGCGATGCTGCGGTAGTTCGCGGCGCTTATCATGCCACGCCTCTCTTCGTGAACAAAGCTGAAGATGCGGTGGTTGAAGATGTAGACGGCAACCGCCTCATCGATTTCGCTGGGGGCATCGGCTGCCTGAACACCGGACATTGCAACCCGCGCGTCATCGAAGCGATTCGCCGCCAGCTCGACCGCTTTCTCCATACCAGTTTCAATGTCCTCTCGTACGAAGGCTACGTCGCCCTCGCCGAACGTCTCAATGCAATTACCCCAGGTAAATTCGCCAAGAAAACTCTTCTGGTGAATACGGGCGCTGAGGCCACAGAGAACGCCATAAAGATCTCCCGCGCCTATACAAAGCGCCCCGCAATCATCGCTTTTGAAGATGCCTTCCATGGCCGTACTTATATGGCAATGGCAGTTACGAGCAAGACCCATCCTTACAAGGCAGGATTCGAACCGTTTCCTGGCGAGGTTTACCGCGTTCCTTTCGCTTACTGTTATCGCTGCTCCTACTCGTTGCAATATCCTTCATGCGAAGTGCACTGCGCGCGGCATGTTGAAGACATTTTCAAACGCGGAGTTGCCGCCGAGACCGTAGCTGCCGTAATCGTCGAGCCGATTATGGGTGAGGGCGGTTTTATCACTCCGCCTCCGGAATTTTTCCCGATCCTCACCGAAATCTGCCACAAGCATGGCATTCTCGTCATCGCTGACGAGGTGCAATCCGGCTTCGCACGCACCGGATCGCTGTTTGCCTGCGAACGCCTGGGATTGGAGCCCGATCTCATCACGACGGCCAAATCTCTCAGCGGAGGCTTGCCTCTCGCCGCCGTAACCGGCCGTGCAGAAATTATGGACACAACCGGCCCCGGAACTCTTGGCGGCACCTTCGGCGGAAATCCAGCTGCTTGCGAGGCTGCGCTGGCGGTGCTCGACGTGATCGAATCCGAAAATCTGTGCGCTCGCGCCAATCATATCGGTGAAATCTTTCGCAGCCGCGCCACCCGGTGGCAAAAGCGGTGGGAACTGATCGGCGAGATTCGCGGGCTTGGCGCAATGCAAGCGTTGGAACTTGTCCGCTCGCGTACAACCCGCGAGCCCGCCGATGAAGAAACAAAACAGATTGCGCGGTATTGCTACGAGCATGGATTGATTTTGATTACCGCGGGCACATATGGCAACGTGATTCGCCTGTTAATGCCACTGGTCACAACCGACGCGCAGATGAACGAGGGACTCGATGTGCTCGAAGCGGCCTTCGCCAGTGTTTGTAATCAAAAGGGCGCGGTGGCTCAGTTGGTGTGATAATCGAAAAGATCCTGCAATTTTGAACGAGGAACAATCGGACATGACATCGGTTGCAGCACCTCCTATCACTCGCGTTCCGAATTACATCAACGGCGAATGGACAGAATCGCGCACTTCCGAATGGCGCGACGTTATCAATCCGGCTACCAGCGAGATTTTGGCGCAGGTTCCTATATCCGACACCGCTGAAGTGAATAAGGCTGTCGAAGCCGCTGCTGCTGCCTTCCCTGAATGGCGGCGCACTCCTCCGGAAGATCGTATCCAGCCATTGTTCAAGCTGAAGATGCTGCTCGAAGATCATATCGACGAGATTGCCCGCATCACCACGCAGGAAAACGGCAAGACGTTGGCTGAGGCCAAGGCCGAAATGCGCCGCGCCATCGAAAACGTCGAAGTGGCCTGCGGCATTCCGATGATGATGCAGGGCTACAACCTCGAAGATGTGGCCCGCGGCATTGACGAAATGATGATTCGCCAGCCGTTGGGCGTTACGGCTGCCATTGTGCCGTTCAACTTTCCCGGCATGATCGCCTTCTGGTATCTGCCGTATGCCATTGCAACTGGCAATACATTCATCCTAAAACCGAGCGAACGCGTGCCGCTCACCATGCGCTTTGTTTACGAACTGCTCGAAAAGACCGGGCTGCCAAAGGGAGTAGTGAGTCTCGTCAATGGAGGAAAGACAGCGGTTGATGCATTGCTCGATCACCCCAAGGTTCGGGCGATCAGCTTTGTCGGCTCGACTCCCGTCGCGAAGTATGTTTACGCTCGCGCAGCGGCCAGCGGCAAGCGCGCGCAGTGCCAGGGTGGAGCGAAGAACCACGTTATTGTTCTGCCCGACGCCGACATGCCGATGGCTACGCAGATCATCAGCGACAGCGCGTTCGGATGTGCCGGGCAACGATGTCTCGCCGTTTCGGTCGCGGTGACAATTGGCGAAGCGCAAAAGACTTTTCGCGATTCGATTGCCGATGCGGCATCCAAGTTGAAGGTGGGCAACGGCCTTGAAGACGGCGTTCAGATGGGACCTGTGATTACGCCACAGAGCAGAGAGCGCGTGGAATCGCTGATCAGCCTGGGTGAAAAGCAAGGCGCGAAAATTCTACTCGACGGCCGCAATGCGAAAATCTCACGCCACGAATCCGGAAACTTCGTGAAGCCGACGCTCCTCGACAATCTTCCCGCAACCAGCGATCTTGCCGACACGGAAATCTTCGGCCCGGTACTGAGCCTTGTTCACGCCAAAGATATGGACGAGGCTATCGCCTTTCTCGAACGCAGCGCTTACGGGAATCAGGCTTCGCTGTTCACGTCCAGCGGCTCGGCAGCGCGCCGTTTCCGCTACGAAGCTCCCGCAGGCAACATCGGCATCAACATCGGGGTCGCCGCGCCCATGGCCTATTTTCCCTTCAGCGGATGGAAGAACAGCTTCTTCGGCGACCTCCACGGCCAGGGCCGCGATGCGATCGAGTTCTACACCGACAAAAAAGTTGTGGTGGAACGCTGGGCCAAGGAACATTCTCGCAAGTTTTGAAAGATTGAGTGATCGTTGATCGAGTGATCGAGCGATTGAAAATTGCTAGATGGCCAGCAGAGGGCGTGTCACCGGAGTTCCTCGCGGAGCTGTTGTACCAGTGCTGAGGTGACTTGAGTTCGGCCTTTATGCACTTCGAGGAGCTGTATGCCATTTCGCATCTTTGCGTTGTTTTCCAAGGACGACAGGGCTTGCCTGGCCAATGAGGAGATCACTTCGCCAACGGATTTGTTCTCCATCGCTGCCATCTTTTTTGCCGTTCGAAGCAGGTCATCGTCGATTGCAAGTGTGGTGCGCATATGTTTCTTATATCAGTATAGTGAAGTCAATCTAGGAAGAAGTTTATGACCACAACTCTCACCGCTCCGGCAATGTCTGGCAAAGAAATCGTCGATCTTTCCCGCAAGCACACACTCTACGAATGGTCTGCACAGTCGAAGGTCGATCCCATTCCCGTGGCCCGCGCCAAGGGAATTTACTTCTACACTCCGGAAGGCAAGCGCTTCATCGACTTCAACAGCCAGCTCATGTCCGTCAACATCGGACACGGCGACGAGCGCGTCATTTCGGCCATCAAGCAGCAAGTTGAAACCCTGGCGTATGCGAATCCCTTCATGGCGACTGAAGCCCGTGCCCGGCTCGGCGCGAAGCTTGCAGAAATAACTCCCGGCGATATCGATACCTTCTTTTTCACTAACGGTGGCGCCGACGCCAACGAAAACGCGATCAAGCTTGCCCGCTTCTTCACCGGACGCCACAAGATCCTGGCGCGCTATCGGTCGTACCACGGAGCGACCGCTGGTGCAATCAGCCTTACGGGAGATCCCCGTCGCTGGGCCGCTGAGCCGGGCATGCCGGGCGTCGTACATGTGCTCGATCCGTATCATGGCATCGAGCGTGGATGGGAATCGGCCGAATCTTCACTAGCGCTGCTTGAAGAAACCATTCAGCTTGAAGGACCGCATACGATTGCTGCCTTTATCCTCGAGCCGGTCACAGGGACTAACGGTGTCCTAATTCCTCCTGATGGATATCTCGAGGGCGTGCGCAAACTTTGCGACAAATATGGAATCGTGATGATCGCCGATGAGGTCATGTCCGGCTTTGGACGCACTGGCGAATGGTTCGCAGTCAATCACTGGAACATCGTTCCCGATCTCCTCTGCATGGCGAAAGGATTGACGTCAAGCTATCTTCCGCTTGGCGCTGTCGGCATGCGCCATCACATAGCACAGCACTTTCAGGACAAAGTTTTCTACGGCGGGCTCACCTATAACAGCCATCCCATGGGCTGCGCGGCTGCTCTGGCGACGATTCTCGTATATGAAGAAGATCGCCTGATCGGGAACGCGAAAAAAATGGGCGCAGTGCTGAAGCAGCTTGGGGCGGAGATGCAGGCAAAACATCCGTCGGTGGGAGCGGTGCGGTCAATCGGCCTGTTCGGCATCTTCGAACTCATTCGCAACCGTAAAACCCGCCAGCCGATGGCCCCCTTCAATGGCACATCCGACGAAATGGTCGCGCTCGGTCGCTTCTTCCGCGAACAGGGACTCTACACCTTTGTACGCTGGCATACGTTCTTCACGAATCCTCCGCTGTGCATCAATGAGGAGCAACTGCGTGAGGCATTCGGGATCATCGATCGCGGATTGGAGATTACGGATCGGGCGGTTGTTTAGTTCGATCTGGTTCGCCATGCACTCGGCTGGAAATCCAGCGAGGAAAACAGAAGCGGCTCGTGGTGAACCTTGGCGGCGTGGCGGTTGATGGCTGCGGCGGCTTGCGTGCGCACGTTCCCATTGTGCGGGTCGAAGTCGAGTGTGCTCACGTGGTGGGAGCAGTGTGTGCACTTAAACTTCATGCCGCCTTTCATGCGCTCGATGGTATAGAAGCGGTCCATGGTTTGAGTGTAGCCGTTTGCGCAGGAATGAAAAGGAACGGCGGTGGGGCAGCGAAGGTAACGGGGGATTAGGATCAGGTAACGTTTTGCGCGCCGAAAGTCAAATCCCCCCAACAAACAGCAAACAAGGGTTCAGTTCACTAGGCGGTTGTATTTCTTCAAGACTTCGCGCAAGCGGTCATGTGGCAATGCGATGACTTCGTGGTCGTCGATGCCCTTCATCGTTTTGGCCGCGACCATCGCATTCACTATGGCTTCTTCTGTCGCCTGCACAGTCGCCAGAAAAATAGGATCGAGCGCGTCGTTGGGGAGCATGGAGAGTTGGTGCACGCCTTTGCTGCCGTCTGCGCCCGGATTAGCGGTGGAGAAGGCGAGGAAGATGTCTCCGGAGCCATCGCCGGAGTAGCTGCCGTCACGCCCGAGGCCGAGAGACACCTTCCTGGCTACGCGCTTGAGTTGGGTTGGGATGAGCGGGGCGTCGGTGGCAACGACAACGATGATGGAGCCGACGTCTTTGGCCGCCAGCGTCTTTTGGGCGATCAGATTTGCTTCGGCCGGAACGGTTTTTGTGGCGTTGCTCGCGGTTTCAACTTCCCCATATGCGGGTTTTTCAGGAATTTCCTTTCCGACCGGAACACCAGCGATGCGAAGCTGGTCGCGGCGTCCGTAGTTGCACTGGACAAGCACGCCGACGGTATAGCCGCCAGCTTTCGCGGGGAGCACGCGGGACGACGTGCCGATGCCGCCTTTGAATTCATTGCAAATCATGCCGGTGCCGCCGCCGACGTTGCCTTCTTCGACTGCGCCCGAGCGGGCGGTGTCGAGTGCGTGCCAGGCGTCCTCGGGATGAACGTGGAATCCGTTAATGTCGTTGAGCCACCCATCCCAGGTTTCAGCAACCACGGGGAGTGACCACCAGTAGCCTTCCATGTCGGGCGAGCCGTGCTTCACCTTCCAGGCGATCACTGCGTCGCGAACGACGCCAACGCTGTGGGTATTGGTGATCATGACAGGTCCGTTGAGAAAGCCGGAGTCTTCGACCCAGGTGGTTCCAGTCATTTCGCCGTTGCCATTGAGCGTGAACCAGCCGGCGAACACGGCATCGTTGTTGGTTTTTCCGCGAGGAAGGATAGCCGTAACGCCCGTGCGAACCGGCCCTTTGCCGATAATGAGTTTGCCTTCACCGGAGATGAGCGTGGTTTGGCCGACCTCGATGCCTTTTATGTCCGTGATGGCGTTGTTGGGACCGGGCGCGCCATCGAAGGGGACGCCAAGGTCGCGGGCTCGGAGATTGGTTTGGGCGACGGATGGCAGAAGAAATGAGAGGATAAGCGCGACAGCGCAGATTGGGATCGAGCGAAAGCTGCGCAACATGATGCCTCCTGGCGAATGGAGAAGTATAAAGGAGGCAGCAGGGTTTTGGCGGCTTGCCCGGGTGCGCGACAACGTTGCAGGAAGATCGCGCATCGGAGAGATGCGTTTCTGAAGCAGCACGGCCTAGTACAATTTCGTGGGTAAAGAACTTTTGGGGGCAATATGGAGAGTTGGAAGAAAGTAGCTATCGCAGGCTCGGTAACGGCGGCAACGGTTTTCTTTTTGCGCAAGCGTTATGCGGCGGGCGTGCTGGCAAGCGGCGTGGCATTGGCAGTGGTAGCGGCAGAATATCCGGAGAAGTTTGAAAAAGTGCGAAAGTCGCTCCCGGATTATCTCGATCGCAGCATGCAGGTGATGGACATGGCGGCACGGGCGGGCAAGCGCATTACGGAAGCCGCCGGACGAAGCGCCGTGGATGCCTGGGAGGAGATTGGCGGGTGAGTGCCGCGTCTAGTCAATGCCCAGCTGTTTCTTGGCGTCGGGGCTGAGGCGCTCAGGCGTCCAGGGCGGTGTCCAGACGACATTTACGGCGGCGTTGCGGATGCCCGGGAGCTGCTCCAGGCGTGACTTTACCTGCGAACTGATGTTTACGTGCTCCGGACACCCTTGGGCCGTCAGTGTCATCTCGACTGTGACATCTTGCTTTTCCTGCTCCGGGGCTGGAGCAAAGTTCACGTTGTAGATCAATCCGAGATCGACGATGTTGACCGGAATCTCGGGGTCGTAGCAGCTTTTGAGCGCGCTTAGGACGTCTTGTTCGGTGACTGGCATAGCTCTTATAAGTTTACCTTAGAGTGAGTATTCGCGGGAACAGGGACACGGAGAGGATCGCAGGATGAGCATGCGCCGATGATAAGCCAAGAAGCCAAAAAGAAAATTCAGATCGCGCTGGCGCTGGCGTTGGTCATAGCGGCCGGGCGCGCGGCATACATCATTTATCAGCGTCACGAAGACTACCTCGCGGCCCAGAAACAGCAACAGGCAAAGAACCTTGGGTATTCCAACGCGGATTATTACGTGACGCCGAAGAAACTGCACCCGTACGATTTGGAGTCGGCACGGCAGTTGACGCAGCAACCGGTATGGGTGAAGGAAGGATATCGCTACACCTATTATCGTTACGTTCCAGTCGTGAAGAGCGTTGATTTCAAGCACGACGCCGGATTGCTGGGTCCGATCGAGCAACTGCAGATCAAGGATGTATTAGCGGTAGCTGCCCCCGGAGGAAGGAAGCAAGTAGTGGCAACATTCGACAAAGACGCGCACAGCTATGCAGTGCCCATCGGATTTGAGAGCGACGGCCAATACAAAATCTATTCCGATGAAATGTTTTACATCGAGGATCCGCACGAGTTGTATAAGCATTGGCCGGCAGATATTTGGCAATCAGTGGCGCAGCATGAAGTGAAGCCGGGAATGAACGAACTGCAGGCGGATTTTGCAATTGGAATGGGCGTGCCCGATGCGGGGGCGACGTCAGAGCAGAAGACGGTGCACTATCCGAATGGGGGAAAGCCGTTGGTGGTGACTTATCAGGACGGCAAGGCGGCGCAGATTAAGACTGGGGCGTAGGAACTAAAAGCCCCACCCACTCTCTCGCGACGCGAGACGCAGATGGGGCACTCGACTGTTTTTGCTGACTCGTTCGCGATCACCGCGTTCCGGCGAGGGCCTTTGAGACCTCGGCGATATCTGGAACGACAGGGATATCGTAGTTCTTGTGCCAGGCGAGTGTGCCTTCGCGGTCGATGATGGAGATGGCGCGGCCGGTGATGCCCTTATCTTCAAGATAGACGCCGTACTTGGCGGCAACTGCGCCCCGCGGCTGGAAATCCGCCAGTAATGGATACTGAATGCCCATCTTCTCTGCATAAGCTTTGTGGGACCATGCGCTGTCGACGCTGATGCCGAGCACCTGCGCATCGAGTTGCTCGAATTGCTTCTTGTCGTTAACGATGCACGCGTGCTCTTTGGTGCAAACCGGGCTCCAGTCGAGCGGGTAAAAAACCAGAACCACTTTCTTGCCGCGGAAATCGCTGAGTTTTACTTCCTTCTGGTCCTGATCTTTGAGCGTGATTTCAGGCGCGGGAGAGCCGACTGTTGCAGGCATGATTTTTCCTTTCAATTCCTTGAATAAGTTCCTACACCATCATAAACGAGTGATAGTCAGAGGTCGTCGGTGATGTCAGTGAGTACCTGGCTCGGGATGACACAATGACAATTACTTCACCACGGGCGATTCCGCGTCGGCGGGCTTGGTCTCGTCGGCATGGATTTTGCCGTCATCTTCGGCATAAAACGAGCGATGGTCGGCGTCGAGATGCTGCGGCGTCATGGTCAAAACAAAACTGTCCTTCTTGCCTTTGAACTCCGCCGTGTAATCGCCGCGGTCTGGATTGACCATCCGTTTAGTGAATGACCCGGAGTGGACAAGCTCGGCCAGCGTCGTGGCGTAGTGACCGTATTGTTTATTGAAGCGGTGCTCGGCGCGGATTACGACGCGCATGTAAGCGAGAGCGGCGGCTTCCGAGTCGGAGTGGGCAGGATCTCCGGGAAATTTCGGCTGGTAGGCGGAGGTGGCCGACTGCGCGGTGGCCACAGCAGGGGTAAATACGCAGCCCATGAATAATGCGAAAGCCGCGACTGTCGCTAAAAGACAAGTGACATTTTTTGTCATGGACGTGATTGCAGGGCGGCGCAAAATGAAGCGCGTCGGTCTCCAATTCGGGCAATGAAAGGATTCTGAGAGCATGTTTTTCATGTTACTCCCGTAATTTATCTTAGGTCACCTTCTCTTTGCGTAGCGCGGAATTGCCGTTATGCTCTGAGAAGTCACAACGCCTATAGGGATAAATATGAAAGCAGCCGTAGCCAGAAAACCGACAATTAAGATTGCCGTAGTGGAGAGCGATCCGTTGAGGTTCGTAGGATTTCGTGCCCTATTTGATACTGAGCCCGAATTCGAACTCATCTCCGCCGGCCTGCCTGAAATTTCCACGCTGCAAGCGGTAGACCTGATTCTGTTGGGAAACCGTTCCGGGCAAAACCTGTTTGATGTGATGGCGAGCCTCAAAGCTACCCGTCCGGATTTGCGCATCATTGTTACAGGCTCTGGCGTGGACGAAGAAACGATTCTCAAGGCGATCGCTTCCGGAGCGAAGGGGTACGTGGACGAGGCTGCTTCTCCAGCGGAATTTGCGCAGGCGATTCGGATTGTAAGCCAGGGATCTGTTTGGGCCCCGAGGCGAGTGCTTTCCATGTTCATCGAACGTGTGTCGTCAGCACCAGGAAGAATTTTTCCAGCAGGCCGCGTGACGTTTACCGATCGCGAAAAAGAAGTCCTGGAAATGCTGGTTGCCGGACGCTCCAATAAAGAGATTGGCGCTCAGTTGGGAATCGAGGAACGCACGGTGAAGGCACACGTTGCGAAATTGATGCGTAAAGTCGGCGTGCAGAACCGCATTGCGCTGTCAGTGCACGCGATCACGCACTCACTCGTTGCAGCTAAGTAAATTCTCAGCGGCCGTAACTTTGGGTCGATGACCACCGTAATCTTGCCGGAAAACAGCCGCTAACGCATACTCGCTTCACCTACCACAGAACCTGGGAGACGGGGTTGAGAGTGGCGATTAGGGTCACTACTTTCAGCCCCGATTTTTTGGTCCTCCCGGATCCCTTCAGTCCTTCGCCTCAGCCTTGACAACAACAGCGCCCGACCTTCGTTTACAATCCAAATACGAATCCCAGATACTTCTTTATGCGAGGAACTATGAAAACTTTCATGCTACTGGTTCTGGTTGTGTGCCTTTGTGCTTTTTCCGTCGGGGAGGACCAGGGAACAAAGGCAGACGAGCGCTCTCAGGCGGCTGCTGACGTTCTCAACGACATTCAGGGCGCACCGGACAAAGGTATTCCGCAGGAAGTGCTGGGTTCGGCCGAGTGCGTTGCGGTTGTACCCTCGATGCTGAAGGGTGGCTTTATTGTGGGCGCGAAGTATGGGCGCGGACTGGCCAGTTGCCGCACGGATAAGGGCTGGAGCGCGCCGGCGTTTTTTGTAGTCACTGGCGGGAGCTTTGGTTTTCAGATCGGTGGTCAGGCTGTCGACCTGGTGATGCTCATCATGAATAAAGACGGGATGCGACATCTGCTATCGAGCGAGTTCGCTCTGGGCGCTGACGCTTCTGTGGCAGCCGGACCAGTGGGACGTCACGCCGAGGGCAATACAGATTGGAAGATGCGAGCTGAGGTGTTGACCTATTCTCGCGCGCGCGGTCTCTTTGCCGGCGTCAGCTTGAACGGAGCTGTGATCAAGCAGGATAAAGACAGCACTCGCGAATTTTATGGGCATATGGTTTCATTCCCCGCATCCCTCAAAGGGGAAGTTGAGCCGCCGCCGGCATCGAATGCGTTCTTAACGTCGCTGGCCCAATGGGCACAAGCCGCGGCGAAGTAGTTTTTCGAGGGATACCATTTTCCGCCTGCCATCGACTTATTGACGCTGCCCTTGACAAACCTGCTATACTTCTGCCGCATTTGACTGCCGCTGGCTCCGGTATCGATTTTCAGGAAGGCGTTCCCGACCTGCCAGTCCACCACAGCGAGCTCGCGAAATTCGACAGACCAATGCAGGGGTGGGGCGTGAAGAACATTTTCGTGGGGAACCTGAACTTCAACACATCTGAAGAAGAACTTCGCCAGATATTCGAACCTTACGGATCCGTGGATCGAGTCAGTATCATGACCGACCGGGATACGGGACGCTCGCGCGGCTTCGGATTCGTAGAAATGGCTAACAACGACGACGGCGAAAAGGCGATCAGCGCGCTGAATGGAACACAGATAGGCGGACGCACCCTGAATGTGAACGAGGCTCGCCCGAAAAGCGATCACGGCGGCGGCGGTGGTGGCGGGCGCGACCGTGGTGGGCGCGGGGGCGATCGTGGCGGGCGAAGCGCTGGGCGCGGACGCTGGTGAGTCTTCTGCACACGCTAGCTTGCGCTCTTTAGCTCAATCCCTTGCCAAACCAACTGCTGACATCTGCATGTAGGGGTGCGAGCCTAACGGCCCATTGCATTGATGGGTTTTCGCTCGCCCATGTAAACTAGAAAAAGTACGTGCGCCCGTAGCTCAGATGGATAGAGCGATTGCCTCCGGAGCAATAGGTCGGGAGTTCGAATCTCTCCGGGCGCACCAGTCGTCTTCAAGTGTACCGTCCTTCTTGAATCCTTTACTTCTCTCAGGATTTCGGCTGCGAATTCCCGCTGCGCTGAGGCTCGCCAAACGCCTCAAGATCGTAGCGGCGTGATTATTGAGCAGCGCGGCCGAAGCGATAGGTAGAAACCCGGCTTGCTTACAAAGGCATTGTTCCAGCGCCTCTCATGGCGTAGCGACCTCCTTATTGGCTTCAAGTTCGAGGTCGTCGAATCGACGCCATTTATAGAATGCAATCGACACAATCCAGCTCAGTGCGAAAAGGCCCACGATGAAATATCCCAGCGTGCCAAAATTGTCGTTGAGCCTGACAACTGCTTTCCAGAACCATCCTTCGAGATGAAAGTATTCGCCCAGCAATCCGAGGGCTTCGATCCCTCCGACCACGAGGGCGACCACGACGGAGACGCAGGTGATTGTGATGTTGTAATAAAGCTTGCGAATAGGCTTCACGAATGCCCATCCGTAGGCGCCTAACATAAGGATGTTATCCGTGGTATCGATGAGTGACATCCCCGCGGCGAAAAGGATGGGGAAAACCAGGATCGACCAAAACGACAGACTCTTGGCCGCTTCTGCGGCGGAAATGCCCAATAGTCCGATTTCGGTTGCGGTATCAAATCCGAGGCCAAACAGGAAACCCAACGGATACATGTGCCAACTGCGGCTGATCAAGCGGAACATGGGGCGAAACATCCGCGCAAGGATCCCATGACCGGCGAGAAGCATGTTGAAATCTTCCTCGACGTAGGGCTCGCCTCGGCGGACCC
>DASXEG010000050.1:0-23189 GCA_036490235.1 Candidatus Sulfotelmatobacter sp. | reverse complement strand
CCCGAGAGTTCTCTGGTGAAATATGCCGCCGATCAGATTCGGGCGGGCGAAGTTCTGGGCATGCCGACGGACACGTTTTACGGGCTGGCGGCCGATCCCTTTAACCTGCGCGCGGTCGATCGCGTGTATGAAATCAAGACGCGTTCGCGGCACAAGCCGCTTTCATTACTGATCGAGAGCATGGATCAGGCGGAAGATCTGGCTAAGGATTTGCCGGAAGAGTTTCAGGCATTGGCGCGAAAATATTGGCCTGGCCCGTTGACGATCATTGTGAAGGCAGGATCGCGGCTGCCGTTGAAGGTTACGGCGAATACCGGCAATGTGGCGCTGCGCGTGCCGAATGCGAAGATTCCGCTGGCGGTGGTAACGGCGGCGGCGATTCCGATTACGGCGACTTCTGCGAACCTGAGTGGAGCAACAGAGTGCACAACCGCCGAGCAGGTGCGCGATCAACTGCATGGGCGGATCAGCATTATTGTGGATGGAGGCACTTCGCCGCGCGAGATCGCTTCGACGATTGTTGACCTGACCGATGAAGGGGCGCGGTGGAAGATCATGCGCGAGGGCGCGATTCCGGCGGACGAAATTTCTACTTTCTTTGCGAAGGGATGAGCGAGGATTCGGGCGAGCGGCGAAGGGGCGGAATCTGGCTGTTGTGGCTGGTTGTTTTGCTCGCTCTAGGTTTAGTCGCATTCCTGATCGTCACCGGGATTCAGATTTCTTCGGAAGGTTCGCAGCAGGACTCGCATCCGGCCGATGCGATTGTGGTGTTCGGCGCGGCGGAGTATTCGGGGCATCCTTCTCCGGTGTTACGGGCGCGTTTAGATCACGCGCTCGATCTCTTCAATAAGGGCTTGGCTCCGGTTGTTATTACCACTGGCGGTGCCGCTGCTGATCCTACCTTTAGCGAAGGCGGCGTGGGCCGCGACTACCTGATGCGGCACGGAATTCCCGAGAAAGATTTAATTGCGGAGACGCAGGGCTCGGATACGGCGCAGTCGGCGGTGCGCGTAGCGGTAATTATGCGGGCGAACGGACTGCACAGTTGCGTGGCTGTGAGCGATGCGTATCACGTGTTTCGTATCAAGCGAGTTCTGGAGCATGAGGGAATTGCTCCGGTGTATGAAGCACCCCGGCCGGATTCAAAGCCACATGGCCTGTTGTCGCGGGGGTATGCGGTGTTGCGCGAGGCTTGCAGTTATCTGGTGTGGAAGCTGGGGATGAATTAAGGCGACGGGGTTGCGCTCTAACCGAACAGCTCACTGTGGGATCCTAAACGGACAAGCTGTAAAACGTCCGTGCCGGGTTTGCGGTAAATCAATAACAGATTCGGTTTGAGATGGCACTCGCGAACGTCGGACCACTCACCAGACAAGTTGTGATCGCGATACTTTTGGGGAAGAACCCTATCTTCGGATAGGATCGTGACTGCTTCTGAAATGAGGCGCTCGATTTCGCTGCGATGCTGTCCTCGCTTCTCGCGCTTGAAGTCTCTGCGGAAGGCAGTTGTAGATTCAATCGTCCGCATTCAAGTCCGACATGAGTTCGGTGACGTCGCGGAATCTGCGAGCAGCGCCTGAGCGCGCTTGTCGAATGGCGGATAAAGTCTCTGCGTTGGGAACCTTTACCTCGAAGGGCAGTGACTTTTCTTTTGCAACTCGAGTCAGTAGAACCCGTACCGCGTCGGATACCGATAGTCCCATCGATGCTAGAGCTTTGGAGGCCTGCGCTTTAATGCGTCGTTCTACGCGAACGTGTACCATTTCCGTAGCTGCCATTGCTTCACCCTGAGATACATTGTATCTCATCTCCAGGTGTCAATGATTAGCGATTTATTTTGTGGGTCGCGGGAGTTCGTCCAAAAAGGGCATAACTGCAGGCACCAGCGCGGGCGAATCGAACATGCTGTAGTGGCTCTCGCCGGGAAGAATGGCCAGACGCGCTTTGGAAAAGCCCGATCCGTCCCAGCCGGCATCTTTCAAGCCTCCGCCGAGCAAAGCGAAAAATTCTACGATGTGTTGCGGGCGGATCGAGTCGGCGTCGCCGAATACCAGCATCACGGGCACGGTGATCGCAGCGACCTCCTTCGACCAGTCGTAATCCTTTCTCAGTAAATCCGAGACCTTGGAGATGAGCGAGGGCCAGTTCTCAGGCTTGGGAGCGATGCGGGCATAGGTCTGGTAAATGGGACTTGGCTTCATCATCTCCGCCATCTGCGGACCCATTTGATCCATGGCGGTGAGAATTTCCGGAAACCATCCGTTGCGCTTGAAGACAGTGGAAACTACGACTAGCTTCCTGATTAACGCGGGATGGCGGATGGTGAGCTGCAGGGCTGTGCCGGCGCCGAGCGAATAGCCTATGACGGCGCCTTTATCGAGGTGCAGAAATTCCATGAGCGCCGCGATGTCATCGCCCATGGCTTCGTATGTGATCGGGCGATTGATATCGGCGGTGCGTCCGTGGGCCTGAAGATCGGCGGCGATGACTTGATAATTTTTCGAAAGTGCGGAAGTAACTCCTGCCACCATCTCGGTCGATCCCAAGCCGCCATGTAAAAGAATGACCGGATCGCCGGAGCCGTGGATTTCGTAGTAGAGGTTCAGTCCGTTGATCGGAGCATGGCCGGTTTTCATGGGAGTTAGTGTAGCGGATTGCAAGGGAGGGAATCGCGGAGGTAGGAGACAGCGAGGATGAAGATAAGGTAGGGATCTTTCGAATGCGCGCAACGATTCGCTTCGCTCTTCGGAGCGCTTCGCTCAAGACGACAAAGGAGCGGGACAACCGAGGCGGTTGTCCCCACATGAATTTCTATTGCAAGCGTTCAGCAAGCCCCGGGATCGTCTTCAACAGATCGTTATAGATGACCATAACTGCGAAGAGAACCAGGAAAACGAACGCTGCTTGATAGACGCGTTCTTTAATGCGGAGGCTGATGTCGCGGCGCATTACGCCCTCGATGAGGAGGAACAGGATTACGCCGCCATCGAGAATTGGGATGGGCAGGAGATTGAAGATGCCTAAGTTCAGGCTGATTCCGGCGGTCAGCTCCATCAGCGGAGTCCAGCCTTTTTGCTGTGCAGCATAACCCGCGTCCTGTGCGATACCGATGGGTCCGGAAACGGCCTTCAGCGACACTTTTCCTTGCACGATCTTTTTCGCGAGTTCGAGAATCAGGACCGAGTATTTTTTGTTCTGTTCGAGCGAAAGTGCCATCGCCTGACCGAACGGCAAAGTAGTCACCTTCATTTCGCTCTTGTTGAGGAAGCCAAAAAGATAGCGATCTTCTTTCGGGTCTTCGGTCTTTCCGAGCACCGGCGTCACGTGAAAGCTGAGAGCCTGGCTGCCGCGTAACACCGTAAGGTCCACAGGCGCGCTTTTGTTTATTTGCAGGCGGTCGATCAAACTCTCGATGGAAGGCACGGCTTGACCGTTCATAGCTACAATCCGGTCATCTTCCTGCAGGCCGGCTTTGGCGGCGGGCTTGCCGGCCTCGAGTTTGCCGACGATCACGGGTTCTTCCGGATACCAGCCGGCTGATCCGATCTCCGATGTGGTTACTGGTTGCGGAATGATCGTTTTCTGGAAGACTTGTGCGCCGCGCTGGATGGTTACCGTTAGCGGCTGGTTGGGGCTGAGCCAGACTTTCGGCTGCAGCTGTTCCCACGTAGGATTTGTGATGTCGTCAACTTTGACGACGCGGTCGCCTGCTTGCAAGCCCGCTTGAGCAGCCGCGGAGTCATGTTTCACGCCTTCAATGACAGCTGGCTTGTCGAGGAAGAGTGGGTACTCGTAATGCGTCATGTAAACGACGGTAAGCAGGAAGAAGGCCAGCAGAATGTTCATCGCCGGGCCGGCAATAGCGATGAGGAAGCGGTGCCAGCGCGGGTGCGAGAGAAATTCCGCCGGGTCGGGCTTCCCGTTAATCAGGGTGCGCTCATCCATGGGATTTTCGCCGCTCATCTTTACATACCCGCCAAGCGGTATTGCAGCGATGCGATAATCGGTGTCGCCCTTGGTGAATCCGATGAGGCGCTTGCCGAAGCCAATGGAGAAAACTTCCACGCGCACGCCCAGCCACTTGGCCACAGCATAGTGGCCGAATTCGTGGATGAGGATCATGAATCCAAGAATGACGACGACGGCGACCAGCGAAATAATAAAATCAGACATAAATAAGGTACGTACTCCGCATTCTCTTAGATTCTAAGACCTCGCCGTTAGATGAAAGAAGTTGCTCGGGGGCGTTCGGTTACTTTCGCTACCCTTTCGTGAGCATATCGGCGGGCTTCTTCATCGGCTTGAAGCACTTCCTGGATCGACCCTAAGCTTTGAGAGTGAGATGCCACGACCGTCTCTTCGATGACCCTGGGAATTCCGTCGAAGGCTATGTTGTTGCTGAGAAATGCCGCAACCGCAATCTCATCGGCGGCATTCAAAGCAACCGTTTTGGCCCCTCCAGCCTCGACCGCCTCATATGCTAACCGGAGACAAGGAAATTTATTCATGTCAGGCGGGCAGAAGTCCAGATGACGCAGGTTGCTGACCTGGAAGCGCATATCCGATTGGATACGCTCGGGATAAGTCAGTGCGTAGAGGATGGGCAGGCGCATATCAGTCACCGAAAACTGAGCAAGTATGCTGCCATCGATGAACTCGACCATGGAATGAATTGTCGACTGCGGGTGGACAATCACTTCCACTTTGGCTGGCGGAATGTGAAATAACCTGCACGCCTCGATGACCTCGAAGCCTTTGTTCATGAGGGTGGCGGAATCGATGGTAATGCGTTTCCCCATGCGCCAGGTGGGGTGGTTTAGGGCCTGTTCGACGGTGATGGAACTGAATTGGGAACGAGGCGTGTTGAGAAACGGGCCGCCGGAGGCGGTGAGCCAGATCCGCTCGACTTCATTCATGCGGCCGCCGCGCAGGCATTGGTGAATGGCGTTGTGCTCGCTGTCGATAGGGAGCAGAGCGATTTTCTGTTTGCGAGCTTCGGCAGTAATGAGTTCTCCGGCGGCGACGAGACATTCTTTGTTCGCGAGGCCGAGAGTTTTTCCGGCTTTCGCCGCTTCGTACGTGGCCTCAAGCCCGGCAACTCCGACGATGGCGCTGACCACGAAATCGACTTCTGGATGTGTGGCTACTTTGACCGTGCCTTCGGTGCCGTAGAGGACTTCGATTTCGCTGAGACCGGCCTGTTTGAGGCGGGCACGGAGGGCTTGGGCGCTTTTTTCTTCGGCGACGGAGACGAGGCGCGGCTTCCAGCGGATGGCCTGCTCGTAGGCGGCGTCAATGTTGCTGCCGGCGGCGAGACTGACGATTTGAAAGCGATCCGGATAGGATTCGGCGACGCTGAGAGTGCTGCGGCCGATAGAGCCGGTCGAGCCCAGGATGGAGATGCGTTTCATTAATGAGGCAGGTCTTACGTTGCAGCCTTCTATTTTACGCGAATCGGCATGTCGAGATTAAAACGAGACCGGATGCCCCACCCGTGAAATCGCCACGGGTGGGGCATCCATTGTTGTGGTAGCGGCGTGAATTTAGACGGCTAAGCCAGCCCCCAAAGCTAGCCGCGAGAGAGCTTGTAAACGAATGCACGCCACAGAATCTCGCCCGCTCCTACTACCATTGCTAACAATCCGCCGGCAACAGCAAACAAACCAGCTACAAGCAACAATAGTCCAACCTGAGAAGTCGGGCCGCACGGGCCGAATCCAAAGCCCACCCCTATCAAGAATGACAGCACGCCCAGAAGAACCGTACGACCGCCGAACTTGAGAGTTGAACTCAGGCTTGCATGATATAGGGTAAGTCAAAGACCAACTCGGGTATTCGTTGCTTCCGGAAAGTCCAGATATCGAGGGCCGCCTTCTCAAGGCCCATTTCCCTTAGTTCGTCTGGGTAATACCAGTAATCAAGCCGCCGTAGTAAAATGTTTGGCAGAATTCGGCTTCCAGCTTGGCGTCTGAGCCGCCCCTCGGAGGATTCAATGATCAAAGCCCGACTCATCAGGTTCTCTCTGCTCGTAAGTGTTGTTGCGCTTGCTTTTCTCGCGAGCGCCTTCGCAGCAACCGAGACAGTCCTGTACTCATTCAACATTGCGGATGGAGAGACGCCGTATGGTGGCGTAATCTTCGACAGCGCAGGCAACTTATACGGAACCACATTTTATGGCGGAGGCAACGGCTGCGGTAGTTTTGGCTGCGGTCAAGTTTTCAAGTTGAGCCCTGCCATCGACGGAAAGTGGGCGGAAACCACGATCTACACTTTCACGGGCAGTACTGACGGCAGTCATCCCTACTCGCGTCTTATCTTTGACTCCGCGGGAAATTTGTACGGCACAACGTATGGCGCAAATTCCGGCGGCACCGGCCACGGAACCGCTTTCCGCCTGAGTCCGAACGCGGATGGATCATGGTCGTTCTCGCTGCTGCATGCATTTGGGCAGGGCAAAGACGGCGTCCAGCCGACGGGAACTTTGGCCTTTGACGCCAACGGAAATTTGTTTGGCGTAACCGGCAAGGGCGGAACTGCGAATCTCGGCACGGTTTTTGAGTTGAGCCCCGGAACTGGCGGCACGTGGACCGAAAAGGTGGTACATTCCTTCGCCGGAGGCCTGGATGGCGCGTATCCATCCGACGGAGTGGTGTCGAGCAACGGAAATATTTTCGGAACGACAGTGAGCGGTGGAGGAACGGCCTGCAGTGGACCTGGCTGCGGGGTAATCTTCGAGTTCTCTCCTAACGGCAAAGGCGGGTGGACCCTGACATTTCCTCGCCGCTTTACAGGGGCGCGGGATGGCGAAGCGCCATTGGGGCTTTCGTTTGACTCGGCGGGAAATCTCTATGGCTCGGCCAATGGTGGTAAGGATACGACGGATTGTCCGAGTGGCTGCGGAGTTGTATTCCGCATGACGCAAAAATCCAATGGCGTGTGGACGTTCGCGCCTTTGCATTACTTTAACGGCGGTAACGGACTCTATCCGGAAGCGGTGCTGGCTGGGCCGGGCGGCGAAATTTACGGCGATACCCAGAATGGTGGGCAGGGAATGGGCCTGATTTATGAGCTGAACCCGGTTTCCAATTATGCCGAAACCGTGCTTTACGAGTTTCTGGGCGGCGCCGACGGAGGGGAGCCTACATCGCGGCTCACGATGGATGGCGCGGGCAATTTCTACGGAACGGGAACCTACGGAGGCGCGGGCGGAGGCGTGGTGTTCGAAGTAACGCCGTAACTGCGCGGCTACTTCACGCCCTTGTCTGTGTTCTCAAGCCTTGCCCAAGCGAACGACCTAAGGACAAAGTAGAGAACTTCCGTTCGTAGCCTATTGCATCACCCGTCACACGGCAAATCCACAGCACCGGATGCCCCACCGGTCCCTCCGATTTTTCGAGCGCGACTCAGCTTAAGGATTCCCTGAAACTTTGCCCTAGCCCACACCGCCGGTGCCACCCGTCATCTCACGACGCGTAGCGGACCACCGAAACCAGATCTGGCGCGATCGCTCACGCGCATCCATTCCTCGAAGGGATTCGAGGATGGCTGCAGCCGGCCGGGATTCATGATGTTGTTCGGATCAAGCCCGCGTTTGATCGCCGCGATTGCTTTAACGCCGAGCGGAGAAATGTCGGCCGCGAGCCAGGGCAAGTGCTCGGTGCCCACTGCATGGTGGTGAGAGAGAGTGGCGCCATGGTCAATGAACGATTGCTGGGCTGCCCTCTTGACTCGAAGATACTGTTCCATTTCTTGTTCCGGTTGTTGTTTGAAGCCGAAGGTGAAGTAAACACTGGCGCCAGATTGATAAGTGTGGCTGATGTGACATCCGGCCCAGGGAGGCACTCGGCTTTCGGCGATACTGGCGCGAATGTTGGCCATGGTCGCCTGGTAAAGAGGGAGGATGTTGCTCCATACGGTCGACGTCTCGCTGACGTCGGTGGTGATATCGCGATCCAACAGAAAATCACGGATATGGGGAAAGTCGTATTTTGTCGCTTCAAACGATTTCCCGGCCGTCGCTCCCATACCGATCGCACCGAATCGCCGATAGATGGACTGCACTTGGCGCAACTGGCTATTGACTCTGGTTTGCCTCCCCTCAAAAGCGGTTAGCATCAGACAGGCCCGCGGCAGCGCAAACCCCCTGACGCGCAGATAATCCTTGAAAAGACTGCTCACGGCTTTCGAAAAACCCGAGGCTGGAGGCCGGAACGCCAGCGACAAAGCGGTCTTATCGGGATCGTTGAGCCGCACCATCGCAGGCATGCATTCCTGCTTCACGCATTCGTGCATAGCCTCAATTCCAGCCTGAAATTCGGGAAACATAAAACCCCGAACCACACGCAACTCCGGCCGGAGATGAACGCGCATGGTGGCTTCGGTGATGACCCCCAGCGTCCCCTCGCTGCCAATGCAGAGGTGGTTTACATCGATGCCGTTTGAGGATTTTGGAACCGCGCGGGTCGCCATTACACCTTCGGAGGTCACCATGCGCAGTGCGAGCACCATGTCTTCGATCTTGCCGTAGCGGTCGCTCTGCATTCCCGCGGATCGCGTGGCGATCCACCCGCCGAGAGTGGAGTGCAGAAACGAGTCAGGGAAGTGGCCGAGCGTCACCCCATGTTCGCCCAACTGCTGTTCGAGGTCGGGGCCAAAAACTCCGGCTTCGATCCGCGCGGTGCACGATTGTGTATCCACCGCGAGCACCCGCCGCAGGCGTCGCATGTCGAGTGACACCGTCATGCGTCGGGCCTGCATTCGTTCCAGGCACCCGGAAATGTTTGATCCTCCGCCGAAGGGAATTACGACAACGCCGCGCTCGGCCGCAGCGCAAAGCGTCAAGCTCACGTCGCGTTCGCTTTCCGGGTAGACGACTAGATCCGGCGCGCCCGTTGCGACACCGCGACGGAGGCGAAACAGGTCGCGGAATCCTTTGCCATAGGCATGAATCACCCGCTCCCTGGCTTGGTCACAGATTTGAGTGGGAGCAAGAAAGGAATGCAATCTCGCCAGGAACCGTTCATCGACACAGGGCTCGGGCAGTTCGAGCGCGGCGAGGTTCCACTGCGGTGTGCTGAAATCTTCTCTGTCAACTTCGAGCACTGCTCTCGCATAAGGCCAGAAACCCGGATGGGCGCAGGCATTGAATTCTGCGTTCTCATTTCCCCAACCCCACCATTTCATATGCCTGGGCTCGTAGGCCATGTTTCGTCCCCGTCGCTGCCACAATCATATTCCGAAGTTCGTTTGCGGATTTCTGGGCCTGTGCACTGTAGAGGGGCAGTTCGCGCTGACTTTGACTGCACCGTAGCGAAGAGCCTTCGATGTTTATCCCCTTCCCGGAACCTCGGCTATTAACTCCTGAACCTGACAGCCAAGGCTGAGAAGCCGGATGCTTCGGGAGAGCTGTTCCACCGCGGAGCGCCGCCGATCTCGAAGCGATGCACCGCATGGACTGGCTGCGAATGTCAGCGCCTCTCCGAAGCGCACCGTCACAGGCGAGGGCCGTGGCACTGAGCATCCTTTGGGCAGAGTTCGGTGTGTCCCCTCAATGTATGCTGGAACCACCGGCACCCCAAGTTCACTGGCAAACAAACCAGCGCCGGATTTGAATGCCCTCATCTTGCCGTCAGGCGATCGTGTACCTTCCGGGTACAGAATCACAATGCCTCCGGTTTGCCCTAAGAATCGGCGACAAGTCGCCAAACATGCGCCCAGCGACTTGGCCCCAGGCCGTCGGTCAATGGGGATGACGTTCATCCATGCCGAGACCGCCCAGCGCACGCTTCGGGAGTGAAAGAAATAGTCACTCGCACCAAGCAGGGCGAAGCTTCGAAAGTTGCGTCCGCTCGCCGTCATCAGGGCGGCACTGTCAGCGTGGCTGGTGTGATTGCTGCAAAGCAGGAAAGGCTCGGCGGGAAGGTGATGTCGTCCTTCCACCGTGAGCGGACAGTAGCTGGTGAAGAACATCCTGCAAAAACCTTCAAACATCGCACTGCCAACCCGCGACGCCCAGAGTTCGCCGCCCTGTTTTTGTGAGCACTCCATCCACTCACAATATATTCCGGCATTCACGCTCTTCCAAGGATTGCTTTGTGTGGAGGAGCGGTGGGTGACAGCAAAAACGGGAGCCGAGCGGGGATTGCTCGGAATCCGCCGAGGCTAAGGGCAGGCAAGCCACATGAGCGGCTTGAGCGGAGAGTGAGGCGCAACTGCCATGCTGACTAGTTTGATTTATTGCATCACCCGCCACACCGCATAAATCCACAGCACCGGCGCGGCAAACAACAATGCGTCAATGCGGTCCAACATGCCGCCGTGCCCCGGAAGAATCGTCCCCGAATCCTTAACACCCGCACCCCGCTTGATCAACGATTCCACGAGATCTCCAAGTTGCGCGGCGATGTTCAGCGCGATGGTCAGAAGAACGATCGGCCAGGTTTCGGGCTTCTCCAAGCCGAACAGGCCATCGCGGCGTTCGATCAATCCCAGGCGCAGAAAAAATGAGCTGATTTCCAGCGCGTGATTGAAAAGCAAAATCCCGACCACCAAGCTGGCCGCGAGAGATGCGGTTGCGCCCTCCCAGGTTTTTTTCGGGCTGATGCGTGGGGCCATGAGATGGCGTCCCAGCGAGCGGCCGACGAAGTAGGCGAAGATGTCTCCGGCCCATACGACTAGAAGAAGATAGAGAATCCAGAATGCGCCCGCCCATTGCTGCCGTAGTTGTACGAGCATCGCCATGGGGAGCGCGATGTAAGCGATGGCGAAGGCAGATGCTGCAGCCGCGGGATATCCGCCGCTTAATTGTCCGCGCCGCATGGCGATGGTCAGAAAAACGAATGGTGAGATAGCGCAGGCGAAGGCGGCTACCAGCGTGAACTGGATGGCCGAGAGTTGCGGCGTTCCGCCCGATCCGCTCAGGGCTAGCAGAAGAAAAAATAATCCTACGAAGATATAGGTGGGCCAGTGGATTGGGCGTACGCCGTAAGACTCAGTGAGCTTGAGGAATTCCTGAACCGTAATCAACGCCACAGCTGCCGCAACCCCCGCCACGACCGGAACCGGCGCGCGCAGCACCAGCAGCAACACAATCGGGATGAGGACGACTGCGGTCGCGATGCGCTTTAGCATTCGAGAGTTATTTGAGGAGTTTTTCTACTTCGCTGCGCGGGTGCCGATCACTTTGGCTGAGGTCGCTGTGATTTAATCCGCCGTAGCGGCGTTCGCGCTTTTGATACTCTGCGATCCCTTCCAGCAGATTCGCGCCCCGAAAATCCGGCCAGAGTGTGGGCGTCACGTAGATTTCGGCGTACGCCAGCTGCCATAACAGAAAATTGCTCAACCGCATCTCGCCGGAGGTGCGGATGACGAGATCTGGGTCGGGCAAATCGGACGTATAAAGATGTTCGCTGACGGTATCTTCGTCGATGCGCAGGTGCTCAAGGCCTCCGTTGAGCGAAGCGGCGTTGACCATGGAACGGAATGCGTCGACAATTTCACTGCGGGCGCTGTAGTTGAGCGCGAGCGTGAGGATGGTTCCGGTGTTGTGCGAGGTGCTTTCGCGGGCCCACTCCATGCGCTCCTGCACGTCTTCGGGCAGTTCGTGCTGGCGGCCGATGTATTCGAGGCGAATATTGTTTTTGTTCAGCGTGGGTAGTTCCGCCTTCAGGTAGCGGCCGAGCAGGCGCATCAGGAAATCGACTTCACTCTTGGGACGCTTCTTCCAATTTTCTTCCGAGAACGCGTAGAGGGTGATCGCGTGAATGCCAACGCGCGCGGCGGTTTCTACGGTGGAACGAACGGAGGAGACTCCGGCGCGATGCCCGGCTACGCGGGGCAGGTGGCGCCGCTTGGCCCAGCGCCCGTTGCCGTCCATGATGATAGCGATGTGTCGGGGGAGCCGCGTGGGATCGAGCTTACGGTAAACTTCGGTCTCTTTGCGATCCAGCCCGGCGGGAACTCGTGCCTGCAAGGCGATAGTCCCTTCTGAAAGGTGAGGCTAACACGGGCGGGAGGGCGAGGGCAATGAGGTGTCGTGACAAGGCGGCGGGCCGATCGAGGAGAAATGACAAGAAGACTAGGTATGATCTGGCGCCGATCTGCGACCCGGTCGTGTTGGACGCTCGGAAGGAACAAATATGTGAAAGCATTTGTTGCCATGCGTGATCGGGCTAGTTTTCCCGCAAGTCTCCTCAAGCAGAAGGGTGTTTTAGAACCTCTGCCAATGCGCGCATCCGCATCGAGTCAGCTGGGGTCCTCGCGGTGGCTGCACTCGTTTCCAACGGAGACGCCATACTCTGCAATTTCGCCAGGTTCTTTTTGCTGAGGTGTGATTTTTCCGTGTTCCTGATTGCTCTTTGCAGTTTCGCGATTTGGTTGGCGGGCAGGGCTTGTGACCTCGACAACTGATCCAGGTAGGCTTTCGCTACGACCAGCTTCGCTGGCCACTCGATTTTTTGCTGATTCTGTACGTTGAGCGTTCCAACCTGGACCGTTTTGGCGGCGTCAATTTCGTTCTGCGTCAGAAATTTAGTCGGCGTCAGTTGGAACACATCCAGGCCGCGTGCAATCTCCGAACCATAAATAAAGCCGTTGTACCAGTATGCAGACCAATCTCCACCGAGCACTAACATTTTCGCGTCGATGGGTCCGCGGTCAAAGTAGGCGATCTCGAATGGATTCGCGGGGTCGGTGAAATCCATCACAGAGATGCCACCTTGATACCAGGCCTGCACTTCAATATCCCGGCCCGGTATCGGAACCAGCGAGCCGTTGTGCGCCACGCAGTTCTCGGTGTCGCCTTGCGCGGCGGGCAGCTTGTAATAATTCGCGAAACTGAGCTTGTCATCATGCAGGCGGAAGATCGCATCCGCGCCCCACTTATTCGGATCGTTAGGACGGCAACGCGCCCCCAGCCCCCCGCCCCATTCGTCGGTGAATACAACTTTGCTTCCGTCGTTCGAAAACGATGCGGAATGCCAGTAGGAATAATTGGGGTCGTTTACAGCGTCGACGCGCTTGGGATGCACCGGGTCCTTGATGTCGAGCAGAATTCCGTTGCCCGAGCACGCCCCCGCAGCCAGTCCCATGGCCGAGTAGACCGTAATGTCATGGCACTGATCTGTGTCAGAGGGTTTTTCCGCGCCTTTTTTGCCATGCGTGCCGCCATTATTCAAACCGTTGATCGCGCCGGTACGCGGATCGATGAATACGCGCGGGCTGGAAACGATGCTTGCATCCTGCGGCGCGGCTAAAGGAACCTTGATTACATCGATGCGAAAAAGCGCAGTGTTCGGATCCTTGCCCGGTTTTTCCCCAGAACATCCGGCTAATTCTTCCGGCTGGCGGACGAACGAGGTTCCCGAGACGTAGATATACACATTGTCTTTGTCGTTCGGATCGACCACGAGAGTATGCGTGTGGGACCCGCGGCAAGTCTGCACGGCCGCGACCTGCTTCGGATTCCGGATGTCAGAGATGTCGAAGATTCTTACGCCACGGAAGCGCTCTTTTTGCGCTGAGGGAATGTGACGCTTTTTCTCTTCATGGTTTTCCTTGTCGGCCTCTGCTCCCTTAGCGTCGGCGTTCTTGGCCTGATCTGAACCTTTATCCTTTTCCTGGTCTACCTTCTTATCCTTTGCGGCATCCGCCTTTTTCTCTTCCTGCTCCTCTTCCGGTGTTAGCGGGTCCGGAGGAAATCCCTGCACGCCGCAATCGAGGCGTCCATTCGGCATCTCTACCGACATGAACATCAGATTTTTATAAACCGACACATCGCCCTGCCCGCCTGGGCAGACCATTGAGGTCAGCAAGGTTGCTTTCGCAGGGTTGGAGATGTCAAAGATATTCACGCCGTAGAAATTTCCCTGGAAGAGATCGTTGCCCTGAAAAGCGAGATCGGAATTGGCAAATGCCAACTGCGCGATGACTAACTGGATCTCTTTGGGAATTTTCCGGGTGCGGCCCATGCCAAGCTGGGCAATGATTTTCTGCACCTTCGGATCGTCGGGATTGGCCGCCCCGAGTTGAAACGCGTCCGGCTTCTTGAGCAACAGAAGATGCTCCATGCCCATGGATGTTTCGCCGGCGTCGTACAATCCCGGCGTCAACTTAGCGCGCGGATCGTTTGCGTCCGACCCTTTCATTCCCGGCGGTAGCGTCGGCGCTGGCTCGGGTGCAAATGGATTTTCCTCGTCGTCGTTGTCTTGCTTATTTTTATCCGTAGCATTGTCCGTTGGAGGAGTCGCGGTTTTTTTCGCCTGATCCTGGGATTGACCCGCCGCAGGAGCTTCTTGTGCTTGCGTTCGGATCAAGGGCAAACAGGAAATACATGCAACCCACAAGACAGACACGGCAAAGCGGGACAGTCGGGTCATTGTTTCTCCTCGGAGACTTGTTTGTTCAACATTCCTTCCATGATCTTGATTTCGGCGCGCTGCGTATTGTCCGCATCCGTTGCGAAATCGAACAACTCAGCATCCTGCCCAGCCCCGGCAGTGTTGAATAAATCTTTTACCATGATCAAAGCGCCGTTGTGATGCTGAATCATACCCGATAAAAATAATCGGTTGAACTCCGCGCCCTTTGCTTTTCGCAGCGCTTCCATCTGTCGCGGCGTCAGCATTCCCGGCATCAAAGGCATGCTGTTGTGCGGCATGTCCATGCCGGGCATATCCATCGCCGCTGTGTTGGGCATCACCTTGGGAATCGATTCACCTCGGGCAGCGAGCCATCGCTTCATGAACTTGATCTCATCGGACTGTGAAATGCTGATTTTCGCCCCCAGCAATCGCAAGTCTTTATTCTGCGTATGCGATTCAATCATCGCCGTCATCTCGACCGCCTGCGCATGATGCAAAATCATTCCCTGCATGAACTGTACGTCGGCTTTCGCTAATGGGGGCAGCGTTCCCCGGGTCGAGGGCGGAAGCGTTTTGCTGGGCGCTCCTGGCGCGCCCGGTTGCACGATCACAGCCTGTGATGAAAAGGTCTGTCGCGCGCAAGCGACCGAAGAAAAGAAAAGTATGGAGACACTCGCAACCAGGAGTGCGCTTGGGGCTGCTATCCGACCGAAACCTGAGTACGACATAGCCCGGAAGTCAGAAGTCATCTCTTTTGATTTCCGTCTGAAGTGACGGATCTTTTCACCGCTCGTGAGTCGAGAATTTCCAGTCGCGCGACGTCAAAAAAAATCACCGCGGATCGAGATGCATGAATCGGAATGTAGGATAACAGGTTTTCCGGACAAGGTTTGGTTACGCTTTCGCGGCACCGGCGCCCGGCCACACGTTACTTTGCCTGTTCCGGCACGATTCTCATTTCCAGTTTTTCTGTGTGACGCAGGGCTAGGAGAATGCTGCCGATATTTACGGGCGCGTCGGTTAGCACGCGCTGCAGATCGTCTACGCCGGCGACGGGCTTGCCATCGAGCGCGACAATCACATCTCCGTCGCGGAGTCCGGCGCGTTTTGCGGGGCTGTTCTCTTCCACCGAGATAACCAGCGCGCCCGATTCCTTGGTCAGATCGTAGAATCGCACTACGCGGCGGTGAATCGGCACGGTTTGCGCGGAGACGCCGATGTAGCTGCGGCGGATGCGTCCATCGCGCAGCAGGCGGCTGGCTATGAACTTGGCGGTGTTGATGCCGATGGCGAAGCAGATGCCTTGCGCGGGCAGGATGGTCGCGGTATTCACGCCGATCACGCGGCCGGAGGAATCGACGAGTGGCCCGCCGGAGTTGCCGGGGTTGAGCGCGGCGTCGGTTTGGATTACGTCGTCGATCAGGCGGCCGGAGTAGGAGCGGAGCGAACGGCCCAGGGCGCTCACAACGCCCGCCGTTACGGTGGATTGAAAGCCATATGGGTTGCCGATCGCGATAGCGACTTGCCCCACGCGAAGCTGCTGCGAGTCGCCCAGCCCAGCCGGGATCAGGCCTGCCTCTTCTACGCTTGGCTTTTCGATGCGGATTACGGCGAGGTCGCTTGCAGGGTCGTCGCCGACGCGGGTAGCGGGCAATCTGCGGCCATCGGCTAGCGTGACTTCGATGCGGCGGGCGTCGTGTACGACGTGGCTGTTGGTGAGGATTAGGCCGTCGGGAGTGAAGACGAAGCCCGAGCCTCCTCCGCGGCGTTCTTGCTCTTCTCCGGAGCGTGTGTGGCCGGCAGTGGTGTGAACTTCGATGTTCACCACCGAGGGGCTGATTTGCTCGACTGCGCTAGTAACGGCGCGGGAGTAGGCGTCGAGGAGCGGGGCGTCGTCGGCGTCGGGAATTGCCGGGGAGGAACGCGCCGTAAATTTAGAGAAAGTGCTCGAAATGGGTTCTACGTGCATGATGAAAAATAGATGTCGATCGATGTATTCAGGATTCAAGAGCCTACGCTGCGATGCGCGACCGCCGATCAAGGATTTGCTTCTCGATATTAGGCGTGATAAGTTACATGTAACCACGAAGGTTTGGAATGGCTCCCAAAGCTGGCACAACCTCCCGAGATAAGGTGCGAGCGCACCGCGCACGCCTGCGCAAGCAAGGCCTTCGTCCGGTTCAATTCTGGATTCCCGACATGAACTCACCCGCTTTCATAAAAGAGGCTAGAAGGCAGGCGATTGCGGTCGCCAACAGTCCCGGTGAGGCGGACGATCAGAACTTTATCGACTCAATTTCCGACTGGTCTACATTTGACTCAACCGAATGAAGCGCGGTGAGATTTGGGCGGCTGGCGGCGCGAAGGACTATGCCGGGAAACCGCGTCCGGTGGCAATTCTTCAGGATGATCGCTTAGGCAAACTCGATTCCATTACCGTCTGTCCGTTCACAACGAATCAAACCGATGCTCCACTGTTTCGTCTCATGGTCGAGCCAACTGTTACCAACGGCTTACGGTTTCCTTGCTGTCTCATGGTGGATAGGATTATGACCCTGCCGAAATCGCGCATTGGCGTGCGGGTAGGAAGGCTAGCGAACGAAGACATGGTGAGGCTAAGCCGCGCCGTTTTGGTATTTCTGGGCATAGCGGCGCCAAAGGATTAGACAACCGTGGAGAGCTGAAAAAAGCCGGGACCAAGGATGGTCCCGGCGTGTTAGTTGGCTGGTTGCCCGGATAAAAGCAAAGTCAAAGTTTCGAGGTGGCAAAGTTTCAAGGTTTCAAAAGTAAACCCAACAACAACCGAGTTTCCGCGAACTTTGAAAGTCTGAAACGTGAAACTTTGAAACTTTGAGGTTTTGAAACTTGTTCCTACGCTGTCCTTCTCGGCCTTATTGTCAAATCCCGCACCTGCGTCAGGATGCTCGACATCTGCATACCATTCAGCTGCGAAACGAAGGGCAGAATTTCTGCGATAAACTGATCTTTCATCAGTTCGCTGACTTCTTCCTGACGGCTCTTTTCTCCGCCGCTCAGCAGTTCGGGCACGGTAACCTCCAATGCGCGCGCCAGCCGCTCGAGCGACGACAGCGTGGGCGTGGCTTTTTCGTTTTCGATTTTCGACACGTAGGTCCGTGGCACGGACATGCGTCCGGCGAGCTGGCGCTGGCTCAATCCGTTGCGCAGGCGCAGCGCGCGGATCGAAGTTGCCAGGTTAAGATGCCCGCGGCCAAAGCCGGGCATCGGCATCATGATTGGTTGTGTGAGCGCTACAGGTTCCGGTTCAGGCTCCTCGTCCAAAGACGAATGGCAGCGTCGGCAATTGTTATTGACGGTGCGGAATTGAACCAGCAGGCAGCGATCGCAACGGACGACCTCCCTAGAGTCTACCGGGGCAAGAGTCGTAGCCATCGGGTTGTGGGAGTGCCAGAGCGGGCTCTCCTTACAACTGGCAGCAGAGTAAAAACCGGGGGAAGAAATCCTGCTGTGCGCTTCAATCTGCGGTAAGGGGCCTGTGGATGTCAAGAGTAAAGTGCAATAGGACGCAGTGTTGCGAGAAGAAAGTTCGATGCCGTGCGTCGAGATGCCGCATGTTTACTGTGAGAGCACATGCTCAATTGGGCGCGGCGTAGTGTTTACTAACTGGATTCCCGGCTCTATGCTGCGAAGAAAGTCGGCGGACACCGGAAAGTCGGGCCCCAGAAGGCGCGTCACGTTCATCAGGGAACCACGACCTTAGCCGCCGTACTTTTCTGGCTCTCTTCTCCTTCAATATTTACCGAAGTGGCCGAGTAATAATATGTGCTGCCATTCGACACGCTGGAGTCGTCGTAGTCGGTTGCAGCAATAAGGCCCACATTGATCTTCGTCCACTTCTTGCCGTCCGGCCCCCGGTAAACGTTGTAGCCAGAGATGTTCTTCGATTTGGAAGGGTTCCAGTTCACGCTGACAACGTGCTCGGCCCCTTTCTGAATAGTGACCGTGTACGATTCCTTCGCGACATGAGCGCCGCAATCGGTGACCGATACGGTGAACGAATAGGTGTTTGCGGTCGTCGGCGTCCCGGTGAGATCGAGGTCAGTTGAATTGCTCGACGATTTATCGGTGATGCCGTTGGGCAACTTTCCCGATGCGATCTTCCATTTGTAAGGAGTGCATCCGCCCTTGGCCGCGATAACCGCCGAGTAAGAAGTATCCACGGTGCCGTTCGGAACTTTGGTGGTGGTGATCTCGATTGTGGATGCTCCGCAACGGCAAACCAATGACAGAAGAAAAAATGACAGAATAAAAAAGGACAAAAGGCTGGATTTCATTTATCCATCGTGCCCGGATGGGTAAGCTCCCCGGCAGATTGGAGAAGTTTGGAAACCTCCGGCGGGTTCTAGCACTGCCGAGTTAGGGGATTTGCCTTAGGAAAACTTGCGCTGCCGAAGATTTTATGAATGCTCTTCCGAAAGGGTTATCTTAAAAACATGCCAACGATCGTTACCCGCGAGGCAGCATGGGAATTGCTGACCGAATTCACACAATCGGAAAGTTTGCGCAAGCACGCGCTGGCCGTGGAAGCGTGCATGAGGGCGTGCGGGCGGAGGTTTAATGGGGCGACCGCCAGCCCGGACCTTGGTTTATCGGAAGAAGACTTGTGGGGGATCGTTGGCCTTATTCATGATTTCGATTACGAGAAATATCCCAGCCTCGAGGATCATCCTTATAAGGGCAATGCCATCTTGAAAGATCGCGGGTGGCCGGAAGTGATTGCGCGCGCGATTATGTCGCACGCGGAATACACAGGCGTGACGCGGGATACTCAGATGGAAAAAGCTTTGTTCGCTTGCGACGAACTGGCGGGGTTTATTACTGCCGTGGCGTTGATAAAGCCCGGCAAATCGCTGGCCGAGGTGGATGCGAAGTCGGTGCGAAAGCGGATGAAGGATAAGGCATTCGCCCGCAAGGTGAACCGGGACGACATTGTGAATGGAGCAGCGGCACTGGGCGTGGATTTGGATGAGCATATCGCGTTTTGCATTGAGGCGATGAAGCCGGTGGCGCGGGAGTTGGGGTTGGAGGGGAGCGGGGCGAGGAGCGAGTAGGTTCCCCGCGACATTAATAGCCTGGCCGCCGCTTTGTCGACTCTATTCGCTGCCGCCGCACGTCATGGGCGAAATCTTGTGAGGGTATGCTATCGCCAGGTCCTTTCGCGGACGGCCGCGGGCGTCCAGCACGCTCACCTCGATGCGCGGAATATTACGAGGAGCCTCTGGCAGTCTTACCCTGATCGAGTAGAAAGCCGAGATTTTCACGCTAAGTTGCCGACTGAAAATCCTGAGCTTCCCTTTCATTTGGTCGTCATAAACAACGCGGGCTGCGACGGGAAACGCAACAGGGCCTGAATCAACAACGTCCAACGACCCTCCAGAGTTTTCGCTCGTGCGCAGCAGGTCTTCCCTGCCATAGAGTTCATAATCTACGGGGATGCCGTGCGAGGGCACAATCAACGCGAACAGACGTACTCCCGACGACGTCAATAAAGCCTCTAGTTGTGACCTAGTCACTTGGCTTGCATTCTCTCCACCGTCGGTAATGATATAAATTGCGTCGCCCACCTGGCTGGGCTGTAATTCTGCAACAGCCGACCGTATCGCGGCATACAGAGCGGTTTTTCGACCCAACGCTTGATTCGCGCGAACGGACGTACCGCGTAGCCAGTCCTCCATTGGTTTGCGTTCCGTCGAGAGCGGCACTTGGGCGACAGTTTTCTCCGAGAATGTCATCAGGCTAAGCTTTGAGCCGGGCGGTAGGTCAGCCACCAGGTCAAGTGCGGCGCCCACAGCCGTTTGCCATTTTCCAGCCTCGCGGTCGTCCATGCTGCCACTAACATCCAGTAGCACAATCACACGTCTTGCAGCCTCCGTGTAGACGACACTCAGCGGAGTTAGGCGTCGGCCTCCATACGCAATTCTGAAATCTTTCCGATCCAGATCTGGCGGAACGACTCCGTGCTGGTCAATGACGCTTGCAGCTATGCTGCCCTCAGCACAGGTAGGTGTATCTTGGCCCACAGTGGCCCGGACGAGAAGGACACCAAGGCACAACAACCCCATTGCTCTCACAGGACGAAGCAGAAGCATAAGGCTGGGTGATCTTACACCACGTGGCTCCATCCAGTCGATTATCCAATTCCGAAGAGGGCCGCGATGCACTCAGTGAAATCTGTAAATTGTGCTTTGGTCCTGCGCGTTCTATATAACTCTGCCGCATTGACTCCATGCAGCAAGAACGAAGTATCCGCTGCCTGCCGCGAGGCCAGATTCCGCGGAACTCGACCGGCGATAAATGGACCGCTGACCCGGCGGATAGTGAAGCGAAAGAAGGGCCTCCGCCCGCTCACAGTTCTATCGTATGATTTCTGCCAATTTAGCACTGGCGATAAGATCCGATAGTCGAGCGAAATCCTTGTACATAATTCGATCCCTCTCCACGGTCGGGCAGCCGGCACGGATCGCAGCGTAAGCCGCCTGGCCGCGCTTCGACGTTTTCAGCGGAGCCAAAAACTCGATGGCCTGCGCCGCGGCTGCGGCTTCGATCGCGAGTACGTTGCAAGTGTTCTCGACCACGCGCTTCAGTTTGTTGGCGGCGGTCATGCCCATGGAGACGTAATCTTCTTTATTGCCTGAGGTGGTGATGGAGTCGACCGATGCTGGATGGGCCAGCACTTTGTTTTCGCTGACCAGGGCGGCGGCGGCTACCTGGGCCATCATGAAGCCGGAATTGAGGCCTGCGCCTTGGGCCAGGAATGGCGGCAAGCCTTCGCTGAGCGCGGGGTTGACCAGTCGCTCGATGCGGCGCTCGCTGATGCCGGCGAGCGCGCTTAGGGCTATGGCCAGGAAGTCCAGGGCGAAGGCAAGGGGTTCGCCGTGGAAGTTGCCGCCGGAGATTACGTCGCCGCTTGACTCGCTTTTCCCTTCTATGAAGACGAGCGGATTGTCCACTGCTGAGTTGGCTTCAATCTCGAAGACCTGACGGCAGTGGGCTAGGGTGTCGCGGACTGCGCCGTGAACTTGGGGGATGCAGCGGAGCGAGTAGGCATCCTGCACGCGCCCGCAGGTGCGGTGGGATTCACGAATCTGGCTGCCTTCCAACATTTTGCAGAGGTTGGCGGCGGATTTGATTTGGCCGCTGTGGGGACGGGCTTGATGGATGCGCTCGTCGAATGCGGTGTCGGTGCCTTGGAGGGCGTCGCAGGTTAGGCCCCCGAGAACGTCGGCGGAATCTACTAATATTTCGGCGGCGAGCAGAGCCAGCGTGCCCACGGCCAGCATGGCTTGCGTGCCGTTGATGAGCGAGATCGACTCTTTGGCTTCGAGCACGAGCGGCTTGATCTGCGCTTGCTGCAGCGCGTCGGCGCTGGGAATTCGCGCGCCTTTTTCGTCGACGCATTCGCCTTCGCCGATCATTGCGAGCGCCAGGTGCGCGAGTGGAGCGAGGTCGCCGCTTGCGCCCACGCTGCCTTGCGAGGGAACGAATGGCGTTACGCCGCGGTTGAGCATCTCGCAGAGTGTGTCGATGACGATGGCGCGAACGCCGGAGTAGCCCTTGGCGAGCGAGTTCGCACGCAGGAGCATCATGGCGCGGGTTTCGGGAATCGAGAGCGGATCGCCAAATCCGACGGCGTGCGAGCGAACGAGATTGACTTGCAGTTCGCGTATTTGGTCGCCCACGATGCGGACGTCGCTAAGCTTGCCGACTCCGGTGGTGATGGCATAGGCGACTTTATCGCTGGCGACAATTTCTTCTACGACGGTGCGGGCGCGACGGACGGCTTCGCGGGCTTGGGCGTAGAGGAGGACGGGGCGGCGTTCGACGGCGACTTCCTTAACTGCTTCGAGAGTGAGATCGTTTCCGCTGATGTGGAGGGCGTTCAAGTTTGTCCTGAGTTGTTTGTCTTGAGTTGCGAGTACCGAGTACCGGGTACCGAGTTTTGTGTTTCTGTTTATAAATTTAGCGTCCGAGCGCTGCACGAAAGGCTTGCAGATATTTTTCCGGCAGCGCCGCGACCTTCATTTGTGAATTGGTGACGATGTGCGTGGTTTCGCCCTCGGCGATCAGACCGCCGTCGCTGGCACGGCAGAGTTCGTAGCCGAAGTGGATTACAGACTCGCGCACGTTCAGCAGCCTGGTGCGGACGATCACCTCATCGTCGTAGTACGCAGGAGATCGATAGCGGCATTTGGCTTCAGCCACGGCAATGAAGCGGCCGTCTTTATCTTCCATATCGCGGTAGGAAAAACCCATCTGCCGCAGCAGTTCTACGCGGCCCAGTTCGAACCAGATGAAATGGTTCGAATGGTAGACGACGCCCATCTTGTCGGTCTCGGCGTAGCGCACGCGCACCCGCGTTTCATTCGTCGCTTGCGAGTTCGAACTCATTTCCCACTCCAGATCGGCTTGCGTTTTTCTAGAAACGACGAGATGCCTTCGCGAAAATCGGCTGTGGTGCGGATGCGGGCGTTGTCTTCGATGGCGGCGGCGATCTGTTCGTCGAGTTGGGTTGCGATAAAGCTGTTTATCAGCCTCTTCGTTGCTCGCACGGAGGACGGACTATTTTCCATGAGCTGTGCGGCGAGTTCCTTGGCGCGATCGAGAAGCTTTTCCGGAGAAACGATTTCGTTTATCAGCCCAAAACGATAGGCTTCTGCCGCAGCAAACAGGCGGCCGGTTAGCAGGAGATCGCGGGCGATTTTGTGTCCCACCTGCCAGACGAGAATGGAGGAAACGATGGCGGGAACAAAACCGATGCGGACTTCGGTGTAGCCGAACTTGGCTTCGGGC
>DASXEG010000028.1:0-26005 GCA_036490235.1 Candidatus Sulfotelmatobacter sp. | reverse complement strand
ATTGACCTTCACGCCGATTCGGGGGATAATCCTAATCCAGTTCGAGGTCTCCTTCCCCCCTGATAAGCGTTGTATTAGGCTTCCGATCAAGATCTCCAGCGGTGGACAGATCTTTTCGCGACAAGTTTCTAACCAGTCGAGAGTGAAAGTGCAGTAGAATTGGTGCGCGTTTTGGGCGGTTGTGCTGACAGATTTCAATTAAAACCGGGGCGGTTATGAAGGCCAAGGGTATCTCGGGCAGTTCTCTTCCTCCACTTCCACTATTGCTGATGGGGGCTTTTTTATTTTTCTTTTTCTCCACCGTGGATCTCGCACGAGCGCAGGGCAACATCGAGATGCGCATGAATGACGTTGATATCAACGTTTCGTGCGTCGAAACCCAGAGGCTCATCGTCAATGTCGTCGGCATCGATAACGGCAAAAAAGTGAAAATGGACCGCCAATCGGTTGTGAGGGTCCACGATCTAAAGCGCGATATAACCACCTGGCAAACCACTGATAAGGAATCCAACATAACGTTCTGCAACATCGATTTTGGAGACTACGAAATCGAAGTGAGTGCCGTCGGATATCTCACCGAACAGCGACACTGGCATCTTGTGGGGACGGTGCAGGAACGCAAATTGGAATTTGCGCTGCGCAGGGACCCAACCGCAGTCGATCTGGGTGCTGCTGATAACGCTATTCCTGTTCGAGCACGAAACGATGCCCGGCGCGCCGTGGATAACCTGAAATCGGCGAATTTCAAAGAGGCTCAGAAACGGCTGGAGCGAGCCTATCGAGTGGCGCCGGAGAGCGCACAACTAAACTTTCTGCTGGGATTTCTGTACGTCGAGCTTAAGGATTACGAAAAGGCGGAGTCATTTTTGAGCCGCGCCACCTCTATTGATCCGCGGAGAACCCAACCTCTCATTTTGCTCGGGCGAGTACAACTTCAGCGTGAACACAATGATGACGCGCGAAAAACGCTGGAGAAAGCCGTTAACGACGATTCCGGATCGTGGATGGCGCACAATCTCCTTGCAGATGCTTATTTGAGGCATAAGGAATACGAAAAGGCGCGCGAGCAAGCCCAGTTGGCCATTGATGAGAACCGGAACGGCGGCAGCGCAGCGCTGTTGGTGCTGGGACAAGCGCTCGCGAACACGGGGCGAGACAAGGAAGGGATCGAGGCGCTGAACAAGTTCGTACAGGCAAATCCGGATAACCCCTCGGTGCCGCAAGTAAAAGCATTGATCACTCAAATTCACGAGCGTGATTTGGGTGGAAACGGAACGGCGGCAGCAAGTGGTGACCTGGCATTGGCTTCTTCGGCGCCGTCACTGCCCGAGAGTGCGTGGGGCCCTCCGGGGGTCGATGACGTCAAGCCTCCCGTAACGCCGGGCGTTACCTGCCCCAGCGAGCAGGTAATCGACGCAGCAGGTATGCGGGTAAAGCAGCTTGTCGACAATATCCAGAAATTTGCAGCGGTCGAGGACATGGTGCACGAGCAGCTCGACAAGAGCGGGAATCCCATCACCAAGGAGACGCGCAAGTTTAACTATGTGGCGTCGATTAAAGAGGAAACTCCCGGCTATTTGTCGACGGATGAATACCGCAACCTGCGTTACGGAGTCGCGGACCTTCCTGATCACATTGCCACGACTGGTTTTGTGACCCTGGCGCTGATCTTTCATCCGGATATGCGTGAGAATTTCGCGATGACCTGCGAAGGATTGGGCGACTGGCATGGACAGCCAGCCTGGCTGGTGCATTTCCGCCAGCGCGATGACAAACCCAATCGGTTCGCAGACTATGTCTTGGGGAATGAGCGTTATCCGATGAAGCTAAAGGGGCGGGCGTGGATCACCGCCGACAACTTGCAGATTGTGCGCATCGAATCGGACCTGGTCAGCCCTTTGCCGCAGCTCGCCGTCCAGCATCAGATTGCTGAGTATGGGCCGGTCCATTTTCAATCGAAGCAGCTCGACCTTTGGTTGCCGCAAAGCGCCGACATTTTTCTGGAAATGAACCGCCATCGCTATCACCGGCGGCACAGCTTTGACCATTACATGCTTTTCGCAGTGAATTCCGATAGCAAATCGTCCGGGATCAAGGGCGGGGACAAGAAACCTCCGGTACAAAATCCTTAAACACCGATCCAACCTGAAATAAAACCCTCCCGTGGGCGCGGGAGGGTTGGGCAGTCAATTCTTCGATAGCGGCTAGGCCCGGACGACGTTGCCCGCCTGGAAGCCTTTGGGGCCCTTCAGCAGATCAAACTCCACGGTCTCACCCTCATTGAGCGAGCGGTAACCGTTCTCCTGAATCGCGGAGAAGTGCACGAAAACATCCTCACCCGTGGAGCGCTGGATGAAACCATATCCCTTCGCCCCGTTGAACCACTTCACTGTTCCCTTCTCTCTCACAGATTACTCCTTTCGCCTGGTCGTGAAGAATAAGCTCCCCGCATCTCACGTTGTTGCCCCGGCGAACCGGAACGCCCCCTCAAGAAATACGGTGGAACCAGTTGCGGCTTGCGGTATTGCGGCGGAGATCAGCGAAAAGAATCGAAACAAAACAAAAACAAAAGACTCCCAGCTTTCCTGCCGCGTAAGGACATTACGGCACGAACACCCGGAGCCCTGGACTCTCGACGCTAATCTTTACGGCTTTACTCAAGACGTCAACCTTTACAACAGCTCATCGTCTGGCGGTTGCCAGTCAATGAGCAAACGATAATAAGCACAACTAAATCGTTTGACAAGCAGAATTAGAGGGTTGAGCCAAAAGTAACCGCGGGTCACATTTTTAGACTTTAACAAAGTATAAGAAACGCCGGTTCCGAAACTCTGGTTACACCAAGGGAACCTTCTTTATTTACTATCCCTTGATAGGATGATGCCATGCGATTGCAAGAACCCATCGCGGATCGAAGTTCCCCGGAAGCGGAATCTTTCGAAAGGCAGAAGATCCCGCGCAAAAGACGGTCAGGAGCAGTGGCCGGTACCGTGAAATATCTGCTGCAGACGGATGTGCATACTTTTGCGTTCTCAGTAGCTGCCAATTCGATCCTGTCCTTTTTTCCCTTCGTCGTCCTATTGCTGACATTGACCCGGCGCGTCTTTCATTCGCGAGTCATGTCGGATGTGATTTTGGAATTGCTCAGGGATTACCTCCCGGCCGGCCAGGATTTCGTGATTCGGAACCTGAACGCCATGGTGAACAGCCGCCATCGCGTGCAGGTACTTTCCCTGATTATTTTGCTGGTAACTTCATCCGGAGTATTCATGCCGCTGGAAGTGGCACTCAATCGGATTTGGGGCTTCGCAAACAACCGCTCTTACTTCGGCAATCAGTTAGTTTCACTTGGGCTGGCTTTCGGTTGCGGCGTGCTGGCGCTGCTCTCAGTTGCCATGACTGCGGGCAATGTGGCGTTGCTCGAACTTTTGTTGCGCGGTCACGGCTCGGCTTTTATTCGGCTGGTGGGTTTTGGGGTGATGAAGTTGTTTGCAATTGCCGCCAGCATTGCCATTTTCTTCCTGATTTATTGGGTGTTGCCCAATGGAAAAGTCCCCGTGCGGGCTGTGCTGCCGGTTGCGGTGGTCATGGGCCTGCTCTCCGAAGCGCTCAAGTACGCCTATATATTGGCTCTGCCCTGGCTCAATTTTTCGGAGGTGTACGGACCTTTCGCACTTTCGGTGAGTTTGATGTTTTGGGCTTTTCTTACGGGGATGCTGCTGTTAGCCGGCGCAAACTTGAGCGCTCTCGGACATGTTCAGCGCAGGGCGTAAACAGCCTCAAAGACATTGATCATCAAGAAAGGCGTAGAGGCCGCAGGAAGTATTGCTCTCGCAAATCCACAGGGTGGCTGTGACATCCGTCACAGCGCTCACATGCCGATGGAAGTACGATCACCCCCGGTTTCCCAACCTTCCGAGCAGAGATCAATTTCCAGGTGATCGGCCATGGCCGGCAGTATTGTCTGGCGTCTGCTCGTCGCATTTTCCCTGATTCTCGCCGTGGCCGCGTCGCGCGCACAGGATGCCGCGATAAGTCCTAATGACTTATCACAGGGGTTAGAAGTTCGCTCGCGGAACGCGCTCGCTCCTCCAGTTATTTTGAATCTTCCAACCGTGCGTGGAGGTCCGGTTCTGCACGTCCTTCCGAGGATGATTCAATCCGCGGGAATCATCTTCTCTGGGCAGGTGGTTTCTGTAACTCATGCTGAGGCTGCGTCCGGCGAGTTAGCGACGCCCACTGTAATCACTTTCCAGGTTCAACACGCTATCCGTGGCGCGATGGCCGGTCAGAAACTCACCATTCGTGAATGGGCTGGCCTTTGGAATCGAGGCGAGCGTTATCGCATCGGCGAGCGTGTGTTCCTGTTTCTGTATCCACCCAGCAGGTTAGGACTCACGAGTCCGGTGAAGGGCCAACTAGGCCGATTGGCGATGGACCCGCAGGAGCGAATATTGCTGCGCCCCGAAATTACGAGCGAGTTCGCACCTGACCTTGTGTTCGAACGGAAGGATGCAATTCCGTACGTAGATTTTCGGCGGGGTTTGCAGCGTATCGGCTACGGAAATGAATGATGGGGATCCGAGAGTATCGATGAAGACCGCGCGAGCACATAACGGATTGGTTTGCTGGCTGGGAGTTTCAGCGTTGGTGCTGTGTTTCGCCGGAATCGCACATGCAGGCGGCCCCGAATACGTTGCCGGCTCGAGTTATTTCAATTCATCGACCATGGGTCAGCCGATCACATGGACGGGAGGACAGCTGAACTACTACACAGATCAGGGAGATCTGAGTCCTATCCTCCCAAATTCCGCCGCTAATGCGTTTGTGGCCAGCGCATTCGCGCAGTGGTCCTCAGTGTCTACCGCAGCAATCACGGCCAACGCTGCCGGCCAACTTGCCGAGGACGTAAACGGGAGCAATATCGAAGTCAATTCGGAAGGTGAAGTCACTGCTCCCGCAGACATCACTCCCTCTGCCGTGCAGACACCCATAGGAATTGTCTATGACTACGACGGTTCTGTCACCGACGCGCTGCTCGGCCAAGGAGCGGGTGATCCTTCAGAGTGTTTCTGGAATGCGGTCTACGGTGGTGACGACAACTTTGGCACGGGAGCAAATTTTGTGCACGCTCTCGTGGTCATCAATGGCCAGTGTGCATTGCAGTCGTCGCAACTCACGGACGTAGAATACCGGCTGGTGCGCGTGCTTGGCACTGTGCTCGGCATGGGTTGGTCGCAGTTGAATCTGAACGTGATCACGGGAAATCCGCCGGCGACGCCGCAGGATTACGCAGGATTTCCAGTAATGCACTACATGGATCCGGTCAATTGTGTGCCGATCACGGTCTGTTATTCGAATCCCTATCAATTGGCGCCGGACGATCGGGCAGCACTCTCGCGGTTGTATCCGCTTCCTTCTAATCTTTCTTCGGCGCGGGTCTACGGCTCGGTTTACTTCACGAATAACACAGGCCAGGAAAGCCAGCCGATGCAGGGCGTAAACGTCGTAGCCCGATGGATTGATCCTTCGACTGGCCAGCCCTCCGACCAGTATTCAGCGTCGTCGGTTTCAGGATTTCTATTCACCGGGAACGCGGGAAATCCCATAACCGGCCTAACCGATCCGCTGGGAAACCCATACAGCGAATTCGGATCGGACCATCAGGCGGTAGAAGGATTTTTTGACCTGGGAGGATTACCAATTCCTAACGGTGCAAGCACTGCGCAATACGAGCTTACCGTCGAAGCAATCGACTCCACGTGGTCTGCGGGCGTGTGCCCGTACGATTTTTCGCAGGTCAGCCCTTCGGGTAATTACGCTTCGATCACAGTAACAGTAAACGCAGGCGGAGAATTCGAGCAGGACATCCTCATGTCCGAAAGCGCACAACCTGCAGCGCTCTGGGAAACGACCAAGACTTGGGATGCACCTGCGCCCGTCGCTGCGGCGGGTGACTGGATTGGTACGCTCACCGGCTACGGGGATGTTGATTATTTTCAGATCCCAGCGCAAGCGAATCGGACTCTCTCCGTCGCTGTTACGGCGTTGGACGAAACCGGCGCTTCGAGCGAGTCAAAATCGGAGCCAGTGATTGGGATGTGGACTTTGGGTGACCCGCAGGGCACTCCGCCTCCGGTTTTCACGGCTGCGCCTTTTAATGCGGCGACATTTGGAATGAGCCGTGTTGACACTCAAGTATTAAATTCTGGGGCCTTTATTATCGGGATTTCTGACCTGCGCGGCGACGGCCGTCCCGATTATTCCTACCACGCACACGTGCTTTATTCGGACTCCGTGAGCCCATCACGCCTTGCGGTCAGCGGTGGGCCCGTTGTTTTGCAGGGCACAGGTTTCACGGCGAGCCTCGATACTACGGTTGGCAATACGAGCGTGCCGTTGCTCGCGACTAACTCCAGTCAGATTCTTCTGCAGGCGCCTCCGCAAAGCGACGGGCTTCAGACAATTACAGTTACGGATCCGGTGAGCGGTGCATTTTCGATTATGACGGACGCCCTTACGTTCGGGGCCGCAGCCACGGATCAGTTCTACAAATCTGAGTTCTTGCAAGGGGGCGGCAATTCGCCAACCCCAGTTGGCATTCCTGCGGCAACTCCGATCACTGCACTGGTCGTCGAATCTGATGGCATTACCCCGGTTAACGGGGCGACCGTGGCATGGAACACCACAAACTTCGCCACGCTCTCAATCTGCGGTGGGACTTCCAGTTGCTCGACGGTGACGAATGAGAGTGGAATAGTTTCCACCTCGACTACCCCAACCCGTGCAGGCGTGGCTACGGTTACTGCCACTCTTGCTCCTGCCACTTACAACAATCCGCAATCGGTCTCCGGCACTCTCCTGGCAACGGCGTCGGGTCTGGGCTTAGGGGTCACCACGCCGTACCTTTGGATCGCGCAGGGAGCTACTCTCAGCGTGCCGATCACGGCACAGTTGATGACAAGTACAGGTGCTCCGCAACCTGGGACGACGATAAATTTTCGGATCGCCCAGGGGTCGGGATCTCTGAGTTCCAATAATGCCGTAACAAACAGTTCGGGATATGCCAGCGTTACCCTGACGGTCACGAACTTTGCCGCCAATGCGCAGGTCGTCGCCTGCGTCGAGCCCGCCGGTAGTCCGTGCCAGACGGTTTACGGCAATGCCGTCTCCCCTGCGCTGTTCAATCTGCAGGCAGTCGCCGGTGCCGGACAGGTGGTCACCGGTACGGTGTTTCAGCCGTTGAGCGTACAGGTCACCGATTCGTCCACCCCCCCGGATCCCATACTGGGCGCGTCTGTCGTCTTTCAGTCGCTTGTGCTGCGCCCGGCTGGGAACAACCCGATATTGACTAACGGCGACCCGGGTGACGGGCAGAATCAGATGCCGGTGCTTTTGAGTACGAGCCAGACGACTGTTCAAAGTGCTGCCAATGGATTGGCCAGCCTCGTACCTTCGGTCGGCTCCTTCACGGGATTATTGGAGATTCAGATTCAGGTTTCGGCCGGAACTTCGGCGTCGTTGCAGGATGTTCTGGAAAGTCTCCCCCAAAATGATGGGGATGCTTCTCTGCCTCCAGTCACAGCTCCATGGCGTGTAAGCGTTCCCATCATGAAAGAGACAGAGAGATAACTGCGCTTGGAGTCTTTTTTGTCATCATTTTTGCCGCGCGTCTATCGCAACACTCGCATTCTGAGCGAGGTCGCAAGTTCGGCGCCTCAACGGCTGGCCAACCCGCCAGCGGTTTCTCCGCCGTCGAGCGTGTAGACGTGGCCGGTAGCATACGCCGCGTCATCGGACGCGAGATATGCAAACAATGCCGCAATTTCTTCCGGCGTCGCATGACGGCGGAGCGGAATTTTTTTGTTTACTTCTTCGAGCATGACATCGGTGTATTCGGCTCGTTGCATGGGGGTCAGCACGTAGCCCGGAGCTACTGCGCAGACGCGGATTTTCGGCGCAAGTTCGAGCGCCATCGACCGTGTGAGTTCGATCACTCCGGCTTTGGTCGCGTTGTAATCCGCGTAGTACGGATAGCCCATGATTCCGTTGGTGGAGGCGGTTTGCAGAATCACTCCGCTTCCCTGCTGCCACATGTGGCGGGCCGCGGTTTGCGCTACATAGAAGACCCCGGTCAGATTGACGGAGATGACTTTGTCCCATTCTTCGGGCGTGATGTCGAGAAAAGCGTGGCGGATGCTGATGCCGGCGTTGTTGATCAAGACATCGAGTCCGTCCATGGCGCGGAGCGCGTCGGCGAAGGCGGCTTCAACCTGCATGAGGTCGGTGACGTCGGCGATGATGGCTTCGGAGATTTGAGGGAGTTGCTGACGGATCGCTGCACACGCCTTAGCGTCGCGGTCGAGGATACAGACGCGCGAGCCTTCTTCCAGAAAGCGCGCGGCAGTGGCGGCGCCGATGCCGCTGGCGCCTCCGGTGATCAGGACGCATTTATTCTTCAGACCGCGCATGTTATTCTCCGCCAACGGCCTCAGGTTTCTGCCCCAGTAGATCGAGGCGTGTTCGAAAGAGAGCTTTTCGGCCGCTGCTCAATAGCGGCGAGGGAAACAGCCATCCACATAAGATAACCGTTTGTAGCGCAGACTTGACATCCCGGTTGAACGGAAATTTCACACTCGATTTTTTATGAAAAACCCACGTCTCGCAGAGCAAGTGAGACGTGGGCCAATGAAGGAAAGATCGACCGCGCGGAAGATCAATAGGTGAGAGTCACCTGCTTCGGCAGCGATCCGCCGTAGCTGCATTGCGGAGTTAGGCCGGAGGCCAGATTGGTCACCGTCCAAGCTGGATTGCTGACCACAGCAAACTGTGCGTTCAACACAGACTCGTTGTGGAAGCCGATTCCGCCGGCGTAGTCCGGTGGAGGGTAATCGGTGCATTGCGCGATGTTGTAAACCTCGAGCACGCCGCCGAATGCCCAATTGAACTGCTGGCTATAATTTGACGTGTCGAGCAATTCTGAGAACGCTCCGCTTTCCTCATCCACGATCACAATGTCCCACGACGAGCAGACGCGGGTTCCCTTGACGCAGTTCATGAAGACGTAGCCTTCCAGATGGTCTCCGGGGTTGGTGTGCGCCGGCGTCGCTTCGTTGACCTGCCCGTTGACGCAACAATTCCAGGCTGCGATGCTCCAGGCGGCGGAATAGTCGGAGTTCCAGCCGAGCACGGGCTGGATGATGGTCACGACATCGTTCGAGTCTTCCATACCGTTGAAGAGATACACGGTCTGACCGTCGTTACTGGTTGGCGACGGCGGTACTTCCCATTCGGTGTAGATTTGGCCGTAGGCGCCCGTCGTCGTGATGCTCGCGTATTCAATCCAGGCATGGCTGATGTTCGGAGGATCCTTTGGGGCAGGCGCGTCGGCCATTACCTTTTGCCCGTCGGCGAGGTAATGCGGGTAGGCGCACAGTTCAATATTTTGGGTGATTCCATTCGCGCGCTCAATGGCCTTGATATCCTGGCGCAACACGTCACCCTTGGCGAGATGGTTGATGCAGCTGGGATGGTAATAGCCGAATGGCGTGACAACAAAATCCTGTGGAACGACCGCTGGACGCAGCGCAGCGGCGGCTAGGGCTTGGGCCACGGTAAGGCCGGCGACAAGCAGGGTGAGAGCGATTGATTTGAGAAGTTTGACACAACTTGCGGAACAAACCATTTTTTTATCCCCTGAGAGGACAAGGCTAGGGCATGTGGTGTGACTTGCCTGAAGAGAATTTGCCCGAGCAAATTCGTCCCGCCCCGTCCGTGCTCGGAATGATAGTGCGTCGGCGGGGAAATTCATATCATTCCCGAATGGCCGAACGAATTTTTTTGATTTGTGTCCGGCAAGACAACTAGTGCCCGATAGTTGTGATCGTCTCAGATCGGGTATCCGCGGAAGAAGAAAATCAATTCGATAATCAGGATGACGACGACCATCAACTCGAGGACGAAGGCGCGGCTCTGGTTGAATTCGTCGATCATGAAGCGGTAAAGATCTTCCGCGGTTTGCAGTTTTTGCTGGACTAAATCTTTGTAGTCTGTGACGCCGACCTTCGAGGCGGCGAGTTTGTAGAGGCGGGCGGAGAACATGTCGCTTAGGAACTTGATGGCGTTGTCGGCGCGCTCGGTGAGTTCGCTTACGTCGAGCAGAACGGTGTGCAGCTTGGAGGCGGCGCGCGCTGTGCGCCAGCGCGACCACATACCTCGTCCACCACTTTCAAGGAAATCGTATACGCCTTCGAGCTGCGTTGTGAGGAGGTTGTCGTAGTGGCGGAACTCGAGCAGCTGCGAGTTGGCGTATTGCAGGAGTTGAATCGCGGTTTCGGCCCCGCTCGGGCTGTCGTAAATGAAGGCCGCGTTCCATCCGATGACCGCGAGATCGTTGGGGTAGTACGAAATGCGCGATTGCAAAATTTCCTGGCGTTCGCCGTCGGAAAGCGCCTGATTCTCGCCGCGGACGACTTGAGAGATGAAACCGCCCTGGGCTGCGAGCAGCTCGTTTGCACCTGGTGAGCCGGCAATTTCGCGCAAGTGAAAGATAAAATAATCCTCTTTCAACCACTCGGTAGCGCTTACGTCATAAGGCTTAACCAGCGCGGGTCGGGCTCGCTCGAGTTTTTGCGTGACGATGCGGGTGGCGAGACTTTCGAAATTGGTGTCCCAAACCCAGCGGCTGGAAAGCTGGACGAGCTTGTCCCAGTCGCCGGAGAACGGCAACTCGAAGACTACGCTGACCACTCCGTAGTCGAAATATTTGATCTCGCCTTGCAGGCGCTCGCCGCTTTCAAGCACTAACGGATCGAGCGCTTCTTCGACCGGGGGGCGCTGAAAGCGGACGTAGCCGGGCGCGGAGTGTTTGAAGCTAGCATCGGCGGTGCGGGCACCGAGGATTTGGCGTAGCTGGTCGAGGCGGATTTCTTCACAGACATCGAACTGAATCATCACGAGGACCGAGCCGCAAAGAGGGGCGTCTGACGGCTTGACGGCTACCAGGGCGGGCAGCGCCTCGGCGGGAACTTTACCCACCGCAGGTTCGGGTGCCAAGAGTGTGGATTTTTCGGTTTCCATGGGCTGGTCTTTCTTCAGAGCGGACAAATCAGGAGTCCGCGGGCTCGATCATTCTATTGTCCCAGAAAATGCGAGGGATGGGCACTGGATCGTAAACTACTTTATATTCAATGAGTTAAGCGCTGCCCCGGAGATAAATGCCAGCCGGTCCGACGCGAATCAAGATTTTCGCAGTGCCCAAAATATAGCCGCTCCAGCAGCAATGCCTGCCATTGCTAACGCGGCGGCCTGCATTGATTTTCGAACTGCCACTCCATGCGGACGGACGAACACGTCTTCGGGAAACTGCTCCTGGGAAGAACCTCCCTCATCCTGCTCGTGGAGCGCCATCTGCAGTACATCGGCTAAATGCAGCGCTCGCCGTTCTGTTCCCTGCGCGATTTGCTCGCGGCAACTGAAGCCGTTGGCGATGATGAGCCAATCCGCGGGCGCTTGCCGGACGGCAGGCAGGAGTTCGAGTTCGCCGATGGCCTGTGCGATGGCGTACTTCTGGCGCTCGAAGCCGAACGAACCGGCCATGCCGCAGCATCCGGGAGCGGGAGATTGGAAGTCGATGCCGAGGCGGTGGAGGAGCGATTCTTCTGCCGTCATCTTCATGATGGATTTTTGATGGCAGTGGCCGTGGAGGATCGCTTTGCGTCGAAGCTTCGGCAGCGGGGTTCGTTGTGCTTCCAGAAACTCGCTGAGCAGGAAGACCTGGCGTGAGAGAGCGTGGGCGCGATTGTCGTTAGGAAAGAGGTTGAGGAGTTCGTCGCGAAAGACGGCTACGCAGCTTGGCTCGAGGCCGACGATCGGAATTCCGGCTTCGATCTCGGGGGAAAGTTCGTCGAGAATTTGGAGCAGCAGGGATTTTGCGCGGCCTAACATGCCGTGGTCGTAGAGTGGGCGGCCACAGCAGAGGTGGGCTTTAGGAATGGCGACAGCGAAGCCCATCGACTCGAGAACCTCAACGGCGGCCTTGGCGGTATCCGGGTGGAAATAATTGTTGAAGGTGTCAGGCCAAAGGAGGACAGTTTTTTCGTCAGCGGAAGAGTCCGCGTTTGGGGCATCGACATTCGGCGCTACAGTCGTTCTATTCCCGATTTTCTCTCTTGTTCGCCGAAACCAATGTACGAATGTTTCCCGAGCGAACGCTGGAATTGAGCGCTGGTGCGGAATGCCCGCGATGAGTTTTGAGACATCGCGCAAAACCGGCAGTTGCGTCAGCAAATTTGCCAAGCCTGGCGTGTGCGAGGCTGCGCGCGCCCATAGGTCGATGTGGCCGAAAGCGTAGGCGCTGGGCGGGCGCAGTCTGCCTTCGTAGTAATGGGAGAGAAATTCGGATTTGTACGTGGCTAGATCGACGCTCACAGGGCAATCGCTCTTGCAGCCTTTGCAGGCCAGGCAGAGATCGAGCGACTTCTTCACCTCCTCGCTCTTCCAGCCGTCAACGATGACTTCGCCCAGCATCGTCTCCCAGAGGAGGTGGGCTCGGCCGCGCGTCGAATGCTCCTCTTCGCGCGTGGCGCGATAGCTGGGGCACATGAGGCCGCCTTCTTCGCGGCGGCATTTGCCTACTCCTACGCAGCGCAACGTAGCGTCGGCCAGACTGCCGTGATCTTCGGCGAACTTGAAATGCGTTTCTGGGTGCCACGGTGCATAGTTCGCACCGAGGCGGAGGTTCTCATCGAGTTTGTAGGGTTCGACTAGCTTGCCGGGGTTCATCTTCCAATCGGGGTCCCAGACCGCCTTGAATTCGCGGAAGGCTTGAACCAGTTCCGGCCCGAACATTTTGGAAAGAAGTTCGCCGCGGGCCTGACCGTCCCCGTGCTCGCCGGAAATCGAGCCGCCATAACTGACAACGAGATCGGCAGCTTCCTCCATGAATTTGCGGAATTTGGCCATGCCCTCTTTCGATTGCAGATCGAAATTGATGCGAGTATGAACGCAGCCGTGGCCGAAGTGACCGTAGAGCGATCCTCTGTAGCCGTAGGCGGCGAACAGTTTGCGCAGATCGCGGAGATAGCTGCCAAGTTTTTCCGGGGCGACGGCGGAGTCTTCCCATCCCTCCCAGTTGAACGGTTCACCGGGAACGTGCGAGGTAACGCCCAGCGCGGATTCGCGGACTTCCCATACGCGCTTTGCTTGTTGTCTGTTGCAGAGGCGCATGTTGGGAGGGTTGGGACCACGGGCTAGTGTCTGCATCAAGCCAGCCGCTTGGGATTCCGCTTCGGGTGCGGTGTTTGCACCGAATTCGACGATCAGCCAGCCGCCGCCTTCGGGCAGCAACGCGAGTCCTTCCGAGTTGATGCCTTTCTTTCGCGTATAGCCGACCAGCAGATCGTCGAAGCCTTCGAGGCCGATCGGCTTGTGCGCCATGATTTCCGGGACATGATCGGCGCATTGGTAAACATCGGGATAGGCGACGACGAGCAGCACGCGCTCCCGCGGGCTTTCGACCAAACGGCAGGTGGCTTCGAGAATTGTTACGCACGTGCCTTCGGAGCCCACGAGAGCGCGCGCAATGTGGAAATTATTTTCAGGCAGAAGATAGTTGAGGTTGTAGCCAGAGACGCGACGTGGGATGGTCGGGAATTTTTGCCGAACGAGAGCAGCGTATCGATCGGCAATTTGTTTTAGAGCCGTGTGGATTTGGGTTGTGCGGTCATTCTGGCGGACAGATCTTTCCACCTCTTCATGCGCGCGGATGCAGTTTTCCCCTACTCGCAGGCGCAAGCCATCGTAGGTCAGGATTTCCAGGGCTTCGATATTGTCGTCGGTCTTGCCGGCCATCACCGAGTGCACGCCGCATGAATTGTTGCCAATCATTCCGCCGAGCGTGCAGCGGTCGTGAGTCGCGGGATCGGGAGCGAACGTAAGGTGGTATTTTTCTGCCGCGGCACGGAGATTGTCGAGGACGACTCCAGGCTGCACGCGGGCAATGCGGCGAGCTGGGTCAATTTCCAGAATACCGTTCATGTACTTCGAGAAATCGAGCACGACGGCTACGTTGCAACATTGCCCGGCGAGCGATGTGCCTCCGCCCCGGCAAAGCAAGGGTGCACCGTGTTCACGGCAAATGGACACGGCAGCGATGACGTCGTCATTATTGCGAGGCATGACCACTCCGATGGGAACCTGGCGGTAGTTCGAGCCATCGGTTGCATAGAGTGCGCGGGCGCTGCGATCGAAGCGGACTTCGCCGGAGATCTGCGAGCGAAGCGCCGCGGCCAGGGATTCTGCGTCCAAGTGGAAAGATTTGGCGGAGTGGCCGAGTTGTATGAGATTGCCTTGCATCAGGGTTCGTTAACCGAGTGACCGACGGCTGATGTAAAGTCGTGCACTTTACTTCAAGCGCGGCGGCTCAAATCGAAACCGATGTTGGCTTCCAATCCCCGGTTAGTTCGAAGGCGAGTTTCCATCCGAACTGTGACTCACATTTGTGATCTGAATTTTTGTTTTATCGCCCCTGCCTTCAATATTGATGGTGATCACGCCACCGTGTCCGTTGGCAATGATGGTGCAATGTCCGCTATCGGACGTTGTAACCATGGCCTTGGGGAACCTTGATTTGTAGAAGTCCGACACTTTGTCGACGGAGTCTGCGGTTTCGGAGCTGACTGCTGTAGTGTGGATTCCGCCAAATGTGGATGTGGCAGCCCCATTTTTCAGAACTTCGGCTCCGGGATAGAGGTCTACGCCCAGATTGCGTGTGGCTTCGGCGGCATCTTTCGTTGTCTCGACGCTGCCGAATGGCGTCTCGACTTTGACGTTGTCGCCGTCCTCGCGAACACGGGTGTGATGCGCGATCCTCCAGGCGAAAAATCCGGCTGAGGCAAGTCCAAGGACGCCCAGAAGGACGATTACGCCGACTATGATCAAAATCACTTTGATTGCGTCGCCGCCGCCTTGCGCGGGAACTGAAACTGGCGGGATGGGACCGCTGCCTGAAGCGGGTGGCGGTGGAGTGGCGCTCGGAAGAGTCGACGATAGTATGGGGGCGCCACACTTGTTGCAGAAACGAGTTCCGCCGACGATGGGCGAACCGCACTTATTGCAGAAGGCCATGGATGACACCTCGCGCTTCGCGGGCAAAATTAGAGAACGCGCGAGTATAGCGCAGATTTGGGCAGAAAGTGTTTCACGAGCAGGGCTAGGACCGCAACGCCGACGCTATCGAACTAGCTCCACATGCGCGTGGCATAGTCTGCCATGGTGAGGCCCAGAAGCAGAAGGAGGAAGAATATTGCGGCGAACACTATCAGCTTGGTTAGCTTCTCGCTGGAATGGTACACGTGCATGAAGAACAGCGCGACTAATGAAGCTTTAAAAATAGCGATGCCCAGCGCCACGGCCGTGTTAAAGCGGCCAAGTTCGATGAAGGCGGCTTTGTAGGTCACATAAGTGCAAATGATCAGTGTGGCCCAAATGCCAAAATACAATTTCAACGGCGACGATTTCGAAGACGAATGGTCAGACATAATTGCCTCAGGGATGCCGGTCGATCAAATAGAGTAACGGAAACAAAAAGATCCAGATAATGTCAACGAAGTGCCAGTACAGGCCGCCGATTTCGACGGGCGTATGCCACTCCGGCGTGAAGCGGCCTTTCCACGCCATGTATAGCAGCCAAGAGAAAATACCCAGACCGATGATCATGTGCAGCGCGTGCAAGCCGGTCATGATGAAGTACAGCGAGAAGAAAATTTCGGCATGGCGCGGCACAGCATATTCTCCGGGATGACCGGGAATCGGAACATGCTCGAAGCTGAAAGATGGCCCGGGAACGTGATGCTCCTCGAATTTGTCGTAGTACTCTCTACCTTTGATCCCCAGGAATGCGAGACCAAAAAGCATGGTGACGATGAGCATCACGACCAGCAGCGTCTTGCGTGCAGTTTGAGCCGCCCACACGGCAAGAACCACGGTTAAACTGCTGCAAATGAGAACGGCGGTGTTAATGCCGCCAAGGGTTGCGTCGATGGATTTGCTGGCTGCCCCAAAATCGCCGAAGTACCAGCGGCGGTAGACGAGATAGGAGCAAAACAACCCGCCGAAGAACATCACTTCGGTGGCGAGGAAAACCCACATACCCAGACTGGCGGCGTCGCGCTGCTGTTCCTCGGTGGCGAAATGGTGCAACAGTGCAGGATTGTGCGCCACATAAGCTTCGCCGTGGTGCTCGTGAACCGGAGTTAGCGAACTATCGGCCAACCGGCACCTCCTGGTGATGGGGCGCGTCAAGCTCATCGTAGTTATACGCTTCCCAGGTCACTACCGGATCTTCGTCGAAGTTGAATGTTGGCGGCGGCGATGCGGTCTTCCATTCGAGGCCGGCGGCGTTCCATGGATTATCGGATGCGGGCTTTCCGTAGCGCATCGACCATAGGAAATAAACCATCGGAAGTAAATATCCGAGGCCGAGAACCGTCGACCCAGCAGTAGAGAGAACATTCAACACCTGGAACTCGGGCATGTGGCTGTAATCGAAATAACGTCGTGGCATGCCCATGTAGCCGAGGATGAATTGCGGAAAAAACGTAAGGTTGAATCCGATGAAAACGATTAGAGCGGCGAGACGAGCCCAGCCCTCGGGATACAGACGGCCGGATATCTTCGGCCACCAGAAATGCATGCCGCCCAGATAGCCCATGACGGCGCCTCCCACCATTATGTAGTGGAAGTGGGCGATTACAAAATACGTGTCGTGAACGTGAACGTCGACGCCGAGCGCGGACAGGAATAATCCAGTGAGGCCGCCCATGGTGAAGAGCCCGAGAAAGCCGAAGGCGTAAAGCATTGGCGCATCGTAGTGGATCGAGCCTTTGTAAAGAGTGGCCGTCCAGTTGAACACTTTGATGGCCGAAGGCAGCGCTACCGCATAGCTGAGAAAAGAAAATACAAGAGCGGAGTAGACAGAGACGCCGGCCACGAACATGTGGTGGGCCCAGACCAGAAAACCGAAAACCGCAATGGCGATCGATGAGAACGCTACGAAGCTGTAGCCGAAGATTCGCTTGCGTGAAAAACAGGCGATGATCTCGGTGATCACACCCATCGAGGGCAGAATCATGATATAGACCGCCGGATGGGAGTAGAACCAGAATAGGTGCTGGAACAAGAGGGGATCGCCGCCGAGCTTGGGGTCGAAGATGCCTAGGTGGAGCGTGCGTTCGGCGATAACCAGGGCCAGAGTGATGGCGATGACCGGCGTTCCCAGAAGCTGGATGATGCTGGTGGCGTAGTGAGCCCAGATGAAGAGCGGGAGACGCGACCAGGTCATCCCCGGGGCGCGCATGCGATGGATCGTCACTACGAAATTCAGTCCGGTAAGAATGGAGGAGAAGCCGGCAACAAAGATTGCCAGCCCGGCTTCAATGACTTTTGTGTTGCTGAAGGCTGTGCTGAAGGGCGTGTAGAAGGTCCAGCCTGTGTCGACGCCGCCCGTCAAGATGCAGTGCAGCATGATCGCGCCGCCGATGATGTAGAGATACCAGCTCAGCAGGTTGATGCGCGGGAAGGCAAGATCCTTGGCGCCGATCATCATTGGCACCAGGAAATTGCCGAGCACAGCTGGGATCGAGGGAATCAGAAAGAAGAAAACCATCACTTGGCCGTGCATAGTAAAAAGCTTGTTGTAGGTGTCGGCCTGGACCAAGTCGCCGGCAGGCGTGAGCAATTCCAGGCGAATCAGGAGCGCAAAAAAACCGCCGATAAAAAAGAAGAAGGTGATGGAGATGAGATAGAGAAGGGCGATGCGCTTGTGGTCGGTCGTAAGCAGCCACGACCAGATTCCATATTCCTTGTTCAGATAATTTTCGCGTTCCATGGGTTGAGTGATTGCGGTCGCCATACTGATTGTCCCTACTTTTTGAAACCTGCTTCCGGGGGTTGTGCCTGAGCCTGCTCGCTGTTGTCGCGCGTCGGCAACATCTTGCCGGCGCCTGTTTTTCCGCCATTTGACGGCTTCGAATCGGAAATCGACTTGATATATGCCACTAGAGCATTGACCTGCTCTTCGCTGACCAGTCCCTGGAATGTAGGCATGATCGGCTGGAATCCTTTAACACGCCTTGATCCGGGCTCGAGAATGCATTGGCGCAGGTAGTTTTCGTCGGCCGTAACGGTGCGCCCGTCGGCCAGTTGGACCGGCTTGCCATAGACGCCTTGCAGGTTGGGACCACGGCCTTGCACATCGCTGCGATGGCAGGTGCTGCAGCCGAGTTCGGCAAAAATTTTTTCGCCGGACGTCGAGAGCGGGCCGGTGGTGCCGCCGTTGATCCAGGCTTCATATTGCGCCGGTTCCATTACCACCACGTTCCCAACCATGCCGGAGTGTTGTGTGCCGCAATACTGGCTACAGAACAAGTGATAAGTGCCGGGCTTGGTGGCACGGAACCATTCCACCGTATAACGCCCGGGCAGAACGTCCTGCTTGATGCGGAATGCAGGAATGAAAAAACTGTGAATCACGTCCTGCGATGTCATGATGAGTTTGACGTCGCGGCCTACGGGAACGTGCAATTCGTTGATCTCGCGCTGGCCTTCGGCATGCTCGACTTTCCACATCCACTGCTTGGCTACCACGTAGATTTCTGTCGAATCGGCAGGAGGGGTGCGCTCCTTAAAATAAACCACCGCGCCCCAGGCAAAAATCACCATGAATATGCCCAGCGGAATCACGCTCCAGGTGATCTCCAGCGCATTGGAGCCTTCGATCTGCTCGGCGGGCACGCCGGGCCGGTAGCGAAATCGCGCGGCGAAATAGATGAGACAGGCGAATACCAACAGGGCCATCATCCCGGTCACGATGAGCAGGAAGATGTAGAGCGCGTCCACATGGGCGGCCATGGTGGAAGCGCGCTGCGGCCATAATGGAAAATCGTTAAGCATACCGAGTCTTTCTTGCTGTTTCGCGGGCTGCAGCCTTCTTCGTCGCGGTGCGGTCGAGGCGCCAGAGAACTAAAATCAATCCTCCGATCAGCAGAATAGTTGCGCCACCTGCGAGCGCCAAAATGTTTCCCACCATCGCACCGTATTTCCCAGTCTCCGGATTGTAGTGATAGCAGTACAGCAGTACGGCGTCGACCGCGTTCCCGATTTTGTTTTGCGAGGCTTCGACGAGGCCCATGCGCAAGTCTTTCGGTGGAAAATCAACACCGTAAAAGTAACGCGAGATTCGACCTTGTGGCGTCAGCACCATGATTGCGGTGGCGTGCGCGTACTGGTTGGTTTTCTCGTCGTACTGATACTGGAAACCGACCGCTTTCGTAAGCGCGTTGATGGAATCGGGAGGTCCAGTTAAGAAGTGCCAGCCGGCCGTCGCATCGGGCCGGCCGTAACGCTTCACATAATCGACTTTCTTGGCTGCAGCCATAGCCGGTGTTTCACGCGGATCGAAACTGACTGTGATCACGTCGAACTCGTTGCCGACATCAAACTTGACCAATCGCATAGCAGAGGCGAGGCCAGCCAACTCTTCGCCGCAAAGCATGGTGCAGTTGTAATAGACGAGGTTCAGGATGAGCGGCTTGCGACCGAAGTAATCGCCGAGTTTGACGATCTTTCCTGTTTCGTCGTGGAAGATGAGATCCGGGGGGATCTGAGCGTTCAGATGTTGTTCGATGCCGACGTTTTGCAAGAGCGGCGGACGTGTGTTTGCCGGAGGCGAAGTAATGCCCGAGTTGATCTGAGCTCCAGCGGACAGACTCATAAGAGCCAGCAAAGCGCCCGACACAAAAAGCGAAATGAATCTTCTATAAATCACTTCAACACTCACTTCTTCCGACTCTTGCCGGTTGCGGGAGTATTCTCTTTCTCACCCTGAGCAGCCTCGCCTTGCGGGCGAACTGGCAGCCCCCGTTGGGCCAGCAAATCCATGGCACGTTCAATCGGAATACGAACGATTCCCTGTTGTTGGTTCACCCAACCATAACTGTTGAGCGTATTTTCTTGCGTGATGAGGATTCCGTTCAACTGCGTGCGCTCATCTTCCTCGAGCTTCGGGGTTGGAAACACGGTTTGTGGATAGCCGGGAGCCACGTGGCGCGTATCCTCGGGAACATTCGTGACCAACGGATTCACCGCGGGTTGTGAGGCTCTCTCGTGCTTATCAAGAAATTCGTACAAGGCGCGCAACATAAAAATAGACACGATGATGGAAACGCCGAGAATAATCAAAAAATAAAAGATGCTCCGCGGCGACAAATCCTGACGCTCGATGGCGCCGTGTCCTTGCGGGTTTCCGTGTTGTGTATCGTCAGGCATCGTTTTCAGCAAAAAATCATTGCTCGCCCGCTAATGTCCTTCGTGTTCCAGAACCTCTCGGGCCTGCGCGTCATAGATCGGCAGCAGAGGCAGCGAAGCCAGGTTGCGGAAGAAATACGCCATCCACAAGCAGCCGATCGCCACGGTTACCACGATGTCGGCAACTGTGATGCGGAATGTTTTCGAAAAATTCGGCTCGATGATCCAAAACAAATCGATCCAGCGAATGATCATGATCCAGATAGCCAGCCAAACCAGTTTTTTAAGGTTGCGTTTGAAAGGGCGCGAAAGCAACATGGCGAACGGCACGGCGAATCCCAGAACCGGCAAAACCAAAGCAATCCATCCCCAGCCGTTGTTGAGTCGCCTCAAATAGAACGTGATTTCGTTTGGCAGGTTGCCCGCCCAGATGATCAGCCACTGCGAAAAACCAAAGTACGCCCAGAGCATGGTGTAAGTAAGCATCCACTTGCCGTGATCGTGGACAAAATCGGGCGTGAGCATTTCCGACATCGGCTTGTATTTGACCAGAATGCGTTCCACAAAAACGGCGAAGCACATCGCAGAGAGCACTTCCCCGATGAGGATGATCAGACCGAAAATGGTTGAAATCCAGGTAGGATCGAGCGACATCACCCAGTCGATGATTGCGAAAGTGATGGTGAAGGCATACAGAATCAGACCAGGTCCGCTGACCGCTTTGAAGCGCTGGGTGTTGTCGCGGGCGTTCGGAGAGTCTCCTTCTTTCGACCATTTCGACAACAGGAACGACAACAGGTTCCAGATGGCGAAGTAAATGATGGCGCGAATCAGGAAGCCGTGGAAGTTCAGATAGCTTTCGGTGATGAACGGCTGTTTGGTTAGGTGCTCGCGAATATGGTCGTCGGAGATGGCGTTAAGCGGCATCGCCCACGGGTACATTCTTTTTTGCCCGACGGCGATGAGCAGTGGGATAAAGAGGATTGTGAGTCCCGGTAGAGTTCGCATCGCCGCGCCTTGAACTCTCCGAATTACAACGCCCCAACCGCCGCCTGTGAGATGGCGGATCATAATGATTGCCATCGATCCCAGCGCTACGCCCAGCCAGTCCATAAAACCGAGCAGGTATGCGGGATAAAATTGGTCGGGATTCGAGATGGCGAGCCACGCCGAGATGAGCGCGAACACGACACCGACTATCAGCAGCCGTTGCGAGATCGTCTTCAGCACCGGCGGCGGGGCCATATCGAGATGAGTTCGGGTTGTGCTCATTTCCCGTCCTCTTTCCTTTGGCCTTCCTTGTCGGCAGCTTCGCTGCTCACAGGCGAGATCGTCGGCAGGGTTGCACCGGAGCCCGGCGGAGTTTCGAAATTCGGCGGCCGGGAAGGAATCGTCTGTCCTGACGGAACATCAGCCTTCGTTGCGTTCTGGCTGAGCTGCAGCGCGCGAATGTAAGCCACGATGTTCCAGCGGTCCTGCGGCTGAATTTGGGCCGAGTAGTCGGACATAATGCCGTAGCCATTACTGATCACATCGTAAAAATGCCCGAGGGGCGCCTTCATCAGGCGCTCGGTATGGTACGAGGGCGGCTTAATCGAAAATCCGCGTGTAGGAATAAAGCCGTTGCCATCGCCCAGGCGCGAGTGGCAGGGTGCGCAGTAAATGTTGAAGCGTTCGCGTCCGCGCTCAAGGACTTCCTTGGTCACCGGGAACGGCATGTACTCGCCGGGAGTGCTGCCGATTTTGCCGGTGTAGAAATAGATATCGGCGCGGAGTTCGCCACGGGCTACCGTGCCCTCGACGAGTGGCCTCGCGCCGCGTTGGTCGGGGAAGAAATCGCTCTTCGCCAGCGGGTTGATGCGGGGCTGCACGTGCATGTCGAGGCGGCAGGCGGAGAAAACCGCAATCGTCGTTAGTAACGCCAAAACCGGTACTGCACGCGTTCGGTGAATCCCACCCTTGCGCGTAAAACCCCTCATCGTTGTGGACAAGCTCACTACTCGCGCAAGGATGGGGCACCCATCGTTTGTTAAAGCGCCCTTTATTGCGCTGTTCGTTAGGTCAGGAATTTTGGTGAGGTGCGACATCTAGCTGGGCACCTCCGAGATGGAAACCGCCGACAGGCCGTCCAGAAACTTCCGCGTTGAGGCTGGATTGTATTTTGGATCGGAAGAGAACACGATCAGGAAAAATCGGTCTTTCGACGCCATGGCGAAGCGCGGCACGTTGAATACCGGGTGATAGGGCATAGGCAGACCGTTCAATGCCAACATGCCAAACACGGCTGCGATGGCAGCGAAAAGAATCGTCATCTCGAACGTGATGACGATAAAAGCGGGCCACGAATGCGGAGGCTTACCCCCGATGTTTAGCGGATAGTCGACCGCGGAGATCCACCACTGCATCAGGTAACCGCAGGAACCACCGATGATGCCGCCGATGAGAACTACCAGCGGAACTTCATCGCGACGGAAGCCGATTTCTTCGGCCAGGCCCTCGATTGGGAACGGGCTGTAAGCGTCGATCTTCTGATAGCCCGCCTCATGGGTTTTGCGCGCGGCATCCATCAAAGCCTGTGGCGTGTCGAACTCCGCCATTAGTCCGTAGATGGGATCGCGCCGGGCCATTACTCTTTCACCTCCGCTTGCGGCAGGAGGGTGCGAATTTCAAAGATCGAGATGGAGGGCAGCAGGCGCAGGAACAGGAACATTGCGGCGAGGAACATGCCGATGGTTCCGACGAACGTCATGTAGTCCCAGCGCGTGGGGTAGTACATCCCCCAGGACGAATTGAGGAAGTCGCGCGTGAGGCTGACGGCGACGATGATAAAACGCTCCAGCCACATGCCGGTCAGAATGACAAAAGAAACGAAGAAGAGAGCTGCCGGACTGGTGCGAACCTTGCGAATCCACAGCACCTGCGGGAAGAAGATATTGCAGGACAGCAGCGCGTAATACCAGAAGGCGTAGGGGCCGTGCAGGCGGTTCCAGATAGTGAAGGCATCGTAGCGGTCGCCGCTGTACCAGCCCATGAAGGCTTCGATTCCGTATCCGTAGGCGACGATCAATCCCGTGGCGAGCATCACTTTCGCGGAGTTCTGCAGATGGCGCGCGGTGATGAAATCTTCAAGGCCGTAGATCTTGCGGATGGGGATGGCCAGCATCAGCACCATGGCGAAGCCGGAGTAGATTGCTCCGGCGACAAAATATGGCGGGAAGATCGTCGTGTGCCAGCCGGGCACAATGCCGATGGCAAAGTCGAAACTCACCACAGTGTGAACCGAAAGCACCAGCGGCGTGGCCAGTCCCGCAAGCAGGAGATAAGCCGTTTCGTAGCGGTGCCAGTGCCGTGCCGAGCCGCGCCAGCCCATGGAGAGCGCGCCATAGATGAGGCGAGCCCAGCGGTTGTCGGTGCGGTCGCGCAGGGTAGCGAGGTCGGGAATGAGGCCTATGAACCAGAACATTGCGGAGACCGTGGCGTAGGTCGAGACCGCGAACACGTCCCACATGAGCGGGCTGCGGAATTGCGGCCAGATCCGCATAGTGTTGGGGTATGGAAATAACCAGTAGGCAAGCCACGGACGGCCTACGTGGATGGCGGGAAAGATTCCGGCGGCGGCCACGGCGAACAACGTCATGGCTTCGGCGAAGCGGTTGATCGAGTTGCGCCAGGATTGGCGGAGCAGGAGAAGGATGGCGGAGATTAGTGTGCCGGCGTGGCCGATACCGATCCACCAGACGAAGTTGACGATGGCGAAGCCCCAGCCGATGGGAATGGTCACGCCCCAGATGCCGATGCCCTTCAGGAACAGATAGCCGATGGCGTAGAGCATCATCATGGTGAGCAGGAAAGCGATGCCGAAACCGATGAACCATCCGTTTGAGGCCGGGCGGGTGAGGACGATCGAGCTGATTTTTTCCGTGACCGAAGCAAAGGTATGCCCAGGCTCGATTACGGGGGCCTGTTGCGCATCGACCGTCATTTTGTATTGCTCGTCCATGTGCCTCGCCGGGGGCTAAAGCCCCGCTATCGTTGCTACGTCTGCTGTTGCTGCATTCGCGATGTCATCGCGAGTAGGGCGCCAGCCCTGCGAGTGACCCTACGACCTTCGGCTCCAACGATGCCGCCGAAAGGACGCGTGATACTGCATGCAGCCTAATTATTCCCGTCCGCGGCATCACGGCTTCGGCTGACATAAGGTCCCTCGCCCCGGCTCTCGCCGGCGCTCGGGATGACAAATCCTGAATCATCCCTTCAGCTCCGGATTCGGATTCGTCACTTCCGCCAAATACGTTGTGCGCGGACGAGTGTTCAGCTCGCCCAGCAGCGCGTAGTTCCGCGACTGCGCTTTCAGCTTCGAAACCTTGCTGTCCGGATTATTAATGTTGCCGAAGACGATTGCGTCCGCCGGGCACGATTGCTGGCAGGCGGTTTGTAATTCGTCTCCGACTTTTATTTCTTTGCCCTCGCGCACGCTCGCGGTCTCGGCGTCGATCCTGTGTTCGGTGATGCGCTGTACACAGTAAGAGCACTTTTCCATCACGCCGCGGCTGCGCACGCTGACGTCGGGATTGCGCATCATTTTGTATTGCGGCGTGGTCCAGTCCTGGAACAACAGGAAGTTGAAGCGTCTCACCTTGTACGGGCAGTTATTCGAACAATATCTAGTGCCCACGCAACGGTTGTAGACCATGTTGTTCAGGCCTTCGGTCGAGTGGTTCGTGGCGCCGACCGGGCAGACGACTTCGCACGGCGCGTCCTCGCACTGCATGCAGGGCACAGGCTGGAAATAGGCTTTGGGATTATCGCGGTCGCCCTGATAGTAGGCGTCGATGCGAATCCAGTGCATGTGCCGGCCGAGCTGGGTTTGCTCTTTTCCCACGACCGCAATATTGTTTTCCGACTGGCAGGCGATCATGCAGTTGTTGCAGCCCACGCATTTATTCAGGTCAATGGCCATGCCCCACGCGTAAGCCTCTTCTTTATAGGGATAAGGCTTGTAGAGCGTGAGTTCAGCGGGGGGATTTTCGTCCATCTCTGGCGCAAAGTTCGGTTCGTTTTTGTATTCCTCGAGCGTGGCAACCCGCACTAGTGGCCGATGCGCGCCATCGGGCGTGTCCATCGACTGCATGCCTTGCACGGAGGCGAGTTCGTAGACTGCTCCGGTTTTGCGAATCCGCACGCCAGTGGTGAACCATGGCGCGTCGCTGGTACGCAGTTGATAGGCGTCGAAACCGTAGCCAGTGCCGACGCGGCCGGCACGCGTGCGTCCGTAGCCAAGAGTAACGGTGACGGAGTTGTCGGGGTGCCCGGCCTGAATCCAGGCCGCGCCAGTTACTGTCTTTTTTTGGTCACCGCCGCCGTTCAGCGTGAGTTCGATCACGTCCTTCGAGGCAATCTGCAGGCGCTCGGCCATCTTGGGGCCAATAAGGATGGCGTTATCCCAAGTAAGCTTGTTCATCGTCTTGGGCAGTTCCTGCAGCCAGCCGTTGTTGGAGAATTGCCCGTCGTAGATGGTGGGGTCGCGGCGGATGTTGAGCTCGATGGCGTTGGGGTCGGCCTGAGGAGGATTCCCGATGTCTTCCCTCTTTGCGGAAACCGACTTCGTTGCGAATGCCGTTCCCTCAATCCAACCGTCGTGCAACGATTTGCGCCAGAACGCTTCGAAGTCCGCGCCGGTGTGCTGCTTCTGCCAGTAGCC
>DASXEG010000037.1:0-5637 GCA_036490235.1 Candidatus Sulfotelmatobacter sp. | reverse complement strand
AACCCCGCCCCCGGATGCGTCCCGCTGCCACACAGATAAAGATTTTTAATCGGCGTCTTGTAGCGCGCCCAGTCGAGTAGCGGACGCATGGTGAAGAACTGATCGAGCGCAAGATCGCCGTGGAAGATCTGGCCACCGGTCAGACCGTAAACTTCTTCGAGATCGAGCGGGGTGATGATTTGATGGGTGAGGATTTTCTCGGGCAGGTCCGGCGCGTATTGCGCGAGTGTTTGTACTACAGTCTGGCCTAGAAGCTTGCGCTGGTCTTCCCAGTTTCCTTTCAACTTGTAGGGGGCGTATTGCATGTAGATGGACATCACGTGCTTGCCGTCGGGCGCGAGCGTGGGATCGGTGAGCGATGGAATTGTGGCTTCGAGATAGGGCTGTTTCGAAAATTGTCCGTACTTGGATTCGTCGAAGGCGCGTTCGAGATAATCGATCTCGTAGCCGATATGAATGCGGCCTTTGAGGGCGCTGCCGTCGCCGTTGTTCAGTGCAGTGAAATTCGGCAATGCGGAGAGAGCGAGATTTACTTTCGCAACCGTACCGTTGCCGCGATAGTGCTGCAGCTTCTGCACGAAATCGGGCGAAAGATGAACCGGATCGGTGAGCTTGAGCAGAGTACGTTTGGGATCGGCGTTGGAGATGACAGCTTTAGCGTTGATCTCTTGTCCTGTGGAAAGCAGTAGGCCGGTGGCCGAGCCATCTTTCACGCGAATCTCGATGACTTCGGCTCCTGTCTGAATTTCCGCCCCGGCGGCTTTCGCAGCAGAAGCCATGGCTTGGGTAAGCGCGCCTGTACCGCCGGCGACGAAGAAACCCGAGCCGGCGGGATGAGGATCTCCCGCGGCGCGAATGAGCAATTGCAGGCTGCTTCCCGCGGACCAGGGACCGAGAAAAGTTCCGAAAATTCCGCGGGCAGCGATGACCGCGCGCAACAACTCGGTTTCGAAGTACTCTGCGACGAGATCGGCGACGGCCATCGGTCCCCAGCGGAGGACGCGGTACATATCGCGTTTGCCGAGGTTGCGCAGTGCGCGGCCGGTCTTCAGCATGCTCCAGAGATCGCTGCTGGAGGGGTGATCAATATCGGGCGGAGGGGTCGCGAGAGCTTCGGCTATAACTTTGCTGATTTTTGCGAGAGAGTTTGCGAACTCGGGATATTTTGCGGCGTCCTTTTGCGAAAAGGCGGAGATCGATTGCGCCGATTTGTTTTCGTCCTGATAAAGAGTGAGAGCACGGCCGTCGGGAGAAAGAGCGGTGAGGCATGCGTCGGGCGTGATGAATTTCACGCCGTGCTTTTCAAGCTGCATGTCGCGAACGACGCTGGGAAGAATGGGGCCCGCAGAATGAGAGAGCGTGGAGCAGCGGAAGCCGGGATGAAATTCATCGGTGATGGCTGCGCCGCCAACTTGTGGACGCCGTTCGAGGACGAGCGGCTTGAATCCGGCTTTGGCCAGATAGAACGCGGTGACGAGTCCGTTATGGCCGCCGCCGATGATGACGATGTCGCGCCTGGTGTCGGCCATGGTTACGCGGCTCCCTTGTCTTTGAGGATTTCAAGTGCCGCGAGGCGTCCGGGTGCGCCCATGATGCCGCCGCCAGGATGCGTGGCCGATCCGCACATGTAGAGATTCTGAATCGGCGTGCGGAAGCGCGCGTAGCCGGGCGCAGGGCGCAGAAAGAAAAGTTGTTCGAGCGACAGCTCACCCTGAAAAATATTGCCTTCGCTCAGTCCCCATTCGCGTTCGAGGTCGAGCGGAGTGACAACCTGGCGATGCAGGATGATGTCTTTAATATTGGGTGCGTACTCGGCAATCGTGTTCACTACCGTGTCGCCAAATTTTTCTTTTTCGGTATCCCAATGCAGGCCGGGCGCGAGTTTATACGGTGCGTACTGTACAAAGCAGGAAAGGACGTGCTTGCCTGGCGGCGCGACAGATGGATCAGTGAGAGAAGGAATGACCATGTCGATATAAGGATGGCGCGAGAAGTTGCCGTACTTGGCGTCGTCATAGGCGCGCTCCATGTATTCGACGCTAGGCGAGATCGACATCGCGCCGCGCAGGTGCGCTCCCGGGCCGGGCATACACTTGAAGTTCGGCAGCCCGTCGAGCGCCATGTTTACTTTGCCCGATGAACCACGGTACTTGAATCGGTTGATATCTTCTAGAAATTCGGAAGGGAGATGTTGCGCGTCGATAAACCGGTTGAAAGTTTGGCGCGGGTCGACACTGGAAGAGACAACATCCGCGTAAATTTCGTCGCCATTGGCGAGCACCACGCCTTTTGCTCGACCATCTTTCACGATGATCTTCGCGATGCCGGCTTGGGTGCGGATCTCTACGCCGGCTTCGCGCGCCGCGTCGCCGATTGCGTTTGAAATCGCTCCGGTGCCGCCGCGGGCAAATCCCCAGGCGCGGAACGCACCGTCGATTTCTCCCATGTAGTGGTGCAGCAAAACGTATGCTGTTCCCGGCGAGCGCACGCCGAGAAACGTTCCAATAATGCCGGATGCCGACATGGTTGCTTTCAGAACATCGGTCTCAAACCATTGATCGAGGAAGTCGATCGCGCTCATGGTCATGAGCTGGACCTGGTTGTATTTGTCGTAGCTCGACATCCCCTGGAATCGGCGTCCGATGAAAAGCAGCTTCATCAGTTCGCGCGGGTTGAGCGTGCTCGGATCGGGGGGCACCATGCTGAGAATCGGCTTCACGAAACGGCACATGGCCTGCATGGCCTTGCCGAATTCGTCGTAGGCTTCGGCGTCGACGCGCGAGTGCCGGGCAATTTCGCGATGCGTTTTGCCATGGTCGTTCACTCGCCAGAGATAGTCGCCGTTGGGCATGGGCGTGAATGTGCCATCGAGCGGGAGGATTTCGAGTCCGTGGCGCGGGAGGTCAAGGTCGCGGATAATTTCCGGCCGCAGAAGCGAGACTACGTAGGAGCAGACGGAAAACTTGAATCCGGGAAAAATTTCTTCCGTGCAGGCCGCGCCTCCGAGGATGTGGCGGCGTTCGAGCACAAGAACTTTCTTTCCTGCTTTCGCGAGGTAGGCGGCGTTGACGAGGCCGTTGTGGCCTCCGCCGATGACGATCACGTCGTATGAATTGGCCATTGGCTGTTCGCTCCTGGCTTTTTACCACTTAGTTGTTAGGTGACGAGTCTTTGGAACGCAATGATATCGCAGGCTGAAAATCGCGACAGGATTAGAGACCGGCGGGAAGAATGGTCCAGATCCTCAGGACACCGCACAATAATGGAAGAGTTGAGCGCATTCGATTGGCACGGCCATTCTAATCGAGAATCAATATTTCTGTCTTGTATTCTTTCTGAGGTATCTTGTCAGAGCACATGAGCCGCGCCCGGCAAGACTCGCCTACGCTGAACCCGCTGGTCATTCTGGCGAGTGTGGTTTTGATCTTATATTTCGCGCGCGCGGTTCTCATCCCGTTTGCCTTCGCGCTCGTCCTCACATTCTTATTAGCGCCGCTCGTCGCCTGGCTGGAGAAAATCGGCCTGCGCCGCCATCCCAGCGTTGCGCTGGCCATCTTCATTTCACTGGGAGCGCTGGTTGGATTGGGATCGATTGTGTCGCGCCAGGTTCTCAAGGTTGCTGACGATCTACCGAAGTATCGGCTGAATATCGATAACAAGATTGAGGCTCTCCATTACCGTCCGGATAGCGCGCTGGGCCGCGCAGCAGAGAGCCTGGAAGAAATCGGCAATGAGATTTCGGAGCCGGGAACAGCGGGGACGAATCCGAACTCAACTGCGAGCGTGCCGGGTTCTGCGCGCGATAAGGCCGCACAATCGACGACGCCTTTGCCGGTTCAAGTTGTCAGGCCTCCAGTCCGTGGATTGGCGTATTTGCGTGAGACGTTGATTCCGGTGACTGTGCCGATCGGCATGGCGGGCATGGTCCTGATTTTTTCGGTTTTCATTCTTATCAAGCAGGAAGATTTGCGCAACCGCCTTCTGCGCCTGGCGGGCGTCGGTCAGCTGCATGCGATGACGTTGGCTCTTGATGACGCCACGCAGCGCATCAGCCGTTATCTCGGCTTGCAGATTTTAGTGAATGCTTGTTACGGCGCATGTTTTGGCGTCGGCCTGTTTTTCATCGGTATTCCTGATGCCGCACTTTGGGGAGTGATTGCAGGAATTTTGCGAATCGTGCCGTATGCCGGCGCGCTGACTGCGACGATTTTTCCTTTCCTGCTGGCGCTTGCGGTGTTCAATGGCTGGGGACCGCCGGTTCTGGTGGTTTTGCTCTACTTCCTCCTTGAATTCGTGGCGGCCAACATTGTCGAGCCGTGGTTGTATGGAGCACACACTGGAATTTCTTCTCTTGCTTTGTTGGTGACCACGGTTTTCTGGACTTTGCTGTGGGGATGGGCCGGTTTGATTCTGGCCATCCCGCTTACGGTTTGCCTGATTGTGCTGGGACGTTATGTTCCGCGCCTGTCGTTCCTGCACATTTTGCTGGGAGATGAAACTGCTTTGTCCCTGGAGGCGCAGTTCTACCAGCGTTTGTTGGCTCTCGATCAAGAAGACGCGCGCACGATCGCTACGACGTTCTTGAAGGATCACAGTCTGGTCAGCCTTTATGACCAGGTTTTGATTCCGGCTTTAATGCTCGCTGAACAGGATCGTCACAAAGGCGCGCTGGACGAGACGCGGGAGTCATATCTGTTTCTCAGCGTCAGCGAGATCGTTTCGGAGCTTGCCATCTATCGAGCGGGCGAGGCTGCAAAAACACGAGCGTTCGGTTTGCGCAGAATATCTGCGAAGCAATACGCGCTGCCTGCCATCGATGTGCCGCATGAACTGTCGGCGGTCCGCATCTTCTGCCTTGCAGCCAACGATCAGGCAGATGAGATTGCTTCGTCGATGCTTGCGCAACTGCTGGAACGCAACGGCCACGGCGTAGTTTCGCTTCCGGCGAGCGGCGCGCCGCTGGAAACATTGACTCATCTGCTGCCGGAACAACAGGACGTCATCTGCATTTCCGCGGTTCCCCCGTTTGCGTTTGCGCAGGCCGCGGCTTTGTGTCAACGCATTCGCATGCAACTTCCTAAAGTCAGGATTGTGGTTGGTATTTGGGGATTCTCAGGCGATTTCGAAAAAGCTGGCGAACGGTTCGGAAATACACGTCCGGACCGGATCGTTGCCCGGCTGGCGGATGCGGTTGAACAGATTGCTGATTGGCATAAAGTTGCGGTTGAAAGTGAAAGCAATCTCAAGAAGTCGTGAGGGCGAACGGGACGCGCGCGGATTGTTGGTGAGGATGTAGACGAAGAACTGCCTGGGTTGTTGCATTTCTCCTAGCTAAAACTCGTGGGCTGAAGCCGTCTGTGACGAATGAACATCCGGTGGCTGTGAGGTCCTTCGCTCCGGCTGAAAAGCGCCTCCGCTCAGGATGACGACGTCAAAAACGAGCCAGGGCATTGATATAATCCGGCTGCGAACAGAATTCATCACGAGGCCACTCTCTTGCCCATCGGAACTGCATTTCACGAGCGCACTTTTCCTCTTTGCCACAGCCTGAATTACCGCGAGTGGTCGGGATACTACACGGTCAGCGTGTATGAGGTGCATCATGAGCACGAGTACAATGCCATTCGCAATGCCGCG
>DASXEG010000058.1:0-11653 GCA_036490235.1 Candidatus Sulfotelmatobacter sp. | reverse complement strand
GATGACGTTTGGGCTGGCCTGCTGCGCGATTGAGATGATTGCGTCGTCGACGGCGCGGTTCGATATCGCGAGATTTGGCTCGGAGGTTTTTCGTCCGAGCCCGCGCCAGAGCGATCTGATGATCGTCGCCGGCACGGTGACTTTGAAGATGGCGCCAGTGGTGAAGCGAATTTACGATCAGATGCCCGACCCGAAGTGGGTGATTTCGATGGGAGCGTGCTCGTCAGTGGGCGGGCCGTTCAATACCTATGCTGTATTGCAGGGCGTCGATAAAATTGTGCCAGTGGATGTTTACGTGACCGGCTGCCCGCCGCGTCCGGAGAATCTGTTCTATGCACTACTCAAACTGCAGGACAAGATCGACACCATGACCTTAGCGAAGAAGCCGACAGAAGTGCGGCTGGATCCGAATATGATGGAGAACTTTAAGCGCCAGGTGATGATCGCGCAGACGCTGGAGCCGAAGTAAGCTGTCACCTTCCAGTGAACAAGTCGTTGTCGTTCTGAGCGCGGGCCGCGAAGGTAGGACAAGTCGAAGGACCGCTTTTGGTCGTCTTGTAATGACATTCACGAGAATCACAACCGAAGCCGCTCTGCCTCCGATCGATGAAGCCGCAGAATTTATCTGCGGTGGCCGCGCCATCTGCATCGCTAACGTGAATGGAACATATAGCGCGATGGATGGCATCTGCCCGCATCGCGGAGGGCCCTTGGGGCAGGGAATGATTGAGGGCTGCAAGGTTGTGTGCCCCTGGCATGCGTGGGCATGGGACGCACAGACTGGGGCTACGGAGCTGGACTCCAAGCTGAAGGTTCAGATTTATCCGATGAAGATTGAGAATGGGGATGTGATAGCCGAGATATAGCGATATAGGCGTGGAGCAAATGGCGGCTTCAATGAGAGAGTCTGCTCGCACCCTGGACGGCTGCTTTGCGTATCGCTTCGAAGACCGCTTACTTATCACCCCAGGAGTCGCAAGAACCTTCCCGGTTGATTGTCGAACCCCGGGAAAACTTCATTCAGGTTCTTATTTCCTAAATTTCGCCACACCGCTTCTCCGAGCACCTGCCGAAAGTCTGTAGTGAGTGCCAAGTCGCGGCCTTCGTAGAGTTGTGATTGATCCAGCCCCGGCCAGCGGCCATAGACTTTGCCGCCTTTCACTGGACCTCCCAACACAAACATGACGTTGGCGTGCCCGTGGTCGGTGCCGCGATTGCCGTTTTCGCGGGCGGTACGGCCGAATTCGGACATAGTCACAACAACTGTGTCTTCACCGAGATCGCCGAGATCAATCCAGAAAGCTGAAAGCGATTGCGAGAAATCGCGGAGCACGTTGGCGATCTGGCCTTCGGTTGAACCTTCATTCACGTGATGGTCCCAGCCACCGATATCAGCGAACGCGATTTGCACGCCGAGATTGGCTTTGATGAGTTGCGCCAGCTGGCGCAAACTGTCGCCGAAGCGACCCTTGGGGTAGTCGGCGCCGGGAGCTGGTTTGTACTTGCCTGGGTCGGCAGACTTGAGCATTTTGACCGCGTCGAAGGTTTCTTCTCCTGCTCCATGAAGGACAGCGTCGGTCGAATGGTCATACATGGCTTCGAAGGTGTTCGCAATTGGCGAAACTCTTGGGTTGCGACCTCCGATGGAAAAATCGTTTACGTTGTTTACCGCGATTGCTGGTTCCACGCCGCTGAGAATTCGCGGGATCGATGGGCCCATGGCGATGGCTTCGAATGGCGACTTCTGCGGGGATTGCGGCAGATCTCGCAATGTGCGATTGAGCCAGCCATCTTCGGTGGACTTCACGCCGGGAGTTCCGGCTTCCATAAAATCCTGCGCATCGAAGTGGGAGCGGGAGGGATCGGGTGATCCCGCAGCATGCACGATAGCCAGGTGGTGCTGATTCCACAACGGCTGGAAGGACGCGAGTGACGGATGCAAGCCAAAGAAACCGTCGAGATCGAGGACGGCCTTTCGCGGAATGTTGATGCTGGGGCGCATCGTATAGTACTGGGGTTCGCCGTGAGGGATAACGATATTCAAGCCGTCGGCAGCGCCGCGCTGGAAAATTACTACCAAGCGTTTGGTGCGTGTCCCTGGTTCAGCCGAGCCCAAGGCGGCGCGGGCGAGAAAACTGGGAACGGCCGCCGTGCCAACTACGGCGAGAGCGCTATTACGGAGAAATACGCGACGAGTGATGGACATAAAATAGTTCCGAGCGGCGAGACACGGGCTACGAGTCCCGCGCTCCAGCGCTTGCCTTTCTTCGATCAGAGCCGCGGTGATCGCGAAACTCTTAACTCGCAGGTCGCAGCTGATCGCTATCTTCTTTGAAACTCCGGCGAGCCTAACAGCAAGCCGGCGAGTGTGTTTACCCCCGAAGAGCGCGCTTGATCGCCTGGTGTTCGAGGCGAGTTATTTTGCTGCTTCGGTTGGGAAGCCACTCCCGAGTCGATCTGCGCTGTGATCGAATCGTGGGTCTGCTTCGATATGTCTCCTGCGAGCAGACTTGTCTCAAGAGCCGACAATACGAGATTAGAATCCGCCGGCTGTGTGGACAAATTACCTCCGGCCAACTGCTGAACGTCCACCTGCACGCCCCTGATTTTTCCGTTGGTCAAGGCGAGAGCGAAATTCATGCGATTGAGCAGCGCGGATGAACTGACCCAGGCGTCTGCTTTCATGGAATATCCAGTGGGCGGCTGAGCGCCGTAAAGGGGCATGCCCATTTTATTGAGTTGGCGTGTTAAGGGCATGGCGTCGTCAACCTGGGCGCCGGTAGCTCGCACTGCGGAAGCCACGAATTCGAATGGAGTCTTTACTTTGTCGCGGTACGTGGAGTCGTCCCAGAATTCAGGCGAGTGAAAGAGCATGCTCAATACCTCGGGAATGTCGCCTTTTTTCTTCAGGAATGTTTTTGTCATACGATCCACGAGGGCAGGTGGGGGATCGTCGGAAACAAAACGCTCGGCGAGCTTGAGCGAGATGAAGTGAGCCGTCTGCGGGCTGGTTGCGAGGCGATGCAAAACTTCCATGCCTTCCGCCTCGCCCTTTGGCTTGATCTTGCGGCCGAGGACAAATTTCGGCCCCGGCTCGTGCATGCGCGGCTCGTATTTGAAATCACCGCCCTGGTAGGGCTTATCGATCGTCCACCCGGTGAAGACATTGGCTACTTCGGTCACGTCGTGCTGCGAATATCCGCCATTGACGCTGAGAGTGTGGAGTTCCATCAACTCGCGGCCGTAATTTTCATTGAGGCCACTGGGGCGTTTGCCTTGATTCGGTCGCGGCCGCATGGGATAGCGCATGGCGTATGGATGCGCCGGAATGCCGAGAGCTTGGGGCGAATCGGGGCCAACACTAAGCCAATTATCGAGATAAAAAAGCATCGCTGGGCTCTTGGCTGTTGCCACCAGCAGGTCTTCGAATTTTCCGAGAGCGTGCGGACGAATCACATCGCGCTCGTAGCTAGTGATGAACAGCCGGTCGATCCCCTTTTCTGCGAACACATTGAAGTGGTTGAACCAGAAATCCATCATCACCTCCTGCAACTGGCGTTCGCTATAGATTGCGCGGAGAAGTTTAGCCTGCTGCAGTTCACTGACTACTACGCCGCCCGGATTATTGACAGCTTCCAGCACTTCTTTTTGTTTGGGCGCCAGGCCTTCGAGAAATTCCTGGCCCTTGCCGCCACGAAGATCGTCGGCCAGGGCGAATTGATCGGCCGGCGACATGCTTAGAATTTTCTTGTACCGCTCGTCGGGAGAAAGGTTCGGAAGCTGTTGAACGTCGAGGTCCGAGTAGAGGTGCTCTTCGCGGAGGCGCGCTTGCTCCTGCTCCTCCGGAGTCAATTTCGCGGGGGATGATGCCTCGGCATGCTCATCGGAGCTACTGGCCGCGGGCGCTGCAGGATCGCCGGATGTTTTTGCTTCAGTCTGTGCGCCGGACGGCGTCATCCCATCTTCTGAAGCGGATTTCTGCTCCGAGGAGGGATCTGCTTTTGCTTTTTCCTGTTGACGATCTTTGCGCTGCTGCTGCCGCCCTATCTGCACTTCGTAAATCATGCGCAGAGCGGGGTCGGAGGGCATAGGTTTCTTCCCGTTCATCACTTGTCTGATTTCCTGGCCATCGGGAAAATTTTCCGCGAGCTCCTTCGTGCTCATTCGCGTGGTCCGCAGCGACTCCAGGCGCGATGTCAGACTGTCGTCGCTAACGCGCTCGGGATGCAATTGCAGGTCGATCCATTGATCGACGCCAATGGCCATCACATGCTGAATGTCTCCGGGACGCGGGCCGAAGGTGAGGCGATTGAGGGCATGGATGGCTCTGTGCTGTTCGTTCGCGTTGGGCTGAGGAACGTCTTTTTTCCGGGCGAGCAGCGGCGGGCCAACGCACAGCAAACAGAGTGACAGGAAAAGAAACGCCAGCGTTGTCGCGCGGCCAGAAGGCATGAAAACTCCAGTTGGGAGAACTCTTCCCTAATTATGAACCCTTGCGGAAAGGGAAGTTGCTCCGTTGGGCCAAGGAAAAAGGTAACCTCTGGGGCAATCTTAATTGTTGACGATTGTTTATCATCGAAGATCAGACGTTTCGCGCAACGACATCCTGTCGAGGCGAGATCGGGAGATACATCGATCTCCCTCTTAGAGCCTTTCGTCTCTAAGAGTTCCGTCCCATTGACCGCAAACCCGATGGCTTAGAAAATCAATCGCCGCTTCTTGGGGGATAGATGATGCCACTTCGTCTTTATCCGCACCCGTGTGTGAAGATCGGGATTGCCTTCCTTGCTATTACCATAACCTTATCCAGCTCTCTTCTTGTGGCCGCCCAGACTTCGGTTACGACCTATCACAATGATAACTACCGAACCGGCTGGAACTCCACGGAGACGACGCTCACTCCCACTAATGTGGCGGCTTCGTCGTTCGGCATTCTCGCCAAGGTGGCGATCGACGACCAGGTCGACGCGGTTCCGCTTGTGGTTCCAGGAGTGAACATCACCGCCGGCGGAAACCGGGGAACGCATGATGTCGTCTACATCGCAAGCGGCAATAATACTGTTTACGCGATCGATGCCGATTCAGGGGCCGTGCTGCTCACCACGAATCTGGGCACGCCGGTTTCTTCGCCGCTGGGGTGCAATAACAATGGGCCGCACGTCGGAGTCGATTCCACGCCGGTGATTGATGTTGCTGCGAACACCCTTTACCTGATTGCCTACACCCATTCGAGTACGGGGCCAACGTATACGCTCCATGCTCTCGACCTGGGCAATCTTACGGACAAACTCACGCCAACGGTAGTGACCGCATCGCATACGCTCAGCAACGGGACGACGTTCGCCTTCAACGCTACGTATCAGCGCCAGCGCCCAGGATTGCTGCTCGCCAACGGCAATATTTATGCAGGCTTCGGCAGTTTCTGCGATTTATCGGCCAATGTTTCGCGTGGCTGGCTGCTGGGCTGGAATGCCTCGACTCTGGCACCATTGCCCGCTAACCAACTGAATGACTCGCAAGCGACGGATCCGGATAGTTTCTTTCTTTCGTCGATTTGGATGTCCGGCTACGGGCCTGCGGCTGACGATTCCGGAAACATTTTGTTCGTGACGGGGAACTCGGATTATTCCGGAACCACTTACGATGGCGTAACCAACATTCAGGAGAGCGTGGTGAAGGTTGCACCGAGCCTCACGGATGTTCTCGATCTGTTTACTCCATCGAACCAATCGAGCCTGGATCAGGGAGACACGGATTTTGGCTCAGGCGGGGTTCTCGTCCTGCCCGACCAATCGGGATCGACTCCGCATTTGGCCGTGGCGGCGGGGAAGTACGGCGTAATGTACTTCATGAATGAGGATAGTCTCGGGGGATATTCGACCTCCGGCAATAATGTGTTGGGCAGCTATACGGTTGGTGGATGCTGGTGCGGCGAATCGTATTTTGTAGACCGCGACGGCGCGGCGAGAGTGGTGAGCAGCGGCGGAAATCAAGTGCTGATATGGAAGGTAAAGACATCCCCGAATCCTGCACTCACCCAGGTATCGCAATCGCCATCTTTACAGACCGGCCAGAGTGGTGGTTTTTTCACAAGCGTATCTTCGAATGCCACCACGAACACGATTGTTTGGGCTCTGACGCGTCCTCTCAGCAAGACGAATGATGGCGTTACTCTAGTTGCCTTCAACCCCGATGCCGGAAAAGCAATGAAGGTGCTGTTTCACGGCAGTGCGGGCGCATGGCCGAGCTATCCTGGCAACCTGAATCAGGTGCCGGTCGTGGCGAATGGAAAGGTATACGTGGCGACGAACAAACAGCTGCGGATTTTTGGCTTGCTCAATGCCGGGTCAAAACCGCAGCAGCGCAAGAAATAAAATTTCTTTCCATCCGTGATTGCTCTTGAGCGGATCTTTGGGCTTGTTTGATCGTGCGGCTTTACCCGTCTCTTTGGTCATCTTTTTGAGCCTGGGGGCATAATTAAAGCGAATCAGTCACCTTGCGCTCGAGAGTATGACCACGACTCCCGCCAGTCCTTCTACAGCAGAACCTATCCTCGATGCCGAAGCGCGACTGGAAGGCTTCGACAATCTGATGCCTTTCAAGGTGCAGAATATTCTCCTCGTTTCCAGTCTTTATGACTCGTTTATTCTGCGCGAAGACGGACGGCTGAACGAACTGCTGATCGACGAGTCGCTTGAGCTGAACTTACAGCAGATTCCCGGCATTACCCACGTTTCCAGCTGCGGCGAGGCGCTGGACCTGGCGCGTTCGCAGCCGCGCTTCAACTTGATTGTCACAAACCTCACCGTTGCCGATATGACTGCAGCCGAGTTGGCGCGGGAAGTGAAACGGGCTGGCCTTGATATTCCGGTAGTTGTACTGGCCTACGACTATCGCGCGATCAAGAATTTCATCAGCCGCAATCCGGTCACGGATATTGAAAGGATTTTTCTCTGGCAGGGAAATGCGCGCATTCTGATCGCCATCGTCAAATACATCGAAGACACGCGCAATGTTCTGCACGACACACGCGCTATGGGAGTGCCTGTTCTGCTCGTCGTAGAAGACAACATCCGGTACTACTCGTCATTTCTGCCGGTGATTTATACGGAGATGATTAAACAGTCTCGCCGGGTAATTCAGGAAGGAATCAATGTTGCCCACAAGCTGGTGCGGATGCAGGCGCGTCCGAAGATTCTATTGAGTTCTAATTTTGAAGATGCGGTCTATCTGGTGGGTAAATACCACGAGTATCTGATCGGCCTCGTCTCGGATGTGGAGTTTCCGTGGGATGAAAAACTGAGTTCGGAGGCGGGTTTCGAGCTGGCGCGGCGCATGAAGGAGCTAGTGCCGGACGTGCCGGTTGTTTTGCAGACCGGCCGCACGGAGTTTCGCCCGCGGGCGCAAGCGGAAGGATATTCGTTTCTGCGCAAGCGATCGCCAACGTTACTCAAGGACTTGCGCCGTATTCTGACCGAGCAGTTTGGCTTTGGCGATTTCGTTTTCCGATTACCGGATTTAAGGGAAGTGGCGCGAGCCAGGGATATGAGTGAGCTCGAAGAACAGCTGCAGACAGTTCCGGCGGAAAGCCTCAACTATCACGCGCAGCGTAATCATTTTTCCCACTGGCTTATGGCGCGTACCGAGTTCGCCCTGGCGGCGAAACTGCGTCCGCGCAAAGTTTCGGATTTTACCGGTCCCGAACACTTGCGGCAGGATCTGATCGAATCGATCAATGAGTACCGTCACGAGCAAAGCGAGTTGCTCATAGGGGACTTCAACGCTGCGACGTTCGAGCCGTCAGAATCGAGCTTCCTGCGAATCGGTTCGGGGTCGCTGGGCGGAAAGGCGAGAGGTCTGGCGTTCATCCGGCACCTTTTGCGCAAGAACCGCATCGCGCGCCGTTTTCCTGGGATACGTATTGCCGTGCCGCCCGCTCTGGTCTTGGCCACGGATGCGTTCGATCAATTCATGGCGGAGAACAACCTGCTCGATTTCGCGTTGCAGTGCGAGGACGACGAAGAGATTCTGCAGCGGTTTCATGCCGCCCCGCTCCCGGAGAAATTGCATACAGATCTCAAAGCATTTCTGGCGGAGGTGAAATATCCGTTGGCGGTACGTTCTTCAAGTCTTCTTGAAGACTCTCAATATCAGCCTTTTACCGGCGTATACGAAACTTTCATGCTGGCCAATCAATCGCCAGATCCCGCCGCGCGGCAGGCAGACTTGGTAGACGCGATCAAACGCGTATACGCTTCCACGTTCAGCCGACATGCAAAAGCTTATGTTCGCGCCACGCCTTACCGGCTCGAGGAAGAAAAAATGGCGGTGATCATACAGAAACTTGTGGGGAGCGCTCATGACTGGCGCTTCTATCCGGACTTTTCCGGCGTGGTGCGTTCGCATAATTTTTATCCGGTCCCGCCGATGACCTTTAATGACGGGATCGCAGCGGTAGCTTTGGGCCTGGGGAGGGCCGTGGTTGATGGAGGCAGATGCCTGACTTTTTGTCCACGGTATCCACAGAGCCTTCTGCAGTTTTCATCGGTGAAAGACATACTGGCGAACACGCAAACAGAGTTCTGGGCGCTCTCATTGAACGGCACGCCGGAGGGACGGCCGGGGCATTTACACGAAAGCAGATTCGATTTGAGTGCAGCGGAGGCGGACGGGACGCTGCTGCCGATTGCTTCCACGTACTCGGACGACAACGAAGCGGTTTACGACGGCATGAGCCGGCCCGGCGTGCGGATCGTCAGCTTTGCGCCCATGCTGAAGCACAATCTTTTCCCCTTGGCTTCGATCCTGGAAACGCTGGTCAAGGCTGGAGAGCATGCGCTGGGCATTCCGGTAGAAATTGAATTTGCGGTTCGACTGGCGCGGCATCCGGACGAGTTGGCGGAGTTCGGGTTTCTTCAGGTGCGGCCCCTTACCCTGGGCCGTGATTACCAGGAGTTGTCGGTCGGAGAAATCGGACAGGAAGAGATCCTTTGCCAAAGCAACAAAGTATTAGGCAATGGACGAATCGAAAACCTCTATGACGCAGTGGTGGTCGATTCGCAAAGATTTGAACGCAGCCGCAGCCAGGAGGTGGCCAAAGCGGTCGCGCACTTTAACACTGCCCTCAATGCAGAAAACCGTCCCTATCTTCTCATTGGAGTCGGGCGCTGGGGATCCAACGATCCCTGGCTCGGCATTCCGGTCGAATGGGACGAAATTTCGGGAGCGCGGGTCATCGTAGAAGCGGGCTTCCGCGATTTGCGAGTGACCCCTTCACAGGGCAGTCACTTCTTTCAGAATCTGACTGCGTTTCAAATCGGCTACTTCACGGTGAATCCGGATGCGGGGGAGGGTTCGCTCGACTGGCAGTGGCTGACCGAGCAGGCTTCTGTAGAGGAAGACGGTTGCGTGCGGCATGTGAAATTTGATGCGCCGCTGCGCGTGATCATGAATAGCCGCGTCAGCCAGGGCGCAATTCTGAAGCCGGATACTACTGGGACTAGAAGTTATTGATGGTCCCTGGCAGATGCCCCAACTTCCGTCGCGTGCTTGTGAGTCATCTTGCGATGGACGTCCGGCCAGAATTCCTTTATGACCAGCGTGATCGTATCGTAGCCAACCTGTGATCCCCACACGCTGAGAGTATTCGGCAAGGTCCGGTCGGAGTCGTGGTGAACATAGACGATGGTGTCGGTACTGGTGTCGAACTTCTTCGTGACGAAGGCGCGGGGATGGTATGCATTGGTGGAAATTGCCGCCGAGAGCGCGCTGCCTACAATTTCCGAGTAGTTGAACTGGCGCTTGCCAGAGTCGGTTCGGGTCACGAAAATGCGGCTTGCCGCATATTCCGCGCGATGCCTGAAACCACCGGAACTCTGTTGAAAGAACCGAGGATCCTGCCGAAGAATGGAAGGAAAAACCGCGCCAGTCATAAAATTTTCGATCGCCCCATCGGCAAAGGCCGAGGCGTATCGCTTTCCGTAGCCCTCTGCTCCCTGACCGTACCCCGGTTCGCTATCTTCAGCCTGGCTTAATCCAGCCAAAAAACCGTACCAAAAAAATTGGATCTTATCGAAGGAGCCGCGGGCTACGACGCGAAATTTCTGCCCGGCGGTAAGCGGGGGTACGTTGCCCGCATTCTCCAAAGTCAGAAAGTTGGGCAGCGCCAGAAAAAGCCGGTCGTTGGAAGTGCCGGGATTCTTGCCTTGTTTAGTGTCGCTCTGCGAGTTCTTTTCTGCCGGCTTGGCGGCCTGAGCATTGGAAGTGTTGGAATCTGCGGAAGCCGGCGCTGATGAGCTGCTTTGAGGTTCGGGAGCGTTTGGCGGTGTTGACTGCTGTGCAGCCAGGAACGTCGACAAAAGAGTCGAGAGCAGGAAGACAAGGAAAGACCAATGAGACCACTTCATCGACAGAGGCTTTCTCCTGAGAATCAGTTTTACAAAGGTCAGGCGTAATCTTGTAATTTTATCAGGCAGCCTGTTAATCTTCCCGACGGCGATGCGGTTTTACAATCATTTACGAGGTATCGAAAGCATCATTTCCGCGTTCGCGAGGATTTACGGTTGCCGAATGCATTAGGCGGCGAAATTAAAGGCGCAAGGCCAAATTCTAAAGCGAGGGACGAATGGCAGATCCAACATACGACGAACTGAAGGCACGGCTCTCACAACTGGAAAAAGAAGTAGAAACCAAAAAGCGCAGCGGGGACTTGATCTTCAAAGTCGGCGAAAAAGGCGGGGTTAGTGTCTATGGCTTGGGGCGCTTTCCGGTCACTCTTTATTATGAACAGTGGAACCGGCTGCTAGGCGCGGCAAACGACATCAAGGCATTCATGGAAGAGAATAAGTCCAGATTAAAAATGAAAGAGTAGGGCCGAGCGCTGGGCGATAACGGGCCGTTGTGTTCACCCGCTGGTTACATTTACATACGAAATTTAGCATTTCGCCAAAAGGCGTCAGGCTATAATAAAAATAGTGCCAAAATACTCTATCGTCGTTCCCCTGCATAACGAGCAGGAAAACGTGACCGACCTCTATGACCGCCTGAAGGTGGTGATGGAGAATGCAGGCGAGAGCTTTGAGATTGTGTTGGTCGATGACGGTTCGAGCGACCATACATTCGCCATGTTGCGGGAAATCGCGGCCGTCGACAGCCGGGTCACGGTGGTCAAACTTCGCCGAAATTTTGGTCAGACAGCCGGATTAGCGGCCGGCTTCGACCACGCCCGCGGCGAGTACATCATCGCCATGGATGGCGATCTGCAGCACGATCCCGCGGACATTCCAGTTTTTCTCGAGAAGATTGCAGCCGGATATGACATCGTCAGCGGGTGGCGAAAAGTTCGCATCGATAATTTCTGGATGCGCCGTATTCCTTCCCGCATCGCCAACTGGCTGATGGCCAAGCTGAGCGGTGTGGAGATTCACGACTTCGGAACCACTTTCAAGGCCTATCGCCGCGAAATTCTCGAGCAGGTTCCGCTTTATGGCGAGCTGCACAGGTTCATTCCAGCTCTCGCATCCTGGTATGGCGCGTCGATCTGTGAAGTCCCAATCCGCAACATAAACCGCGAGCGGGGAGCTTCGCACTACGGCATCTCGCGCACGTTCCGCGTCTTTTTCGATCTGATCACAATCCGCTTCCTGTTGCGTTA
>DASXEG010000055.1:0-20715 GCA_036490235.1 Candidatus Sulfotelmatobacter sp. | reverse complement strand
ACGGTAACGAGTTTGGGCGCGACCCCGGCGGGGCAATATTCGATCACGGTTACGGGCACGGCGGGTTCGGCCACTCCGGTCACAGCGACATTGTTTTTGAATGTTGTGCAGGCGCAACAGAATTACGCATTGACTGTGACCCGAGCGATCAATCCAGGATCGATAACCGCCGGAGGAGTGGCTACAGCGATCATTACGATCACGCCGATCTCGGGGTATTCGGGCACAGTAACACTGTCGTGCCTGTCGATAACTCCCTCCGTAGTCGCTTCGCCATATTGCACGTTCCAATCGAACACAACACCATCTCAGCCTTTCGTGACGGTTTCGGCCGGCACGCCGATCGCCGGTACGTTGACCATTAACACCTACGGAACGCAGCAGACCACCGCCGAGCTGATTTCTCCGCGAATTTTCTATCCATTCTTGCTTGGTATACCTGGCCTGGTTTTGGCCGGCGCCGGATCGATGCGCCGGTCTAAAAGAAAATTCCTTGCATTTCTTGCGGCGCTCACTCTAGCCGCGGTGACGTTGCTCCTGCCCGCTTGCGGTGGAATCAGTCCTACTTCGAACAACACCTACGGCTACATTACCCCGAAGAACACGTACATGTTTACGATCACCGGCGTAGATCAGAACGGGGTTTCGCCAAGCAACAGCGGCACACAGGCTTCATTCAGCCTCACGGTAAACTGAGGCGAATTGCGAATGGCCGCCTCGCGGTTGATAGAGGCGCGGTGGCAAAGGCGATTTGCGCTTTCAGCCATCCTCCTGTCGTTGTCCTGCCTCGCGTGCCTTCGGGCAATCGCATCCCCTGATGACAAAAACGAAAAGTTTGGGCCGGTCACCGTGCGCTGGGATGAAGCCACTCCGGGCTGCACTTTCTCAACTACATCCGACGGCAAGTATCAGTATGGATTGTGGTCGGGAGATGTCGGGATCATTCTCGCCGTGGATTCGCGCGAAGTGCAGATCATCCGCCATCGCATCGAACCTATTTTTGGAGTGTTCCTGACGATTCATTATCGCGGCCAGAGCGCACTGGAGGTAAACACAAACGGAATCACTCTCCAGTTCATGAAGCATTTTAAGGTGGTGCAGAGTTCGCTCGACCCCGACGACTACACGCAACAAATTCAGGCGGATGCCGATGCACTGGATGATGAAACTCGAAGGATGATCGCGAAGCACCCTAAGGAAACAAATGCGCGGGATGCAAGGTTGCAGGAGTATCAGAAATCAGTAAGCGAGCTGATCGAATTCCTGGGCAAAAACAGCCTGAAATCCGTGCGCCTGAACACGGGAAACCGGGAAGTGAGTGGCTGGGTATTCTTCAACACACGAGATAAGTGGATCGGAAGCTGGAAGGCACAAGAAGAGTTTGTGCTGCGGGTGCCGATGGAGGGAAAGGTGTTTGAGTTTCCTTTCAAACTCCCACCGAAAGCTGGAGAGCTCCTGCTGCGAAAGCGCGAGTAACGGAGCTGCTTTACGACGCGGCGCGACGTGACTGCCTATCGAGTTCGGCGGCCTGAATTTTCACCATGTCGCGCAACGAAACCAGGCCACGAAGTTGCTTGCCTTCGACAATAGGCAAATGGCGGAAGCCGAATTCATGCATGATGAACAGGCATTCCTCGATGCTTTCGTCGATACTTACTGCGCGGGGCTTGGGAGTCATTACTTCCGCAACCGTGGTGTGACCGGGCGTCCGGCCCACGGCTACCACACGATTCATGACGTCACGTTCGGAAAAAATTCCCGCTAATTCACCATCGCGTAAAACCGGCAGGGCGCCGATGTTGTGCTCCATCATGAAGCGGGCAGCTTCCAGTACGGTGCTGGCAGCATCAACGGAATAAACTTTTTGGTCCTTCACTAGCTCGCGGAGCGTCGACATGAGACCTCCAGAGTGGCGCCGAAACCGGGCGGTTGCGGCCCGGGGGTTCGCAGGCGATTACTTTATCACAGAAGTGGCGGCCAGAGCGGAGACGATTACTTACCTACGGAAGGCATGGACGAACTCGAAAAGGCGGACTGGCTTCGAGGCTATTGCGCGTCGCCTCTGTTATTTGTTATTGCAGATGATTGAGTCGAACGGGCCGCGTGTTGGCAGAATTCTCTCCCAGCGGTTTCACTGACACCACCGAAAACTTGCGTTCTTTGGTATCGAGACTGGGAACGCGAACCATCAATGTGGTGTTTTGCAGCCGGAACTTCGCCTGTGCACCCACGGGAAGCAGGATGGGATGTTTTTGATCGACAGGACGAATCGAATACACAACCTGATCGGTTTGCAGTGTGTACTCCGGACAAAGCGGGTCTTGTGATTTCGCGGCATTCCTGGAATCTGCGGCGCACGAAATCAGGTTCATTGCTTCCAAATTTCCGTTCTGATAGGCGTTTAAGTCTTTCCCGTATGCCAGCGATGTTGCCAAGGCTAACGCCGCCACAATGATTTTCGAATGCATGGAAGCTCCTGAACCGAATTGCTCTTTTACTTTCTGGGACTTTCTGGTCGAATCGGTGATCGGGCAGCCCTGAATCGACCAGTAAAGATTGTTCCGCATGCCTTGACGCTGGGTAAGATTACTTCAGTTGTTCACGGAAGTAACCGGATGGGCTCCGAAACTGAGATGGGAGGATCAATGCTCGACAAGGGTTTGCAGCGTCGAAAAAAAGCCTGGAAAAGAGATGGCGACGGACTCGCTCCCGCGGATCAGAGTTTCTCCCTCTGCCCGCAAGGCCGCGATACTGAAGGCCATGGCAATGCGGTGATCCCCGAAGGAATCAATCTGGGAGCCATGCAGTTTCTGGCCTCCGGGAATTTTAAGGCCGTCTTCCAGTTCTTCGACCGTTGCGCCCATAGCGCGAAGGTTGGTCGCGATTGCGGCGATGCGGTCGGATTCCTTGACGCGGAGTTCTTTCGCGTCGCGCACCTCGATTCCATCCTCAGTGTAAGGAGCGATGGCGGCGAGGGCTGGAATTTCATCAATGAGTGCCGCGGACGCTGCTGCGGCAATGGTCGCACCTTTCAACCGTCCGCCTTCCACTTGCAATGCTCCAACCAACTCGCCATTAATTTCTTCCAGCTGCGTAACGGCAATTCGCAGGCCCATCTGCATGAGAATATCGAGCAGGCGCGAGCGGGTGGGGTTCAACAGCAAGTGCGAAATAATTATCTGTGAGCCGGGAAAAAGCGCGGCGGCGCAGAGAAAAAATGCCGCACTCGAAAGGTCTCCAGGAATGCGAGCTTCAATACCGTGAAGGGTCTGGCCCCCGCTAATCCGAACTTCTCTTTTCTTATGGTTGGCGTCCAGCTTCGCGCCGAACGTGCTGAGGGCAACTTCGGTGTGGTCGCGGGTGAGGTGAGGTTCTTCGATTCGCGTTTCCCCTTCGGCGAACAACGCCGCAAACAGCAGGCAGGTTTTTACCTGCGCGCTGGCAACGGGCATGGCATAGTTGATCGCTTTCAAATTGCCGCCGACAATTCGAAGGGGCGGCCGGCCATTCTCCGAAGCAATGCTTGCTCCCATAGCCGAGAGTGGCGTGATGATGCGCGACATCGGGCGGCGGGAGAGCGAGGCGTCGCCATCGAGTTCGGATGAAAAGTTTTGGCCGGAGACAAGGCCGCTCAACATGCGGATGGTCGAGCCGGAGTTGCCGCAGTCGAGCGCGGTTGTGGGCGCGGTTAGCCTTAGACCGCTTCCCTGCACTTCAATCGAGTGGTTGCCTTCACCTGTTCTCTCCCATTTCACTCCGAGCGTGCGCAGGCAATCGAGCGTGCTGGCACAATCTGCACCCGTAGAGTAGTTCTCGAGCAGCGAACGGCCCTCTGCAATGGCCGCGAGCATGGCGTAGCGATGGGAAATGGATTTATCGCCCGGAAGCGTAATGCTGCCACGCACATTGCGGGCTGGTTGCACGAGAGTTTCGGACGGCACTGTCATGACTTGGGACAAAAGCCTGAGGGCAGGTTATGTGTTGGCGATTAGTCGCAACGAAATCCGCGTTTTAATCACGCTGCCAATGCTCGGGCGGACTACACCGGAACAGTCGCCTGGACGGATGCGTTCTTCATCACCTCGGGCGGGACTTCTTTCACGGTCAGTCCAAGCTCAAACATGGGGGTTTCCGTTCCTCGTCCCCAGCGCGCGACTTCCCAGTGGGCGCGAACGAATTTCAGGTTCGGCTGCGCATTCAGGTCGAGCAGGAATGGATATTGTCCGCGATAGAACTTCTGGGGGAGCGTAATCACTGGTTTCGCGTCCCAGGTTGCGCCGTCGGCGGAACCTTGGATGATGATCTCCAGTGATTCCTGCTCGATGATGTCGGTGATGTCGAGGGTCAACAGGAAAGTTCGATTTCCAGCCGCAGTGAGATCGACGGCGGGGCCGTCACCCTTCGCGGCTACGACAGTTCTTGCTGCTATGAGAGCGGTATCAATCATGACAGAGGATTCTAGCAAAAGCTGAACGAGGCTCGCGCCGGGATTTATTCCGATGGATGTGGTCCCGTGAACTCGGCGCAGCACGGTTTCTCTACGGGCTTGAATTCCATCAATTCAATGCGCGTGAAATCAGGGTCGAAGAGGTTGAGTTGCCACTTACCGTCCCTTCCCATCTGTGCCTTTTCGCCATCGTGTGGTTTCCAGCCGTGCGATTCGAGAAGAGCTTGAGCCCTTTTCATGTCGGCGACGCCGAGAGAAATGTGATTCAGAACGCCCATCAGCCGCTGATCGGGATGTTCGGGCTGGTGCAGCATGTATTCCAGCCAGTCGGTGCCGTCGGGGACCTGCATGGCGACCCAATCGGTTTCGTTGGCCTTCATACCGCCGTGCCAATAGAGATGAAAGCCGAGCAGGTCGCGGTAGAAATGGTCTTCAGTGTCGCGATTGTGAACCAGGAAGCCGACGTGGATCATGTGGCGGGAAATGGCGGTTTCTGGCAGCTTGGGAAGGCTGGCCGATTGGTGTCGTTCTACGAACTCGATGCGATTCTGCTCGGGATCAATGGCGACGAAGCTGTGGCTATGATCTGAGCCCTCTTCTATGGGCTGCACCTTGATGCTGTGGGCCGCGAGATAGGCGTGTAACTGAGAAAGATTGTCTGTGGAGAAAGCGACGTGATCCATGCGGCTGGTGGATTTAGTATCGGGCGCGGGACTGTAGCCGACCCATTGTTTGCCGACTAAGTACCGCACAGTTTCGCCGGTTTCGATGGGTTCTGCTGAGGTGAGGCCGAGCACGCCGACATAAAGCTGTTTCACTCCGTCGGGCTGAGTCGTATTGAACGAAACGTGATCGATTCCTGTGATGCGAGGCCGCTGCGCGGAGGATTGTGCATAAGCGGAGAGAGGTGAAACAGCGAGAATTGTCGCAACCAGAAACTTTTTCATGGTTACTGGATTTTACGCCCTGAAGCGCGCCCTACATTCGGTCGAGAAATTGGCGCAAAAGCCTGGTGGCCTGTTCGGGCTGTTCCCAGGGCGCGTAATGGCCGGCTTTGGGGATCACACGAAGTTCGCTGTTTGGGATATGCTGGCGCATCAACTCGGCTTCTGGCGGTCCAGAAAAAACATCTTCGTCGCCGGTGATGAATAGAGTCGGAACGTTGATCGTCTTCAGGGTATCGGTCGAGTCGGGGCGCTCGGCCATCCCGCGCTGCACCTGCGCGATATCTTCGGGAGACATTTTGCGCATCATGCGCAGCGCGTTTTCAACCAGATCAGGGCGAGTTTCACGAGTGGTTTTTCCCATTAGGCGGGGAATTAAGCCTTGGAAGAATGGCTCTGTGCCGTGTTCTAAAACGTCATTTGCTGCCCGGAGACGAGCGGCACGGGCATCGCGTGGGTCGGCGGCAGCCTTCGTGTTGCACAGCCCGAGCGCGGTGACGCGGCCGCGATGCTTTCGCCAAAATTCGAACAGCGTGTATCCGCCGATCGATACTCCGATGATTGGGGCGCGGCCGATCTCAGCATCATCCATGACTCGGGCCAGATCGGACGCGTGTTTCGCCATTGTGGCCGGACCATCTCCCGCATCGGAATCGCCGTGGGCGCGCAGGTCGGGGAGGATGAGGCGAAATCGGGTTGAGAGCGCCGTCGCAACCGGCAGCCAGAATTCGTGATCGGCAGGAAAGGGATGAAGAAGAACTACGGCAGGACCTTCGCCGAGTACCCGATAGGCAATATCGGCATCGTCGCTGCGGATATCGCGTCGAACGATACTCGGCCCCATCTCCAGATTTAATCACACTCGGGGCGAATCACTACGGGTTTGTCACGCGTTGCGCGCCAGCCGGCGCAGAAAGCAGCAACGGCTCTTCCGGCATGACCACCCAAGCGATGGGATAGGAGATGAGACCGATCCCCGTCATGAACGATGCGATCAGCCAGACCAGCCGCACGGCAGTCACGTCGATATCGAAATATTCCGCGAAGCCAAGGCATACGCCGGCGATTTTTCTTCCGTTGCGCGGGCGGACCAGACGTTTGCGAGCGACGGAAGCGCCGACTCGAATGCCACAATAGGCGCAGACGGCAGCGTCATCCTGAATTACTTTGCCACAGTAGTTGCAGTACATACATTGCCCCCAGAAAACCCTTCACAAGACAGTACGTAATTGTATCGGGAAAGTTCCCGGGCAGTTTCAGATGGTCCACTGGCACGCTTGACAATACACATAAATGTGCGATATTTACACATCGGGAGTTGTAATGCGGACAAACATTGAAATCGACGACCGTTTGATGAGTGAGGCGATGCGCCGAAGTGGCGCCCGAACCAAGAAAGCAGCCGTAGAGGCCGGGCTTCGCTTGCTCACGGAGACGTACGCGCAGGGGTCGATTCGCCGTCTCCGCGGAAAGGTAAAGTGGGAGGGTAACCTTAATGAGTCACGGTTGGGACGCATCGAGGAGTAGCGTTGATTATCGTCGATACTACCGTTTGGATTGACTACCTGCGCGGCGATGAGAATCCCGAGACTCATTGGCTTGACGCGGAGCTGCAGCGTCAGCGGTTCGCTTTAGTCGACCTCATTCTGTGCGAGGTGCTGCAAGGCATCAAGAACCAAAGCACCTTCGCGCAAGTCCAGGCAGATCTCATGCGATTCCATATTTTCGAAACTGGTGGTATCGATCTTGCCGTAGCCGCGGCGCGGAATTACAAGAGGCTGCGTGAGGCTGGATACGCGATTCGCAAGACTATCGACGGCCTGATCGCGACATTCTGTCTACGGCACGGTCATAGACTGCTGCATCGTGACCGTGATTTCGATGCGTTCGAAACCGTGCTCGGGCTTTCGGTCGTGCATCTTTAGCAAGCAGTCAACCAGAGGTACTTGTTACTCCCGATACGCGGCCTTCAAATACTGGCGGGCCTGCTCTGCGGGAGGGGTGGTCCCGTTCTCCGCGACAACAATCTGATATTTCTTCATCGCCATATCGCGTTTCTGCAGGAGATCGTACATCTCTCCGGCGGCAAGGTTGGCTTTTTGCAGCGTTTCTGTATCCGGATTCGAAGCCTCGCTGACCCACTCAAATGCGGCTGCGGCGCCTGAGTAATCCTTCTGGCTGCGCAGTAACTCACCTAATCCCCAGGCCGCAATTTCGTAATGCTTGCCGTCGTACTTGCCCTGACGGCCGTTCTGCCACACCTTGCGGTAGCAGTCCACCGCCTCTTGCGGATGACCGGCAGAGCGATAAAGATTGGCTTCCTCGATGGGAAACAAATAGTTGCGCGGGTAACGTGCCGTCAGATCGTGCATCAGCGATCGGGCTTCGTCAAAGCGACGCTCGCGCCGCAGAAAGATCGCGAGAACAACCTTAGCGTCTACCTTATTTTCACTGCTGCTGTCGGCAACCTCGCGAAGATATTCCAGCCCTTTTTCCTTGCTGCCGCTTAAACCCACAAGAGCGACTGCGACTTTCACGCTCCACGGAAGGCTGCCCATCACGTAGTTGTGCGCACCTACAACCAGCTTGGCGTCGATGTAATTGGGATCAAGTTCCAATACGCGTTCGTGGTCGTGGCGGGCTCCGACGGCGTTGCGCAGGGCAGAAAACCATGCACGCTCGACTAATGCGGTGTAAAGAGAGAATTGGGCTCGCGTGACGCCCCGGTCGTACAGCGCATCCACATTCTTTGGATTGGCCTTGAGTTCCTGCTCTTCGAGGTTCTCCGCGCGCTCGACCAATTGCTGAATACGTTCTTCTACTTTGGGATCGGCCGGGTGGTGAGCCTGGCCGATAAAGCTGTCGTTGGCGAACTCCCCCGTGTTCATTACGCCCATGCGGTAAAGCTCCCGCATTAGAACTACGGAGAGCAGATGATTCACGTCGGAGGGGTTATTGGGATTGCGTGCAAGGATCTTTTCGAACTGCTCGATCGAGCGCTCGTAATCCATGTTGTAGAAATTGTCGAAGGCTACATCGACCAGGGGATCGCGCGTTGGCCCTGCGGCAGTAACTGATCGAGTCTGTGCCTGAGATTGAGCCGCGGCGGACGTGACCACTAAACACAGACAAAAAACACAGAAGTATACCCAACCAGAGCGGAGCCTCGGAGTGAAGGAAACGATCAAAGGAGTTCCAAAATCGAAGGTTAGTCTAGCCTATTTTCCCTTTCGATTGGATGCATCCGATGGTCCTTTTGAAAACGAAGCCCCGTACCAAAACTGCCATTGCTCAGTAAGAGAAAGAGCTTGAAGTGGTTTCGCGCTGCAAGTCTATAATCCACCAGCCATCAACGACGGCAAACCAAGACATCTTTACGCGAACTTTCGAGTAATAATTGCGCGAACCGCATAGGTGAAAGCCGGGCAAGAAATTGCAAGTAATTGAGTTGAGAACTGGTTAGTGTAGCGAAGGTTTTGGCTCTAGATTTGCCTTTGCATTTGCAACCTCAATTTCAGGGCTTTCTGGTTATATGGCTGACGTAGTTCCTGGTGCACCACAAGAATTCTGGCGACCTCCGAGCGCGCTGGAGCCTGCTCCGGAAGGTGCTGTACCTCCGGTTGCAGCGCAGCAACTGGCTGAAGCTTGCTCCGCATGTCACAGCGAATTCATGATCGGCGCCAGGTTCTGCCATACCTGCGGGCTGCGACGCCCATTCGCCGCCTCAATATCCACCGAAAGCGAAATTGCCCTCGATGGCCTCTGGTATCGCAGCGTAGAGTGGGCGCGGGATCTTTCCGAGAAATTGGCTGACACTCTCGAAAGAATTCCCTTTCCTGCCTGGATGGGCTACTTGCACTTCCACGAAATTAAGCGTCGGGTTGGGTTGCCGACGGCGTCGCTGATCGCATTCATCGTCGGACTCGGCTGCGTGACCGGCGCCATTTGCGTGAGCCTGTTCTTCAAAGCATCCAACCTGGGTGAATTTCAGGCGATTCAGATGTGGCGTATCGAATGGCTGCTGGGCGCAACCGCATCTTTCGTGGCCGGGATTCTGCTGAAAAAGCCCTCCGCGTAGGCTGGCTCCGTTTTCGTCCTTTCGCTTCTCAGTTCTCCCCGGTGGAAACCGCTGCCCGCCGTTGCTGGCTCATCCGATACAAATGGTTCACCGGCCCGGTACCGTTTCCCACCGGCTGGCCCGCAGCAATCGCAGCCGTGACAAATGTCTTGGCCAATAGCGTTGCTTCAGGCAATCCACGATCCAGAGCTAGGTGGCAGGCGATGGCCGTGGAGAACGCGCATCCGGTCCCGTGGGTCGAATTCGATCGCTGGCGTTCGGCCTTGAAAACTTCCTGCTCAACTCCATTCTTTGTTATGAAACTCAACAAATCAATTGCCTTGTCGAGATGACCTCCCGTCACGACGGCTGCAGCTGCGCCCATTTCGTGCAATTTGCTGGCTGCGGCTCGCATTTCCTCGAGGTTGGTCACCTTAAGCCCGGTCAGCGCGGCCGCCTCATCAATGTTCGGGGTGATCACGGCGGCTAACGGAATGAGCGATTCCGCGAGCAATTTAGTCCCGGACGGGTCCAATAGTGTAGCGCCAGACGAAGATTTGAGAATGGGATCTAGGACGACATTGGAGATCGTGACTCGTGTTTTCTGTTTACCGAGGAAATCCGCCACTGCCCGAACGATCTTGCCATTTCCCAGCATCCCGATGTGGACGGCCGCGATCGGCATGTCAGCTGCAAGTTCTTGCAGAGTGTCGGTAACCAAGGACGGGTCCACGGCCTCCATCCGGCGAACGCCGCCAGTCGACTGAACGGTCACTGCGGTAATACAAGCGACGCCGTAGCAGCCGTGGGCGGCGATAGTCTTGATATCGGCGGTTACTCCCGCGCCGGACGAGGGGTCGAAACCCGCGATAGTAAGGACGATTTGGGGCGCATCCGCCATTCGTGCCCTCTGCGTGGACAATTCATTTTGTACCTAATTGGCTGGCAATAAACAAGTTAATCGACAACGGTTTGCAAACCATTGAGTCTATTGACTTTGAAAATAATTCGTACCCTGCGGGATTTTGTCTGTTAATTTACAGGTAAATACCTAAGTCTATTGCTCACAGACAGATCAATTGATTTCCTTATAATTAACAATAGGTTACGTAAGATATCAATTACTATCCGATCACTATATACACTGGACTTCCGTATTGACAACGCTCACCCCGCCTTCTAGGATTTACAAACCGTTAACGATTCAACCTAGCGCGCCAGGACGACTTTTTGAGTATGCGAGGAGAACCGAATGCGAAGATGTTTAGCTCATGGACTGATGATCGGTGCATTGATCGTCGGGCTTGGAGCGGCACAGGGTCCGACCAGCTCGGAGGCCAGTTCAGCCCCAAGCAATAGCGCACCGATCAAATCCGAAATCCACCGATCTGGTAAGGCCCAACCGTATCAAATTGGGACCGCTTCATGGTACGGGGAGGATTTCGACGGCAAGCCAACAGCCAGCGGCGAAGACTACGACATGTACGACATGACCGCTGCTCACCCCACGCTCCCTCTGGGTAGTTACGTAAAAGTAACCAACCTGCATAACGGACGCGCGGTAGTGGTGAAGGTGAACGACCGAGGCCCAATTGTGCCCGGCCGGATCATCGATTTGTCCTACGGAGCCGCTCACGCTCTGCAGTTTGACCATCGGGGACTGCAGCGAGTTCGACTCGATCTGGTAAGACCGCATACGCAACATCGTGAGGCTTACGAGACGGTGGCTTACAACCATCCGATAGCCGAACTGCGCTGAATGTTTTAGACTGCTGGGGATGCAGGAAACTCTGCCTAAACTCATCCCTGGCAGCGATCGCCCCCATGATCGACCTAATGCCGATCGATCTAATAAAGATCAGCCCTCCCAAGCCCTTCCTAACGACCCTCGAGAAAAACTGATTGTTGCACTCGACGTTTCGTCGGCTGCGGCTGCGCAAAAAATTGTCACTGCCGTGGGCGACTCGGCGCTGACGTATAAAGTCGGCATGCAACTTTATACGGCTGAAGGCCCGCGCGTGGTGCGGGATTTGGTGGCCTCCGGCCGGCGGGTTTTTCTCGACCTCAAATATCATGATATTCCAAACACGGTGGCTTCCGCCGTGACTGAGGCGGCGCGGCTGGGCGTGAGCATGTTGACAGTACATGCTTCCGGCAGCGAGAAAATGCTACGGGCCGCAGCAGAGGCAGGGCGGGCGGTGAATCCTTCGATGATTGTACTCGGCGTGACCGTGCTGACCAGCATGGGCCAGGACGACTTGCAGAAGATTGGCATTCGCGACCCCCTAACTGATGAGGTATTGAGGTTGGCTTCGCTGGCTTTGAAATTCGGTTGCGGGGGCATCGTGACTTCTGCGCGCGAGGCGGCCACAGTGCGACGGGAGTTGGGTCGCGACTTTTCGATTGTCAACCCGGGGGTGCGTCCGGCGGGATTGGAACATGCAGATCAGGTACGGGTAGCGACTCCAGCGGAGGCGATTGCGGCTGGAGCAACCCACATTGTGGTCGGGCGGCCGATTACCGGGGCTGATGATCCGGCAGCGGCAGCGCGGCGGATATTGGGGGAGATCGGTTAATAGAACCCATGTTCATGAATTCGATTCCTCTAGAGCGGACCGCGCTTTCTGCCGATGACAATCAGATATGCCCATAAGAGAAGTCGGCGTCTCCGAGTTCAAAGCGAAATGCGCTCATCTGCTGAAACGGGCGCAACGCACCAAGCAGATGGTCCGCGTGACGCGCTATGGGAGGACACTCGTGTTTGTCACACCTTCCGCACCACAGCCAGACCGGACAGACTGGATTGGCTCGATGATGGGGAAAATACAAATTCTTGGGAATATCATCTCGCCAGCCAAACGGTGGGGATGATTGGGAAGTGTTGCGCGATTGAGGCTCAGCAGGATTCGTTCCGACAACAAGAAACTCCGCCGCGCCCGCCGCTCGCTGGAAAGGTCGCGGGGTCATTTCAGCAAGCTTCTCAACACCGCCACTTCCGCTGTAATCCCCGTGTGCAGCGCGGGATCTACATCGGGAGCAAATAGCGGCGAGTGATTCGACGGCAATTGCGTTCCCGCCGCTTTTGCTTCCGCGAGCTTCTGCGGGTCGGCTCCGCCGAGTTCGAAATAAAAACCGGGTATTCCCTGCTCTACGAAATAGGAAAAATCTTCCGAAGGGGTGATGGGCTCCTGGATTACGACATTCTCTTTACCGAGCGCAGCGTCGAGAACTGCGCGTAGCCTTACTGCTAGCGCGGGGTCGTTGTAGACGAGGTCAGTTCCTTCGTAGTGCTCGATCAGCGGCGGACGCGGCGCACCTGCGGCTTCGGCCTCGGCCTTCGCGATGCGATCAATCGCAGCCAACACTTGTTTGCGAACTTCGGGTTTATTGGTACGGACAGTGAGTCCAAGTTCTGCCTGGTCGGGAATGATGTTGTTCTTTGTACCGGCATGGACGTAGCCGACTGTCACGACAACCAGCTGTCCGGGTTTCACCTCACGCGACGCGATCGTTTGCAGGGCGAGAATTGTTCGGGCGGCGATCACGATGGGATCGATTGCGGTCTGAGGAGCCGAGCCATGTCCGCCTTTGCCGTAAATCGTGATGCGGAGAGAGTCGGCGTTGGTGTTATAGACGCCGGGAATGATGCCGACTTCGCCTGCGGGCAACGTGTTGCCTACGTGTAACGCCACGGCAACGTCTGGCTTAGGAAATCGCGTTAAGAAGCCGTCCGCGAGCATGGCTTTCGCTCCGCTGATCGTCTCCTCTGCGGGCTGGCCAATCAGCATGAGCGTGCCGTGCCATGTGTCTTTGGTGTGCGCCATGATCGTGGCTGTGCCGATGAGCGACGCCATGTGCAGATCGTGTCCGCAGGCATGCATCACGGGAACGTCGTGGCCGTCGTCATCTTTCGCGTGAACTTTGCTTGCGTAAGGCAGCCCGGTTTTTTCTTCTACCGGCAGCGCGTCGAGTTCGGTGCGCAGCATAACGGTTGGACCCGCCCCGTTTTTCAGAATGGCAACAATGCCTGTGCCGCCGACATGTTCCGTCACGTCATAGCCGAGTTTCTTCAACCGCTCGGCAAGTTTGGCTGCGGTTTGAGTCTCGTGCGAGGAGAGTTCGGGATGTTCGTGCAGATCGAGATAGAGCGCGTGAGCTTCGGGATAGACTGCATCGACCTCTTTTGAAGAAGAGGTTTGAGCATGAGCAGCAAATGTCAGCAACGCAACGAGGAAGATATGCGAAAGGTTCATGGTGCACGAATATAGCCGCTGCGCCTTCTTGCAGCAAATCCTTCCGTGGTATGGGAACTTCTTAATGCTTTAAACACGGCGGGCATACAAGGAAACAGCGACACACCAATTCGGATCGTTCGGTTTTCTGCATCGGGTTCCAAAAGCGGCAAAGGAGCGCGAATCGCCCCCGATTCTTGATTCGCCTTTTTTTTACCGGGTGTACAATCAAGATTAGAAAGCACTGTTTGCGCTGCTTCGTTTGCAAGCTCGAGGTGCTAATGAACGTTCACGTCAGTTACCGTCTTCATAAAACTCCCGCCGTAGAGAAAGACATTCAACATCAAATTGAAAAACTGCGAAAAAGGTTGCAAGTTTTCCGGCCCGAACTCATCCATCTGAAGGGTATGGTCGAGGAAATTTCCGCCAAAGAAGGGATTAGTGTGTCTTTAAACCTGCGCTTGCCTTCAGGACAGATGGCGGCGCAAGAGAAGGCGCCGACGGCTGAAGCGGCCGTGAAAAGTGCGTTCGAGGACCTCCTGCAGCAACTGAACAAACATAAAGAGATTTTGCGCGCTTCGCACAAGTGGACGCGCAGGCAGAAATCGGTATCGGCCAGACGGCCAGCGACTGTGCCGTTTGAGGACACGGTGGCCGTCGTGTTTCCGCCGACAATCTCGGCTGAGGATGTGCGTTCGTATGTCAATGCGAACCTGGCGCGGCTCGAACGCTTTGTGGAACGCGAGATTTTTTTCCGAGAGACCTCCGACCAGGTTGTGATGGATTCGATCAGCAAAGACGAAGTCATCGATGAAACCATCGTCGCCGCCTTGGGAGACTCGCGGGAAAAACCGGAGAAACTGGCTCTTGAAGCGTGGCTTTACCGCCTGGCTCTGGATGCTCTGGACCAGATCTCGAATTCTGGTCGCGAGAACGGAACCTCGATTCATCTGGAGGACTCCGCCCGCAAGCCGAATGTAAAGGCGAGCGACGAACCGGAATTGCAATTCCATCAACCGGACGAAAGCATAACCGAAGAAACCGTGATTGCCGACGACCGCGTGGCCACACCGGAAGAAATTGTCGGATCGGACGAAATGGTGCGCCTGATCGCGGCCGCTCTACGCGATGTGGGCGCCGACCACCGCGAGGCTTTCATTCTCCACGCAATTGAGGGCTTCGGTATCGATGAAATCTCCGCTATCACCGGCGTCCCGCCGGACCGTGTAGTAAGCTCCATCTCCGCCGCACGCGAACACTTGCGCAAATCACCTAAATTCGTTGGGCAATTCAAGGGACGATTTGCCGCTACTGGCATCGCGTAAAAAAATCCAACTGAAAGGAACTGGACACGAATGATCAGTCGTGAACAAATTCATGAACTGGCGCAATTCGAGGATTCGGAAAGTTGCGCGATCAGCTTTTATTTTCAGCCTGCGGCTCCACGCAATAAAGCACACAAGGAAGAAGCAATCTTAACGAAGGATCTGATACGGGAAGCGTTGCGAAGAGTCGAGGCGACGAACACAGTCAAGGAAAATTATGATTTGGCTCGAGGAGACCTGAACCGGATTCTCGAGCTCTCGCAAGAATTTCGCAGCAATGGAACTCACGCGAAGGCGGTATTCGCCTGCTCAGGGCGGAATTTCTGGCGGGAATATGATCTGCCAGCCCAACTGGGCGGAACGGAAGTCAACGTCAATCGGCGCTTTCATCTGAAGCCGCTGGCCCGACTTCTGGGCGCGTTTCCCGCACTCGGCGTCCTGCTTTTGGACCGCAGGCGCGCGCGCTTATTCGATCTGCGACTAGGTGAGCTCACAGAGCGGGAGGATTTCTTTCATGCTCTTTCGCGCCGCGGACGCAGCGACGGATTCGGGGGATATGACGCAGGCCACGCTGAGCGGCGTGTGGCGGATGAAGTCCATCACCACTTCAAAAATGTCGCGGAAGTGCTGAAGAACGCCATCGAGCAACGCACTTTCGACGGATGGATTCTCGGTTGCCTTGACACTCACTGGCCGGAGTTCGCTACCTTGTTGCATCCCGAAGTGGCGCAGAAGCTGCTCGGCCGCTTCACCACCGAAGTTGCGCACGCCAGCCGTGATCTTATCTGCTCGCATGCCGAGCAGATTTTCGCCAATTGGCAAGGCCGGCGGTGTTCCGCGCTGGTTCATGAGGCGATCGAACAAGCCCGCAGCAATGGCCGCGGCGTCACAGGTTTGCGGCGCGTGTTGCAATCGCTCGAACTGGGTGAAGTGCAGACGCTTTTGGTTGGCGAACACTACGTTGCGCAGGCAATCGAGTGCCCTCACTGCGGACATCTGGATGCCCACTTGGTCAGCAAGTGCCCGGTGTGTGGACACGAAACTCGCGAGATTGTCGACGTTGCCGAAGCGTTGCTGCCTCGCGTAATCCGCGAGGGGATCGAGTTGTTCTACATAACGGATGATCCGGAAATGGACGGCGTGGGCAATATTGCCGCCCTGCTACGCTTCCGCTCCGAGCAGAACGCCAATGTGCACTCGATCAACGAGGCGCAGGCAAATCCTCCGAGTCCGCGCCGTGAGGGATTCGTGGCGAGAACTGTCACGATGGATCAGAGGATGATTTTGTAAGCGGCGCTATCGTTCGCCACTTTCTCAAGAAAGGCAGTAGGGTGAGTTGTACTAAGAATCAGTCCGCCAGCGGATTGACCACCTGCACGGTTCCGTAATTCTGGCGGACAGCTAAATCCTCTGAGTAAAGGACTTTTACGCTTGCCTGTTCTGCTGCCTGTAGGATCAAAGCGTCCCAGAAGGAAGTTTTATACCGCGACTCGATATCCAGTGCCCTGAGAACCGCCTCCGGAGAGTTGGTGACGACCTCCCAGCTCATGTAGTCCTGAATCAAACTGCGAATTTCGTCAGAAGGGATGAGCTGGGACGTTTTTCGACGTAGATTGACGCACAGCTCCTGCAGCACCTGTGTGCTTATAACGCCATGGCCGCTCGACCACAGGTTTTCAACGAGTTTGAGAGCACGATCATGCTTACGATCAGCCGACCGATCGCCGGCATGGGACCGATCGTGCGCATAGATGAGAATGCTCGTATCAACGAAGAACTTGTCCGCCACTTCCCACCTCAATGCCGGTATAACTCATCGCGAGACTTGGGTGGGTTCCACCCGAGGTCCATTCCGTCGCGCAATCTGGCCAAAGCACGCTTGCGAGCGCGATGGTAAGCTTTGCGCTCGCGGACGATTTGTTCGAGCCGCGAAGCGAGCAAGGCGCTTATCGAAGTATCCTCTTCAGCAGCCAGAATACGCGCTTCACGTAGCAAATCGGCGTCGAGCTTCAAAGTAATATTCGTTTTCATATCAGCACGTAATCATGTGCAGCACCATTATACGTGCTATACGAAGGGAGTCAAAATGAGTTTGACCAACATTCCGCTCGCCTTGTCGGCGGGACATAGAGAATTGCCCCCAACTCCATCAGTGAAATGACGCCGTGCACCGGTCACTCTACGTGATATCCTCGCGCTTTTGGAAATGGAGGAGGATTCATGTCTTTTTCACGGCGCGATTTTGTAAAGACTTCCATGCTCGGAGCGGCGGCTGCCGGCTTGCGCACACCTGCCCATGCCGTCGATAGCAAGGCTGAAATCTCAGGAAATCACGACGCGCAATCTGGCGCATTCAAGCGTCCGATCATCATCTGTGCGCACAATGGCTATGCATATCTGGACAACGCGTTCGCTTTTCTAAAGGGCGGCGGAGACACGCTGGATGCCGCCCTCAAAGTAGTTCAAGGTCCGGAAAACGATCCGAACGATACCAGCGTCGGTCTTGGGGGTATCCCCAACGAAGAAGGGGTAGTCGAACTCGATGCCTGCTGCATGCACGGGCCGACGCGGCGCGCCGGATCGGTAGGAGCGGTTCGCAATATTAAGAACGTGTCGCTGGTGTCGAAGGCGGTAATGGAACAGACCGGGCACGTCATGCTGGTTGGAGAAGGAGCCGAGCGGTTTGCGGTCGCGGTCGGATTTCCACGCGAGAATCTGCTGACCGACCGCGCACGGAAGATCTGGCTGTTGTGGAAGGAATTTCATACTCCGAACGATTGGTGGGGGCCTGGCCTGGCCGATCCAAACTGGCAAGCGCCTGAGTCGAGCGACAAACCGCAGGCGCGCGGCTGGCAAGAGCGAATCGAGAACCTGCAGGCGCGAGCCGCAGAGATTGGCATTGCGCCGGAATGGCAGGCCGATGCCGTGCACAAAGTTTTATTCCCACCCACCGGCACCATTCACTGCTCAGCTCTGAACGAAAAGGGCGAAATTTCCGGCTGCACGACGACGAGCGGGCTTGGTTTCAAGCTGGCAGGGCGTGTTGGCGACTCGCCAATTATCGCCGCTGGCTGCTATACCGATCAGGATGTGGGTTCGGCGGGAGCCACAGGGAGCGGCGAGGAAAACATTAAAGTGGCGGGCGCACATACCATCGTGGAAAACATGCGGCACGGCATGTCTCCGCACGATGCCGGCATGGACACGCTTAAGCGAATCGTGCGCAACTACAACAACGACATGAACAAGCTGCAATTTGTCGATATGACTTACTACATTTTGCGGAAAGATGGCGCTTACGCGGGCGTTTCCCTCTGGGAGGGATACTCGAAAGGCAATCCTCACAAGATTTGCGTGCATGACGGGAATCTTCGAAACGAGGTGACGGTGAGTCTGTTCAAAGGATTCTCGCAGGATTTTCCGCCGGAGCCGAAGGTACCGGACGACTTGAAGAAAAAGTATCTGGAATGAAAAACAATACTTCCTCAAAAAAGACGGCGGCTAGCTAAAGAGCGGGATGCCAGCTTTTCTTGCGGCAATGATCAGCTCGCGGTCCAGCGCAGCCAGAGGTAACCCTTCTGATTCGTTGGAATACCTGCAACATCCCTTTCTTTCGGATACCTTACGAGAACCTCACTTTCACATCCGGTCCATGCTCAAGATGAATGCTGTCGATAAATCGCACCTTGCCGGTTTGCTGCGTAAGGATGACCGATGAAGTACGCGTCCCCTCACCGAAAAAGCGAACTCCCCTGAGCAAAGCTCCATCTGTAACGCCGGTAGCGGCAAAAATCAGCTGCTTGCCGGGAGCAAGATCCTGGGCTTCATAAATTCGGCTCTTGTCCTTTATGCCCATGCGCGCAAGGCGCTCTTCCTGGTCCGGTTTCACGACCAGCCGTCCGAGCATGTACCCGTTCAAACAGCGAATAGCTGCAGCCGTAATCACGCCTTCCGGAGCGCCGCCCGATCCCATCACCGCGTGCACACCCGTGCCAATGACGGCCGAGGCAATGCCGGCGGAGAGATCGCCATCGCCGATGAGACGAATTCGGGCGCCGGCGGCGCGGATATCCGCGATCAGCTTTTCATGCCGCGGTCGATCAAGAACAATGACGACCAGATCTTCCACGTCGCGTTCCAGCCGCTTGGCAATGTTCTTGAGATTGTCCGCTACCGGGGCGTCGAGCTCGACGGCGTTCTTGCAGGAGGGACCGACAACGATTTTATCCATGTAGCAGTCCGGTGCGTTCAGCAAGCCGCCGCGCTCTGAGGCGGCAAGCACCGTAATCGATCCCGGCGCGCCGGTGGCACAGAGATTGGTTCCTTCCAGCGGATCGACCGCGATGTCGACCTCGGGGACTTCCCTGCCGTCGGTAAATTCAGCGCCCACTTTTTCGCCGATATAGAGCATGGGCGCTTCATCGCGCTCGCCTTCCCCAATAACGATAGTGCCGCGCATCGGAATAGAATCCATCGTCTTGCGCATGGCTTCCGTCGCCACTTGATCGGAAAACTTTCGCTCGCCCTGGCCCATGGTTCGCGCGGAAGCAATGGCTGCAACCTCCACTACACGCAAGAAACGCGATGCCAAATCGCTTTCGATGTTTTGTCCGAAACTGCGAGCCTTACCTTCGGGACGGCTTTGAGTAGCCATAGATGAGAGCCTCCGGGTTGGAGAAACGGTAGTGTGTCCGGGTTGAGACTATAGCGCAAATGCGCCACGGATTAAAGAGACCATTCGTTTCCAACTGAATACCCGATATCGCCGCACGTGAAAGCGTGCTATTCTCTGTGCCCTGACCGGAAGCCATGACAGCGCCATCGCCCCTCACCTTCCTGTGCATCACGACCTACGAAAAAGGGCAGGAGTTCATGCGCGAATGCAAGCGCAAGGGATGCCGTGTGCTTCTGCTAACGGCGGAGAAGCTGCGGGATGCGGATTGGCCACGCGAAAGCCTGGATAACACGTTCTACCTTCCTGCAGAACTTCCGCTGGAAGACATAATGAAGGCGGTGACGCACCTGGCGCGCACGGAAAAGATCGATCGCATTGTAGCCCTCGATGAGTTCGACATGGAGACGGCATCGACGCTGCGCGAGCATTTGCGTGTTCCGGGGATGGGTCTGACGACCATGCGTTATTTTCGCGACAAGCTGGCGATGCGCATGCGGGCGCTGGATCGTGGGGTGCGCGTTCCGGATTTTGTGCCCGTGGTAAATCACGGAGATATTCGTTATTACCTTGAGCATGTCGCTGGGCCGTGGGTGCTGAAGCCTCGGCAAGAAGCCTCGGCGATTGGGATTAAGAAAATTCATGCCGCCGCTGAGCTCTGGCCGATTCTCGAACAGTTGGGCGATAAGCAGTCTGGCTTTTTGCTGGAGAAATTTGTGCCGGGCGATGTGTTTCACGTGGATTCGATTGTGTCGGAGAATGAATTACTCTTTGCCAATGTGAGCAAGTACGGCAAGCCTCCGATGAACGTGGCCCATGCGGGTGGAGTTTTTACCTCGTTCACGGTCCCGCGAGGCGGCGAAGAAGACGATGCGCTGCGTGAGATCAACCGCGAGCTGATTGCGGCATTGGGATTGCTGCGCGGAGTCTCTCATGCCGAATTTATTCGGGCGCATGAGGATGGAGAATTTTATTTTCTTGAGTGCGCGGCGCGAGTGGGCGGAGCATACATCAACGAGATGGTCGAGGCCGCGAGCG
>DASXEG010000017.1:0-23689 GCA_036490235.1 Candidatus Sulfotelmatobacter sp. | reverse complement strand
CAGCCTGAAAGACCGCCTCCGCTCCAGCTTCAACATCTCCGTAGCCGAACTCGATCCCAGCAACATATGGAATCGTGCCACGATCGGAGTGGTAAGCATCTCCGACTCCCGCGATTATCTCGATGGATTGATGAGAAATGTAGAGCGCGCCGCCACCCGCATCACCAACAATCACGGCGCAGAAATCGCCGATTCGTTTGTAGAATACCTATGAGTGGTTGCAACTTCCTGCAGGCGCAACCCTGCAGACGCAACCATGCAAGAGCGGCGCGTCAGCCTTGCCCCGACCTTGTCAAAGGGGCCGCGTACCGCGTCCGTATCAGGGCACGGCTTTAGCCGTGCCGACGAAACTGCAAACTTGTCGGGGGCTTTTTAGGCCCCCGCTCCGCGAGAACTCATGAATCAAGACAACTTCATTCCCGTAGCTGCAAATCCAAAATCGAAAAACGATCTCCTGGCCCGCGGCTTCAGCCGCCAACCCCTCAGAATCGACGAAGACATAGCCCGCTCGCTCGACGCCTTATCCCACGCCGCCTGGTCCATTCCGCGAGACAAATACTACGAAGGCGGTGACCGCTATCGCTCCTTAAATCGTCTCCGCGCCGAGGTCGTTGAAGGCGGCGCAAAAGTTTGGTCCACCGGTGAGACCGACCCCTATGTGCAACTGGAAAAATACAACACGACCCTGGGAGGCCAAAAGCGCGAATACGCTGCCCTGCCGGACGCACTCGCCGCCGCAATCGGAGTTCGCAAGCTGGTTGCTTATCATCTCAGCTATCTCCCGCTCTCCGCCGTGGGAACAAAATACCTGGTCAACGTACACGTAATCCGCTTCACCGCCACGCCCGGTCGGCCATGCGACACAAGTCCCCCGGGCCTGCACAAAGACGGCGAAAAGTACATCGCTACGCATCTGTTGAACCGCTGCGGTGTTCACGGCGGCGAAGTCGTTATCACCGATAACAACAAAAACGAAATCGATCGCTTCACCATGCGGGAATTCGGCGAGTGCTACATCTTCGATGACGATCGCATCTGGCACATGTTAACGCCCGTGGCCGTCCTGGAAGGCAGCCAGTACGCCTACCGTGACACGCTTGCATTCGACATTCTGCCCGAAGGCTGGCAACCTCCAAAGTGATCACGAAGCTGTCGGTCAACGGTGGAAGAGCGGCGCTTCAGCGCCGCGTTAGAGCGTGGAAATAAATGAAGCAGGCTTTAGCCCCTGTAGATGGTTCCTTGTTCAGGTGCTCGGAGTCCTAACCCCTACACCCTCGTTACTCCCGTACTTACCACCCTCCCTCGTCCGTGCGCGACAATAGCACTTCCCGGCCAACACCGGCGTCCGGTTTTCTGATATTCTCATGCGTTTTACATCGAGGTGAAGGGTGGAAAAGCGCGGGGTTAAATATCATCGCGGCCGGCTGGGCGAGGCCTTGCGCGAGGAAATCGAGACGCTGGTCGAAGGCGAACTATCCGACCCGCGCATCGGCCTCGTCGGCGTAACCGCCGTCAACGTAGCCGACGACGGCCGTTCCGCGCAGGTCTTCGTCGATGTCGACGGCGACGACCGCGAAGCCGAACGCAGCATGGAGGGCTTGCTAGCAGCAAAGGAATACATCCGACACGAACTGATGTCGCGTCTTGGTTTACGCCGCGCACCGGAATTGTATTTCCGTCTGGATCGTTCCGAGCGCGAAAAAGCGCGAGTAGAAGAACTGCTGGCTCGCGCCAGGAAAAGATCGAAATCGCAAACGCCAGTCAAAAAGAAAGCAGCGAACGAAAAGAAAGCATAGCGATGTTGCAAGACGTTCTCCAACAAATCGAGCAGCGTGACCGTTTCGTGCTCACCTCGCACGCCCGCCCCGATGGCGACGCCATCGGCTCCGCGCTCGCCTGCTGCCAGGTTCTGCGCGCCATGGGCAAGCAAGCCGATGTCGTCCTGCACGATGGCGTCCCGCGCATCTATCGCTCGCTGCCTTTCGCCGATCAGGTCCTAACCGCCGAGCGCGTACCCGGCATCTACGAATCCGCCATCATCCTCGAATGTGACAGCATCCACCGCACCCGCCTGCTGGGCCTCGAAGACCGTTTTCTCATCAGCATCGATCATCACGCCAGCGGCCGTCCCTTCGCCCACGTGAACTGGATCGATCCGAAAGCTGTCGCCACCGGAGAAATGGTTTTTCGTCTAGCCCGCGAAGCCGGTACGCCATTCTCTCCAGAAATCGCAACCTGCCTCTACACGGCGCTGATGACGGATACCGGTTCCTTCATGTTCCAGGGAACAAACGAGCACACCTTTGCCCTGGCTCGCGAACTCGTACTCGCAGGCGCCGATCCTTCGCATTGCGCCCGCAGTATTTATTTCGCCCACTCCGTAGCCAAGATGAAGCTGCTGGGCGAAGCGTTGCGCAACCTCAACACCGAAGCGCGCATAGGCTGGACCTGGGTCACGCAAGAGCAAATGGAACGCTGCGGCGCAAAAGAAGAAGACTGCGAAGGCCTCGTCAACTACGTACTTTCCATCGGCGAAGTCGAAGTCGCTGCGTTTTTCCGCGAACTTCCCGGCGGCCGCTACCGCGTAAGCCTGCGCAGCAAAGGCAATCTCGATGTAGCCCGCGTCTCCGAACGCTTCGGCGGCGGCGGCCACGAATGCGCCAGCGGATGCTCCCTCGATGGTCCGCTAGCCGAAGCCGTTCGCCAGATTCTCGAAATGCTACGCCGCAGCCCTTCCGTACAATAATCGAAGAATCAAAGTTTCAAGGTTGCAACCTTGAAACGTTGCAACTTTGCAACTTTGCACCCGATGACCAACCGCACCCGCGCCGACGTTCTTCTCCTCGCAGGCTTCTGCGCCTTCCTGTTTTTCTACGGCCTGAACCACTTCGGCCTGATCGGCGCAGACGAACCGCGCTACGCGCAGGTCGCCCACGAAATGCTCGAGCGCCACGACTGGATCACGCCCACGCTAGGCGGCCAACCTTGGCTGGAAAAGCCGCCACTCTACTACTGGCAAGCCGCCATCGCCTACTCGATCTTCGGCGTAAGCGATTGGGCCGCCCGTCTTCCATCTGCCATCGACGCAACCCTTCTCGTATTGGCAATCTACTTTTTCCTGCGCCGCTTCCGCAGCGGATTCGAACTCGACGGCGCGCTGATCGCAGCTTCCTGCGCCGGAATCATCGGCTACTCGCGCGCCGCCTCCACGGACATGCCACTCTGCGCAACCTTCGGCATCGGCATGATCGCTTGGTGCGCATGGCGCGAAAGCGGAAAAAGAAGTTACCTCGCCGCCTTCTATGTATTCATCGCCCTCGCAACGCTGGCGAAAGGACCAGTCGCGCCGCTCCTGGCCGCTCTCATCATCGTCCTTTATGCAACTACAGCGCGTGAACCACGATCCATCCGTGAAACAGTGTGGTGGCCCGGCATTCTCGTCTTTCTGGCCGTCGCTCTTCCTTGGTATGCTGCCGTTCAATCCCACAACCCTCAATTTTTGCATGAGTTTTTTCTCGAGCAGAATCTCGCCCGCTTCTCGAAGAACCTCTACCACCACGTTGAGCCCTTCTGGTACTACCTGCCAGTGACAGCCCTGGCAGTTGTCCCCTGGACCATCTTTTTGCTCCTCGCTTTTGTGCACTCAATTCAGAATCGATTTAAACGAATCTCGAAAACGACCTCCGAACCGGCTCCGCTTCACCTCGGCATCTTCGCCGGCTGCTGGCTCGCCGTTCCCGTCATTTTCTTCTCCGTCTCGCAATCGAAGCTCCCAGGCTACATTCTGCCCGCAATTCCTGCAGCCTCGCTGCTGTTGGTCGAGTATCTTTACTTTCATCTAAAAAACCCGTCTGACGAACGCGTCCCGACCTGGCTGGCAATTCTCCACGGGTTGCTAGCCTCCGCGTCAATCGTTCCGGCACTCCTCATCGCATACCTCTTAACTCAGCGGCGTCTTCCGGGCGGCCAGCCCATGTTCGTCGCGCTCGCCGTCGCATTCGTCCTCTGTGCAGCGATTGCGCTCACCCTCGTTCGGAAATCCGGATTACGGATGCTCCGATTCGTTACTTTAATCCCGGTGGTACTCACCTTAGCCGCCGCGCTGAAGTTCGGCGCACAGGATCTCGACCAGGTGCTCTCCGCACGGCCCGTCGCACGCGAACTCGCGCAGATGGAAATGCGTCCCATGCCGTTAGCCGTCTACCACGTGCGCCGCGAACTGGAATATGGCCTCACTTTCTATCGCAATCACTTAACCCTCAACTACGACTGGGGCGCCGTACCGCAACAAGAGCACCTGCTGGTAGCACCCGAAGGTTCGCAGGTCGAAATCGGTAAACTCGTTCCCGGCCGCCGCGTCTCCTACCTCGGACACTACGCCGCCCAGCACATCGACTATTTCTGGGTCGCCGCTGCAAATTAAAAACAGACAACAGAAACGCAACCCAATCCCCCCGTGAAGGATTCCTTCGTGCAACTTCGTGCCCTTTGTGGTTAATCTAAGGTGTTGCTCTGTACCTGTTTGCCCCGCGAAGGTTTCCTTCGTGCAACTTAGTGTCCTTGGTGGTTAATCTAAGGTGGCGCCCCGTACCCGTTTGCCTCCAGTCGCACAACCCACTAAACTCGAAATTCTGCCTGTGCGAATGCGGCCCAGCCGTCAGCCAACTTCGCAGGAGCCCCGTGGAGATTCTCGATCTAAGACATTTTTCTTCCTCCGATCTCCGTCCCCTGCTCGATAGCGAAAGTCGCGTGTGGGCAAGCTCGTTGTCGTGGGACTACAGCGGCTCGGCAGAAATGATCCTCCGCTACGTCGACGCAAAAATTCTCCCCGGCTACGCCGCCATCGAGCGCGGCCGCATCTTCGGTTACTCCTTCTTCGTCTACGAAGGCAGCAAGGGAGTCGTCGGCGATCTCTACGTATCCAACGGCGAACGCCTTCCCAACGCACGCGAAGTAGAAATCAAGCTGCTGACCCACGTGATCGAAACTCTGCAGCAGTCGCCCGGAATCCATCGCGTAGAAGCTCAACTGCTCGCCCACGAATCAGGTGCTGTTGCCCGCCCATTCCTCGATCAAGGTTTCCAGCGCCATCCGCGCCTGTTCATGGTCCTCAAACTTGATCAGACCTCCGGCGCAACAGCAAAAACACATCCCGAGATCGAAATCCGCCGCTGGATCGAAGCCGATTATCAACCCGCCGCAGCCGTCATCACCGCCGCCTATCGCACTCACGTCGACGCGCAAATCAACGATCAATACCACACCCTTACCGGCTCGCTCCGCTTCCTGAACAACATCGTCCGCTTTCCCGGCTGCGGCTTATTCGACTCTGAAGCCTCTTTCTCTGCCGTCGACCGCAAAGGCAAAAATCTGATCGGCCTGATTCTCTGTTCACGCGTTCGCGGCGACGTGGGTCACGTCACGCAGATCTGCGTTCTCCCCGAATACCGCTCTCACGGAATCGGCGAGTCGCTCCTCGCCGCGACCATGGCCAATCTCCGCAAACGCGGATTCACCATGCTCTCCCTGACTGTGACCGAGGCCAACGCCCGTGCCGTCGCCCTTTACCGCCGCCTGAATTTCGAATCAAAACGAGTCTTCGATGCGTTCGTCTGGGCCGGATGAATGGCTTGTCAAATGGTAGCGCTCAGTTTTGCATGGCATTGGACCGCGTCTTCCCGCAACGCCTGCGTTTTCGGCAGCGGGCGAAGGGATCGCAGGGGGCACGCTGCCGGAAGAGCCGAAATCTTTCACAATTACGAACCACTAACCTGATTTGAAAATGCGAAATCTGAAAATTGCCTCCGGCGTCCTCGTTCTGCTGATTGTCTTCTTTCTGCAACTATTCTTTTCCGCGCGCCGCAACTCCATCACCTGGGACGAAGACGACCACATCTTCGCCGGCTATATGTCCTGGAAGCACGCCGACTTCGGCCTGAACCCCGAACATCCTCCACTCGTAAAACTTGTCGCAACTCTGCCGCTTCTGAACATGCCCCTGAAGGTGCCAACACTCCAGAACCGCTTTTTCAAGACGGAAGCCTTTCTCGACGGCAAAGATTTTCTCTTCAAGAACGACGCGAATGCCATCCTTTTTCGCGTACGCATGGCCGCGTCCTTCTTCACATTCGCGCTCCTGCTTCTCGTCTTCCTCGCCACCAGCGAAATGTTTGGCACGGTCGCCGCGTTCATTGCTCTAGCTTTGCTCGCCTTCGATCCCAACCTGCTCGCCCACGGCGCAGTCCTTGGCACCGATGTCGGTCTCTGCTGCTGTATGTTCGCCTCGATTTACGCTTTTTATCGCTACGTCAAAGCGCCATCAATCCCAAGGGTCGTCGTCGTCGGGCTAGCGGCGGGTCTGGCACTCGCAGCCAAGCACACCGGCATTCTCGTTTTTCCAATGTTCCTATTGCTTGCGCTCTGTGAACTCTTCAGAGAGCCGTCCCGAGCCAATGCAAACGCCGGCACTTCAAAACGCGCCATAACTCGCCATGCAGCCGATCTCGTCCTGGCGCTGGTTGTCATCGGAGCAATCGCCGTCGCCGTCCTGTGGTCCTCTTACGGTTTTCGTTACCCCGCCCGTCCCGCCGGCCTGCAACTGAATCCTCCGCTCGCCGAATACGTGCGGAACCTCTCGCGCCCCCGCGAAATCCATCTCCTCCAAACTGTAGCCCGCTTTCACCTGCTCCCCGAATCCTATCTCTACGGTCTCGCCGACGTGCGCATCATGTCCGATTTCTACCAGAGCTTTCTCCTCGGCAAGATCTACCCCCACGGCGTCTGGTTTTATTTTCCGCTTGCGTTTGCCATCAAATCCAGCCTCACATTTCTAATTCTGCTGGCACTAGCCGTATGGGCCGTGTGCAGCCGCCGCTTCGCAAGATGGCGCGAGATTCTATTCCTCACCATCCCGCCCATCTTTTATCTGATCATCGCCATGTCCTCGGGCATGAACATCGGTGTTCGCCACATTCTGCCCATGTACATCTTCTTTTCGGTTCTAATCGGGGGCGTCGCGGCAGCGCTGATCAACCAAGACCGTCGATGGGTTTACGCAATCCTGGTGTTACTCGCGTATCAGGCCGTCTCGACAGCCCGCATCTATCCCTCCTACATGGCCTACGCGAATGAACTCTGGGGAGGTCCGTCCGAAACCTATAAACTCCTGAGCGACTCGAACGCCGACTGGGGGCAGCAACTCAAAGACGTCAAGCGCTACCTCGACGCCCACAATATAAAAGACTGCTGGTTCATTTATTTTGCCGAAGGTCCAGTCGATGCCAGTTATTACGGCATCCCTTGCAGACAATTACCCACGATGGATTCAATGTGGTTGCACGAGGAACTGCAAGCTCCTCCCGAAATCAACGGCACAGTCCTCATCAGCGCAGGTGATCTTTCCGGTTTCGAATTCGGCCCAAGCCCGTTAAATCCCTACGAACAATTCAAGTCCCTGAAGCCGAAAGCCGTCATCGACTACAGCGTGTTCGTCTACGAAGGCCGCTTCGAAATTCCTCTGGCTGCGGCGATCAGCCATACGCAAGAAGGGCAGTCGCTACTCGAAACCCACCAATTCGACGCGGCGCTGGCAGAAACAAGGCAAGCCCTCGATCTCGCGCCCGACGCAGCACAACCGAATGCCCTGATGGGCGACATCCTCACCGTGAAGGGGCAACCTGAAGAGGCCCGCACCTATTACGTAAGGGCTCTAACGCTGGCTAGGACCATCGAACCAGAATTTCAAATTGGATTGGCAAAAGATATGGAAGGGAAACTAGCCGCGATCCACTAACCGATGGCGAACCTCAGCGCCGAATCAGCCACATCGCCCAGCCAGCCACGATCACTCCGCCCACAAACATGACGAAGCAATACAAGCCATAGCGAATCATCTCTCGCGTGGTGTCGCGATGTGTGATTCCAAAAACAATCGACGCCACCAATGCAAACACGAGCGCCGCGCTGAAGTGAGTAAGTTGAATCGTCATTGCTTTTTCCCAATGGCAATGTGATACGCGTCGGCGACGGCAATAAAATTCAGCAACCCCGCAACGATCATGAACTTCGTCCCATAATCGGCGATCGCGAAAGCAATGGCGCCCTGCCCGGCATTCACCGCCAGCGCCACAATATACATTCCGCCCGCGCCCAGATCGCCGATGAATCCCAGCATATCGAGAATGTCGCCGCCGTTCGCCTTATAAATGTGCCCTTGCATCAGCAAGCCGAGCACAAACAGCGTCGCAATCGAAATCAGCAGCAGCAACCCACGAATCCATCGCCGCTGAATCAAATGTCCCGCGCCCGGAATCAGCCAGCCCACCGCCGGCGCGAGCACCGCCATCATGCTCGCCGATTGTGCCGGCTCCATCGTCTTCGCTTTAGTAGTAGTTGAATTCGCCATCAGATGATCACGATCTCGCGCTGAATCTTTCCCGTCACTTCCGCGGATTTCTTCCGCACCAGCATGTTCACTTCGCTGCGCACGCCAAACTCCGGCAAATAAATTCCCGGCTCGATCGAAAAACACGAATTAGGCAAAAGCTGCCGCTCATCGTGAATCTCCAGGTCATCCATATTCGCGCCATTCGAATGAACGTCCGTGCCAATCGAATGCCCGGTCCGATGAATAAAATAATCGCCGTATCCCTTGCTCTTGATGTACCCGCGCGTAGCGCGATCCACTTCCCATCCCGCAATCTGCCGTCCCGATGCAATCGCATCGGTCACCGTTTTGATGCCCGCATCCCGCGCATCTCGCACAATCTCAAAAACCTCGCGCTGCTTCGCCGAAGGCGATGGCCCCACGTGCCCCATCCATGTCACATCGTAATAAACCGCTGCCGGTGTATTCTTCTTTGCCCACACATCCAGCAACACCAAATCTCCCTCGCGAATCGGAACCGGATGATCCGCCCGCGGCTCATAATGAGGATTTCCTGCGTTCGCATTCGCCGCAACAATCGGAGGATCATCCGTCGCCAGATTTTCGCGGCGGAACGCTTCCATAAACCACTGCTGGATTCCATGCTCCGTCGTGCCGCCATTGCGCACTTTGCGTCCAATCTCCTTGAACGCCTCCGCCACAATCGAATCCACACTGTCCCGCGCGGCAAAATGCGTGTTGATCTGTTCGTCCGTCCATGTCGCTTCAAACTGCGCAACCAGATCCGCAGAACTTACAACGTTTTTCCCCAACCCGCGCAGCAACTCAATCGTTCCGCCATCCACCAGCGAAATTGTGAAAACAATATTATTCGGCGAATACTGCATCGCAATGTCGCGATACGGAGCCAGCATCGCCTTGATGTTGTCAAATAACTCCTGCCATCCCGAATATTGCCGTTTGCTCCCGGGCAGCGAATCAAGATGCCCCGCCTCGATCTTGTGTACCAGCTTCAGCGGCTCGCCCTGCGCCGGAATCAGATAGAACCACCGCCGCGTAACCATCAGTTCCGTGGGCAAGCCAAGCACACGGTAAGCAATCGGATCGCGATGATGATGATCGTAGAAAAGCCACGCATCAATATTGCGTTCGCGCAGCGCAGACTGAATCGCAGAAAGGTCCATGGGACAAACAACTATTGTAAACAATGACGCCAGAATGAGCGAATCTCACAAACGATGATTTCCTTAGTGCAACTTAGTGTCCTTTGTGGTTAATTGGGTTCTGCTAAACGACGCCGCGAAGCAACCGCACCATGGAAGCCCCATCCCCCAACCGCATCCGTCTCGAATCAATCGATCTGGCCCGCGGCCTCATCATGATCCTGATGGCCCTGGATCACACCCGCGATTTCTTCGGCCACCCAAGCGACAATCCCACCAATCTCGCCACAACAACGACCGTGCTGTTCTTCACCCGCTGGATCACTCACTTCTGCGCCCCCGGTTTCTTCCTTCTAACCGGAACCGGTTCCTGGCTGGCCCGCCGCCGCCGCTCGACCCCCGAACTATCGCGATTTCTCGTAACCCGAGGTCTCTGGCTGATCTTCCTCGAAGTGGTTGTGACTCGCGGCCTGGGATGGCAGTTCAACTTCGATTACCACCTGACAATATTGTTCATACTCTGGGCCCTGGGCTGGGCGATGATCGTTCTCGCCGGATTGGTTTTTCTGCCGCCTTCTGTCGTAGCGGTATTCGGCCTGGTCCTTATAGCAACTCACAATCTCTTCGACTCGGTCGATTGGTCGAACCCACTTTGGACCATCCTTCACGATCCCGGCTTCCTGCTCGCGACCCCGCAACACACCATCCGGGTCGTCTATCCCTTGATTCCCTGGGTCGGCGTCACCGCCTGCGGATACGCCCTGGGCCAAATCTACAACTGGCCCGCCGATCGCCGAAAAGCGTTCCTGTTGCGCTTCGGAACGATTTTCACGATCCTGTTCATCCTGCTCCGCGCGCTGAACAAATACGGTGACCCATCCCACTGGAGCACTCAGAGATCTCCACTCTTCACCGTTCTCTCATTCCTCAACACCACCAAATATCCGCCATCGCTCTTGTTTCTCCTGATGACCCTCGGCCCCACGCTAATTTTTCTCTGGGCCATAGATGCGCACACGCCGGCAGTTCTGCGTCCCGCGCTGATCTTCGGCAAAGTGCCAATGTTCTACTATCTCCTCCACATTCCGCTCATTCACCTGCTCGCCGTCGCGTTTTGCGCAGCCCGCTATCACCAGATCCATTGGATGTTCCAATCGCCTCGCCTTCCGTTTTTCCCCGTCACATTTCCGCCCGGCTGGGGATATTCACTGCCTGTCGTCTATCTGCTATGGGCGCTCGTGGTGACAACGCTGTACCCGCTCTGCCGATGGTTTGCGGGAGTTCGCCGTCGTCGCACCGATTGGTGGCTGAGTTACTTCTGAGGTCGCCCGAGAATTTTCTCCCGAGTCGATGCAGGCAAAGTTTCGCAAGCCGTGCGCAAAACCAGTCGCGGCGCGCGAGATCGAATCTTCATCAGATAAGGAACCGTTCGTTTGGGATCGAATTTTGCGGTTTCCCGCAACAGCCAACCTAACCCCTTCTGCACCATGTCGTCTTCATCGGTAAGCAGCAGATCGGAAAGACTCATGATCTCCGGAAAAAACATCCGCGCCCGTGTCCCGCGAATCAGCGCCACGCAAGCCGCCCGCCGGTGCCAGCGATTCTCCGACCTCGCCCAGCGAAACGCATTCTTCAACCGCGCCGGCTTGGCCACAACCATAGGCGCGATCAGAGAATGTACCAATCCATCATGATCCGCCCAACTGCTGATGCGATCGAGCCACGATTCGAAGAGGGCGAACTCCCGGTCGCCAAACTCTCCATCAAGCCTTTCCAGCAGGAAACCGCCGCGACTTTTTCTTCCAATACCTGCCCAGAAAAAAGCTGATCCGCAATCTCCACCACAAAATCGAGCCCGCGTTCCTTCCTCAGCTCACGCCGAAAACGAACGGTCGCGCGCCGAAGGTCCGCTGTATACCATCCATGTAACGTGATCGCATCTTTGAAGAACCATTGCACGCCGGAAGCATACTCGGCAGAGCCCCCGTTCTTCAATGCGCGCCGGAATTTCGCGGCTACAACTTTAGCTGTGGGCTTGGAACCATCTTTCGCAACGCGAACTGTCGGAGCCATCGTGAACTATTTCTGTGCCGCAGTAGTAACTCTGAAATATCTGTCATAAATCCAAAGCAGCAAAGTCGTCCCCACCCCCACCGCCGTCACAGTCCACCATATCCGCTCCGGCTGGTGCATGACCTCGCCAAAGTGATGTACCAGCGTCCCGCCGAACCATCCTCCAATCAGCGATCCAATCCCGATCGGCAAAAAAGCAAATCCCATATAAGTCCCTTGCTGCCCCGGCGGAGCAAGCAGCGCGATGTACTCGTAATACCGAGGCTGCTGCATAATCTCTCCCAGCGCCAGCACGAACAAAGACAAAATCGCGCCCCAAACCGTCGGATGAAACGCCAGAATCAGCCACGAGAGGGAAGTGATCAAAGTCCCCAGAATCACAGCCTGGAAAGCCGGTATCTTACGCGTAAGGAAATTCACCACCAGCGTCAGGCAAATCACCGTCAGTCCATCCGTCACCAAAATCCTCTCAACATTCGCCTGCGAATTAATGTAGTTGTGGATGTATCCCGGCAAACTGATGTATTGCTGCCAGAACACGATCCAATATCCCGTAAAGAGGATGAGGAACCACATGAACCGGCTCATGCCTGCCAGCATGGCAAACAACAGCACAGCCCAAATCCACCATGGAGCGGGAAGCTGTGGATATACGAAGAGCGCAGCTCGCAGAAGAATTGCCAGGAACAACGCCGTCAGAACCAGCCGGTAATTGCCCAGAACCGTACAGAAGTTGCGCACCACCGTCCCAGCCGAAGGCGGTGGTGCATCGCCCGGCTTTCGCGGCTCGCGAAAAAAGAACAACACGAAAAAAAACATCGCGAAGACGCTGAGCGCGGCAACCCGATACACGTTCTCCACGCCCAGATGTTCATGCGCCCACCCCGCATACAGCGGCCCCGCCGCGCCGCCAATATTCACCATCGTGTAATAGATCGAGTAACCGATCGACCGCACATTCTCCTTCGAAGCCCGGGCCGTAGTCCCAACCACGCAAGGCTTCACCAAAGAAATTCCCAGCGCAGGAAGAATCAGGATCACTCCGACAAACAATCCAAGCGGCACCGCATTCCGGACCGGCGCAAGCCACGGCGCGCTAATCGAACCAATCAGAAAGTAAGCGACGGAAAGAATCAGATAAGCCATCGACAGCGCACGTCGAAACCCCAATCGATCCGCCGTCGCCCCGCCGAAGATGGCTAGAAACCACACCATCCCGCCAAAAATCCCGGTCAAAGTTCCAGTCTGCTCAGTAGAAAAATTCAGCCGCTCCTGCAGATACAAAGCGAGCGAAGCAAAGGCCCCGTAGTAAGCAAGCCGCTCAAAAATTTCGCTGATATTCGCAACCCAGAAGGGACGTTCGAACCCCGTGCGGATTTCCCGAAAACGTTCGACAAAGCTCAAGGCTTGCTCCCGTGGCTCGTGTGGCGCGGGCACTCCTGCCCGCGAATCCTGCATAAATCGTCAAAGCCGGAGGCAATACTAACGTAAGATCGCGGAGCCTTCAAAAGTTTTGAGAGGAACCGGGTGCATTCCCAGTTGTTTGCACCGCAGCGAACGAAAAGACAGTCTCAAGCAAGCAGCGAATAAATAATCGACACAACAAAAAGCGCCCCAGCACAAAGCCCGTCGAGACTCCTCATTCTCTCTGTGTCCCTCAGTGCACTCTGTGTTTAAGTCCTTAGCCTTTCCCCAAAAATCGCCGTCCCGATCCGCACGCAAGTCGAGCCTTCCTCAATCGCCACTTCGAAGTCATGCGACATCCCCATCGAAAGCTCATCCAGTGCGATCCTCGGCAGCTTCCGCGCAGCAATCCGATCCCGCAATTCCCGCAGCCCCCGAAAATATTTTCGCGCGCTCTCAGCATCTTCGGTATAAGGCGGCACCGTCATCAGCCCGCGCACCTGCACTGCCTCCAGCCGCGGCGCAGCCAGGAGCAATTCTTCAAGCGACTGGGAATCCCCGGCGATTCCGCTTTTCGCCGTCTCCCCGCCAACATTAATCTCCACCAGCACGTCCAGCTTCTTCCCCAAGCCTCGCGCCGCCGCATCCAGCCTCTCCGCCAATTTCAACGAATCCACAGAATCGACCGCGCAAAATAACTCCGCCGCTTTGCCCGCTTTATTAGTCTGCAAATGCCCAATCATGTGCCAGCGCGCATCGTGCAGATCGCGAAGCGAATCAACCTTTCCGGAAAATTCCTGCACCCGGTTCTCCCCAAACAGTCGCAACCCTGCTTCATACGCCTCCCGAATCGGCTCAGAAGCCTGCGTCTTAGTAACCGCCATCAAAGCGATTTCGTCGACACGCCGTCCCGCCCGCCGCGAAGCAGCGGCGATCCTCTGCCGAACCAAAGCAACATTTTCGGAAATGCTCATGGAATTCGCAGCGTTAAAGACGCGCGCGCGAAAAGAGTAGCCGCAGAGTCATCAAGCGCATAGAACAATGAGAAAGTCGCGAACTCCGAACAATACTTAGTGATACTTAGTGCCCTTAGTGGTTAAAAAAATCCGCGACGCCGAAGAAAAACCCGCAAGCCCCGCTACATAATCGCCGTAGGCGGCGCCGGCTCATCCGGACTCCCAGCCTTACCCAGCGGCACACGGATCATCGCAATCACCAGCACCGCCATCGCCGCCACCGCGGCCCAGATCGAAGGTGTCCAATGCACCAGCGTCACATCTTTCCCCGACCCCACCAGCCCGGCTATCACAAGCCCGCACAAGGCTTCACCCGCAATCAACCCGGAAGCCGTCAGCACCCCGGCATTATCCACGCGCGCTTTCTGGGCATCGTTATAACCGCGCCGGTCGCGCAGCCGATCTGTCACCCATCGAATAATGCCGCCCACAAAAATCGCAAACGTCGTTCCCAAGGGCAGATACATTCCCACCGAAAACAGCATCACGCTTTTCACTTCAATCATGATCATCGCAATGCCCAGCACAATTCCCACGATCACCAGCGGCCACGCCATGTTCCCGCCAACAATTCCCTGCGACAACATCGCCATCAATCCCGCCTGCGGCGCAGGCAGCGCGTTACTGCCAAAGTGATAAGCCTTGTCGAGATACGCCAGCGGGAAAAACAGCACCAGCGACGCGACCACAATCCCGCACAAATCTCCAATCTGCATCTTCGCCGGAGTCCCGCCCAAAATATGTCCCACTTTCAAGTCCTGCAACATCTCGCCCGCCACAGCCGAAGACACGCAAATCACCGCCGCCACGCCCAACACCGCCGCCACGCCGCCAGTTCCGGAAACCCCCAGCGCCACCATCAACAGCGCCGCAATCACCAGCGTGCACAACGTCAAGCCCGACACCGGATTATTCGACGACCCAATCAACCCCACAAGATTCCCCGACACCGCGGCAAAGAAAAATCCAACGATGATCATGATCCCCGCCGCAACCAAGGCCCCTGACAGAATCTTCGACTGACTCAGCGAGCCCGCACCGGCGATGAAATAGTAATAAAGCGCAATCATCGCGATAAATACCAGCGCAACTCCGGCGAATATAACTTTCGACGGCAGATCGCGCTCCGTCCGGTTTGTAGCCTCATGCGCCGCCGCCGATTTCTTCAGATCAGAAACCGCCCGCCCCATGCCAACCGCAAGCTGCTTGCGCATCTTGAATAGCGTGTAAACCGCGCCCACCAACATTCCACCCACCGCAATCGGGCGCACCACCGAGTAATAAATCGCTCCCGCCAAAAGGGTCCAGGAAAGCGTTTGCCCCGCCGGCTGCGCCGCCTGAATATAAGGACCCACCGTGAACGTAAGGAGTGGAACCAGCAGTCCCCATGCCAGCAACCCTCCGGCAAAATTCAACGAAGCCAGCCGCGGCCCGATGATATAGCCCACGCCAAGATAAGCCGGGCTAACGTCCGGCCCGGTAAATAACGTCGCGCCTCCGGTAATCGTCGTCGTGACATTCGGATTCGTCCCCGTCCTCAGCAACAGTTTCTTCCCCAGCGCGCTGATCTTCACCGGAAACGTATTGTTCGCCGAAAACACATTCACCGCTCCCAACAAATACATAAACCCGCCAAAACCCATATTGGCGAACAGAAGTTTCGCAGCATCCGCGCCCTGTTGCCCCGCTTTGTGAATCTGCGATGCCGCCACCGACTCCGGATAAGGCAGCTCGGGATCCTCCACCATTACCCGCCGCAACAAAGTCACAAACAAAATCCCCAAAGTCCCGCCAATCACCATCAGTGCCACCGATTGCCAGTAATGGCCGTTGAGGCCGGTCCACAAGTCCGCCATCACAAAAGCCGGAATCGTAAACACCGCGCCTGCCGCCACCGACTCGCCAATCGACCCCACCGTTCGCGCAATATTTTCTTCCAGCAGCGATCCCTTCATCAGCCGCAGCAGCGCCATCCCAATCACCGCCGCCGGATACGTCGCCGCAATCGTCATTCCCGCCTTCAACCCGAGATAGGCATTCGCCGATCCCAGGATCGCCGTCATCACCAACCCGATGAGCAGCGCGCGGAACGTGAACTCCTTCATCTCCATGTTTTCGGGAACATAAGGAACATGCTTTTTCACCGCCGGTGGGGCGACCGTACTCATGAATAAAATCCTCTCAAGGGATAAATCCCGGATGATCTGGCTAAAGACGAGCTGCGCAAGGCGAAAGACACGAACGGCGCACCTTAGCACGCAAGAGCCTAATTTTACAAGAAGTCTCCAGTTGGATCGTGCGGAAGTAAAGTCGCGAATCAGCTAACGTCTTCGCGAAGGCTCGCACTTTGACCGGCGGTACCTCAAACAGAAGATGCCCCAAAAATTTGTTTCCTTAGTGTCCCTTAGTGCCCTTAGTGGTTAACCGCTCTTCCAATTTGCCCACCCCTCCCCCGCGGCGTAAGATGGCGCTAACGGTCAGTCCCGCCCCTTCGTATTTTGGTTCTAAGAGGTGCAGTGTGAAGAACTCCCCCGACCCAGTCTGGTTCCAGCGCCATCTCGAATTTCATTGCGACGATTGCGGCAGCGATCTAGGCTTTCGCTCCCGTCGCCGCACCTTCACCGAACGCTGCCTGCTTCCCCTTTTCCTGCTGCAGCCGGTGCGTTGCGCCGAGTGCTTCCGGCGAGATTACCGCCTGATTTTCATGCCAGTGCGGGAGCGGCTATCCGAAGCGGTCAGCAAGCCGCCCCTTTCCGCCGCAGGTTCCCGCGCTACGCGCAACGTTGCTTAGACCCCGTTGCACCGTTATACTGTGGCTTGTAAGCAGCGTGCCGCAGAACGGGTTCTGTGGGCATCGATTCTTGCCAGCACCACGGAGGCAGTCTTCAGCAGTAGCGGAGACCGAATTCGGGCCATCGAGGCCGATCTTGCAGTATCGCGCCGTTTTATTGCTTCCTTCACCTCCAACACAAATCCCTTCCTCACAGCCGTCAAAGAGGGCGTCTTTGCCGTTCTGGTCCCATCCGATTGCCGCATTTGCGGCGATCCGCTGACTCGCGTCTCGCGTCTCCCCGTCTGCCACGCATGTCTCAAAAGCATGGCTCCGCTCCGAGGCAGGCTGTGCGTGATCTGCGGCGAGCGCGTGATTTCTGCGGGCATGGCCACCACCTTGGGCGAAGACCAGATTCGCTGCGGCTTATGCCAGCGCGTCGAACAACAGTTCGAGCGCGCAGTAGCCTATGGCAGCTACGAAGGCGCTCTGCGCGAACTGATTCATCTCCTGAAGTATGGCGCGGTTCGTCCCGCTGCCCATGTGTTAGGCGGCATGCTGGTCGAGGCAATGGCCCGGCTAGAGCCACATTTTGGCCGCCCAGACATCCCGGTCATTCCCGTCCCCCTGTTTCGGCGCAAGCTCCGCCAGCGGGAGTTCAACCATGCAGAATGGATCGCTCAAGCGGCCGTGAAAATCAATGGAGGCCGTTTCACGCTCCAGCCCGAACTGCTCGAGCGCAAGCGCGAAACCGTCTCTCAGACCGGACTTACAAGGCATCAACGCCGCGAGAACGTCCGCGGAGCCTTCGCGGTCACCCAACCCGACGCAGTGAAGGGGCGCGAATTTCTGATCGTAGACGATGTTTTCACAACCGGCGCAACAGTATCCGAGTGCGCGCGCGTTTTGCGTCGCGCGGGAGCAGCCAGGGTTTGGGTGGCGACAGTGGCCCGCACGCTGAAAATCGCTGAACTCCAGATCGAGGTTCGATTGCCGGAAGATATCTCACAGTCAGAACACGACCAGCGAATTGTCTTGGCCCGTGTATCAGGCATCTAATGTAGTTGTTTCGCGAACCAATGCGAATCGAGATGGCTGCATAGTTAAGAGAACGGAAGTAGAAGACGAAAGGCCAAAAAGCCAACGGCCTAAAAGTCGGGCGTGCAGGTTGGCGGCATGAGGGAAAACAGAGCGCAATGTCAGTAAGAAGCCAAGCCGACGGAGGATTTGCCGGGCGTCACGCCGCCAACCTGTTCGCCGGAATGACGGTGCACCGCGACAGCGACGGCCAAGCCCTGCACGCCCCCGTCCTGGTACTGAACGCTTCTTACGAGCCCATCAACGTCTGCGCCGCCCGCCGCGCGCTGGTTCTGGTGCTCAAAGGCGTAGCCATGACCGAAGAAGAAAACGGCCACTTCCTCCACGCCGCCCGCTTCGCAGTTCGCGTTCCTTCCGTCATTCGGCTGCTCGAGTACCGCCGCATCCCGCACCAGAGCCGCGCCCTGTCTCGCAAAAATATCCTCCTGCGCGACCGCAACACCTGCCAGTATTGCGCCACAGTCCTGTCCTCCAGCGACCTGACGCTGGACCACGTAATCCCGCGCTCCCGCGGCGGTTCCTCCACGTGGGAAAACCTCGTAGCCTGCTGCCACACCTGCAACCGCCGCAAAGGCAACCAGCTTCCCGTGGAAGCTTCCATGAAGCTGATGCGCGAACCCCGCGCCTTCAACCTCCACACCAGCCGCCACATAATGCGCCTCATGGGCCGCTCAGACGACAAGTGGAGAAAGTATCTGTTCTACTAAAGTTGCAAAGTGACAAAGTTTCAAGGTTGCAAAGTTGCAAACTGGAACCATGAACACAATCTTTCTTTGAAGCATTGAAACTTCTGCAACATTGAAACTTAGAATCCATCCATGGCCCGTTCCTATCGTGACCTGTTCGTTTGGCGAAGGGCAAAGACCCTTGCCAGTCGAATCTATCGCGTGACGGAACAATTCCCCAGAGATGAAATCTATGGTCTGACTTCCCAAACTCGCAGGGCAGCCGTTTCCGTAGCCTCCAATATCGCTGAAGGTCAGGGAAGAATCACGACCGGAGAGTTTGTTCACTTTCTCGGTCAAGCGCGGGGCTCGCTCCTGGAACTCGATACCCAACTAGCAATAGCCGCCGATCTGACCTACCTAAACCTGCGCGAATACGAAGCGCTGGATAAAGAGCTCTATCAAATCTTAGGATTGTTAAATCGACCAATCGAATCCCTACCAAGAAAAGTAAGCGCGAGAATTTAGGCTTTTCACTTTGAAACTCTGAAACCTTGCAACCTTGCAACTTTGCAACTTTGCTCTACTGCGGCTTCTGCTGCTCCGGCGCCTGCTTCGGTTGCTCTGCCTTCGGCACTTCCTGCCCGTTATACAAAATCTTCACGCTAGACCCGAACCGTTTGTAATCCTCATACTTCACAATCTCGCGAATGTGAATATCGCCAGTATTGAAATTTAAAACATCGTCCGCCCGCGTATAGGTAGGAAACCAATACTGCCCGTCAATCTGCTGCCGCCAGGTCGTGAACTTCGGATAAAGATGTTCCGTCTTGCCCTTCTTTTTCGAATCACGAATTTCAGGCACAGCCTGCCCGTATGTCTTCACAATCTGAAATTCCTGATCGTCCACCCAGATTCTTCCCTGGAAATATCGCTTCTTCCCGACAATCTGCTTTGGCGCAATATCAAACACGTAGCAGTGCACTTCATCTTCCTGCTGCTGCCCAACATAAAGAATGTTGTATTCCGGAATCTCATCCGTCGTCAGCACAAAGGGCAGGCGGTTGCGGAAGTCCTGCACGTCGCCCTCATCCAGCAGCAACCCTCCCTGATCCAGCGTCGATTGCGGCGCGAAAACCACATTTTCCATCCGCTGGCCCTTGTCGTTATAAAGCACGTCGAAAACTTCGTGATATTGCCCGGTCACAGTCTTGCCATCCAGCGTCTCGACCTTGATATCCTGCCGGTAGGTATAGTTATCCCGCGCTTCCTTGAATAATTTCTCTCGCGCCGCAAACTTCGTAATAATCTCTTCCGGCGTAAGACCCTGCGGCTGCGCGCTCTGCAGCGGACCTTCCTGCGCAAAACTGTATGAGGGAAACGTGGCAAGGGACGCCACAAAGGCGAGGAACAGCGAAACCCGGCGAAGCCAATGCATACTTCTATTTTATCGAATTTTTCCGGATGAAGTACCGCGGCGACCCTCCCCCGACTCCTCTCCGCTCAGTGAAGCCGGGGGTAGGGTGCTGCAGTTCTGCCGCAAATTTGGATGCCGTTTCGGGAAAAGGGTTGGCGGAGGAAAATTTTGCCCGAACCCGCCATTCGCAAAACCACCGAGCTTGTCTGCTGAAAGCGCTCGCAACTGCCCTGATCGTGACCGGCCGAGGATGGAGAAAAACGGCAAAGCACAAGCACGCGGCGATAAAGATGGCAAAGTTTCAAGGTTTCGAAGTCGAACGTCGAACCGAATCTTTGAAACTTTGCCACCTTAAAAACTTTGCCATTGAAGAAGCCATGCTGGCGCACATTGGCGCTCCACTTTTTTGTTACATGCAATCATTGCAATCAATGCTATCATTGATTGCATGGCCAGCATCACCATCCGCAAACTGCCCGAAACCACCAAGCGCCGTCTCCGGCTCCGCGCCGCCCGCAACGGCCGCTCCATGGAGCAGGAAGCACGCGCCATCCTCGATCGTTCTCTGCAACAGCCCGAAGACTCGGCGGAGAACCTTGCCGTGGCAATCCACAAGAGATTCGCTGCCTTGGGCGGCGTTGAGCTAAACATTCCGAAGCGCGAACCAATCCCAGAAGACAGGATTCGCAGGCTATTCCGGTGATTGTGCTCGACACCAACGTTTTGTCGGAAATCATGTCCGCGTCGCCCAATCCCTCCGTGTATCGCTGGGCCTCTCATCAATCAAACGAGGAGCTCTACACCACGGCTATCTCCATGGCCGAGATCCTTCAGGGAATCGAACTCTTGCCAGCGGGGAAGCGGCGTAGCGGACTGCTCGCGACTGCAGAATGGGTATTTGGCACCCTGCTCCCGGGGCATATTCTTCACTTCAACGAAAGCGCAGCACGTGCCTTTGCTCCCATTGCCATCGACCGCCGCAAGCGCGGAAGGCCAATCAGCCTATTCGACGTCCAGATAGCAGCCATCGCCAAAGCCAATGACGCAACGCTAGCAACTCGCGACCTGCACGACTTCGAAGGCTGCGGCGTGCACCTGATAAATCCCTGGCAAAGCAAGTAATGGGCCAGCCGAGGTTCGACACGAATGCGTTATCCTGAGCGCGGGCGCTTTCAGCCGGAGCGAAGAGCCTGCCCGGAGCGCAGCCGAAGGGATCTCACACTGAACCGGCGTCATGCGTAAGCCAAACCGAACCACTGCCGCAAAGCTAGCACCAGCCACGGCTTCCATCTGCTAAACTCATCGGTTTGCCACGAGAGGTCTCATAATGCGCTCCACACACCTTGTCATTCCGAACGCGCGCAAAGCTCGGGTGAGAGCCTGCCCTGAGCGCCCGAGCGTAGCGAGGAAGTCGAATGGGAACCTGCTGCTGGCCGCCGCCATATTAGTCCTGGCCACTCTTTCCCCCGCCCAATCCAAACACCCCTTCACCTTCGATGACATGATGAATCTCAAGCGCGTAGGCGAGCCCGAGGTTTCCCCCAACGGCAAATGGGTAATCTTCAGCGTAGTCGACGTCGACCTCGCCGCCAACACGAAAACCCCGCACATCTGGGTCGTCCCCACAGACGGCGGCCAGGAAAAAGAAATCATCTCCGATCAGGCGGCCGACCGCCCGCGCTGGGCGCCCGATGGGAAGCATTTTGCGTTCATCTCTACGAAACAGGCAGGCTCACAGGTTTGGGTTGCGGATTTTGACGACGCAGGTGGAAGCGTTCGCGGCGTGCACAAGCTGACTTCCATCCCCACAGAGGCGGACGGCGAACTTTGGTCGCCGGACGGTAAAAGCATTCTCTTTACTTCCGATGTTTATCCGGACTGCGATGGAACACCAGAGGCCGAAGCTGCCTGCGACGCAAAAAGACTGCATCAAGCCGAAACGTCGAAGGTCAAAGCGCAGATCTTTACTCACCTGCTTTATCGGCACTGGAATGCCTACCGCGACGGCAAGCGCAGCCACATTTTCGTCGTCAGCGCGATTGAAGGCGCGGTGCCCCGCGATCTGACGCCAGGCGATTTCGAAAGTCCCGTCTTCTCCCTCGGAGGCCAGGACGACTACGCCTTCTCGCCCGACGGCAAAGAAATCTGCTACGCCTCGAACCACGACAAGAATCCCGCCGCCTCCACCAACAACGATCTCTGGATCGTCCCAATCACCGGCGGCGAAGCGAAGAACATCACCGCCGACAACCCCGCCAGCGACACCTCGCCGCTCTATTCCCCCGACGGCCGCTACATCGCCTACCGCGCCCAGCAGCGACCGGGATACGAAAGCGACCGCTTCCGCCTGATGCTCTACGACCGCAGAACGGGCGAGAAGAAAAATCTGACGGAGGACTTCGATCGTTGGGTGGGAACGTTTATTTGGGCCAAAGATTCCAAAAGAATTTATTTCACCTGGGACAACGCAGGCAGGAGCCTGCTTGAAACAGCGGATATCGATAAGCCGGTAGCCCCTCCCTCGGATTGGTCCCAGGCCCCGGCGGCGGCTCCCAGTGGCTACGCGGACGACCTCGCCCTATCTCCCGACGGCAAGACGTTGTTCTTCACGTTTATGACTTTGCAGCACCCAACGCAAATCTATCGTGCGGGTTTCGCAGATCCCACTCACACAGCTCTGACCCATTTCAACGACGCGTTACTTTCTCAAATCGAAATGTCTCCCCCCGAATCCTTCTGGTTCACCGGCGCACACAACGACAAAGTAGAAGGCTTCCTGGTCAAGCCGCCGAACTTCGACGCCGCGAAAAAATATCCCGTAAAGTTCCTGATCCACGGCGGCCCTGAAGGTTCCTGGGGAGACGACTGGTCCTACCGCTGGAATCCCGAACTCTTCGCGTCACCAACCACTTCGGCGGGCAGCGGCTACGTAGTCATCATGATCAACTTCCACGGCTCAACCGGCTACGGCCAGAAATTCATCGACGCCATCAACGGCGACTGGGGCGGCGCTCCCTTTGAAGACCTGATGAAAGGCCTCGACTACGCCGAGCAGCATTACGGGTTTATTGATAAAGATCGCGAATGCGCTCTCGGCGGCAGCTACGGCGGCTACATGATCAACTGGATCGAGGGCCATACCGACCGCTTCAAATGCCTGGTCTCTCACGACGGCATGTTCAACGCCGAATCCGCCTGGGGAGACACCGAAGAACTCTGGTTCAACGACTGGGAATTCAAAGGCACCCCCTACGATAACCGAGAGCTATACAGAAAATGGTCGCCCCACGAAAACGCGAAAAATTTCAAAACCCCAATGCTGGTAATCCACGGCCAAAAAGATTACCGCCTCGACGTCTCCCAGGGCTTCGACCTATTCACGACATTGCAGATGGAAAACATCCCGTCCGAAATGCTCTACTTCCCCGACGAAGGCCACTGGGTCCTCAAACCCCAAAATTCCCAACTCTGGTACAAAACCGTAAACACGTGGGTAGACCGCTGGATAGGAAAATGAGCGCCTCTTGATTCTTAAGCCTCACCGTTTTTGAGCTGTCATCCTGAGCGAAGTGGCCCGAACCTCCGGTTCGGGCCACGAAGTCGAAGGACCCCATGTCCGTTCGTACCTCCAACCGGCGTTTCAAGGAATTCTAACCACACCGCCTGCCGCGGACCCCCGCGTTCCTGTCATTCCGAC
>DASXEG010000158.1:0-28467 GCA_036490235.1 Candidatus Sulfotelmatobacter sp. | reverse complement strand
AGCTCGAAGCTCAAAAGCTCTTCACAAAATTCTTCCCCGGCATCTGCCTCACTTTGCCATTCAGCTCCAGCTCAAACAACGCCGCAAAAATTTCCGAGGAGGACATTTCTGTTTCCAGCCGTTCGACCAGTTCGTCGATGTGCGTAGCTTCGTCGGCTTTCAGCAGGCTCAGGATTCGTTGTTCGTGGGGAGGAAGCCCTTCATTCGGGAATAGAGATGCGGAAGCTGACCCGCCGGATTCAGGCGACGGCATTGGCGCCAGCGCAAGCTTCACCTCCGGGGGCAGATCTTCCCACACGTCTTCCCACGTGGCGACCAGCTTTGCACCCTGCTTTATCAAGGTGTTCGGGCCCCAGGAGTTCTTGTTGGTCACGTTGCCCGGAACCGCGAATACATCGCGATTCTGTTCAAGCGCGCAGCGAGCCGTGATGCGGGTTCCCGAGTATTCCGCCGCTTCTACAACCAGCACACCCACCGACATGCCACTCAGGATCCGATTACGAATCGGGAAGTTTTGTGGAAATGCCGACGTTCCCAGTGGGAACTCGGAGATCACCGCACCGCCGAGGGCAAGAATCTGCTCCGCAAGCCGCGAATTTTCCTTGGGATACATCACATCCACACCTGTGCCGAGGACGGCGATAGTTTTTCCTTTGGCAGAAATCGCGCCGCGATGGCTCGCCGTATCAACCCCGCGCGCCATCCCACTAATAATGACCAGCCCGTGCACGGCCAAATCGCAGGCCAGCCGTTCGGCCATCCCTGAGCCGTAAGGCGTAGGATGGCGCGTGCCCACCATGGCGATGCCAGGCTGCTTGAGAAGCTCCACGTTGCCGCGAACGTAGAGCACAATCGGCGGGTCATAAATCTCCTTCAATCGCGGTGGATAACCAGCATCTTCGTAACAGAGCAGTACGACCTCCTGCTCCGCAGCGCGCGCCAACTCTTCCCGCGCCAACTCGGCCGAGTTACCGGTGGCAATTGCCTGCGCCGAGGCCGCCTGCATTCCCGTAGCTTCCAGTTCCGTGAGCGTGGCGTGAAAGACAGCTTCGGCAGTGCCGAAATGTTCCACCAGCTTTCTTGCTCTGGTCGCTCCAATCCCGGGGGTGAGTGATAGAGCAAGCCAATCTTGAATATGCGTCGAAGGGCTGGCAATGGCGTTGGGCAAATGTGCCTCCAATGGGCGCGATGGGCGGACTGTATTGGCTCCCGCGAGAGGGTGTCAAGGGAAGCCGTCACCCGATGAAGCGAAAAGGCTCTGCTAGAATCAAAACAGGAATGACGCGTCTTCGCATCTCAGCAATCTCCTACCTGAATACCGCTCCATTAATGTGGGATTTCGAGCACGGGCAGGCAGGTCGCAACTTCGACATCTCTTACACTCTTCCGTCCAACTGCGCTCGTCAATTGGCAGCAGGCACGGCAGATATCGGCATTATTCCTGTCGCCGCCTATACTTCAACCCCCGATCTCGTCGTATTGCCAGGCGTCGCTATCGCCTCGCGCCGGCCTGTGCGATCGATCTTGCTGGTCAGCAAGGTTCCTGTAGAAAAAATCCGTTCGGTCGCGCTCGACACTTCATCGATGACCTCGGTTGCGCTGACGAAAGTAATCTTCGAAAAATGGCTAGGCGGAGGCCGAACATTTTCTTCCGCGGAGCCGGATCTCGACAAAATGCTGGCCGCCCACGATGCCGGCCTGTTGATCGGTGACCCTGCACTGCGGGTGGATCGCTCACAGTATTTCGCGCTGGATTTGGCCGAGGAGTGGATTTGCCACACCGGAAAGCCGTTTGTGTTTGCCTTCTGGGCAGCGCGTGCCAACGCCTTGCGCGATGCGGATCATGCGCAGGATTTGGCAACGGTCTTTCAGAAATCTCGTGATCATGGGCTGGAAACCGCGAACCTGAATGTAATCGCACGAGAATGGGCGCCCCGGCTAGGGCTCAGTGAGGACAGCGTCCGCTCCTACCTCACAGAGAACATCCATTACCATCTCGACTCCGCCTGTCTCGAGGGCCTCCGCCTCTTCTACCGTTATGCGGCCGAAGTTGGGGCGCTACCTGCGGCTCCCGAGTTACGTTTTCTGGACGCGGCAAAAGCCTGTATAGCGTAACGCGATTGCAGGCAGTACACTCCTACAACCTGCATGGTTTTCAATTTCCATCCGCTGCTGGCAATTTCCCTGTGGCAGCACCTCCGCCGCTGGGGTGGTCCCGGCCTGATCGTGCTCGGCTTCGCCGATAATTCGATCGTTCCTGTCACCGGGAGTATGGACGTGCTGACGATTTGGCTGGCAGCGCGCCATCGCGAACCCTGGCCCTACTATGCCTTCATGGCAACGCTTGGCGCCGTGGTCGGCGCCTACCTTACTTATGTGTTGGCTTTCAAGGGCGGCAAGGAGGCCATGGAGCACCGCCTTTCGAAGAAAAAAGCCGGCCAGATTTCGAAGAGATTTGAGCGTTGGGGATTTTTCTCGGTTGCAGTACCGGCCTTGTTGCCTCCGCCGTTTCCCTTCGTGCCATTTCTTATAGCTGCCGGCGCCCTGCAATATCCGCGCAAGAAGTTTCTCGGCGCTCTGACTCTCGGCCGAGGAGTGCGCTACTCAATCGAGGCCTTCCTCGGATTCCACTACGGACGCCACATCCTGCGTTTCTTCCGCCAGTATTATGCACCGGCACTGGCAATCCTGATCGGCCTGGCGGTGCTGGGGTCGGTAGTGACGCTGGTGCAGTACCTCCGCTATAGGAAGCAGCGTCGTTCGCCCGCAGAGGCGTAGGGTCTGGTCAAGAAGTCTGTCCACTTGAATTCTTATGCGTGGCAGTTTGATGTAGAAGAATAATGTCGCTGCTACGTTCGTACCGCAATACTGCCAGACGCTTTCCGTCGCTGGACCATCCAAAATCGATAATCATTTCCGACTTGAAATTCGTGATTTGTTTTACCACGCCGCCCGCAAGCGGGAGCACGCAAACGTTGCCCACTCCGCTTTGCGATCTGACAAACGCGACCGCCTTGCCGTCGGGGGTGAAGTGGAAATTTTGCTTCATTGTCGGACCCGGCGAATGAAAACTCACATCGAAGTTCGGGGGAATGTCGAGATATCTCCCCGCGGCGCCATCGCCCTCACCTGGCACGAGCAAAACCCGATTTTTGTATATCCGGCTCTGTGGCGAGTAGAAATCGTAAAACACCGCGATAGTTTTCTGATCAGGAGAAAGCGCGGCGGCCCGCACGATCGTATTTGGGATGGCTGTGCCCGGTACGACCTCCTCTTTTCCGCCCGCCGCCGGGATTCGCAAAATACCGCTGCTTTTCGCGAAGTCGGAGAAGTACATATCTTTTCCGTCGTCCGAGCAAAACCAAAAGAGCACTTTAGCGCTGGCTTGCGTGACGGGCCTGGCCTCCGATCCGTCAGCGTTCATTCGCCACACGCGATAGCCTTTGTCGTTTGTGTAAAAAATCCACGTCAAGCCGATAGAGCGTCCCCGCTCGCAAGAGGAAAGATCTTTCATATAACCGGCACTGTCTTCGGCGATCCTCGAACGATCGCTCCCATCCGGCATCATGCGCAACAGGAGCGACACTTCAGCGACCAGCAAATGACCGTCCGGGGTCCAGTCGAATCCTGAAATCACCTGTTGCCGCGGAATCCCTGGCACTACCGCCGGTTCGCCTTCGCCGCCGCCATTGCCCGGTACAATATCCAGTCCGTTTAGCGATTGATCTTGCGTCGTGGCTATTGTCAATCCATCGGCCGCAACCGAGATTGCGCCGTGTTGCGAAAGATCGTTTGTGATTGCGCGGAACTTGCCCTGCGGGTAAGAGTAGCTCCCGATCTGATAGTTCGGCGTAAGCTCTTTTTGCAAGGCGACAAAGATGCAGAACAACGTGCGCCCGTCGGCCGACCACTGCACATTGAACGGCAGCAGATCCCTGGTGCTTACGAACGGCTCCAATCGGCCCGAAATCAGATTATATAAATCGATCGTCGAAAGCGAAGCGCCTGTGTGGCCAAAGGTGGCAATGGCGATGCGCGCGCCGTCCGGTGACCATGCCAGGTGAATCGGCGAATCGGCCATAGGAGAGATTTGCAGCACTTGCTCATCGCCGCCGCCGTCGGCGCGCGCCTTCAGCAACCGCCATTTTCCAGCCTCGGGATCGTTCATCCGCGCATACGCGACGAATTGGCCGTCGGGCGAAAATGCTACGTCGCTGTCCACATCTTTAGCCATCAGTTGCGGCGCTCCGCCCAGTACGGGCGCGCGGTAAAGATCATAAACATTCGCATCTCCTTCCGCCGACTCGCGAAAGTAAATGTAGTTGCCATCCGGCGAAAACGCCGGATTGGAGAAATCTCTGCCCGAAGCCGCGATAACCTGTGCGTCGCTTGCAGTGGCGATATTTCGAAGCCACAAACTGTCCCGCCCGCCGACCGACTGCACGCTCAAAAGAAATTTTCCATCGGGAGATATCGCCGTGGTCGTGAAGGTCCCAGTGTTTGTAATTTGCCGCACGGTGAAATCTTGAAAGGGCAGGCGTTTCTGCTGTTCAAAATAAGAAAACGCGCCGTACCCGGCCACCCCGGCTAAAAGCAAGATAACCAGGAGCATCGCGGCAGAGGCAAACTTATGCTGCCGCGCGACCGCCACCACACTCGATGAGGCTGAGGAGTCATGTGGCAAAGATTGAGATTTTTCCGTCGCAGGCGGCCAATCGCCCCGCGAAATTCCAGCCACGTCTCTTTCCAAATCGCGCTTGAGACGCTGTAAGTCCGTTCGCATGTCCGCCGCTTGCTGGTAGCGGAGTGCGCGGTCTTTCTCAAGTGCCTTCGCAATGATCTCCTCAAATCGCGGAGGAATGGCAGGATTCAAACGCATCGGTGGCGTCTGTGCCTGGTGCAGAATTACATCGAAGATTGCGGCCGTCGTCGCGCCATCGAATGGTAATCGCCCGGTTGCCATCTCATAGAGCACAGCGCCGAAAGAAAACAGGTCCGTTCGAGCATCCAGTTCTTTGCCAAGTGCCTGCTCGGGAGACATATACGCCACTGTCCCAAGCGCAGCGCCAGGGCTGGTGAGATGTTCTTCAAGATCGATCGTTGCCCGAGTCGCATCGCCTTCCGGCGAACCGGAAACTTTCGCCAAGCCGAAGTCGAGAATCTTCGCGGTTCCCCGGCTGCTGACAAAAATATTCGCTGGCTTGATGTCTCGGTGAACGATCCCACGGCTGTGCGCGGCGTGGAGAGCGTCAGCAATTTCGATGGCCAGGGGCAGCAGCGTATCGATCGCCATGGGCCGGCCCGCGATTCGGTGCTTCAGCGTGACGCCTTCCAGCAACTCCATGACGATGAAGGCATGTCCACCCTGTTGTCCAATGTCGTGGATCGTGCAGATGTTGGGATGGTTCAATGCCGAAGCCGCCTGCGCCTCGCGCTGAAATCGTGCCAGCGCATGGGGATCACGCGTAAGTTCTTCGGGGAGGAACTTCAGGGCGACGAAGCGGTGCAGCCGCGTGTCTTGGGCTTTGTAAACCACGCCCATGCCACCGCCGCCGATCTTCTCGAGGATCTGGTAGTGAGAAAGAATTTTCCCGAGCATGCGCCCCGATCAAGCTGAACGTATGCTACGAGGTCAAAAAGCCGAAGTCAAAAAAACGGACGCGGAAACACCGGATTTGGCCGGTGCGCTCTTCGTCCTTTAGAATTAAGTCGAACATGTCACTCACGAAGCGAGAAGCCCTCGACCTCTTCCACTCCGACGACCTAATCGGCATCGGCATGGAAGCCGACGCTATCAGGCGCTCCAAGCATCCCGAGGGCACCGTCACCTATATCATCGACCGCAACATCAACTACACCAACTTCTGCACCGAGTACTGCACCTTCTGCGCCTTCTATCGCCCGCTCAAAGGCCCCGCCGCGAAGGACGGCTACATCCTCGATTTCGACACCATCTACGAGAAAATTCGCGAAACCGTCGAACTCGGCGGTACCGGCGTTCTCATGCAGGGTGGCTTGCATCCCGATCTCAAAATCGACTGGCACGAGCAGATGCTGCGCGGCATCAAGCAGCGCTTCCCGCAGGTTCATCTGCACTGCTACTCCGCGTCGGAAATCATCGCCATCGCCGAGTACAGCAGCCTCTCGATTCGCGATACCATCCTCCGTCTGCGCGACGCCGGCCTCGATTCCATCCCCGGCGGCGGCGCGGAAATTCTCGACGACGAAGTCCGCTACAAAATCGCTCGCTTAAAGTGCCTCACTGGCGACTGGATCAACGTTCACCGCACCGCGCACCAGATCGGCATGAGAACCACCGCAACCATGATGTTCGGCGTTGGCGAAGACTACGAACACCGCGTCAACCATTTCCAGGAGCTATACAACCTGCAGGAAGAAACCGGCGGCTTCACCGCCTTCATCCCGTGGAGCTTTCAGCCGCAGAACACCGCCCTCGGCGGCCGCCACTGGGACGAAGCCACCGCCGTCGAATACCTGAAAGTGTTAGCCATCTCGCGCATCTTCCTTTCGAACTTCCTCAACGTGCAGTCGAGTTGGGTTACGCAAGGACTCAAGGTCTGCCAGATGGGCCTCCGCTTCGGCGGCAACGACGTTGGCTCGGTAATGCTGGAAGAGAATGTAGTGCGGGCTGCCGGCGTGACCAACTGCACTACCGAAGAAGAACTGCGGCGGATTATTCGCGATGCGGGGTTTCGGCCTGCGCAGAGGGATACTCTTTATCGACAGTACTTCCTCAACTAAGTCGAGGTCCTATGCCTTTCATCGACACCACCAATCTTAAAGTCATCGAACGCTTGCCCGGATGGCACGGGCGTTATTTTCACTCGCCCAGCATGACCTTCGCGCATTATGAATTCACCAGTGGCGCCTCCATTCACGAGCACTTCCATCCTCAGGAAGAGGTTTATGAAGTGATCGAGGGAGAGATGGAAGTAACTATCGACGGCGAGGCCCAGATTGTCCGCCCGGGCGTGGTAGCCATCATCCCCGGCAATGTGCGTCATTCCGTAAAAGCCCTCACCGACGGCCGGGCCATCATCATCGACTATCCCCTGCGTCGGGACTTCGCCTAGATTGCACCCGATCTCGCTCTCAATTAAGTTTATTTCGCCCGTTGAAAATACTTGCCGGCAAAAGTCAAGAAGGTCGGCCAGTTCGGTCCTGTCGTATGGCCTGCGGTATGTTGTCGAAACGCAATGTCGCCGCTCACCAACTCAGTTTCGATCGGCGGGAATTGCGTTGTTCCCAAATCCCTCTTGCCAAGCAGCCGATACACTGTCCCGCCCCAACCGCGCCGAGAAACATTCCCTTGGCATCCACCCAACCGCCCTCGACTCCTTGTGAGCCGCTGCAAAGCGCCGTTATTGCTTCGTTAAGTTGTATCATTTTATTTATGGTCGCCTACCCAATGAAAACCTGCGCGGTCTGCGGCGAGGAGTTCGAGTTAAAACCGGGCAAGCCTGGTTTCGCCAACCGCTGCCCCTCGTGCAGCGAAGCAGATGCCGCTGGTTCATCGCAATCGGCCGACGGATGGAAGTCCGATAAGCAAGCGAATGCCGCTCGCCGGGAAGCGATGCGGAACCTGCTCTACCGCAAAGATAGCTGAAAGCCACCGAGGATATGGCCAGAACGCGCGCAGATCGAGGTGAATTGTCTACCTCTGCCGCAAAAAGTGCTCTAAAATAAGGGTTGTGTTCGCTTCCTCACGGACACGTGTTCGAAAGATTTTATTTCTCCCCGCAATTTGCCCTCAAGCCATGAGGCGATTCTCCACCATCATCTGCTGTCTTCTCACTTGTGCGCTTGCCGCCCAGGATACCCCTTCCACTTCGGTCGCAAAGCCCGCCATCCTGCAAGGGGTCGTCGTCAAAGATCCAGGAAGTGAGCCCGTAAAGAAAACGCTCATCGAATTAATCGCGGAAAGCCAGAAAGACGCCGGCAATTACACGGCGCTTTCCGGCTCCGATGGCAGCTTTCGCATTGAAAACATCGCACCTGGCAGCTATCGCTTGTTTGCAGAACGTACCGGCTATCAGGAAATCATCAAGCACCATCCCGCACGGGGGCGAGTAATCGTGCTTCTTGCCGGGCAGGAACTCAAAGATTTCGTGGTCCGCCTCCAGGCCGCCTCCGTCATCGAGGGCCGGGTTACGGATGAAGATGGCGATCCGATGGCCGACGCGCAAGTCGCAGCTTTTCACAAGACATTTTCTGCGGGTCGCGCTCATTGGGAACAGATTGGGGCGGAACGGACCGATGATCTGGGTGAATATCGAATCCCCGGTCTCGCTTCTGGGCAATACTTTGTCTCCGTCACACCTCCGTTTGATTTCAGAAGCCTGATTGAGACTGGCGGGAACAAGCCCCCCGGCGCCGCTGAAAAACGCGCAAATTACGCCTATCAGACAACCTACTACCCAGGCACTCGAGAGCGTGCTCAGGCTGCGGCGATTCAGTTGCGCGCGGGTGACGACTTCCCCGCGAATTTCTCCCTGACGCAAAGTCCCAGCCTGACGATTAAAGGTTCCGTGACAAATCTTCCTCCCGGAGCAACCGTCGGAATCACGCTTCAATCAAGAGACTTCAATGTCGTGATGAATGGCGCTGAGATGCACAAGGATGGCGGGTTCGAGATTCGAGACGTCAGCCCGGGCGCATACACCATCGCCGCCGTTGTGGAGAATGCAACACCGCCGATGATGGCCCGGCAGTCGCTCCAGGTTGCTGACAACATCGAAGGTATTCGATTGAGTCCGCAGATTGGAGGCACGATCCGCGGCCGTCTGCGCATGGAAGGCGAGACGGCAACTCGAACCGACCCATCTCAGATTTTTCTTCAACTGCGGTCCGCCGAAGATTCCGATGATTCGCTCACTTCGCCTGGAGGAGAAACGATCCCTGCCCAGGTGAACGCGGATGGCAGTTTTGAATGGAAAGATGTGATGCCCGGAAGGTACTTCGTAGCGCTTACCGGTGCGAGCGACGATTGCTACTTGAAGTCAGCAGCTGCCGGTGGCCGCGAGGTTTCTGAATCAGGACTCAGCACAAGTAGCGGCGTAACCACACTTGATCTCATCCTCGACAGGAATGGCGCCGGCATCGAAGGGATAGCAACCGACACTGCCGGTTCTCCCGTGGCCGACGTCGTGGTTGTAGCCGTCCCGGAGCCGCGCCTGCGACGCCTTTCCGATCGTTATCGCGGAGCCTCCACCGATCAGAGCGGGCATTTTCGTCTGCGCGGCCTGCCGCCGGGTGACTACACTCTTTTCGCCTGGGAAAGCGTTGAGGGCGAAGCCTACCTCAATGCAGACTTCTTGCGAAATTTTGAGGGCCAAGGCAAGATGCTTCACGTGAATGAAGGCGAACGTGTGAACGCGCAGGTAAAAGTCATCCCCGAGAATGACACCGAGTGAGACGCCCATCGCTTGTAACGCCGGAATCCGTTAAAATATGGGGTTTCCAATCAACCTTGCCAAGCCTCAGTCTCATTCTGTTTTCAGTTTTCGCCACGTGGTCGGCGCCGAAGGGCATCGGGCCCTATCTCCGGCAACACCTGCTGGATAAAACTTTTCAGGGTCTTTACCACACCGATGCTTTCGATCGCGCGTTGTTGATCCCCTATTTCATCGTGCTCATTCTGCTGGCGGGCTACGGCATTCACCGCTACATCCTCGTTTACCTGTATTACAAGCACAAGGAAAAACGAACCTGCAAACCAGCGGCCGAGTTTCCAGAACTGCCTCGCGTAACCGTACAACTGCCAATTTTCAATGAACAATATGTAGTGGAACGGCTTCTCGACTCCGTGTGCAAACTCAAGTACCCACCGGAGAAACTCGATATCCAGCTGCTTGATGACTCTACCGACGAAACTGTCGCCGTAGCTCGGGGCCTGGTCGAGCGTTATGCAGCGTTGGGAAGTCCCATCACCTATCACCATCGCACCAGCCGCCACGGCTTCAAAGCCGGAGCGCTGGCGGAGGGATTGGCAAGCGCGCAAGGTGAATTTGTTGCCATCTTCGACGCCGACTTCACCCCTCCCGAAGATTTCCTATTGCGTACCATCCATCACTTTACCGATCCAACCGTCGGAATGGTGCAAACTCGTTGGACGCACATCAACCGAAACTATTCGTTTCTCACGCAAGTGGAAGCCATTTTGCTGGATGGTCATTTTGTTTTAGAGCACTCCGGCCGCGCCCGCAGCGGCGTTTTCTTTAATTTCAATGGAACCGCCGGGGTCTGGCGGCGCGCGGCAATCGACGAAGCCGGCGGCTGGCAGCACGACACATTGACCGAGGATACCGATCTCTCTTATCGCGCCCAGCTGAAAGGATGGAAGTTTATTTACTTGCAGGATGTCGAATGCCCTGCCGAGCTGCCGGTCGAGATGACAGCTTTCAAAACCCAGCAAGCGCGCTGGGCCAAGGGCCTGATTCAAACCGGAAAGAAAATCCTGCCCCGCGTACTGCGCAGTGACGCTTCGCTCCATACCAAAATCGAAGCCTGGTATCACCTCACCTCAAATCTCAGCTATCCATTAATGATCATTCTCGCGGTGCTCATCCTGCCCGCAATGATCATCCGCTTCTATCAAGGGTGGTTCCAGATGCTGTTCATCGATGTGCCGCTTTTTCTGGCCTCCACCTTCTCTGTTTCCAGCTTCTATCTGGTTTCTCAACGTGAACTCTTCCCCCGGAACTGGTTGCGCGCTCTCCTTTATTTGCCACTTCTGATGGCGCTCGGCATCGGCCTCACCATCACCAATACCAAGGCAGTCATCGAAGCTCTCATCGGCAAGCAAAGCGCTTTCGCCCGCACCCCGAAATACCACGTCGTATCGAAAAAAGATAAAGTGGGGACGACGAAATATCGCAGGCGCCTGGGATGGGTGCCATGGCTGGAACTCGCCATCGGCACTTATTTCGCGCTCACCGTGTTCTATGCCGTGCAAAACGAAAATTACGTCACCGTCCCGTTTCTTTTGTTATTCGTGGTTGGCTACTGGTGCACGGGATTGATGTCGCTGCTGCAAGGGCGCTTTGCCGGCGGCTCGCTGGATTCGGAATCGCACACCAAGCCTTTTCCCGTTGGTGTCTAGGAAATCAAGAGTCGGAGGATACTATGCTCTGCTCCCGCAAACTCTACTTCCTTTCGGCCATCGCTTTTCTGTCACTCGCATCCCTCAGTTGCGGACCGCACGATTCCAGCGAATACTTCGTTTTCGTAGCGGCGAATCTGCAGGTGCCTTACTGGCAGTCCGCTGGCGCAGGATTTGCAAACGCCGGCGCACAGTTGAAGGTGCGAACAGATTTTGCCGGGCCAAATTCTTACGATCCGAAGGCCGAACTCGATGCGCTCGATCAAGCCGTGCAACACAAAGCCACCGGAATTCTGCTCGGCGTAACCGACCCAAACTTGTTGAAAGACGGCATCGACAAGGCAATCGCCGCGGGAATTCCCGTAATCACCGTGGATTCCGACGCTCCCGCGAGCAAAAGACTTTTTTTCATTGGAACCAACAACTATCAGGTGGGTATGACCGGCGGCCTCCGCCTGGCGCAGGAACTCAAGGGAAAAGGCAATGTCGTCGTATTCACCATGCCTGATCAACACAACATGCAGGACCGCCTCCACGGCTATCGCGACGCAACTGAGCGCACGCCCGGAATTAAGATCACGCGCGTAGTGGATATTCAAGGCGACCCGCGCATTGCTTTCGATACCACAACCGAGATCATCGGCAAAGAAAGAGATCAGGTCGACGCCTTCGTTTGCCTGGAAGCGCAATCCGGAAAAGAAGTCGCCGGAGTACTCAACAGCTATCACATCACCGGCAAGATTGTGATGGCGATGGACACCGACCCGGAAACGCTGGAGTTCATCAAGAGCGGAGCCATCGCCGCCACCATCTCGCAAAAGCCGTATACCATGGCCTTCGTCGGCATGCAGATGCTTGACAACCTCTATCATCACAAGCCGCATTCGCTTGAAACCGATTGGTCAACCGATGCCTTTGCACCAATTCCCGTCTTCGTCGATACTGGTTCCGAACTTATCGATAAGAGCAACGTGGATGCCTTCCTGCAGGCAAAACAGGGCGCGACGGGGACGAAGTAAGTCGACAAACAATCTGAGTGAGAGAAATTCTAAAAACATGAAATGCTTGGAAAGAAAATCGTATAGCCGGCGAATCGCAATTATTGTCAGTTTTTTCCTGCTCGCCGCAACCACGCTGTTTGCCATCGACCGCCAGCCCAACGCCGACTATCACGCACGCCGCGAAGCGCTGGTCAAGAAAACCAACGGCCTGGTGGTTCTCTTCGCGCCGATGGAGAACGAAGGGCCAAACGATCTTTACGGCTTTCGTCAGGACGATAATTTCTATTACCTTTCCGGATTAACCGAGCCCGGCATCGCTCTCCTGATTGCACCCGCTGCCGACGCTACTCCCGACCAGCCTGCGCGTCCCTATACAGAAATTCTTTTCCTCCCCACCCGCAATCTGACGCAGGAAAAATGGACCGGTCCGAAACTCGGCCCGGAGAACCCGGATGCGCCAAAGGTCACCGGCTTCGATCGTGTGGAAGACATGACCAAACTGCCGGAAGAGGTAATGAAGGTGGCTTCCGGCCTGCATCCGGCAATTTACACGGATGTGGGGCCAATCGAAACTTCCGCAAGCATGGAGCCGCTCCAGTTTCTAAAAGACGTCAATACTTTTCTCGCCTTTCAAGATGTGAGACCGATGATCGAGTCGCTGCGCACGGTGAAGGACGCGGGAGAAGTAGCTCTCATCCGCAAGGCCGTCGACGCATCGGTGGCGGCGCACTTTGCCGCATTCAAAGCAGTAAAGCCGGGAGTGAATGAACGTGAAGTTTCCGCGCTGATGCAATACGAATGGGGCAAGCGCGGGTGCGAGCGCCCGGCTTACGCGCCCATTGTAGGTTCTGGCTTTTACTCGACCGTGCTCCATTACTCCGATGATTCGCATGTGATGAGCTCCGGCGATGTGGTCGTGATTGATGCCGCGGGCGAGTATTCGATGTATGCCTCCGACATCACGCGCACGATGCCAGTCAATGGCCACTTCACCGCCCGCCAGCGCGAAATTTACGATATCGTTCTCGGCGCGCAGCAGGCTGCGGAAGCCGCGTTTAAATCCGGCAAGTCGACCATGAAGCGCGACGATCCGTATTCGCTTTTCAAAGTTGCCTACGACTACATAAACACGCATGGCAAAGATCTCCACGGAGAGCCGCTGGGCAAATATTTTATCCACGGCCTCGGCCATCCCGTCGGCCTGAATGTGCACGACGCAACAGATCGCAACGCTCCGCTGGGCCCCGGACAAGTTTTCACAATCGAGCCCGGAATTTACATCCCCGAAGAAAAGCTGGGTGTGCGCATCGAAGACGATTACTACGTCGATGCAGATGGCAAGCTGATCAAACTCAGCGCCGCGCTGCCTTCAAAGGCCGAAGATGTAGAAAAAATGATGGCTGGGAATTAGTCAGAAAACGACTGTAGGCGCGGCAGTTTAGAGCCCCACAAAGCAATATAGAACCCCGCCGAAGATGTCATTTCGAACCGGGCCGAAGGCGCGGTGAGGAATCTGCGGTACCCTCGCCGAATCAGGCCGGCTGTTCTATTTCTGTCTCGCGCCTACTTCGCGCTCAGCAGATACAAATCCGCATGCCCGCTCGGCCGCGCGTAAACCACTGACGACAGATCCTTCGCAAAATCGTATGCATTGCCGTTGTAGCCCTGGCGAAAGGCGAATGGCAGCTCAGCCGCAGCTTGCGGGGGTCCGGTGATCTTGCCGTCACGCCAGGGAACCCGGTAGATCGTGGTTTCACCATGCGACGGGGCGAGGTAAAGAATCCCCTGCCCGTCGGAAGCAAAATGAACCATCAGGGCATTTAACTCTGGAAGCAAAGGAATACACTTATGCTCGGTCAGCGAATACTCGCTCACACCCTGCCCTTGAGCTGACGATTCCGACGAAAGCAGATACTTTCCATCGGGGGATAGATCATCAACGGCTCCGCAGCCATCCACAACTTTTTCTATACCGGACCCATCCATCGCGACTTTCCAGGTTGAAAGCTTCGCCAGATCGCTCTCCTCACCACCCAGGAAAAAGAATTTGGGATCGAGGCTTGCGCTCGCGTACCCGCCCTCGACGCCCGACCACGGGACCTGCCGTAGGTCCGTGCCGTCGAGTTTTGCCGTGTAGATTCTTGCCTTTCCGCCTTCTGTGGCAGCAAAAGCCAGCCTGGTGTCGTCGGAGTTAAATACAATCGTTGTCAGTTGGGTCCCAGAGGTGATTTTGCTGCGATGGTTGCCGCCGATATCGGAAACCCATAGATCGGACTGCTGCGCATTCCCCGAGAGCTCGATGTACATGACGTATCGGCCATCCTGGGAAATCCCAGGCTGAGTGGCGTCCTCCGTGGTTAGATCGAGCGACTGCTTGGTCCGCGGATGATAGACGGTGAGAAAACCCGATCGCCGCCCATTCACAAAATAAATTCCCTTTCCTGACAGAGCAGGCATGGGCGAGAGATCGGGCCCAGCGCCGAAAGTGATCTGTTTCAGGCTTCCATCCGACAGGCGATATTCCCAGATGTTGGTCACGTCGTTGACGGTGCGACTGCACAGAAATGTGTTGCCCGGATCGTTCCACACCATTCCGGTTGGGCTTCCGGAAAGTTCGCCGATTTTTTGCGAGTCATGCTTCGTAAGGCTGTGACGGAGTATCGTCAGTTTTGCCGATCCCTGAACCGTGTCGTCTCCGTCGAAAATCAACAGTGCTTTGTCGTCGGGGTACGCCAGGATCGCGATCGGGGTACTTCCCTCCGGACTGCGAAAAACCTCTTCCTCGCTTGTCCCTGTCCGGGCCTTGCGATACAGAGCATGGCTGTGCCGCCCCTTGGCATAATAGAGAGTGTCACCGTCAGGCGATAAGGTCAGTGCGTAACCACTGGCCACGACCGTGGAAGCGCCGCCGAGCGTGGGCACGCTTCGGCTCTCTTCGTCGCTGAAGTCGAGCGAATAGTAGATCTGCGTTCCATCCGGCGAGAATGTGTCCGCATACTTGTCCACCGGATCGTTGGTAAGTTGCAACGGCTCGCCGCCCGAGGCCAGCATTACGAACACTTGGTCGAAGCCCGAGACTGGCGACGTGAACGCCACCGTATGGCCGTCGGGAGAAAGTACTGCGCCATTCATCGACTTGTTCCAATGGCTGATCTGAATCACCTTCGCCGGCCCGCTCGACGAATTGTGGAAGTACCAGCCGACCCCGCCGAGAATGGCGATTACGGCGAGCGTCGCCACAACCGCATAAATCTTGAGTGATCTCCCGCCCGCCTTTTCCGCCGGCAACACTCGAGTGCCCGATATCATCGCCGGCTGCTCGACCACGGGCGTAGCTGTGCTCGATCGTCCCGAACCAGCGTCGCGTTTCGCGCGCTTCAGATCTCCGCGCAGTTCTGCGCCCGATTGATACCGAAGCTCGCGGTCTTTCTCCAGCGACTTATTAATGATGCGATCCAATTCCGCAGGAAGTTCCGCGTTCAGCCGTGCAGGCGTGACCGGACCCTTGTGCAGGATCGCATCGAAGATCACCGCTGACGTCGTCCCCGAAAACGCCTGTCGTGCCGTCGCCATCTCATACAGCACCACCCCGAAGGAAAACAAATCGCTGCGCGCATCCAGGTCTTCACCGCGCGCCTGCTCTGGAGACATATAGGCGATCGTTCCTACAGTACTGCCTGGGCTGGTGAGGTGTTCTTCAACGTCCATGGTCGCGCTCAGGCCGCCAGTTTCCGGCTTGATGGCCACTTTCGCCAGGCCGAAATCCAGAATTTTCGCCTGCCCGCGGGCGGTGATGAATATATTGGCCGGCTTAATATCGCGATGGATGATTCCCTTGGCGTGCGCCGCGTCCAGCGCGTCCGCAATCTGGATGCCCAGTTCCATCACCATCTCGGCGTCCAGCGGCTTCGCCGCGATCTTGTGCTTGAGCGTTACGCCTTCAAGATACTCCATGGCAATGAAGGCTTCGCCATGCTGGTCGTCAATTTCGTAGATGGTGCAGATGTTGGGGTGGTTCAGTGCGGAAGCGGACTTGGCCTCCCGTTCAAAGCGGGCAAGCGCCTGCGGATCCTTGGCAACATTATCGGGCAGAAACTTAAGCGCCACAAAACGCCCCAGCTTCAAGTCTTCGGCCTTATAGACGACACCCATTCCGCCGCCGCCCAACTTCTCGACGATACGGTAATGCGAGATGTTCCGCCCGATCATTACGCTTTAGGAAATATATTCCTTTATGTACTCGTCCTCGGTGTGAGCTATCTGCTGCATATCGCCATCGAAAAGAATTTTCCCGTCACGCAGAATCAGAAAACTCATCGGCACATCGCAGTGCCCTCCCTTTGGCAACGCAACCATGCGATTCAGTTTTGTATCGAACTGATGGGTTGCCATAGTGAACGCATCCTGCAAGCGATGCGTCACCAGTAGCGCGCTCGTGTGATTCACGTCGCGCTGTTTCACGATCAGCTCGATGATGGTGTTCGAAGTCACAGGATCGAGGCCGCCCGTCGGAGAGTCGTAAAGTAGAAGTTCCGGCTGCGTAATCAATGCACGCGCAATAGCCACCCGCCGCCTCATGCCTCCAGAAAGCTCAGCGGGATCCAGATCCAGCGTGTGCTCGAGTTCGACGAAACGCAGCACCTCGCGCACTCGGCGGTCGATGTCGTCATCGTAAACCCCATGTTCCTCCATGAGCCGGAACGCCACGTTTTCTTTCACGCTGAGCGAATCAAACAACGCGCTCTCCTGGAAGACCATGCCGATCTTCGCGCGCAGCGCAAAAAGTTCTTCTTCGCGCATTTCCGTGATGTCCTCGCCCAACACGATAATGCGGCCCGAGTCAGGGCGGATTAAGCCGAGCGCCAACTTTAGGATGAGACTCTTACCCGATCCCGCAACACCGAATACCGCCTTGGTCTCTCCCCGCGGCAAGTGAAACGACACTCCCCGCAGCACTTCGTTCCTCCCGAATCCCATCTCCACATTCTCAAATAGGATGACCGCTGAAGAATCGTCCTTTGTGGCTGCGAGAGGGGCGTCAATCGGCAAAGTAGGGGCGGACATACGATCAGCGGTACGAAAGCGTAGCCATGAGCAAGCGGGTCACAACCAAGTCTACGGCGAGGATCAGCACCGAAGCCGCTACCATCGCCTGCGTCGTGGCGCGGCCCACACCCTGCGTGCCGCCGCGCGCATTCATGCCATAGAAACATCCAACGGTCGCGATGATGAATCCGAAGATTACCGGCTTCACCAGCCCCATGAATATGTCTTGAAACACCAGACTTTGCCACGCAGTCGACCAATATTGACTCGCGTCAAGGCCGAGTAGAAGTTTCGAGATCGCCAACCCTCCGACCAATCCCACGAGATCGGAAATAATGGCCAGGAAGAAAAGCATGAAGACCGAAGCCACCACCCGCGGCGTGACCAACTTCTTCATCGGATCGGTACCCAGCGCCCGCATGGCGTCGATCTGCTCGGTAACCACCATCGACCCCAATTCGCTGGCCATGCCAGAGGAATTTCTGCCGGCAACCATCAAGCTTGTCAACACCGGGCCCAATTCACGCACCATCGAAGTCGAAACCAGCTGGCCAACCAGCGTGATCGAACCGAAGCGCTCCAGCGTGTTCGAGGTTTGCAGCGCGAGTACGGCTCCAGTAAAGAAACCCGTCAGCACGACGATGGGCAGCGATCCCACGCCGATCGTATCGGCCTGCATCACCATGTCGGCGATGTACAGCGGCTTGCGAAAGAGATTTCCCAGTGCCTGCAGGCAGAAATAAATGTAATCCTGAGCACTGAGAACTTTTTCTTTGGCGAGTTCACTGGGCGAGATCAGTTCCATGCCGGTCTGCAAGCGCGGCAAGACAGCGCGCTTTTCCGAACTATAGCAGAGAATCTGGATGGGCTGGCATCAGATCTATTTGCGGGTTTCTCTCTTTGTCATTTCGAGCGAAGTGAGAAATCTGCTTTCCCTGCGGCATGCAGAGAGGGCGACAGTGCGTGTCTATCCGCGCGTCTTCTTTTTGATCTCAATATTCAACCGGCGGATCTTCTGATTGAGCGTGGAAAGCGGAACCTTGAAGCGCTCCGCCGCTTCCGTCTGGTTCCAGTTGCACTTCTCCAGCATGTCGCTGATGATCCGCTTTTCCACGTCTTCGACAATTTCGAATAGCGACGCATCCGAAGGCGGTTCACCCAGCATAAGCGCCGAACCCCGGCCCAGAATGTTATCCGGCAACAGATCGATCGTAATCTCGGGCCCGGAGGAAAGCACCACACCGCGTTCGATCACATTCTCCAGTTCACGAACGTTGCCCGGCCAGGCATACGACATCAGCGGACGCAAAGCCTCGGGCGTAATCCGCCGCACAGGCCGGTCGTTTTCTTCGGCGTATTTCTTAAGGAAGAATTGAACCAGCAGCGGAATATCCTCGCGGCGCTGCCGCAACGGCGGCAGTTCGATGGTGATCACATTCAGCCGGTAAAACAGGTCTTCCCGGAAACGCCCTTCACGAACCATCTGCCGCAAGTCGATATTAGTCGCGGCAATGATGCGGACATCGACCTGGATTTCCTGCACTCCGCCAAGGTGCATAAAGCGCCGGTCCTGCAGCACGCGCAAAATCTTGGCCTGCGTCTCCAGGCTCATGGTCGCAATTTCATCCAGAAACAAGGTGCCGTGATCGGCAATCTCAAACAGGCCTTTCTTCGAAGCGATGGCGCTGGTAAATGCGCCCTTCACGTGCCCGAACAACGTCGATTCGAGCAAATCGGTCGGCATCGAACCCGTGTTGACGGGAACAAACGGCCGATCCCGGCGCGGCGAATTCAAATGCAGCGCCTTGGCAATGATTTCCTTGCCCGTCCCGCTTTCGCCCTGCAGCAAGACTGTCGACCGGCTGTTTGCAACCTGGGCTACGAGGTCGAAAATCTTGAGCATCGGCTCGCTTTTGCCGACGATGTTTTCAAAGTTGTAACGCTCTTTCAGCGCCCGCTTGAGTTGGACATTTTCTTCTTCCGCGCGGCGCCAGCCCACCGCGGCGCGTACATCGGCCAATAGTTTTTCGTTATCCCACGGCTTCTGAACAAAATTCACCGCTCCGCCCTGCATGGCGTGAACCGCATTTTCCACCGTGCCGAACGCCGTAATCATAATGACTGGCAGATTGGTTTCGTGCGCTCGAATCTCGGCAAGAATTTCCATGCCATTGCGGCCGGGCAAAGCAAGATCCAGCAGAATCAAATCGAACGGATGTTCGCCGATCCGCTGCAAACCCGCTTCGCCGCTGGCGGCAGTTTCTACGGCAAAGCCTTCCAGTTCCAGCAGAGTTTGCAGAGATTCGCGAATCTCTGCTTCGTCATCGATAATGAGAACCGCACCGGCCATCCCGGTACTCCCATTCATTCCCGAGCGTGGAATCACCGCCGCTTCCGCCATATTTTTCAACCTCTAATACTCGTTCGCTACCAACCACACACTTATGCGTGAATCGCCTTTCTGCTCAGCGGAAAATCCAATATGAAAGTCGTTCCCGCACCCAAATGGCTTTCCACGCGAATCTTGCCCGCATGTTCCTGGATGATGCCGTAGGTCACCGAAAGCCCAAGCCCTGTTCCCCTTGGCTGGCCGTCGCGCGGTGAAGTTTTCGTGGTAAAAAACGGGTCGTAGATCCGTTGAATGTGCTCGGGCGCAATGCCGGAACCGGTGTCAGAAATCGAGACGCTCACGCTCTCCCCATTCGACGTCGCCACGCGCAGTTTCCCGCCTCCGGGCATGGCGTCCTTCGCGTTAAGGAAGAGATTCAGGAACACCTGCTGCAACTTGCCGGCGTTGCCTTGAATCGGCTGAAGCTTCGGAGTCAGAACATGTTCTACTTCAACTCTTGCGACCTTGAACTGATGTTCGAGCAGCGCCAGCGTCTCGGCAATCACCTTGTTCACGTCAACATCGGCAATTTCCGTCCCGCCGGTGCGCGAGAAATTCAAAAGATTGTTTACGATCTCCGACGCGCGGAAGGTCTGCCGCGTGATTTTTTCCAGCAGCCCGGATTTTTGCGGATCCCCTTGCAATTGTTTCGCCAGCATCTGCGTGTAAGAGGAAATCACCGCGAGCGGAGTATTGACTTCATGCGCGACACCCGCCGCCAGCAAACCGATGGATGAAAGCTTATCGGCCTGCGAAAGTTGCGCCTCAAGCTCAATCCGGTCAGTAATATCATCAATAATCAACAAGCGGCCGATCACTTCAAACTTCCGGGTCACCAGCGGAGCCAGCGCCACGTTTACCGTGCGCGTCTCGCCGGCAGGTGTTTTCAGGCGGAACTTATACAAATTGCGAATCCCCGGTTCCTGCCGTATGCGGTTGAACTCTTCAACAAAATCCCCCGGGAAAACCACTTTCAGAGGCTGTGTCAGCGCCTGCCAGCGGGGCAAGGCGTACATCACTTCCATCTGCGCGTTCCAGCTCTCGATGCGGTCTTCCATATCGAGCGCCATCACGCCGACATTGATTGACTCGACGATGTTCTCGTTGAAATCCTTCAGCCGCTCGTACTCCGCTGCCTTCTTCTGCAACGACGCATAAAGCTGTCCATTCTGAATGGCAATGCCGAGATAGCCGCCCAGGGTTTCCAGCAGCTCCACGTCTTCGCTCGATAGGAAGTCGCCTTGTGTAGTTTTTCCCAGGCCGAGAACCGCAACCGTCTTCTGCTGCGCGTGGCAGGGGATGTAGTAATTCAAATCCAGCCACGCGATGGTTCGCTGCGCTTCCGGAGTTTCGCGCGGAACCTGGTGCGTGTTCTCGAAGAAAAGATGCCCGGCCGTCTGCGGCCGAGGCGCCTCCAGGAACGACAGATTGAGATCGCCCATCGTCGGCAAGCCGGAGGACTTTGCCAGCACAAACCGTCCAGCCTCTTCCCCCGCCAAAAATACCACTGCACGATCCACCGCCAGCGTTCGCGACAGCCGGTCGATCAGGGAAGAGAGCATTGCATTGAGATTCGTCTCCGAGTTCAGTTCCCTGCCAAACTCGAGCAGCGTGCGGCGATAGTCATAGCGCGTGCGATAGAAAAACTGGTCGATTCGATCCTGAATCCATTTACGGACGGGATCGAACAGCAACGCAGTTACAACCACCGCCAGAATCAATCCGATCGGGCCGCTGTCCCGCTGCCGCATGTGAACCAATTCGGCCACGCCTGCCACCATGCCGAAATACATTCCCACCACAATGGCCGCGGCCAGCGTGTACACCACGCCGCGCTTAAAGATGAGATCCACATCCATCAGCCGGTAACGGAAGATGGCATAGCCGAACGTGAGCGGCAGCAGCGCCAGCGACAGCGCTGAAATCTTCATCGCCGGCCCAGGCAATGATCCCGTCAGGTAGGGAATCACATAGAGCAGCGTGTATGGAACGATCGCGAGAATCGTGCCTCGCGTTACCCATTTCAGTTGCTGGCGCAGGATCGTCGTGCTGGCCCGGCGCGAGCTGTACCACAGCACGCCCGCAGCCGCCAAAAAGAACGCCGTCCCGTACGACATTTCCATCCGGTCGAGGTTCCAGCGCAGCCGCTCGCTGGCTTGCAGCCAGCGCATTGCGCCGACATGAACCGCCAGCAGGATCGCTCCGGGAACATAAACCAGGCCCAGCAACCATGGGTGCCTGCGCACGAACTGCCGTTTTTCCGGGAAGGTCAGTACAAAGTGAAGAAACAGCGCGGGCTGCAACACCCCCGCAACAATGTTCCCCCAATAAATCGTCCAGTCAAAATCGTTCAGTTTGCCGGTGTATTTGAATGAATACGCGACAAAGGAAACCAGGCAGAAAATATAGAAGTGCGTTGATCCGACTGCCGTCCAGCGGCGCAACAAAACATAAAGCCCGATCCCTAAATAGATGAGGGCAATGAGCCGCAGCCAGTTATTCAGTGACCGCTCGGCCGGAACCAGAATGACGTTCGACTCAATCGGAACCGATTCGCGGACGAGGGAATAAGTAGCTTTCGACCACACGCCAGTGCGGTACATCTGGCGTTCCAAGTCGGAAATATTGTGGACATCCTGGGCGTCGATCGAAACCAGCTGATCGCCCGCCTTGATGCCGCTGCGAGCTCCGGGGCCGTTAGGATCAAGCCGGTCGGCGGTCAGCCGGCCTCCCTTTTCGATCCACCACACGCCGTCATCCGGGACGGCGGATTTCATCTCGGAATTGAAATTGAAACCGGCGAAGACGACAGCCGCAACGGTGAGCAGAAACAGCAGAACCGCAACAAATCGGACTTGGCTTTCACGGTTCATGAACTTCGGCGGCCGTCCCACACTCTTGGGAAAGTGCGGGCTGGTAGACACTCCTCGCCGATCATCTATGAGCACTTTCGCTGCCATGTCGCTTCCGTTTTCGGGAACGCTAAGTGCTGCAAACAAGCCACTTCTGCGATTATAGAGGGCTTTTCAGAACTTGGGTACGGTTTAATGGAGGGCCGTGTGGGATTTTGTAGGCCAGCAAGATCACGCTAACCGAATTAGCTTAGGCTCAATTAGGACGAAGCGGGGGGTGGTGTCCTAATTTCAAACCACAGAGAGCACGAAGGCACACAAAGGCCTGCAGAGAAGAGTTTCCTTCGTGCCCTTTGTGGCCTTCGTGGTTATTGTTCCTAGTGTTGTTCTATTGCTCCTGCTGGCATATACTAACGTATATGCCCCCGATAGGGGCAGACCGCATGCAGCGCAGAGCGAAAATCTTCATGAATAACCGCAGCCAGGCGGTTCGCCTGCCGAAAGATTTCCAGTTCAACACGCGGGAAGTTTTCATCAGGAAAGAAGGACCCGACGTTGTGTTGTCACCGCGCCCTTCCGAATGGTCCTCCTACATCGCAGAAGCTCCCATCGCATCGGAATCTTTCATGGAAGAGGTCGAAGATCTGCCCGTGCAAGAACGTGACCGCTGATGCCCCGCTACATGCTAGACACCGATGTGTGCTCCTACATCATGAAGCGCTCCCACCCGGCTCTGCTCAGGCGGCTGGAGGAAACTCCTGTCAGCGACGTTTGCATTTCCGTAATCACCAAAGCGGAGTTGCTCTATGGGGTAGAAGTGTCGCCGAACCCTCGGCAAGACCAGGCAGCCCTCGATGCTTTTCTACGCTATGTTGAAGTCCTTGATTTTCCAGACGCAGCCTCTTTGGACTACGCTCAAATCCGAGCCGATCTAAAAGCCAAAGGCGCCATGATTGGCGCCAACGATCTCTTCCTCGCCGCGCACGCCCGCAACCTCGACCTCACCCTGATTTCCAACAATACAAAAGAATTCCGCCGTGTCCACAATCTCTCGATTGAAAATTGGAGCACCAGCCGCTAAGAGGCCCCTAAGAGCCGCCGCTAAGAGAAGCCGCTAAGAGAAAAAGAGAAGCACCACAAGTCCGTGCCCTCCCGATTACCCATCCCCAGGCCATTTCCCCGCTAAAATAAATTTCGGATATTTCAAACCCAGGGTGCCCCATTTCTCGCCTCTTTGCGAGAAGTAGGATCCCACCAGATTCACAACTATGGACAAACTAGTAATCCGCGGCGGTCAACCGTTGCTCGGGACCATACGCGTCAGCGGAGCGAAAAACGCCGCACTTCCCTGCATGGCCGCCGCATTGCTCACCGACGAACCCGTCATCCTCGAAAACATTCCACAAGTCCGCGACATTCAAACCACGCGCAACCTGCTCGCCGCCATGGGAGCCGAAGTCGAACTCGGCTACGGCCGCGCCCAACATCGCACTACCATCCACGCGGAAAAACTGGCCGCCCCGGAAGCGTCCTACGAACTGGTAAAAACCATGCGCGCCTCTACTCTCGTGCTGGGCCCGCTCGTAGCCCGCTGCGGCCGCGCCCATGTTTCACTTCCCGGAGGGTGCGCTATCGGCTCGCGTCCCATTGATCTCCACATCAAAGGCCTCGAAACGCTGGGCGCAAAAATCACACAGGAGCACGGCTACGTCGAAGCCACAGCGAAGCGTCTAAAAGGCGCAGAATTCGTCTTCGACAAAATCACCGTCACGGGTACCGAAGATTTGCTGATGGCCGCAACGCTAGCCGAAGGCGAGACCATCCTGCAGAACTGCGCCCGCGAGCCTGAAGTCGCCGATCTCGCCGCCCTGTTAAATAAAATGGGAGCGAAAATCGAAGGTGCAGGCACTCCTACCATCCGCGTCAAAGGCGTAAGCAAACTGAAAGGCGCGAAGCACCGCATCATTCCTGACCGCATCGAAGCCGGCACGTTCCTCATCGCCGGCGCGATGACCGGCGGCGATCTCAACATCACCGGATGCGATCCCACTCATCTCGATGCGGTTCTCGCCAAACTGAAATCCGTCGGCGTGAAAACCAAATCGAACTCCGATTCCGTCCGCGTCATGGGCGACAATCCCCTCGTCGCCGCCGACATCGCCACCGAAGAATTCCCCGGCTTTCCCACCGACATGCAAGCCCAATTCATGGCGCTGGCCACGCAAGCCGAAGGCGCGTCCGTGATCACCGAAAATATTTTCGAAAACCGCTTCATGCACGCCCTGGAAATGGTCCGCATGGGCGCCAACATCAAAATCGAAAACCGCCGCGCCGTCGTCCGCGGCAAAACTCCGCTCAGCGCCGCCGCCGTCCTGGCCAGTGACCTGCGCGCCAGCGCCTCGCTCGTTCTAGCCGCGCTGGTCGCCGACGGCGAAACCATCATCGATCGCGTCTACCACATCGACCGCGGCTATGAGCATATCGAAGAAAAACTGAAAGCCGTCGGCGCGGAAATCAAACGCATCGGCGAGATGTTCCCCAGGAAAGCCGCCGCAACCAAGTAGTGCCTGGACGCACCAGCCTCTTGCTCGCGTGCCGCAGATTCGAAGGCAACCTCTCAGGCAGGATTTAAGCTACGATAATCCAGCCCGATCCGGCTCTCATGAAGCGCATCCTGATCCTTCTCGCCACCATACTCTCGACGTTTTCTGCAGTCGCACAACAAACAATTTCCCCTTCGGTCGATCGTTATATCGACTCCGAACTGCATCGCCAGCACATCCCCGGCCTCGCGCTGCTCGTTTCCCGTGACGGCAAGATCGTTCAAGCCCAGGGGTACGGTTTATCGAACGTCGAACTCAACGTTCCGGTTAAACCCGAAACGATCTTTCAATCCGGCTCGGTGGGAAAACAATTCACCGCAACCGCAGTCATGATGCTTGTCGAAGAAGGCAAAATCTCGCTCGATGATCCGATCGGCAAATATCTAAAAAACGCCCCGCTGGCGTGGAACGAAGTGACGATCCGTGAACTTCTCAGCCATACCGCGGGCTTCACCGATTACCCCGAAAACTTCGACTTTCGCCGCGACTACACCGAGCCGCAACTTCTCAAGATCGTCGAAGGCATCCCTCTGGCTTTTCCGCCCGGAACCAAATGGAGCTACAGCAATCTCGGCTATCTCACGCTCGGCATTCTCATCCATCAGGTCACCGGAGAATTTTATGGCGACTTCCTCCAGGGACGAATTTTCCATCCTCTGGGCATGACCACCACCCGCATCATCAGCGAAGCCGATATCGTGCCCAATCGCGCCGCCGGCTACCGCCTTGTAAAAGGGGAACTCAAGAATCAGGAGTGGGTTTCTCCCACACTGAACACCACCGCGGATGGTGCGCTTTATTTTTCCATTCTCGATTTAGCCAAATGGGACGCGGCTTTATACACCGAAACTCTCCTGAAGCGCTCCAGCCTGCAGCAAATGTGGACCATCGTAAAACTAAAAAACGGCGAACCAAATTCCGGCCACTACGGATTCGGCTGGGAAATCCTCGAGAAAAACGGCCACCATGTCCTGGATCACGGCGGTTCATGGCAGGGTTTCAAGACTCACATTTCACGCTATGTGGATGACAAGCTCACCGTCGTCGTCCTCACGAATCTCGACAGCGCGGATCCCGGAAGAATTGCCGATCATGTTGCGAAGCTGTATCTCATGCCCTGATCGCAATCCAAACCGCCGCTCGCGCGAACGATTCACTGCCCGCCCGCATGCGAGTTTCCCCCATAGATTTTTATCCAGTGATTCCGAACCTTCGGCTTGGCCTTCCCGCCGTTCTGGTCAAACACGATCAACTCCGTCTCCTGCAGCGGCATATGGCAGCCAAGGCAATCGTCCGTTGCGCGGTGAGTTTTCGGGAACATGCCAGACTCCGGCTTGTGACAACCCAAACACCGCTTCGAAAATTCAGAAGCATCATGCTGCACGCGGTGTACATCGTGACAGGTAAGGCAGGTCATCTCCGATTTCTGGAAACACCGGCTTCTCTCCAGCATCTCCGATTGGCTGCCATGTACATCCAGCGGCGCCGAAGGATCGGTCGCCGTAAATCTCAGATATCGATCCAGCGGTTCTCCCGGCCTGTAGGAGAACTCCGGCTGCAATGAAGTTCCCGCTCCAGCATGGCACCATGCGCACAAATCCATCTGCCGTTCGCGCGGGAAGCGCGCGGGATTGAGAATGCCGGTAGCGCCGCCTGCAGCCGGCTTTGCAGAGAATCGCTGGATGTGCTCGCCTCCCGGCCCGTGGCACTTCTCACAAGTAATGCCCACAACGAATCCTGCCTTGCTGTAATGGTTCGGAGGAGGAGCCGTTGACTCGATATAAGTTGCGTGGCATTCGAGGCAGCGCGGGATCACAAGACGTCCGAAGTTTGCCGCACCGTCGCGGTATCCCGGACTGTTTACCCATCCCAGCTCTCGCCAAAAAGAAACCGGCAACTCGAAAAGATCGTCTCCCTTCCAGAAAAGATAAGTCTGTCCCTTTCCGCCGGAACCGGTCACCAGATCGAATCGCTCCCTGCGCGTAGTAGTGTATGGAGCCTCACCCTCAATCGCACTCTGAAAAAAGTCTTCCCCCTTTTCGTCCATCTGGAAAACCAGATACGGATTCGCAGTTTTCATCACGTTCGCGCCGGGTGCGAACGAACCGAGGATCGAGTCCTTGCTCGGCAAGCGGGAAGTCAGGAAATGCGACGTGAGATGAAATGTCTGCACCTTTTCTGCATGGCACGACGCGCAGGCAGAATCTCCGGCATATTTCGGTTGCTGGTTTTTCGCGGCATTGGTTGCGGAAGAAGATTGGTCAGCGCCAGCCGAAACTTGCAGAAAGCCAAAGGGAAGGCTCGGAGACAGAAATCCGGCAACCAGCGCCAATGCAAAACCTGCGAACCGATTCATAAATGACGAAGAAGACAAGCATAGACCGGCTCGTCCGTTCGCGATGCAGGAAAATAAAGCCTACGAAACGCCACGAAGTCGACGAATGCCGGCAAGCCTACACTTCACCAATTCCCATTCCTGACCGCATGAGAAATGCACAACCCGTTAGTGACATCTCACCTTGCGCCGCGCTCCAATTCACCAAACTGTCATCCTGAGCGGAGCTGGCGTCCGCGAAGCGAACGCCAGCGCAGTCGAAGGACCCCATGTACGCCGTCGCCATTTAAGAGGTGTCGAGGCGTTCTCACCATGCAGTCCGTCGAGGCAGAACTCCCTGAAGCAGCACAGGAGTGCCGTTCTCCGAGGGGTCCTTCGACTCCGGAACCGCGTCGCTTCGCGAAGCAATTCCTACGCTCAGGATGACAGGAGGGATGGAATGAAAGACCACGAATATTTCGTCTACATCATGAGCAGCCGCTCGGGAACTCTCTACATCGGCATGACAAACAGCATCTATCGCCGAGCTCAACAGCATAAGCACGGAGAAATCGATGGCTTCAGCAGCAAGTATCATTGCGACCGCCTGGTCTATTACGAAAGCTACGATGACGTTCACAAGGCCATCGGACGCGAAAAGCAACTGAAAGGCTGGCGCCGGTCAAAGAAAACTGCCCTGATCGAATCGAAGAATCCCCGCTGGGAGGACTTGGCAGAGAAGTGGGGAGCGCGGATGTTGTTCCCCGGAGAATCCATCAAAACCGCAAGCCGTTAGTGACATCTCCCCTTGCGCCGCCCTCCAATTCACCAAACTGTCATCCTGAGCGGAGCTGGCGTTCGCGAAGCGAACGCCAGCGCAGTCGAAGGACCCCATGCACGCTGTCGCCATACTAAGACCTGTCAAGGCGTTCTCACGATGAACTCACCCACTGGGAGGACTTGGCAGAGAAGTAGGGAGCGCAGATGTCGTTCCCCGGCGAGTCCATCAAAACCGCGCCCGCAGCATCAATTCACCACACTGTCATCCTGAGCGGAGCTGGCGTCCGCGAAGCGAACGCCAGCGCAGTCGAAGGACCCCATGCACGCTGTCGCCATATAAGACCTGTCAAGGCGTTCTCA
>DASXEG010000034.1:0-32526 GCA_036490235.1 Candidatus Sulfotelmatobacter sp. | reverse complement strand
ACGACCAAGGTTGAGATCGTTTTCAAGGGGGGCATTCTTGCGGTTCTCCTGGCAGGCAATGTCGGACTTCTGCTTTTGCCCGTGGACGACAATGTAACACGACGTTGGACAGAACGCGATGGTTGGCCTTCGTGGGTGGTGTCTTAAATTAACCACGAAGGCCACTAAGGTACACAAAGGAAATCCCAGGATGGCAATAGGCGAAGATTCTACGCTACTGCTGTGCGATCAGTAGTCGTCTGGCGGTTCGGGCTCGCCGGTGTAGTTGATGAAATATTGCGCGTCATATGGGGTTGAGATTGGCTTGAAGACGGCAGGTGGGAGATTGAAATTGAAGAAGTCTGAAAGGCCGTAGGGGCAGACGGCGGGTTTGCAGGTGGAGTTGTTGGGGCCGTCCATGGCGTAGTAATCGGCGTAGTGATAGGCGGGATAGATTTCTCCCAGCGATTTGTTGCCCTTGCCGAAGGTGAATTCGACGAAACTCAGAATGCTGCCGAAGTCGTGGCAGTAGCGCGCGTTCGGCTTGATTGGGCAATTGGTGATGCTATTGTTTGCGGCGAGACCGGAGACGTAGCCGGGTTTGGGCGAATAGGCAGAAACTACCAGCAAGGGCACGCGGAATCCGTAGACGTATTGCGATCCGCTGCCGCCGCTATTCACGTAGCCGATGCTGGGGGGCTTTACGTGATCGTAAAGGCCGCCCCAATCGTCCCAAGTAATGAGGATGACAGTATTGCGCCAGTAAATGGGTGCATTGAGCGGGTTGCAGGTGCTGCCCGCCACGCCCTGGCCGATTGCGTTGACGATGCTGCCGACCCATGATGGTCCCAAGGCGGGAGGAGGATCGGTGACGCTGGCGTTGCCTCCGTGATCGGACCATGCGCCGTTGGGAATGACCCAACTGACCTGGGGCAGATCGCAGTTTCCGATATCTTCGAGAATTTGCGCAGGGTTGGGTGGATTGTTGGCGGGGCTTTCGTCGATTACGTAATTCCAGTCGGGATTTTCAGGAGTGGCTACGCAGCCGTCGCCAGCGATGGTGGAGTTGCAGATGGTCTGGAAGGCGTTGGGCGCCGTCCAGAAATCGGTGGATTCGTCGGTGTAATAGCGCCAACTGATACCGGCGGGATCGAGTACATTCGCGATGGTGTTGTGGTTGTAGCAGGGATAGCCGGGCGTGGCGCCAATCAGGTTGGGATTGGTCCATCCGAGCGATTCTTTGGTTTGACCCGGGCCGAGTTCTGCAGCGGTGGTGGTGGTTGCGCCGAAGCAGCCGCTGGGAAAGTCGACGGTCGTGTTTTCGGCTGCGAACCATTGGTAATACGGAGTGCTTTCGCCGTCGTTGTAGACGGGCGCGGAGGTCCCTGAAAAAAGAAACTGATGCGCCGGAAAGCTCGGTCCTTGATTGGTTTGGAACATGTAGTTGGCAAAGCCGAACTGCGTGGCAATATCGAAGTAGGGCTGCACTTCATTCGAAGGATAGGAAGTACTGCTGTTATCAGCGTAGGAGTACATCGGATTGGCAGGAGGGGTGCAGCCTCTGGGCAGAGTTAGCTGAATCTGATAGGCGCCGTCCATGGCTCCCTTGTCGTACATGGAGGTGAAGTCGGAATGCTTATGCCCGAGGCCGTAACAGGTGATGATGGGCTGGGCGAAGAGGGTGACGTTCGGTTTGCCTTTGTATTTGCCGGAAGTGCCGATGTTGACTCCAGGCAGAAAAGTGGGGTCGCTGCCGTAGATGTTATCGGGGGTGCGGTTTTCCTGAACGATGATGATGATGTGCTGAATTTTCCGTTGTGGGCTGCTGACTGCGTGTGCCATGGAGAGCAGCGCGATGACCGGAAGCAGGGACCGAACCACGAAATTCATGCAGAGACTCCAGTTTAATTTTTGTTACGCACGGGTGGGGGTGGAGATGCGAAGATTCCTAAAAGCCGCTGTTGGAGCTTATGACGGCTTGATGGCGGTGTCAAGAAAAACTGCCCAGAGCGCATGAATGCAGGAGGGATTGATATGGACTTTATGCTCAGAGACCACGGACTTCTGCGCGTCTGTTAAAATTTTGCGCGGTAGAAGGAGGTTTTTCAAAACTCGCGAATGAATCCTGTGCGTCGTCAGATGTTGAAGGGTATTTCTACGGCTGCAACGGTGGGCAGCCTGATGCCGTCTGCTTTCGCTTCCGTTATTGCCAGTTCGAGCAAGAAGACATCTTCTATGCCGTGGCCGAAAACGGTGTGTCCCGTCATCGATAGTTTGCATCCGGTGATCGAGAACTCTCGCGACGTTCACACACATTACGACAAGATCGTTGAGGTCGCGGGGTGGATGGCTTACGAAGAGCTGCCCATGCCGAATCTCTCCGTGCCCTACGGATTGCAGAAGACGCCGGATGTTGCCATGGATTTCATCATGGTCGGCAACACGATTGATACGGCATTTACCGACTTCAAGAGCCACGTGAAATTTCAGATTGATTACAACGGCGAGCATCTTTCCGACTCTGACGCGATGTTTGGCTGCTTGAGGCGGGCGATGGAGAACGGGATTCCGGTGCTTGATGGCAAGTTTCTGGCGAATATGACGCGGGCGGATATGGAGAAGATTTTTGCGGGAAATATTGAAATGCCGATGCTTGATGATAAGTTGGCGATCTTTCATCAGGTCGGCGGCATTCTGGCTTCGAAGTACGATGGGCGTTATTACAACTTTATTCGTTCCTGCTCGCCGCGACTCTACGATAAAGGCAATGGACTGGTGGAACGGCTGGCGGTGGAGTTCCCGCGGTACAACGATGTGAGTGAGTACAGAGGGCATGAAATCAAGTTTTATAAACTGACGCAGCTTGGATTCTGGCAAATTTATTCAGGGCTTCCGGCTGGGACGTTCAAGATAGAAGATATTCAGAAGATGACGGCATTCGCCGACTACATTGTGCCCGTGGCTTTGCGGCTGATGGGCATGACGAGTTATTCGAGCGAACTGGAACACGCCATCAATACTTATCAGATGATTCCGCGGGACAGTTCGCAGGAGATTGAAATCCGCGCGCATTGCCTTTATGCGACGGCTTTGCTGACGGATGAGATTAATAAGATACGGCCGGCGGATGATCAGATCATCATTCCGCAGATTGATGCGCGGTTGTGGACGCACTATCACACTACGAGCTGGCCGCATCATTTGACGCGGACGATTATGTACTGAGGCGAAGGCTGGTCTAACGGCCACACTGAACCTGAAGGCGGGGCTGAATAGGCTCCCGCCCTATTGAGTGGGCCGCCGTTCTCCCGAATTGGCACATTTCCCAAAATATCCATGGTCACACAGTTCGTTTCGTGAGTGAGTGCCCCTAGAATGCAGCATGGTGAACGAATCGTTTAGGAGGGTATTGCCAGTGGGTACTGGACGACGTTCGCCAAATGTCGAGTGGTTTGCAGCCATTAGGGTTCGACTCCCTTACCCTCCTCGGGTCACTCGATACCAGAGCTTCTTGACAATTCAAATAGGCCCTTTATCATAGTTAGTGTTTGGCGAACGTCGTCTAGTATCTTAAAGCCCCGAGGCACACTCGGGGCTTTGGCGTTTTAGTTCAAGACTCACTATCGGTCGCCTGTGGTGTGGCGGCGATTTTGCATCAACCTCTGCTTATGAATTACTTTATTCAGGATGAAATCTACGAGTGTTGTCCTTGCAATCGCGTTGTCCACCCTTCCCGCGTTCGCGCAGCACGACGAATCTGCTAAGCCGGCGGCCGATGCCAGCGCAACTCCTGCGTCGGCAAAATCCGGGGAGTCGAAATCGTCCGAGTCGAAGTCCGGTGAGCCCATGAAGAATCCTTTGCCCGCGGACAAGTCTGCGCTGCAGACGATCACCGTTAATGGCAAGACGCTTCATTACACTGCGACGGTCGGCACGATCATGCTGAAAGGCAAGGACGACAAGCCTACCGGCGTGGTGATGTACACCGCGTACACGCTGGATCAACCGAAAGGCGACGAAGCGAAAGGCAAGGACAGCTTTTCGCACCGGCCGGTTACGTTCGCGTTCAATGGCGGGCCGGGGGCGTCGTCGGTCTATTTGAATCTGGGCGCGATCGGGCCGAAGCATATTTCGTTTGCGAATGAGGGTGACTCGCCTTCGGATCCGGCTACGCTGACGGACAATCCGGGGACGTGGCTCGACTTTTCGGACATGGTTTTTATTGATCCGATCGGCACGGGATTTTCACGGTCGCTGGTGGACGAGGCGGAGACTAAGAAGCTTTTCTATGCGCCGAAGCCGGACATCGAGTATCTCTCGCTGGTGATCTACAAGTGGCTGGTGCAGAACGACCGCTTGCTGGACAAAAAATATCTGATCGGCGAGAGCTATGGCGGGTATCGCGGGCCGCTGATTACGCACTATCTGCAATCTACACTGGGCGTGGCTATGAATGGTGTGGTGTTGGTGAGTCCGTATCTGAATCCGGAGAAAGGCGATGGGGATTTGTCGCCGATTCCGTGGATGATCGATTTGCCGTCGATTACGGCTGCACATCTGGAGGCTGAGGGCAAGCTGAATGACGCGGCGATGCAGCAGGTGATTGCGTATACGCGGGGAGACTACGCCGAGGCGCTGCTGAAAGGACGCAGCGACCCGGCTGCTACTGACGCGATGATTGCGCATGTAACCGAAATGACTGGGCTTGATCCGACGTTCGTGAAGTTTGCCGGCGGGCGGCTGGATATTCGAGCCTATCTACGCGAGGTGCACCGGACGCAAGGGTTAATCGGCAGTGTGTACGACTCGAACGTGACTGCGCCCGATCCGTTCCCTTACGCACCGACCCAGCAGGCGGGCGATCCGATTCTGGAGAGCGCGGTTGCGCCTACGACTACTGCCATGGTGGACTTCATTACGCGAACGGTGGGATGGAAAACAGATGCGCGGTATGAGGCCTTGTCGCGGGACGTCAACCGGCAATGGGATCGCAACGACGACCTGCGTAAAGGTGCAGTGGGAGACCTGCGTGAGTCGGTGGCTGCCGATCCTAAGCTGCGCGTGCTGATCGTGCATGGGTGGAACGACCTCTCGTGCCCATTCATGGGATCGGTACTTAGTGTGGACCAGATGCCGATGATGGGCGATGCGAGCCGCGTGCAGGTGCACGAGTTTCCGGGCGGACATATGTTTTATACGCGTCCGGTGAACCAGGGCGCGCTGCATAAGTTGGCGGAGACTATGGTGGAGACGCATTAAGTCTCGACACGCCGGCGTCTTTTCAAATTCAAGCCTTCGAAAGACGGTCTAAGCTGTCTCGGCTAAAATCGCAGGTTGGATCCGCTGTAAGGCTCCGATTTGCTCGAGCATTCCGAGTTGATCCCAGTTGTCCCAGCCTTCGATGATCTTGCCATTTTCGATGCGAGCGATGGTGACGCCTCGGGTGCGAACGGATTTTCCCGTTGCGCTGACGCCGAAAGCGTCGCCAGTGTGGGTCATGACCGCCGACCAGCGGATCACCACCTCGTCTTTGGCGCCGAAAATATCCTCCACCTGTAGCTTTACATCACGGAACGCGGCGCGAATCTGTTGCACAAACCTGGCAAATTCTTCGGGGCCGCGAATTTCTGACTCGCCGCCGCTCTGTCCTTTGGCTACGGCGTTTGAGGCGAGCAAATCGTAGATGGTTTGAATCCGGCCCTCGTTCCATACTTCCTGGAACCATCGCTGCATCAGTTGGATGTTTTCTTCGACTGGCATATGCGTATACTCCCTGACTGAGTTTTCGGGCAGATAAAGTTAACTCGCGGTACTCGGATGGGCAAGGGATATTTCGGTCGTGTCTTAAGTCAACCACTAAGATCACGAAGGTACACGAAGGAACCTTCGCCAGCATATCTTTACTGCCCCTTTTGCACCTGCGGAGTTCCGTAGAATCAAACTATGACTCGCTTGAAATCGCGAAAGAGCGGCGGGCGAGATCGAGGTCACAAAATAAACGTTACGAGGAAGAAGTGAGCTGCTTGCTTCGTTTACTAATCGAGTAATCCCTTTCCCTTAAGGATTTGCTTTGTGCATTTGTCGACCCTGGACTCGCGGGTTTTGGATTGTTTGGCGGCGGCGAAATAAAGAAGGTATCCTTTTTGCCGTCCCGGCGTTAGCGCCTCGAAAGCGGTTTTCAAGGCCGGCATTTTATTCAATTTGTTTTGAAACTCTTCAGGAATTTTGAAGTCGGCAGTTTTTTTATACCTTACCTTCAGGCCGGCATTTTCCACTTCAATAGCTTCGTGGATGTACGCTTTCAGGGTGCGTTCCAGCTTGACTATTTCTCGCGCATTGGTGAAGCGAATCTGACGGCCCGCCTGAACGTTTTCGGTTTGCTGGATTAGAAGGTGATCAGTATCAGCCAACAAGGCGCCTTTGAAAAACAGGAGCGCGCAGTATTCTTTGAATCCGTGGATTAGGACGATGTTTTTGTCCTCGAGCGAGTAACACGGTTGACCCCACTTCAAGTCTTCGGTGAGCCCACAGTCGAGAACGATCGTGCGCAATTTCTCGAACTCTTCCTGCCACTTTTTGGCTTTCCTGAGGAGTGTGTCGACCTTGGGGTTCATTGATCGCCCACCTTTAAGGCTCTAAGAGGACACTAACACAGTTGAGGACCTCTTCGGCTTGACCGGGATTTCCACTCCCAACACTTCCCTGTTACAAATATTCCGGGTAAGGAAGATTGGTCGTATCGATGGTGATTTTGCCGCACATAAAAATGTCGGCGTTAAAGCAACAGGCAATACACCATCCGAGAACACAAATTTGAATGCAGGTGATGGTGTTGATCGAGAGGTCGGCCACGTCTGCGGCAAAGAATTTTTCAACCGGCATTGGAAATTGAGGTTGCCGGGGCCGGCTTCTGCGAAGTTTGCGCTTTACCACTTCGAGTAATTTTCGCAGTTCGGATCCGATTGGCGTTCTGGCATCTTTGGAAATCGGTTCCACGTTCAGTCCAGTCACCATTCCCTTGCGAACAACGGCAAGAACCAGATGATGGCAACATTCCGTTTCGACCTCGCCGATTTCTACTTCGGAGCGCGCAGTCCTCTTGAGCGCGGCAATATCGAGATGGCGGGCTGACTGCAGCAATTTGAACTTCGATTCGCGAACCGTAACCCGCGCGGGATGATTGAATGAGAGAAGCGGACGGGGGTGCTTGCCTGAGCGAGATTTTTTCGTTTTCATATTTGGATTCGGCGTTAGATTCGGCCTCGATGAATAGTGAATCTGGCTTGAGGAACGTTACATGCTGCATGTTAATGTTATGTGCCTTCAGGCCTACCGCAGAAGCGGCAATCTCTACGGATTTCCGCCATTACCGTGCTTGAGGATGGAGTTAGCAGCGCCGGAGAGAGGCGGGCTTCGTTTCACAAAACATGTTCGTTAACGCGAACTGCTCTGCTCAAAATGACAAAAAATAGGAGTGAAGAGCCGAGAGGAGCGGTGAGATCTTTCTAGGACGGCTTGCGGACTACCACTTCGGCTTCGCGGATGAAAAATTGCGCGGAGCATTTTTCGGAGCCGCAGATGACTGGGACGAGGCCGTTGATTTGGCGGCGCGTGATGAGGCCCAGCATGCCGCAGGATGGGCAGGCGAGCACGGCCCAATAGGGATCTTCTTTTTCGCCGACTTCGCCGGCGTTTTCGAGCACAAAGACGGTGCCAGGCTGCATTTGTTCCGGGATCCATTCGCTCAGGATGTCCAGTTCGCCAACCATCGATTCCCCCCTTTGTGAAACGACGTGACCGAGTTTTGAAGCGCTCGCTGCTGCCTATGAAACCTTTCTAGCACGCCGTGATTCGGCGGGCGATATTACCGAAGTATTCGACTTTCTTGCGATAACTTCAGCACGTACTTGACGAACGGCGTCGGTGAGGCAAATGCCGAGGATGGGTTGCGCGGAATTTTTCAGGATGTCGACGATTTGCCTAGCTGATGTTTCGAGATAGAGACGCTTGCCGTCGGTGAGGAGATGAATGTCGGAGGTGCGGCTGACGATTTCGGCCAGGCCTTTGCCGAACTCGCGCTGCAGGAAGCGCATGACCTTTCGTACACCTTGCAGGGAGAATCCCTTGCGCCGGAGTTCGCAGATGACGGCGATTTCGGTTAGGTTCTGCATGGAATAGAGACGGCGATGTCCCTGGCGCTGCGGCTTGACTACTCCGCGCTCGTCCCACCACTGAAGCTGGCGGGCGGTGATGCCGGTTAGCTTGATGACTTCTTGCGATGGAAAGCTTGGCTGCATTTTTCCCTGATTATGTTTCAAACATTATAGTTTACAAATGTTTGAAACATTGTTCGATGGGTTGGGAGTGGAGTCAATGAGGAAATCGGGGAATGGGGGTTATTAAAAGGATGCGGGTACTTTAGAATTCTCCGGGGAAAACCTCTAGACACAAAGGTCACGTGGCTTCACGAGAAACCCCGGTATCGGTCAGGTTTGCGATCATCAGTTGATAAGGGATCGCAGAACCCGCGCTGCTATCTGGAGCTAACTTAAGGCGTGTCCTTCCATAGAGCGTTTAGGTCCCCAGAACCCGCCGAGGCGTAACCGGTTCCTCCGAAAATCCACAGATTCCCGGCGGGATCGATCCACCCCATAACAGCGATCATTGCGCCCGGGGTGTTTACCGGAGCACCAACTCCTTCGGTTCCATACACAGGGTATTGATTCGCGACATCGGCTCCGTCTTCCCAGGTCCATTGTCCGGAGTTGTATTTCCAAAGATCATTAAGCTGCCCATATTGTGCGGAAGAGTCATAACCTTCACCGGCGAAAAGCCAGAGGTTGCCTGAGGCATCCGCCCGTCCCAGAGCGCTATCGCGCGCGCCGGGGAAATTGTTCGCTGATGCGGTACCAAGGGCTCCATAGGCTCCTTGTTGGTTTGCAACATTCGAGCCACCCACCCAGGTCCACTGGCCACTACTGAAACTCCATAAGTCATTTAGTTCGCCCGAACCCGCTGCAGAGTCGACCCCTTCACCGCCGAAGAGCCAAAAATTACCTGACTGATCGGTCCAGCTAACGGCCAGACGGCGTGCGCCCGGGCAATTGGCCGACGCAGCGACTCCTTGGGTCCCGTAAATACCAGGTTGGCCGACGAGACTTGAGCCGCCCATCCAGGTCCATTCGCCCGAACTGAACTTCCAGAGGTCGTTCAGTGCGCCGAACGCGTCGGTCGAATCGAAACCATCCCCACCAAAAATCCAAAGAGCGCCTGTGGAGTCGATCCAGCCAACGGCACTAACTCTCGAGCCCGGAACATTGGTGGGGCTGGCCACACCGAGTGTGCCATAGACACCCGGTTGCTTCGGAACACTCGCGCCGCTCACCCACGTCCATTCTCCGGCGGCGTATTTCCAGAGGTCATTGTATTCAGATCCCTGGTAAGACAGTTCAAGGCCGCCAAACATCCAAAAGTCACCACTGCCGTCAATCCAACTTACCGCGCCTTTGCGCGCTCCCGGAAAGTTGCCGGGCGCGGCGGTTCCCTGTATCCCATAAGCTCCCTCTTGATTGGCTTGGTTAGATCCTCCCACCCAAGTCCACTGCCCCGCGCTGTACTCCCATAAATCGTTCAGTGCGCCGAACTCTTGAGTCGAGTCGTAGCCATATCCTCCAAACAGCCAAAGATTCCCCTTTGAATCAATCCACGTCATACCGCTGTCACGACCACCGGGAAGGTTTGTAGCAGCGGGAACACCGAGTATTCCATAGATGCCCGCTTGGTCAGTCGTGGTCGTCCCATCCAACCACTCCCACAGCAAGGTTGCAGAAGCGTAGCAAATGACCTGAACATTGGTGACGTTGCCGAGGACTTGCCCGCTGCCGCTCGTTATCGTGCAATTTTGTGCAGGATTGTTCGGAGGCGTAGAAACAACAACATTGTACGTTGAGCCTAAACTGGCAGGCATGTCGAAAGTGAACGGGCCGTTGCTACTGATGGGCAATTTATCGATGCCATTATCCTGCAAGACCAAACCGTTGCCGGTCAGGCCAGATACCATGCCTCCGACCGTGTAAGCCGAAGTGCATGCGATAGCAACCGACAAGACATCAACATTGGAGGTTCCACTGGCAGACATCGCACTGCAAAATTGAGCAGGGTTCGATGGTTGGGCGAAAACACTGACGTCGAAAGCGTGTCCGATGGGAGTAGGAGTTGTAAAGGTGTAGTTTCCGTTGGCGCTGATGGAAAGATTGTCGCCGCCGTCATTCTGTAGCACCAAGCCTTTGCCCACCAATCCGGAAACACTGCCTCCCACAAGGTAAGTGGAGGAACAAGTCACTGTGATATTTGTGACGTTCGAGTTAGCCGTCCCATTTCCATTGGTCACATCGCAATTTTGAATCGGGGCGGAGGGCTGCGCGGTGACGAGGACGTTGTAGCTTCCTCCGGCCGGAACGCGATTTGCGAAGGTGAAACTTCCGTTCGAACTGATGGTGACGCTATGTCCGCCGTTACCTAGCAGCAGGCCGGTGCCGGAAAGGTTTGATACGGTGCCGCCGATGGTGTAAGCCATCGGAGAATTTCCCCCGGTTGAGGTTCCGCTGTTGGCCGAAGAGTTGCCGCCGCAGGAGGATAGAGACAGCGCCACAAACGCACCAAGGAGAATAAATAAAGGTGGGACACTTCTTGCCTTGGTAAATTTGTGCATTCGCGGCTTGAACATACACGGGCATCCCTCGAATACAAAATCCACCGAGCTTGGGAGGATGGATGAATCTGCCGCCAGTGGCGTCCGGCAAAACTAAGTCAAGCATTATGGGTTGACTGGGAGTTAAAGTCAAGCCTATTTGAAGCTTACCGGCGATTAGTTAAATCATTACTGCCTATTTTGTTTCTCACTGCGACGAAGTCCCGCCGCCGACGAAGTGGACAATTTCCAGGCGGTCGCCGTCTTTAAGGGCGATTTGCGGCCAGCGGTCGCGGGGAGCGATTTCGCGGTTGAGTTCTACGGCTACGCGGTCGGGTTTCATGCCAAGGGACTCGATGAGGGCAGCGAGGGTGAATGGCGCGGATAAAGATGGAGCCTCAAAGCTGCGGGACTCGCCATTGATCTGGAGATCCATTGACGGATTCTCTCATGGCGGAGGGAAAGTTAATCCGCTTTCCTTAGTGCAAACTTGCGCGTTACGGTGCGGCCTTCATGGTTGGCTTGAACCATGATGGAAGAATCGGGGAGGGCGGATTGGTCGACTTCAACGGAGATCTCGGCGTTGCCGGCGGCGTCGGTGACAGCCTGCGTATAAAAAGGAGCGGCGTTGGGTCGGGCGAAACGGAAAGTTAAGCGGGCGCTGGGAACGGCAGCATCGCCTTCGGTGACGCGCAGGCGCATGGTCAGGCTGCGATCGGTGTGGACGGATTCGGCGTTGGCCCAATGGACGTCGAGTTGCTTGACGCTGGCGAGCGCTTCGGAGTCGGCGCGGTCTATCACGCTGTCAAGTTTCCCCTCGCGAATGGCTTCGAGGACCAGGCGGTGCTGGTCGCGTAACTGCTGCTCTTTTTGGGGATCACCGAAGCTGGCTTCCTGTGAAGCGTAGGGAGTGGCTTTCTTGCCGATGCAGCGTCCGCGGACAAAGACCTGCGTCTGTAGAAGCTTTTCGCCTTCGCGTGCTTCGCTCTGCACGTGGTAGATGGTGTCGCCGTGTTTAACGTCGGTGTTGAAGCCGAAAATCATAGGGAAATTTTTCTAAGTTTTGTAATTTGATAATTGAGTCATTTGAAAAGCTCGCGGCAGATCAACTGTTGCGGCGTGCCGCGCTCTTAGATTTTCAATTACTCAATTACTGCGTTTCCCGATTGCATTCCTCTTTTTCAAATCCCCAAAAATGCTGCTCGTTGTCTTGACACTCTCGCGCGCAAACACCTAATCTAGAATGTTTAATCAAAGCATCGCGCGAATTATATATACCCTCTCCTATGCCAGACAATTACTTCGCCCGATACCTGCCCCTCCTGATCCACATTTTGATGGCGGGGGGAATCGCGGGTGCAATTGTCACCCTTTCCTGGCTGATTGGACAGCGAAAACCTACGCGGGCCAAGATGGAAGCCTACGAGTGCGGCATGCAACCGGTGGGCGACTCCCGTCAACGCTTCTCGGTGCAGTTCTACATGGTCGCGATGCTATTCATCTTATTCGATGTGGAGGCAGTTTTCCTTTATCCGTGGGCGGTGATCCTTCGGGATCTAAAGCACTTTGGTCTATGGGAGATGTTTGTCTACATTGGCATCGTGCTGGTGGGTCTTTTCTACGTGTGGAAGAAGGGTGTTCTGGAGTGGGGCCCGGAAGCTACGCGGCGGGGAGTGCGCTAGATGCCGCCTGCCGGTGCGATTTCTGATCTCGAACAACTGAAGGGTCACCCGGCGGTGGGGCGTTTGCTGGCGTGGAATGCGGCTTCGGTTGCGGGCGTGAAGTTTGACCGCGACGAGATGACGATTTATGTGGATCGACCGTATATCCGCGAAGCCTGCGCGATTCTGCGCGACGATCCTTCGTGTGCGTTCAATTTCCTTTCCGATGTGACCTGCGTCGATTGGTTCCCTGCTGAGCCGCGGTTTGAAGTGGTCTACCACCTGTTATCGATTTCGAAAAAAGAACGCGTGCGATTGAAGGTGAAGCTGGATGGCGTGAGTCCGGTGGTGGAATCGGTGACCTCGGTGTGGCCGGGCGCGAATTATTTTGAGCGGGAAGTTTTCGATCTGTTTGGGATTCGATTCAGCGGGCATCCTTATTTGGTGCGGCTTTTGATGCCGGAGGATTGGGAAGGATATCCGTTGCGCAAGGATTATCCGGTGGAGGGTTACCGCTAGGCCGGACAAGAAATGGCACATCTGACGCCCACGCCCGTGCTTGATCCCGCGCAGGATCGAACCATGATCCTGAACATGGGGCCGCAGCATCCTTCTACGCACGGCGTGCTGCGCGTGCTGCTCGAAATCGATGGCGAGACCGTGGTGCGCATCATGCCCGATATCGGCTTTTTGCACACGGGCATCGAGAAGACTTGCGAAGCCAAGTTTTATCAGCAAGTGGTGCCGCTTACCGACCGCATCGATTATCTGTGCCCGATGACCAATAATCTCTGCTACGCGCTGGCGGTGGAAAAACTGCTGGGCCTGCAGATTCCGCCGAAGGCGCAGTGGATGCGGGTGTTGATGAACGAGTTGACGCGCATCAATTCGCATCTGGTGTGGCTGGGAACGCACGCCCTGGATATTGGCGCGATGACGGTCTTCTTATATTGCTTCCGGGAGCGCGAGGAAGTTTTGCGGCTGTTCGAGGCGGTCAGCGGGCAGCGCATGATGACCTCATACTTTCGCATCGGAGGAATCGCGTTGGAGCCGCCGCTCGATTTTTTCGACCGCGTGCGCCACTTCGCTGGATATTTTCCTGACAAAGTAGATGAGTATGAAAATCTGCTGACCGGAAATCCGATTTGGATGATGCGGACCAAGGGCGTGGCTCGGATGACGTCGGAAGACGCAATTGCACTGGGCGCCAGCGGGCCGACGTTGCGCGGCAGTGGCGTGGATTTCGACTTGCGGCGGGACATGCCTTATTCGGGATATGAGAATTTCAAGTTCAAGGTTCCCGTAATGCAGGACGGGGACGTTTTTACGCGCTACATGTGCCGCGTGGCGGAACTGCGCGAGTCGATTGCGATCGTGAAACAGGCGCTCGAGGGGATGCCGGAGGGACCGATTAAGGCGGATGCCCCGGGGGTTGTGCTGCCTGACCGCGAGAAGATGAAGACGCAGATGGAAGCGCTCATCTATCACTTTAAGATTATTACGGAAGGTTTTGCAGTGCCGGAGGGTGAGGTTTATCAGGCGGTGGAGTCGCCGCGTGGCGAGATGGGGTATTACGTGGTTAGTGATGGTACGGCGAAACCTTATCGCGTACATATGCGGGCGGCGTGCCTGGCGAATTTACAAACGCTGCCGAAGATGTGTGAGGGTGGGTTGATTGCGGATGTGGTGGCGGCGATTGGGTCGATTGATATTGTTTTAGGAGAGATTGATCGATAAGAATTGGGCGATTGGGTGATCGGGTGATTTCGCGATTAGAGAGACATTCGCCATGAGCAGTCAGCCGGAAAAATTAAGGGGACGAACGAAGACGTTCGCGCTGGCAATAATTCGTCTATACCGCTCACTGCCGTATCGAACCGACGCCCAAGTTTTGGGAAAGCAATTGCTTCGATGCGGTACGTCGGTGGCCGCAAACTACAGGGCGGTTTGTCGTGCCCGATCGAGAGCGGAGTTTGTAGCAAAGATCGGCATTGTGGTTGAAGAGGCTGACGAAGCAGGTGCTGTGGCTGGAGTTAATGTCCGAATGGGGCGTCGTTGCGGTCGACAAGATCGCTGTGCTGCTCGAGGAGGCGAACGAATTGACCAGGATCTTCGCCGCTTCGCAGCGAACAGCAAAGATTGCAGCATGAGATTATCAACAGCACAATCGCGCGATTGCTCAATCGCAAAAGGGCTATGAGGTTTTCTGACGAGTTCGAGGCGCGGTTTGCGGAGATGGTGCCGCATTATCCGACTAAGCGATCGGCTTTGGTGCCTACGCTGCTGTATGCGCAGGATGAAGTTGGATTTCTCAGCGATGACGTCATTGCGGAGATCGCTGGCCGGTTGGATTTGACTGAACTCGAAGTGCGGAACGTGATCAGCTACTACTCGATGCTGACCACCAAGCCGCGCGGGAAATTCAACGTGCAGGTGTGTACGAACATCAGTTGCATGGTGCGGGGCGGCGAAGAGATTTTGCGGCATTGCGCGAAGAAACTTGGTGTTGGGCACAAGCAAACTACGATGGATGGAATGTTTACGCTGGAAGAAGTTGAGTGCATCGGGGGATGCAGTTGGGCTCCGGCGGCGCAGGTGAATTACGATTTTCACGAGAACCTGACGGCGGAGAAGATGGACAGGATTTTGGACGACTATAAGAGGAAGGCGACGCAATAAGTATTTTCAATTCTCATGGCTGAGCTGGTTTCCCATCCCGACGAGGTGAAGGTCGTCTCGAAGCGCTTTGGCATGGGCGCGACGAATATCGATCGCTATCTCGAGCTCGACGGCTACAAGGCCGTGCAGAAGGCGCTGGCGATGGAGCCGGACGCCATTATTAATGAAGTGAAGAACTCAGGCTTGCGCGGGCGTGGTGGCGCGGGATTTTCGACCGGGATGAAGTGGTCGTTTGTGCCCAAGCAATCGGCCAAGCCGAAGTATGTGCTTTGCAATGGCGATGAGAGTGAGCCTGGGACTTGCAAAGACCGGTTAATATTCGAGCACGACCCGCATTCGGTGATCGAAGGCGTGATGATCGCGGCTCTAGCCGTCGGCGCCCAGAATGGGTACATCTATATTCGCGGTGAGTATCGATATCTGTTGGTCATCATGCAGAAGGCGATTCGCGACGCGTACGCGAAGGGATTTGTCGGGAAGAATATTTTTGGCAGTGGGCGCACGCTCGACATTTATTGGCATGGTGGCGCAGGGGCTTATGAAGTGGGTGAAGAGTCGGCATTGATGGAATCGCTTGAGGGCAAGCGCGGCATTCCGCGGATCCGGCCTCCCTTCCCTGCCGTTGTGGGACTTTGGGGTGGGCCGACAGTCATTAATAATGCGGAGACTTTGGCGAACGTGCCTCACATTATTCTTGGGGGCGCGGATTGGTATGCGAAATTGGGGACGCCGAAGAATGGCGGCACGCGGCTGTTCTGCTTGAGCGGCAACATTGCTAAGCCGGGCGTTTACGAACTGGCGATGGGCTACAACCTGAAGAAGATGATTTATGAGGTGGGCGGCGGCATTCCGAATGGGCGCAAGCTAAAGGCGGTGGTGCCGGGAGGATCGTCGTGTCCGTGCCTGACGGCGGACGAGATTGATGTGGCGATGGATTTCGATTCTGTCGCCAAGGCCGGATCGATGCTGGGCTCGGGCGGTGTGGTGATTGTGGATGACGCACAGTGCATTGTTAAATTTGCGTTGCGCACGATGAAGTTTTACAAGCACGAGAGTTGCGGTTGGTGCATCCCTTGCCGCGAGGGTACGGACTGGCTGGAAAAAACTTTAACTCGTTTTCATCGCGGCGGCGGTCTGATGAAGGACATCGACAACATGCGGTATTTGTCGGAAAACATGCTGGGGCGGACATTTTGTCCGCTGGGCGATGCGGCGGCGATGCCGACGATTGCGTTCGTGAAGAAATTTCGCAAAGAGTTTGAGGATCATTTGGAAGGCAGGCCGTGTCCGTATGAGAAGGAAGGCGCGGTAGAAGAACTGCCGGTGCTTGCACATTGAGACTGTATGCCTGACGTAAACCTCACAGTTGACGGCAAAAAGGTCACCGCTCCGGCGGGAACGCTACTTATTGAGGCGTGCAAAACCGCGGGCATCGAGGTGCCTTCATTTTGTTATTACCCCAATCTTTCCTTGTGCGGGGCTTGCCGCATGTGCGTGGTGAAGATCGAGAAGATGCCGAAGCTGCAGACTGCGTGTACTACTGTGATCGGCGAAGGCATGATTGTCACCACTGACAGTGATGAAGTGAAGCAAGCGCGCAAAGCTACAGTTGAGATTCTGCTGGGGAATCACCCCCTGGATTGCCCGGTGTGCGATGCGGGCGGCGAGTGCGAATTGCAGGACATGACGTTTTCCTACGGCGCAGCCGAGTCGAAGTTCATGGAGGCGAAGAATCATAAAGATGAACAGCAGTGGTCGCCGGTGGTGTTCTTTGACCGGCCACGCTGCATTCTTTGCTTCCGCTGCGTGCGGGTTTGCGGCGAGGGCATGGATGTGTGGGCGCTCGGCGTGCAGAACCGTGGCGTGAGTTCGATTATTGCTCCCAATAAAGAAGATCATCTGGAGTGCGAAGAGTGCGGGATGTGCATCGACATTTGCCCGGTCGGCGCGCTGACTTCCGGCGCGTATCGCTATAAGACGCGGCCCTGGGAGATGAAGCATGTCGGCACGATTTGCACGCACTGCGGCGACGGATGCAAGACGACTTTGGGCGTGCGACGGGCCGATACGGGGATGGAGATTGTTCGCGGAGACAATCGCGACAAGAGCGGAACGAATGGAGACTTTCTCTGCATCAAGGGCCGGTATGCGTTCGATTTCGCCAATCATGAAGAACGGCTGACGCGGCCGCTGATTCGGCAGAATGGCAAGCTGACTCCGGCGACCTGGGAAGATGCGCTGGCGCTGATCGGGAAAACTTTTGCGAACATTCGCGATACCGAGGGCGGGCAGGCGATTGGCGTGATTGGCTCGACACGGACGACCAACGAAGAAGATTATCTGCTGTCGAAATTTGCGCGGGTGGTGTTGAAAACGAATAATGTCGATCATCATCGCACAGCGGACTTCCCTGCTTTTGCATCTTCTTTGCGTGGAAAAGCGAATGCGACCGCGAGCATGGCGGATGTGTTTACTGCGCCTGCGGTTCTGCTGATTGGAAACGATCCTACCGAGCAGCATCCACTGCTGGCGTGGCAGATACGGAACAACGTGCGGCTGCACAACGCGCGGTTGTATGTGATCAATTCGAATCCGATCAAGTTGCGGCGGCAGGCTGCGAGCTTTGTGCAGATTCCGGCGGAAAGCGAAGGCAAAGTGGCGGCGTTCCTTGCCGGGGATGATTCGGTTGCGGATGCGATTGCCGACGCGCAATTCAATCAGGATGCATGGACAGGTTTACGCGCGAAACTCAGCGGCGAAGAGAAGTTGGTTATCGTTTTCGGCGCTGAGCTGCGCGGCTCTGCAATTTCGGACCTAGTGAAATTCGGATCGTCGATCGCGGGAGCGAGATTTGTTTGCCTCGCCGATTATGCGAACTCACGCGGTGCGGCGGACATGGGACTGTATCCGGATTTGCTCCCGGGTTATCACCCAATCGCGGGAAACAGTTCGTTCCATGAGGAGTGGGGCGGGATTCCGCAGACGGCTGGACTTGATTTGAATGGGATGGTGGAAGCGGGTAAAGCGGGCAAGCTGAAAGCGCTATATATCGTCGGATCGAACCCGATTGGACGGTTGGAGATTGATCCTTTTGTATTTTCGAAGAGTTTTGTCGTGGTGCAGGACATGTTCCTGACGGAAACTGCCGTGATGGCTGATGTGGTTTTGCCGGCGGCGAACGCTTACGAAAAATCCGGAACATTCACCGACACTTGCGGCGATCTGCAACTGGTGAAAAAAGCGGGCGAGGTTAGCGGAACGAAATCCGATTTCGAAATGATCGTCCGCGTCGCGGACGCGATGGGTTTCGACGTTCACAAACTCGTTCCTTTCGGCGGGGGAACGCGGGCGGATATGGGACAGTCTCGCGGGGCGCAGTCGGGCGAGGCAGACCGGCACGCGGTGTGGCTGGAGGCACGCGGGCTGGAACCGAAGATGAGTCCGTTCGATCCGACGGCGATTCTGGATGAAATGCAACGGCTGGTTCCGGGCTACGACGTGTCGCGTCTGACTCTGCTGGCGGGAAACAGCCAGCACACGTCGCTCGCGGGAGTTGGGCCGGCAGTGGCGCATCGGGCAGAAGCGATTGAGCCGGCACACGACAACCTTTTCAGCTCCGGGACGCTTGGCCGATATTCGCGCGCATTGAATTCCGTAATCGAGAGTCGCGAAGCGGCGCCCGCGGAAGTTGCCGCCGACTAACCCAGTAATAACGTTTCGCAGTAATAACCGATCACAGCATCGATCGCAGATTTGGAGAGGAAGCAAGGACCTTGCCGATTGGCGTTTTCATTATCGTGTCGGTGATCAAGTCGGCCCTCATTATTTTCATCCTGCTTACTGGCGTGGCATACACCGTGTGGCTCGAACGCAAGGTTGTGGGGCATATGCAGAACCGGTGGGGACCCACGCGAGTCGGCCCTTTTGGCCTGCTGCAACCTGCTGCCGATGGTTTGAAATTCCTTTTCAAAGAAGATCTAACGCCGCCGCATGTTTACAAGCCGCTGTTTCTGGCCGCTCCGATCATGGCGGTGACGTTTGCCCTGACATCGATTGCGGTGATTCCTTTCGGGAATTCGTTCACGGCGTTTGGCTACGTGATTCCGCTGCAGATCACTGATGTGAACATCGGGCTGCTGGTGATTCTCGGCGTAACTTCTCTGGGCGTTTACGGCGTGGCGCTGGCCGGGTGGTCTTCGAATAATAAATATTCGCTGCTCGGCGGCTTGCGATCGAGCGCGCAGATGGTGAGCTACGAAATCGCGCTTGGGCTGTCGCTGGTTGGGGTTTTGTTGCAGGCCGGGAGTTTTAGCCTGCGGGATATTGTGAATGCGCAGGGTGGGCGATTTCTTTACATTCTTCCCCGCTGGAATGTTTTCCATTGGCAGTTTGTGGGCTTCTTTGTTTACCTGATGGCGGCTTACGCGGAGACGAACCGGATTCCGTTTGACCTGCCGGAGGCGGAAACTGAGCTTGTGGCGGGCTATCACACGGAATACAGCTCGATGAAGTTTGCCATGTTTTTCATGGCGGAATACGCGAACATGATTACGGTGGCATGCCTGGCGACGCTGCTGTTTTTTGGAGGATGGCGCGGTCCGCTGTTTGGTCCGGGATGGCTGCAGGTCATCCTACCGGTATTCTGGTTCGCGCTGAAGGTGTTTGGCTTTCTCTTTCTTTATATTTGGGTGCGCGGGACGCTGCCGCGCTTCCGCTATGACCAACTCATGGCATTCGGATGGAAATTTCTGTTGCCGCTGGCGATTGCGAATCTGGTGGTCACGGCTATTTGGGTGGGCTGGTAGAAAAACGGTTGCGAGTACCCAGTACCGAGTTGCGAGAGGTTGACTCGGGCTTGACGTTTGGTATTCGGTACTCGGTACTCACAACTCGGTACTGATTTCATGAGCCTTCATCTCATCTTATTTCTCGCGTTCGGCGCGGTTTGCGTGGCGGGCGCGGTTAACTTGCTGGCGCAGAGGCATCCGATTAACTCGGCGCTGTCGCTGATTGCGGTGATGGCGGCGTTGGCGGGCGAATATCTGTTGCTGGGCGCTGAGTTTGTGGCGGCGGTGCAGGTGATCGTGTATGCGGGAGCGATCATGGTGTTGTTTGTATTCGTCATCATGCTTTTGAATGCGGGAGAGGAAGAAGAGACCAAGGGTAGCCGCGTGGCGATTTTGTTGGGTGTTCCGGGAATGTTGACCGGCAGCGTTCTTTTGGCCTGGGTGGTGCTGCGGCATTCCGGGACAGAAGCGGTGCCCATTGGCGCGCTCCCGGGGCATCCGACCGAGATCGCGCAGCTGCTTTTTCACGATTTCTTGCTTCCCTTTGAAGTGACTTCGATTTTGATTCTGATTGCCATTATGGGCGCGGTGGTGCTGGCGGCGAAGCCTGATGCGGCGGAAAGGAAAGCCAGCTGATGGTTCCTCTTTCTTATTATCTGCTGCTCGGCGGTTTTCTTTTTGCCTGTGGGGTACTTGGGTTTCTGATCAAGCGCAATATCATCACTATCTTTATGTCGATTGAGCTGATGTTGAATGGCGTGAATCTTTCGTTTGTCGCGTTTGCGGCGCACTGGCATGTGCTCGCGGGACAGATTTTTGTTTTCTTCGTGATGGTGGTGGCTGCGGCGGAAGCGGCGGTGGGGCTTGCGATCATCATTGCCGTATATCGAACTCGCGAAACATTGAATGTGGATCGGGTGAATCTGCTCAAGTTATAAATCTGCTTAAGTTTATGAATCTGCACAAGCTATGAATCCGATGCTCAATCTGTGGTTGATTCCGATCCTGCCGCTGGCGGGGGCGGCGATCAACGGATTTTTGGGGAAGAAATCGTCGCGCCAGGCCGTGACAACCGTCGCGCTTTTCTTCTGTGGTGCGGCGTTTGCATGGGCGCTCGTGGTCGCCATGCGGTTTTCTTCGCTCTCGCTTCCCTACACGGAATATTGCGCGCATTGGATCCGCTCGGGAAGTTTTCATGTTGATTTCGAGTTTTATCTCGATCAGCTTTCGCTGGTGATGCTGCTGATCGTGAGCGGAGTCGGATTTTTGATTCACATTTACTCGGTCGGGTACATGTGGGAGGATCCGGGCTTTTACCGATTTTTCTGCTATTTAAATCTCTTCATGTTTTTCATGCTGACGCTGATTCTGGCGGGCAATTACCTGATGATGTTCATCGGATGGGAGGGAGTGGGGCTGGCGTCGTATCTGCTGATTGGATTCTGGTTTACGAAAGATTCGGCGGCATCGGCGGGAAAAAAAGCTTTCATTGTTAACCGCGTCGGCGATTTTGGTTTCCTGATTGCATTGTTCTTATTGATCAAACATTTTGGATCGCTGAATTTCGGGCAGGTATTTTCAAGCATTTTGCCCATGGGTTCGGAGACCGCGGGAGCGGGCCTGCTGACCGCAATCGGACTTCTGCTGATGCTTGGAGCTTGCGGCAAGTCGGCGCAGATTCCGCTGTATGTGTGGCTGCCGGACGCGATGGAAGGTCCTACGCCAGTTTCGGCTTTGATCCATGCCGCGACGATGGTGACGGCGGGAGTTTACATGGTGGCGCGGTCGCATGTGATTTTCGAGCGTGCGCCGATCGCTTTGACGGTGGTTGCGATTATCGGAACGCTGACTGCGTTTTTTGCGGCGACGATTGGCATTGCACAGACCGACATCAAGAAAGTTCTCGCGTATTCGACCATTTCGCAACTCGGCTACATGTTCATGGCTTGCGGCGTGGGGGCGTTCTCGGCGGGCATCTTTCATCTGATGACGCACGCGTTCTTCAAGGGTCTGCTGTTTCTGGCAGCGGGTTCGGTGATTCATGCAGTTGGTGGCGAGCAGGATATGCGCAGGATGGGCGGGCTGCGCAAGAAGATTCCGTGGACGTTCTGGACGATGACGGCTGCGACTCTGGCCATCTCGGGCATTCCGGGTTTTTCCGGATTTTTCAGTAAGGATGAAATTTTGTGGCGGGCTTATCAGGCGAGTTGGGTTTACTGGCTTGTGGGGCTGATCACGGCTTTCATCACTGCTTTTTATATGTTCCGGCTGTGGTTCATGACGTTCTTCGGGGAGTATCGCGGAGAAGCGGAAGCGGGTCACGCTGGGCATGACGCGCATGGCGGACATGGACACGGCGGCATTCACGAGAGTCCGTGGGTGATGGTGGCGCCGTTGGTAATTCTCGCGATACTGTCGGTAATCGGCGGATATGTTGGCGTGCCGGGATCACTGGGCGGGAACAACCAGTTCGACAAGTTTCTTGGACCTGTGTTTCATGTGAGCGCGCCTGCGGGACAGAACATCGCGCCCGGAGAGAAAGGCGCTTCTGAGCAGCAAACCGAAGGGCCCGAGCCGAAGACCGAAGCTCCAACCGAACTGATGTTCACGGGGATTTCTGTGCTGGCGGCGTTTTTGGGATTCGGGCTGGCGTGGCAGCTTTACTATCGCAACCCGCGTTTGCCGGAAAGAATTGCTCATTCCATGCATGGGTTGTATCAGACGGTGGTGAACAAATATTACGTGGACGAATTCTACGGGGTGTTGCTCGTGAAGCCCCTGATTGAAGGATCTACACGCATTTTGTGGCAGGCAGTGGATCGCAAGATTATTGATGCGGCGGTGAATGACGCGGGCGAGGGAGCGCGGCATGTGTCCGACGAGGCGCGGCGCATGCAGTCGGGCAACCTTCGTTCTTATGCGGGATGGATCGCTGTGGGTTCGGCGGTGGTGATCGCATTCATGCTGTGGATGGCGGTGGGACGATGAGCCTGGAAACGCTCAGCCCATTCATCCTGTCGCTGGTCACATTCGTGCCGCTGGGAGGCGCGTTTTTCCTGACGTTTTTCCCGCGACGGGATCGCGACATCCGCATTTTCGCGCTGGTTGTATCGCTGCTTACTTTCATCCTGTCGTTGCATCTGCCGGTACATTTTCACCGCGAGCACAGCGAGTTCCGGTTCGTGATCGATAAGGCGTGGATTTCGGTTCCCAACATTCACTATCACATGGGAATCGATGGGATTTCTCTGTGGCTAGTGGTGCTGACGACTTTCCTCACGCCGTTGTGCGTGCTGATTTCCTGGAACTCGGTGCATGAGCGGGTGAAGGAATTTTTCATCCTGCTGCTGATTCTGGAAACTGCGCTGATCGGCGTTTTCGTTTCTCTCGACTTGTTCCTCTTCTATTTCTTCTGGGAAGCGACGCTGATTCCGATGGCGCTGCTGATCGGAATTTTCGGGCACGAGCGCAAGGTTTATGCGGCGGTGAAGTTTTTTATGTACACCATGATCGCGTCGGTATTCATGCTGGCGGCGATCTTGTGGCTTTACGCGCATACGGGAAGCTTTGATTTCGTGACGATCCGCGATCAGATCACGAGCGGAGCGATTCCGAATTTTTCTGCTGCGGGAGAATGGTTATTCCTGGGATTTTTTCTGGCGTTTGCGGTGAAGGTGCCGTTGTTCCCATTTCATACGTGGCTGCCGGATGCGCACGTCGAAGCGCCGACTGCCGGGTCGGTGCTGCTGGCTGGAGTTTTGCTGAAGATGGGGACGTATGGAATGCTGCGCTTCAATCTTGGGCTTTTTCCCGAGCAGGCGCGACAGAACGCCTGGTGGATCATGATTCTGGCGCTGGTCGGCATCATCTACGGGGCGCTGGTGGCGATGGTGCAGCCGAACATGAAGAAGCTGGTGGCGTATTCGTCGGTGAGCCATTTGGGATTTGTGGTGCTGGGGATTTTCAGCTTTACGCAGGCGGGATTGAATGGCGCGATGTTTGTGATGCTGGCGCATGGAGTCTCGACTGGCGGGTTGTTCATGCTTACGGGAATTCTGCACGAGCGGCGGCACACCTATGAGATTAAGGAATTCGGCGGGCTGGCTTCGCCTATGCCGGTGTATGCCGCGTTGTATTTAGTGATTGTGCTGGCGTCTGCAGGATTGCCCTTACTGAACGGATTCATCGGCGAGTTTCTGGTTTTGAGCGGGGCGTTCCAGGCTCGGCCGATTTATGGAATTCTTGGGGCGACCGGAGTGATCTGGAGTTCGATTTATCTGCTGTGGATGTACCAGCGCGTGTTTTATGGCAAGGTCACGCATTCGGTGAACAATTCGTTGCGCGATCTCTCTGGATTTGAAAAGTGGGCGATCTGGCCGTGTGCTGTGGCTGCGCTGGTGATGGGGGTCGCGCCGATTATATGGCTGGCCGCGATCGATCCCGCGGTGCAGGCGGCGCTGACGCCGTATGTGCACATCGCGAGCCGGGTGGTGATGCCGTGATCGCGATACTTCCCGCGGTTTATTCGCAGGCATTGCCGCAGGGTGCGGACTACGTGCGCATTCTGCCGGAGATTGTGCTTTCGATTTTCGGCATGATTGTGATGTTTCTCGAGCCCCTGCTGGAGAAAGAAGCGGGACAGAAGATTTTGGGTTGGGTTGCATTTCTTGGAACCGTGGCAGCGATGGCGGCGACGTGGATGATGTCGCAGACGCCCGGGCTGGCGTTCTGGAACACGGTGCAGGTGGATGGGTTCAGCATCTTCTTTCATGTGCTGATTATTGCGGTTGCCGCTGTCGTGATCCTGAGTTCTTACGAGTACATGGCGGTGCAGAAGATTCGCGCGGGCGAGTATTATGCGCTGATTCTTTTTGGCACGGTCGGCATGGCGCTGATGTCGTCGGCGGTTGAGCTGGTTTTGATTTTTATTGCGCTGGAGATTTCTTCGATCTCCTCTTACGTGCTGACGGGGTTCCGGCGGCATGAGGCGTCGAGCACCGAATCGTCGCTGAAGTATTTTCTTCTGGGATCGTTTGCGACTGCGTTTTTCCTCTACGGTGTGGCGTTGATCTTTGGCGCGACCGGATCAACCAACATCGATCAGATCAGCCGGACGCTGGAATCCGGGCAGATTCCTGTGCTGGCGTTTGCGGCTGTGGCGCTGATGTTTGTCGGGTTGGGATTCAAGGTGGCGGCTGCGCCGTTTCACGTCTGGACCCCCGATGTGTATGAAGGCGCGCCAGCGCCGATTGTCGGGCTGATGTCGACTGCGCCGAAAGCTGCGGCGTTTGCGGTGTTGTTGAGGATCGTCTTCGTTGTGAATGTGCATGCTTTGTTCTGGGTGATCTGGGTTGCTGCGGCGCTGTCGATGACGTTGGGCAATATCGGTGCGCTGGTGCAGAGCAATGTGAAGCGACTGCTGGCTTATTCCTCGATTGCTCATGCGGGTTACATTCTGGTTGCGTTTGCCGCCACTCCCGATCTCGGAACCTCGGCGGTAATGTTTTATACCGCTGCTTATGCTGCGATGAACGTGGGCGCGTTCGCTATTGTCAGCCACTTTGCGAATGCGGGGGAAAAGTACGTCACGCTGGAAGATTATGAAGGATTGGGGCGCAGTTACCCGCTGCTTGCGGCTACGCTGACGATTTTCCTTTTGTCGCTGATCGGGATTCCGATGACGGGCGGGTTCTTTGCGAAGTTCTATGTGTTCAGCGCGGCGATGAAAGCGCACCTGGTCTGGCTGACGATTATTGGCGTGCTGAATAGTGGCGTGGGCGCGTATTACTATCTGCGCATCATGGTTGTGATGTACATGCGCGAGGCGCGCAAGAAGGTTCCGGTTGCGCCGGTTCCCTTCACGCTTCGGCTGGCGCTGTTTTTCTGCATCGTGGCGACGATTTATCTGGGGATTTTTCCGTCGGGCGTGTTGAGCTACGCGCAGGATTCGGCGGAGGCGCTGGTGCAGCGTGCGGTGCCGGGAAATGCTGGGGAGATGCCGGTTTCGGCGGTGCGGTCGTATTAGGTACATCTAGTGTTGGAGGTTCACGCTAACATCCGAGGCGCAGATAGACGCCATCAGCGTCGTTGACAGTTTGGGTTGATGTCCATACCATTGTGAAGCTTCCTGCTCCTCCCCCGTCGGGAAAGCTCTCGGGACCTCGGAGGATTCCATGCCATCTCGCAGATACCTGCTTTCCTCGATCTGTTTGTTTGTAATTCTCGTGAGTGTATTTGTTCAGGCACAGTCTCTTCAGGAAGAACCAACCCCAAGAGTGCTTTCGAAACTTCATCGGTTGCCCGAAGACATAACCGTTGCGAAACCCGGGCCGAAAGTAGCCAAAGACTTGTCAGGTGCCGCCCAAGCCTGGGGGTTGAATTTTGCACCCGCAGTGGTCTACAGCTCGGGTACAGGAGATGTCGTGACCGCGGTGGCGATATCGGATTTGAACGGAGACGGTAACCCTGACGTTGTGGCGGCCGGCGGTGATTTGGTGGCCGTGCTGCTCGGGAACGGCGATGGCACCTTAGAGAGCGATGGGGACTACGACTCGGGCGGAAACGGGTCGGAATACCAGGCCTACGATGTAGCTGTTGCCGATTTGAACGGTGATGGCAGGCCCGACATCGTGGTGGCTAACGCGGCCGGTTTGGTAGGAGTACTGTTGGGTAACGGCGACGGCACCTTCGGGCGGCCTACGCAAAGCTACGGTTCGGGCGGATGGGGTTCCTCATCAGTCGCAGTGGCGGATGTGAACAGCGACGGCAAACCGGACCTCATTGTCAGTAACGGCTGCGTCAGTTTCAGCGATTGCAGCAAGGGCTCGGTGGGCATACTACTAGGCAACGGTGATGGAACGTTCCAGCCTGCGATCACCTACTCTCCTGGTGGGCTGTTTGTCGGCTCGCTTGTGGCGGCGGACGTGAATAATGATGGTAGATCCGACGTGCTCGTGTCAGTATGCACATCTGTGGACACCGACGGTGCCTGTCAGCGTGGGGGAGTCGCAGTGCTGTTAGGAAAGGGCGACGGCACCTTCCGCAGGCCGCTGCTCCAAAGTTTGGGACTCTATGCGGGGTTGCTGGCGGTGGCAGACGTAAATGGCGACGGGAAACCCGACTTGGTCGCAGCCAAGTGTATCCTTAGTCCTGGATGTGTCGGAGTTGCCGCAGTACTGCTAGGAAACGGTGACGGCACCTTCGCCCGGCCGAGTTATTTGGCAACAGGAGCCGGATCGATGGTGGCAACAGATGTAAATGGGGACGGGAAGTTGGACCTTGTCTTCTCTACAAGTTGCCTCAACTGCGCTGATGGCTACAACGGTGCGGTCGGCGTGCTGTTAGGCAACGGCAATGGCAAGTTCCAACCCGCAGTGACTTTTTCTTCCGGTGGCTATCGAGCCGGAGAGGTGGCCGTGGCGGACTTAAACGGGGATGGCAAACCTGACATTGTTGTAACTACGTGCGACAACACTTTATGTGTACCCAACCCGGAAATAGGGGTGCTCATCAATACTAGCGTTCCGGCGAAAAGGACAGCACTGACTTCCTCGCCCAACCCGCCCGACAAGTAGGGCGACGGGTGGATTCTATAGTGGTATTATTGGCCAAGATAAAGCGGGAGATTTCGTGACTCGATTTACCTCGTTTACGTTGCAGCTTGGTTACCGGTTTAACCCGGTGGCGGCTGCGGCGCTTGCGAAGGAATCGAGGAAGATTTGATCTACTAAGATTCAAGCAAGTTTAGCCAGAGGCCGCGACGAAGATCGCGGCCTTGTTTTTTGGCTGTAATTTCTGGAAGCAAAAAGGAGGAAGGCAATGATCGTCAACATGGCGGAGAAGGCAACCGAGCAGGAAATCGAGCATGTGATTGAGCGGGTGCGGGAGGCGGGATTTCAGCCGCACGTTACGCGGGGAGTGGAGAAGACCATCGTGGCGGCGGTGGGAAATGGACGGCGGCACGAGCTTGAGGCGTTGCAGGTTGCGCCGGGAGTGGAGAATGTGGTGCCTATCGCGCAGCCGTTCAAGCTGGTGAGCCGGCAGGTTCGGCCGGAGCGAACGGTGGTAAACGTGGGCGGTGTGAAAATTGGCGGGCCAGAAGTTGTCATCATCGCCGGCCCGTGCTCGGTGGAGTCGCGTGAGCAGTTGCTTGATACGGCGCGTGCAGTGAAACGCGCAGGGGCGACGATGCTGCGCGGGGGTGCGTACAAGCCCCGGACATCGCCTTACGATTTTCAGGGACTGGGCACTGAGGCGCTGAGGATTTTGCGTGAGGCGCGTGAGGAATCCGGTCTGCCGGTTGTGACTGAGGTGATGAGCACGGAAGACGTTGAGATCATATGCGAACACGCCGATATGCTGCAGGTGGGAGCGCGCAATATGCAGAACTTCGCGCTTTTGCGAAAACTGGCCAAGGTGCAGAAGCCCATTCTGCTGAAGCGAGGGCCGTCGGCCACGGTGAAAGAATGGTTGCTGGCGGCGGAATATCTGCTGGCGGGAGGAAACAGCCAGGTTGTGTTGTGCGAACGCGGGATCAAGACGTTTGAGACTGAAATGCGGAATACTTTTGATCTCGCCGCGGTGGCGCTGGCGCGGGATCTTTCGCATCTGCCGGTGATTGCTGATCCTTCGCACGGGACGGGCAAGCAGAGTTTAATTAGCGCGGTGTCGCGGGCGGCGGTCGCGGTGGGTGCGGATGGATTGATTATTGAGGTGCATCCTTGTCCGGAGCGGGCTTTGTCCGATGGTGCACAGTCGCTGGATTTCGCGGGGTTTGAGAAGGTGATGAGGGCGCTTTCGGAACCGTTGAGGGCGGTTGCGCGCTGAGGCATCTCAGAGACAGGCAAGAACGAACCCCTTTAAAACCACGAAGGACATGAAGTTACACTAAGGATTGACAGGGGTCCGGGCGTCGGATGGGTGTCACTACGGTAATCTTGAGGGCGCGTTCGTACTTTGAGTGGAATGCGATTTGCGATACAGTCGAATGCAGGGACGCGGGCCGGAGGCTTGGCGATTCGCGCGGCAATTTTGTAAGTGCCTTATAATCAGCGAGTAAGGAGCGGTTTGAGCGCGGCAAGCCGCGCGGCTCCTGGGAATACGATTTTTTTGCATGGCGAAGCAGAACGGAAAACAGGCTGAAATGGGAGAGATGGAGCAGACAGTCACCCGGGCGGTAGCACAGGCGTTGCAGGAAAAGCTGCCAGAATTGCAGGCGCAGGTGGTGCAGCGCGTTCTGGAGACTCTTCCCTCGCAGGCGGACGCTCCCGCTGCTGCCAATGAAAATGTCAGCGGCCTGGTGGATGCAGTTTCCAAGATCCATGCCGGAACAACTCAGAAGGAAATTTTGCGGGCATTGCTGGATGCTGGCAGCGCACATTGTGCGCGCATCGCGTTATTTGTCGTAAAGGCTGGAGCGGCGACAGGATGGCAGGCGCGGGGATTTGGCGACGATGAGTCAGTGAAGGATACCGCGCTCGATTTAAGTGCGGGACCTGCGGCTCACGCTTACCGCAATCGCATGACTACTCCGGGAAATGTCGCGGAGATGAGCGGGTTTGCGGAGAAGTTCGGCGGTCCGGCGAACGAACAAGTTTTGGTTTTGCCGCTGGCGTTGAAGGATAAAGTCGCGGCGTTGGTTTACGCGGACGGCGGCGATAGCGGACGGCTGAATTCTGATGTTCTTGAACTTCTCGTGATGGCTACGAGCGCGTGGCTGGAGGTGGTTTCGCTGCGCAAAACATCCGTGCCGCGGGAAGAGCAGGACGCGCATGTAGATCGACCGACGCCGGTGCAGTCGGTTTCTTCGTTTCCTGATCCTTTCGCTTCGCATACACCGAAGCACACGGCGGTCGCGGTCGCCGTCGAGCCTGCTCCAGCTGCGGAAGTAGTGGAAGTGGCATCTGCTCATGCGGCGAGCGCGGCGGCTCCGGCGGTGGCGGCGGATCCGTTGGCGGGCCTTTCGGCTGAAGATGCCGATGTGCATCGCAAGGCGCAGCGATTTGCGCGGCTGCTGGTGGATGAGATCAAGCTTTACAATCAAGCCAAGGTCGCCGAGGGGCGACGGAATAAAGATTTGTATGATCGGCTGAAGGAAGACATCGACAAGAGCAAGGGAACCTTCCAGAAGCGCTACGGCAGCACGGTAGCGGCAAGTGGAGATTATTTCCAGGCGGAACTGGTTCGAAGTTTGGCGGAAGATGATGCATCGGTGATGGGCGCGAATTTTCATAAGTAAAATGTAAGAGACAAGATTTTGAGCGGACTTCTCTGGCGAGTTGATCTGCGCGAAAAAGTAAAAGTGGTTCGATCAGTTTCCAAGGTGTGGTGGGTCTTCAAGGCTGCGATTCTCTCCAGCTTGTTTGGCGCTCTGCTGGTCTCGGCAGAAGCATCGCCTTTCCCTGCTACTCGACAAGCGGACACGACCGCGCAAAAACCGGCTCCTAAGAAGGCCGAAAACTCAAGTACGGCCGGCGCAACGAAAGCTTCAACTCATAAGGCTGCCGCCAAGAAGCCAGCGGCCAAGACTTCCAAGACACATTATTCGAACACCAGGAGGCGACGGCGTGCGCCTTCTCCGCGCGTGCGGCGACTGCGGCAGGCATTTGTCGCCTCAACCAGCTTGCGGCCCATGGCACAGCAGCTTTTGCAGGATCGCTCGGCGGCCGCGTACTCGGGTGTGCAGGCGTATGCGCGGGCGCATTCGAAAGAGGACGCGGGCGCACTGGCCTGGCTCGTCCTGGGTTATGCACATGTGTTGGATAAGGATTATGCGCAGGCGATTGAGCCACTGAGCCGCGCCAAGGTTCATGCCGGAGATCTCGGCGATTACGTTGCGTACTATCTTGGAGTTTCGTATCTGCAAACGGGCCATACGGCAGAAGCGCTGGCGAATCTTTCCGATTTTGAGCAGACCCATCCTGATTCGCTGCTGGGGCGCGATGCGCAATTAACTTATGCCGATGCGCTGCTGCTGGAAGGGCAGGCGGCAGAAGCGGTCAGCCTGCTGGAAAAGATTCGAGTGCCGATTCGTTCGGACGTCGAGTTTGCTTTGGGACGCGCGTACGCAGGGGCCGGACTGAATGCTAAAGCTGCCGAGACGTTGGCGAATATTTACTACACCTTGCCAACGAGCGCGGAGTCTGATGCGGCATTTATCGAATTGCGGAAGTTGCCTTCCGCGCCGCTGCCAACCGTAACGCAGCTTCGGACACGAGCAATGTCGCTGGTGAATCATAAGCGCTATGCCGATGCAGTGGATGCATTTCGGAGCCTGGTAAGTGAGGCGACCCTGGCTGATCGTCCGGCCATGGAACTTGCTTTGGCGGATGCACTGCACCGGGCGGGAAGAAATCGAGATGCGAAACAGGTTCTCTCTTCACTCGGCCCGGTGACTGGCGAATTGAATGCGCAGCGGCTGTATTTGGAGGGAGAAGTCGCGTTTTCAGCCAGCGACAACGACCTGTTTTTTCAAACCGTAAATGAACTCCGGCAGGCCGCGCCGACGAGCCCGTGGCTGGAGCAGGCACTGCTCTCGGCAGCGAATTTGCACCTGGTGCATCACGAGTACGATCAGGCGCTGGATGCGTTCCGGGAGGCGCAGCAGCGCTTTCCTGATGGCCCGCGAGCTTCTTATGTGCACTGGAAAGCAGCGTGGCTGACTTTGCGGCAAGGGCGCAACGAGGAAGCCAAGAAAGCGTTTGAGGAGCAGATTGCGCTTTATCCAACGGGAGCCGAAACTCCGGCGGCTTTATACTGGCGCGCGCGACTGGCAGAAGAAGAAAACCAGCCGCTGATGGCGCGGGCTTTTTATCAAAAGCTGTCGGATCGGTATCGGAACTTTTATTATGCGGAACTGGCGCGCGAGCGAATGGAGCATCTTCCCGCCGCTGCGAGCGATTCGGTTACGGACTATGCGATTCTCGACCGGGTTCCGCCGCTCGATCGGAGCGAAAAGATAATCGAAGATTTGGACCCGCCTTCGGATGAATTGCATGTGCAGAAAGCCGAATTACTGGGAAATGGGGGGTTGGTGGATTTCGCGATCCGCGAGTTGCAGGCGGCTGCGGCGAAAGATGGGGGGAGCTGGGCTCCGGCAGAGGCGGCGCAGCTTTTCGTCGAAACCGGCCATTATGATCGCGCGATTGAATACATGAAGCATTCTGCGCCGAATTATTTCGCGCTGGATATTCCCGATTTGCCGCGAAAGTATTGGGAGGCGTTGTTTCCGAAGCCTTATTGGACTGATTTGAAGAGATTCTCTGCGGCGAACGGACTCGATCCGTATCTGGTGGCTTCGCTGATCCGGCAGGAGTCGGAGTTCAATCCGGCTGCGGTTTCGCGTGCCAATGCCGTTGGCCTGATGCAATTGCTGCCAAAAACAGGACGGGTTGTCGCCAAGGAAGTGAAGTTGAGACATTACAACTCGAGCCAGCTTTATACGCCGACGGTGAATTTAGAGCTGGGAACAAAATATTTTCGCGGCATGGTGGATAAGTTTGGATCATTCGAATACGCGCTCGCCGCTTACAATGCGGGCTCAGATCGGGTTGAGGAATGGCTGGGACAGGGCCAGTATCGCGATCCGGAAGAATTTGTCGAGTCGATTCCCTTCACTGAGACGCGGGAGTATGTTCAGGCGATTTTGAGGAACGCCAGCGTGTATCGGCAACTTTATGGGACGCCCTGAAGCACGCAACCTCAGAAGACAATAGGCAACGCGGAAGATTCT
>DASXEG010000144.1:0-6017 GCA_036490235.1 Candidatus Sulfotelmatobacter sp. | reverse complement strand
GGCTCGGGGTACCAAGTTGAGCAATCCAAGATTGCAGTCGGTTCCGGGGGCCTTTGGGGCGGTAAAGGCTCGCAAACACACGGGGCTTTCCTGCCTGTGCCGCAAACGGACTTCATTTTTGCGGCTTTCTCCGAGGAGCATGGTTTCGTAGGAGCTTTAGGGGTTCTGCTGTTATACTTCGTAGTGCTGATGCGTTTGACCCAGAACGCGCAAACAGCGCCCGACCGCGCTGGCACGTTCGTGGTGATGGGTGTGGTGGCTGTGCTCAGCTTCCATATCCTGGTCAATGTCGGCATGGTGGTTGGCTTTATGCCGGTCACCGGAATACCTTTACCGCTAATGAGTTACGGTGGGTCTTCCGTCCTGTTCATGTTCCTGGCGCTGGGAATGGTAATGAATGTTCGAATGCGCCGTTTCGTAAATTAGCTGGGGGTCCGGCTAACAGGTTCGTGAGTTGCGGGTGCGGAAGCTGGTAAAAGAGCAATTTGCTGCGATCCTGGCTAAGCCGGGCGCAGCCCCAAAAATATCGATCGCCCTCGCGTAAAGAGGGCAATTTCACCGGCCAATCGAGGAATGCAAGGCCGGGTAGGATTGACGTAATACAGCTGCTGGTTGGAAACGGCCCCCCGACGAAAATCGTTTTCCGGTTTTCATAAGGAAGCGCGGTCACAAAGCGGCAGCGAAAGCGACTCGTGCAAAAGAGATTCAAGCTTGTGCAGCGGATTCGACCGGGGAAGTTTCCCGGCCCCAGCCGTCCCCTATCCGGGCCAGCCTCGCAACGCTCAGTCCTCCCGATTCCTTCCTTGCTCGTTTCCGGTGAAGTCCGCACGGCCTAGGCAGGCCGGAGCGGAACCGGAGTGTACATGAATAAAGAGTTGTTTGTTTCTTCCACGCCCCATGAAACCAAGGTAGGGCTGGTGGAAGATGATCTGCTCGCGGAAATCTACCTCGAGCGCGAAAACGAATACACATTAGCAGGGTCCATCTACAAGGGGCGCGTCACTCGCGTGCTTCCCGGCATGCAGTCGGCGTTCGTCGACATCGGCCTGGAGCGCGATGCTTTCCTTTACGTCTCCGATTTTATGGACCTGGAGGAACATGACGAGGATCTGACGGAATCGGTGCCGGCGAACCGCGGCGTGCAGGATATGCGGCCGCAGGGGGAGAGCGGGTCTTCCGCGGTATCGCACGAAGAAACGGATGCCGCGGTCGCGCCAGCTCATTCCGGCTTTGCAAACGGCGGGAACGAAGGATCGCAGGAAGCGCCACCGGAGCAAGCTTCAGCAGCTTCGGGTGAGGCCTTTGGGGGAAGAGATTCGCAAGACCGCGACCGAGGCGGATGGAAGGGGCGACGCCGGCGTCGTGGCCGCCGGGAGGGACGGGACCGAAACGACTATCGTCCAGCAGCGGCGGCTGCCGAAGGCCCAACTAGCAGAGTTCAGGAGTCGAAACCATCGAACCCACGGCAGTTCGGCCCGCCTGCCGGATATGAACCTATCCTACTTCCCGGAGAGTCGATCTCCAAGTATCGGGGAAAGACTCCATCGGCTGCCGCCGATATCAGGCGTTTCGACGAAGCGCGGTCCTCTCGGCCTGAGCGGTCCGATTTTGAAGCGACATCGAATCAGCCGCAGCCTGCTGTCGCCTCGGCGTTTCCGGAAGATGAGCCGGTGTTTGCGGACTCCGCTGCGGGCATGGAGACCCCTGCTGTGGGGTTCGAGTCCCATCCGGCAGAAGAGGAAGTGGCACTGGCTGAACCGGCGAAAGAGTCTGTGACGACGTCTGTGGATTGGAACCGCGAATTTCACCGCATGGATTCGGCCAGCGCGGTTGCGGCTGCGGCTGCTCCGGAAGCGGCTCACGAGATCCAGGAGGTAATCGAGGCGGAAAGTTTACCGGAGAGTTCGGCGCCGCCGGCTGAGGCGCAAGCGTCGCCCTTTGCCGCTCCCGGGACTTTGGAAGAGGAAACCATCGAGGAGGAAGAAGCGGACACGGTCCGCTACGAACAATCCTCCGACGACAGCTACGACGAGTTCGAAGAAGAAACCCATGCGGCCGGCCAGCCAAGTGGTGGCCCAGGCGTTTTTTCCGAGGTTCGCGAGACGGTCGATGAGATTCACATGAATTCGTTTGCCGAGTCTGGTGCAGCTCCGGCGGAAGCCGTAACTGCGGAGAGCGAGGAAGACTCCGAGGATTTGGAACTGGAAGAAGCTCAAGCGGAAGCCGAAGCGATGATCGAGGCCGAGGCTCGAGGAAACGGCACGGTGGATGCGCGGGCGGAAGTTCGAGCCTCTACGGGAACCGCGGGTTACACGCAGCGAGCGCCGAGGCAACGTCCGGGTTGGGAGCGTCGCGGCGGAGGACGCCGGGGCGGCGGGCGGCGCTTTCCACGCCGGCAGTCGCAGGAAGTTCCTAAGATCAGCGATCTGCTCAAAGAGGGACAGGAGATTCTGGTTCAAATCGCGAAAGAGCCGATCGGCAAGAAGGGTGCGCGTATCACCAGCCATATCGCGCTGCCCGGACGTTTTCTGGTTTACATGCCGACGGTGAATCACACCGGAGTTTCGCGGAAGATCGCGTCCGATGAAGAGCGCCAGCGCCTGAAACGCATCGTCATGAGCGAGCGCGAGAACGGACACGGCGGGTTCATCGTGCGCACCGCCGCGCAAAACGCCAGCGAAGAAGAACTACGTGCCGATATTCGTTTTCTGAAGGGCTTGTGGAACGACATCAAGAACCGCGCGGAGAGCTCGAAGCCGCCAGCTTTGATCTACCACGATCTGAACGTAGTGGAGCGCGTACTGCGCGACCAGGTCACTTCCGATTTTTCCGTCATCTGGGTGGATACCGAAGCCGAGTACGAACGCATTCTGCGCTTCTTCAACCGCTTTCAGCCCGGATTGGTGAAGCGGGTGAAACTCTATACGAAAGAAACGCCGTTGTTCGAGCAATTCGGTCTGGCCGAGGAGATGAACAAGGCGCTCAAGTCCAAAGTGTGGTTGAAGAGTGGTGGATACATTGTCATCAACCAAACTGAGGCGCTGGTGGCGATCGATATCAACACCGGCAAGTATGTGGGAAAGACGGCGCGTCTCGAAGACACGATCGTCAAAACAAACGTGGACGCGGTGAAGGAAATCGTCCGGCAGATACGGCTGCGCGATCTCGGCGGGATTATCATTATCGACTTCATCGATATGGATGAGCGCCGCAACCGGCAGCGCGTGATGCAAGCTCTGGAAGAGGAGCTGCGCAACGACCGCGCACCATCGAAGGTTCTGCAGTTTAACGACTTCGGGCTGGTTGCGATCACGCGCAAACGCGTGAAGCAATCGCTGGAACGGACGATCGGGGCGCCTTGCCCTTATTGTCAGTCGACTGGATACGTGAAGTCGGTGACTACTGTGGGCAACGAGATTTACGTTGAGATGCGCAAGATCGCGAAACATCTCGAGCACAACGACGTAATGCTGCGAGTGAATCCAGACGTAGCAAAGGAATTGAAGGCCAACAGTGGCCGACTGCTGAACGAGATGGAAGAGCTAACCAAACGGACGATCATTGTGAAGAGCGATCCGGCGCTGCATCAGGAGCAGTTCGATATTAACTGACAGCTTAGTTCTTCGATTTTTTCGGCGGGCGCTGACGCCCGCCTTCTTTTTTGACCCTTCGTAACGTTTCGACATTCGCTGATGTTGGAGAAGATCACGGTCAGCAGGGATCTACGGAATGAACTCACCTAGCCTGTCGGATGGGCAAAGGCTCTTTTCTCTCCCCTTCCTTCGCCATCCCACATGCCATTATTAATGCCATTTATAGTGGCATTCATTATGGTATAACTCGATTTATGACAACCACTTTAACTGTCGACAAGGCGGGTCGCGTGGTCCTGCCGAAGCCGGTGCGAGATGAGCTTCAGTTGTCTGCGGGCGACTCCCTCGAACTGGATAGTTCGGAGGGGCAGATCGTTCTCCGTCCGGTAAGAGGCGCAGCCGCCCTGCGCAAGAAAGACGGGATTTGGGTTCTGAGCACCGGGAAGCCGCTTTCGGCCGAAGCTGTGAATCGCACGATACAAAAAATCCGCGACGAGCGTGAGCGCGCCATCGTGGGCCGCTTCCCGACCTCCAAAACAAAAACCAAAAACGGAAGAACGCGGTGAAGTGGTTTTTCGACACTTCAGTTCTGGTTCCCGTGTTTCTGGCCGATCATGTTCATCATGATCGTTCTGTTGCAGCCTTCAAAGTTGCCGATCGGAGAACGGGCTGTTGCGCTGCATACAGTCTCGCGGAATTTTTTGCCGCTTTCACTCGACTGCCAGCCCCGTACCGTGCCAGTGGCGAGCAGGTGTTGTTGTTCCTCGAATTGATTAAGCAGCGGCTTACTATCGTATCCCTCACTGGCGAGGAGTACATGGAAGTGATCCGGCGAGCCGCGGAGGAAGGGATTCTGGGTGGAACGATTTATGACGCGATCCTGGCGGGCTGTGCCCTCAAGGCAATGCCCGAAACGATTTACACCTGGAACGAGCGCCACTTTCGCTGGCTTGGTCGCGAGATTGCGGTGCGAGTAAGAACCCCGTGAGGGACTCAGCTTCCCGGATGCGCTAGTGCCTTGACGGCAAGATCCGACCGGCTGCGCAACTTCTGCATGGTTTCGTGAATCGCTTTGGCGGCTGCGGGAGAGTCGCTATTCTCAGCCAGTTTCGCGATTCCAGACGCTTCTTCGGTTGCCGTGCTGGCCATGTCGAGCAGTACCACCAGCGCATCTGCATGCAGCTTCCAGAGCGATGACATGCTCTGGCTGCGCTTGAGTTCTTCGAGTTCCGTGCTGATGCGAGCGGTACATGAAACCAGCCGAATGAGAGTGCGTGCGATATCGGCACGAAGACTCTTTTCTTCCAGAAAGCCGGCGCTGTAGGCATCCGCTTCAGCCGGTGTAAGAGTCAGATTGAAGAAGCGCATCGGGACAATCTGGCGATACTTAGGATCTGCAACCCGCACAAAGACGCGAATCGATTCCTCAACGCGGCGCAGCTTACCGTCTTCCACGGAGATCTGCTGAGCCGTAATCGCCGGGGGATGGAATGTGGGCGCAGTTGCTGTACTCGCCGCCTTTGCGGCCGGAGCTTTCGCGAGCCTGGCTGCTGCTGCAGTTTTCGCGGAAGCAGGCAATCCACGTCCGGCGGCGGGTGCGAGCAAAGACTTGCGGATCGGCGGCCGGCGGTCGAGCTCTTTTTTCAGCCGCGAAACCCGCCGGAATTTTTCGAGCGCACCGCCGTAGTCGGCGCGAAGCATTTCGTCATGCTCGATGGCGGACACGTGGTCAACCGTTACTTCCACGCCATCCACCGTGCTCAGAATGCTGCCACCCATTTCTTCCAGCGCTTGAGCAAATTGCTTGATCTCACCGAGAGCTTTGCCAAATAGTTCGTCGAAGCGGGCGCCAAAAGCGGCATTGTGTGCGGCTATGGTGGCCAGCACTCCCGGATGATAGAAAGAATCGTCGAGCCAGCGTTTGAGATCGCGCACACGGGAAACGATTCCGGAATCGATGAGCGCGTTGAAATCGCGATAGCGGGCAATTTCTTCCCGCAAGGGATCGAAGTTGCGCAACAGTTGAACGTGCTCTTCAGGAAGTTGCGGCACGTCGGTATCGGCGAGAATTTCAATGAGCGCGATTTCGAATGGAGAAAGCGGCAGCGCGCCGTCGAGTCCATAGCCTTGTTGCTGCCATTGACCCTGTACACGCGGATGGCGATAGAGAAAAGTCGAAATCAGATCGGTTTTATCGCGGTTAATGTCGCTCGGTTCGCGCCGGCGCACGAAGTAGCGAAGCAACGCCTCGGCGACTTCCGAATCCGTATCGGGCGTGAGCGCCTGGCGCAGCATGGCGGGAGTGATCGCCATGTCGAGCACGTGCAGCCAGCGGTACATGCGGGAAAGCGTTTCCGGCAGCTCGCCTTCGGATTGCCGGAGGGAAGCTTCATCCAGTCCGGTTGGCACGGGCACTTCGCCACC
>DASXEG010000142.1:0-17990 GCA_036490235.1 Candidatus Sulfotelmatobacter sp. | reverse complement strand
GACTTCACTCCTTTCGAGCCGCTCGGTTTCAACATGAATACGGAGTCCTTTAACATGGAGCCGCCGCGTACGACGAACTTCAACCTGAATGTGCAATACCAGGTTTCGAAGTCAACCGTTGCGCAGATCGGGTATGTGGGCAGCATCGGGCGGCATTTACTCGGTGCTTATAACCTTAATCCGGCAGGCCAGTACCCGGGTGTCAACCCAGCGGCGGTCGCGATGGGCTGCACCAGCGACTTCTTCCTCGCCGACTGTACGGGCGGGGCGACCTTCCAACTGGGTGCGGCTACCAGCGTAATTGGTCAGCCAGGAATTCAGGCAACCGATTACAGTTCCAACTACAACTCACTGCAGGCGTCGCTGCAGCGGCATATGAGCAATGGCTTGCAGTTGGGAGTGGCTTACACGTGGTCTCGGTACTTCGATTACACCTCCAGTCTCGAGAATAGTTCATTCAACGGGCCTGGAATCAACAATTTCAGTGTGGCGCAGAGCTATGGCCCCTCGGCCAACGATGCCCCACAAAGGCTGGTTCTGAACTTCGTCTACACACTGCCGTTCTATAAGTTCGGGCATCACTTCCGGCCGCTTACGGACGGCTGGAATCTCACGGGAATCGGAACCTTCCAGAGTGGCTTCCCGGTTGAGGTGTACGCCTTGGGTTATAACGATCTGCAGTGGTCGTATCCGGATGCGTATTATGCCAACCCAGCTCACGGCCAGTTGACCGGCCAGGCGCTCCAGGTTAACCACAACCCGCGCAACAATACCATTGCCGGCTTGCAGAACTATTGGCTCAACCCGAACGCATTCACCACAGCGCCGAACGGTACAACCGGCAACGCAAACCGCAACCCCTTCTACGGACCGGGACTGAACTTCTGGGATCTGGCCCTCGAGAAGGACATCCACCTCACGGAGACGAAGTATTTCGAACTGCGTTTTGAGACCTTCAACACGTTCAACCATGCCCAGTTCGCGGCGCCCGACGGTTACGTAACAGACCCGAACTTCGGGCGTGTCCTCGGGGTGCAACAAGCGACCACGAACGGCGACGGTCGGGTCGTGCAGCTTGGCGCGAAGATTTACTTCTGAGCTGGAACGAGGTTGCGACAATTACAGCTGAACAAGGAGGGCGTCGGAAGGCGCCCTCTTATTTGTGCCCGGCACTCCGCGCAAGAGTTGCGCAGGGCCATGAATCCTGACATAACGATCCAAGTTGCGTTCCGATTTTCATAGCCATAATTCAGAAAACCGTCATCGCCGATCGTTAATCCCCGCGAATCAAACATAACCCATTTGATTGTAGTAATTTAGGCCTACCCATGTTTGGACCCTCGTGTGCATTCTGAATTTGTAACCGAATGTTGGTCCAACCTTCCATCTCATTCGCAAATTGAACATTTGAAAAACATTACGGCTGTCGTTCTCTCTACCAGAAGACGGCAACCCTAGGAGAGCGCAAGAAAATGCAATCTACCCGTCGTGCGATTCTGAATCGACTGAGCCTGGCCTGTCTCGCTATCACCTTCATGCTTCTCGCCACCGGTTTCATGGCAGCCCAGGACGTGGCCACGCTCACCGGCGTCGTTACCGACTCGAGCGGTGCTGTCATTTCAGCGGTCGGCGTCACCCTGCGGAATCCGCAGACCAGCCTTAGCTATCAGACCACGACCAACGAATCAGGCTCCTATACTTTTGGCCAAGTCAAGCCGGGTCCGGGCTATGTGATCGAATTCGCGCACGATGGGTTCAAGACGGCCCTCATCTCGGGTCTCTACCTAAATGTGGACTCAACCCGCATTCAAGACGCTCAGATGAGCCCTGGGGGGACTCGAGAGACAGTGGAAGTATCAGCCAGCAACCAAACAGTGACGCTGGATACGACCGACGCGACGGTGGGCAACAATTTTCAGGTTCAGTCTCTGCAAGATCTGCCAATCGAGAACCGGGACAGCCCGGCAGCGCTCTTTGTTCAGCAGCCCGGCGTCACGTTGGACGGCGCAGTTACTGGCGCACGCGAGGATCAGAGCCGGGTTACGGTGGATGGTCTCGACGTAAATGACATGGCTACCGGAAACTTTGGGGCCATTGTGGCCAACGCCCCGGTTGACTCCGTCCAGGAGTTCCGAGCCGTTGCCGCAGGCGACCTTCCCACGGCCGCCGGGGGCGGCGGCGGACAATACGAACTAGTGACGCGCAGCGGCACCAACTCATTCCATGGCGCCGTTGTGGAGTACTATCGATCCCGCGGCCTGGAGGCCAACGACTGGTTCAACAACAACGCCGATGTACCGCGGCCTCCCCTTATTCGTAATCAGTTCGGCGGCAATCTTGGCGGGCCGATCATCAAGAACAAGCTGTTCTTCTTCTTTGACTACAACGGACGGCGGGATACTCTCTCCAACCTGACAGAGCGTACAGTTCCTCTGGATTCCTTCCGGAACGGGACCATTCAATACATCAACACTTCTAATGGCGTGGGGACGCTAAACTCGGCACAAGTGGCAGCGCTCGATCCCCTGCACCAGGGCTTCAATCCGGCGCTGCTGAGCCTCTTCAACTCCCGCTATCCTCACGCAAATGATCTATCCGGGGCGGCCGGCGATCTTCTTAACACTGCTGGCTTTCGTTTCAATGCGCCGTTTCCCTATAAGGAAGACGATTACGTTCAGAGGGTGGATTTCACGCTGAACGACAAAATGAAATTATGGGGCAAGGGCAGCTTCACTAGAACCAACGGTACGGAGGCGGCAGTCTGGTTCCCTGGTGATCCTGAAACGTATCCATTCCTCGACCAAAGCTACACGTGGGTGGTGGGGCACGTTTGGACTATTAGTAACACCAAAGTGAACCAGGCATCCTACGGTGAAGTGTTCGAGAACTACAACTTCCCCAACAGCTACAATCCAACCGGCGCAAACCAATACCAGACCGCCTTCGGAAACGGAACGGGAGGCACAATCATTGACGGTCCTTATGGCCGCGCCATTAACGCCCAGGGCCGGACCTATCCGATTCCCGTCGTGCGCGACGATTTTACTTGGATCCACGGCACCCATAACTTTCAGTTCGGCGGTACATTTAAGTGGCCCAAGCCAGGCGGTTATACCATTCTCAACTTCAACACTCCAACCATCGGGTTGGGTGGAAATATGCCGGATTTGAACCCCACCTTGGAGCCGGCGGATATTTGCCCTCCTTCGGGCACGACTTGCAATTCCAGCGCCCCTGGTCTGTATGACGCCGCGTTTGCCCTTGCCCTCGCGCCTTTCAGTGCCACGGGCGCAACTTTTAATTACAACGCCCAAGGCGCTGTCTTGCCCCAAGGTTCCGGCCAAACCAGAACTTATCGTTACTACGAAACGGAACTTTACTTTGGAGACACCTGGAAGGCGACGCCGAAGCTTACCCTGTCGTACGGGGTTCGCTGGGTGAACTACACCGTGCCTTACGAAGTCCACGGCATCGAATCTGTAGAAAATTATCCCTTCAATAGTTATTTCGCAGATCGTGTTACGCAGAGTAACGCGAGCCAGTCGGGCGATCTGGCGGTTCCGCTGATCTCTTACCTGCTGGGTGGAAAGGCGAATCACGGCCCGGGATATTTCAGCCCGCAACATGACAACTTTGGGCCCAGGTTCGCAGCCGCCTACAGCTTCAATCCAAAAACGGTTTTTAACATCGGTGCGGGTGTCCTCTTCGACCAAACGGTAATCAATGCGGTGCAGTATCAGGAGTCACAGTTCGATTACCTCTTTCAGGCCAGCGCAACGCAGCCGTTTGGGGTGTCGGGCGATGCGAATACATCGCTGGCTACTGACACCAGGTTCAGCGGGTTGAACAATCCCATCGCGCCTCCGTCTGCTCCCGCCGTAACTAGACCCTTTTTCCCCTTCGTGACAGGCTCAGGCTCAAGTGCAGTCCCCTTCGGTTTGGCCAATGGTTCGGCTTTCAACGAAATCGTCGACCACAATCTCAAAACACCCTATTCGATCCAATACAGCTTCGGTTTCCAGCATGAGTTCCCGTCGGGATTCCTCCTCAAGTCAACCTACGTGGGTCGGCTCGGCCGACGGTTGCTCGCACAAGTGGATGGCAACCAACTGATCGATTTTCGCGATCCTGTATCGGGCCAGTTGATGTCCCAGGCTTTCGCAAACATCAGCAACGCTCTTCGGTCTGGCCGGAACGTCAATCCCCAGCCTTTTTATGAAAATGTGATGGTCCCAGGAACCGGGACCGCGTTCGGCGTTCCTAATAACACCTCCGTCATCACCGACTACCTCGGCACATTGGCTGCTCGAGGTGATTTCGCCGATACGACGCAGCAGCTTGCTTCCCTTCAATCATTTGGTCTAGGTTTGCCACAAAATGTTGGCATGGCCGCGCAATTCTCCGAGAACACCTTCTATACCAATCAGGGTTTCTCGAGTTACAACGGACTGCTTACTACGCTGCATAAGAATCTCGGTTTTGGTTTGCAATTCGATCTCAACTACACGTGGTCACACTCGATCGACAATGTCTCCATCATCGCCAACAATGTAGCTTTCGGAGGATATGGTTTTATCTGCGACGAGTTGCGCCCACGGGAGTGCCGATCCAACTCCGACTTCGATGTCACCAATTACTTCAACGGCAACTTCATTTATGAAATGCCTTTCGGACGTGGAAAGATGATTGGTTCCGGGGTGCCTCGCTGGCTCGACGAAGTTGTCGGTGGATGGACAGTCTCCGGGCTTCCAAGCATCCACAGCGGCCTTCCTTACTTTGCCGCCTCCAATGCATTTGTGGCCGGATATGCTAACGATGCCCCCGCCATTCTGGTTGGTCCGGCTTCAGACCTCCACATCCACCTAAATGGCGGCGACGGCCAGCCCCTGCTCGCCTACGCCAATGTTCCTCAGGCGAATGCAGATTTCGTTGGTCCGCTCGGCTTCAAGATCGGAGGTCGCAATAATCTGCGCGGCCCCATGTTCTTCAATATCGATCTGGGGGTCGGAAAGACATTTCCGGTTACCGAACGGGTGAAGGTGCAATTCCGCGCGGACGCCTTCAACGCTTTCAATCATCCGAACTTTGCCACACCATGCAACGACATCACCAGCGTCTCGTGTTTGTTCGGGACCATCAGCAGCACGGTTGGTACTGGAATCAACAGCACCAGCAACACGGACAACTCTGCGCGCGTCATGCAGGGGGCGTTGCGGATTGAGTTCTAGGTAACTGTACTTAAAATGGCTTAGGCCAGCCTTCGGGCTGGCCTAATTCCTTTTTCAAAGCAGTTTTCGTGATCCAAATCTCACTTCCCAAACATCGGGTAATGGCTCGCCGCCCCCATAAAGAACAGCAACACTACCGACAGATACGCATTTGCCCGCGACACCAAAAACGCCTGCCGGATCATCGCCTTCGCTTTCTCCGGCATTGGCGTGCCGTTTGTAGCGTTATCGCGGGTCCACTGTATCAACCGCTTTTGGATTCGCCAGATCACTCCCCACACATTCAGCAGCATCACCCATCCGATCCCGCCGCCGATGCCAATCGAGAGCAGGCGATTGCTCTCCCAGCCGTGCGTGTTCAAACTCAGAAACAGCCAGGCCGCAGCTGCAACGATCACAGCGTAGATCACGCCGAGAACTGGACCTTTATCGAGAACTCCCTTACCCGGAATCGTACATACATAGTGCAGTCCCCAGACAATCGTCCAGATCAAGAAAAAGCTGCCCATCGCCATTCCGCTTGAGGCAGGCAGGCCCAGCGCCTGGCCGTTGTGCGCGTCAGCCGCAACAATATCTCCCCAATAGATAAGTCCCGCCAGCACCGTCAGAGCCGCTGACATGCGAAACCATAACATCGCACGTGACATGAGCGCAGGCATGACCTTGCCCCGCGTTTGCGGGTCGAGTTCCTTCATGAAGGGAAAATTCACCAGGGTGAAAAAATATAGCAGTCCGACCCATGTAATGCCCGCGACAAAGTGAATCCAGCGGAGCAGCATCAGAAAATTTGTGTTGAAATCCTGCGGCAAATTGATCTGCGGTCCAAAAACAATTGCGACAGCGGCGCTTGGCATGAAGCCTCCTGATTGCACTCTAGAGTGCACCAATCCCACGCGGGCGATTGTACACAAAGGGGCGGGGAACTGAGATCGATCAGGATGAAATCAGAAGATAACCGCAAAAACAATTCTCCGCAAAACCGTGGCCGATTAAGCGACGACCGTATCGTCACCTTGCACGGCGATTGCCGCTTCCGCCTTATCCGTGCTGAGCAGCGGCCATCCGCGGCGAAGTACGTACTCCAGCCACGCACCGGCGAATTGCGAGGTGATCACAGCGGCAAGCACCAAAGTTGTGTAGAACTTGGCATTGATGATTCCGGCATCGAACGCAACGCTTGCCAGAACAATTCCAGGGCCTCCGCGTGCATTTGTTGTGAGCGCCAGGTTGATGAGGTCCAGCCTGCGAAAACCAGCCAGCCAGCTTGCAAGTGAAACAGAGAGGATTTTGACGCAGCAGCTCCCGACAAGAAAGAGCACCAGCAACTGCCACGAGAATGCCTTCACCAGGTCAAGTTTCAGGCCCACAATCGCGAAGTAGATGGGGATGAAGAATGCGAATGACACTTTTCCGATCGCATCGAGCGCCTCGGCGAACAGACGGCGCTTCTTATGGACCACGGCGAAAGCCGCGAGAAACGCGGCAAATACAAGATTTACGTCCAGCGCTCCCGCAAGCACGCAGTATGCCAGCAAAACGGCAAGCGCGTAAGCGACCGGCGAGTGCCGCGCCAGAACATTGAATTTCGATTTGTTGAATCTTTTCACCGCTCTGGGCAGGACTGTGAGCCCGAGTACGAAAAATCCGATCGTTGCGAGCAGGTGGTACGCCATTTGACGAGGATGTAACACTGCTGTTCCGGCCACGGCAGTGGCGATAGCCAGGGCCGCCCACAGCACGATATCTTCAAGAACCGCAACGCCCAGCACCAGCCGTGCGAATCGCGTATGCAAAATCTTCAGATCGGCGAAGATCTTTGAAATCACCGGCACGGATGTGACTGCAACCGCAACCGCGAGAATAATGACCAAAGACAGCTTGTTTCCCTTCGGGCCGGAGATCGCAGGCCCAACCAGCATCGGACCCAAGGCAAGACCGAGGACAAACGGAACTCCGGTTCCTACGATCGTCAGCCAGCTTACTTCCCGCCTTTCTTCACGGCTGAACAACTGTTTCGTCTCGGCGCCGGACATAAACATCAGCAGCAACAGCCCCATCCAATACACGAAATTCAGGATGGACGCGTGATGTTGTGACAATTCCGGGAGAGAGTGTGACCCGAATTGCAGCCGTCCCAGGAGTGCCGGCCCGAGAACGATTCCCGCCAGAATCTCGCCGATCACTTTAGGCTGGCGCAACTTGACGAAAACGTAGCCCAACAGTTGAGCAAGCCCTACGAGGAGCAGGAGAAGAAAAAGGACGGTCGTCAGCTCGGTGTTTGACATGTGGGAATGATGCGGAAGAGTTCCTGGCAGTTGCTACTTCAAAGCAGGCCCAAACTTTATCACGCCGCTTCAAAGCTTTGAAGTGAGACAAAATGAGACACAAGTGGACATTTCTCAAACTTCGAGGTTGAAAAAGACCATAGGAACGCCGTATCGTACTGCAAGCTTCCCGCTTACGCCGCTGACCCAAGAAATGGCGAAAGCGAGAAGCCCAAGCTATCCCCCCGTGTTCCTTGTGCGGAAGGTCGCCAGGAAACGTTGTGGCATTACTGATCCCGCAGGCACAAGCCGGAGGACCAGATTCAAGGTTGCAGTTAAAAGGAATTAATAAGGAGATCGGCTATGGAAAACAGCAAGCCGGCGCAAAACATTCAAGATTCCTTCCTCAACACAGCCCGGAAAGAGAGACTAAGCATCACCATTTACCTGCTGAGCGGAGTGAAGCTGACGGGCCGCATCCGTTCTTTCGATAAGTACTCGGTCGTATTGGAAGCCAATGGCCAGGAGCAACTTATCTTCAAGCATGCTATTTCTACGGTCGTCATGGGGCGGGCCATGCCTCACAGCCCCCATCCCGACGCGCGGCCTGCCACCACCCCCGTATCATCGCCGGCAGCTTCCGCAGCAAGTGCGTCCGGCAACGAAGGGTAAGGCATTTTCGGATTGCGCCGTTCACATCCCAATAAGACTCGCGGCCAGGTTTCAGACCCGGTACGCGCGTCTCTTAATACGGCTCCCCACGCCGGAGATGACCAGGAGGAGCGTGCGTTCCTGGTTGGCCTGGAGGTGCGAACGCGTGGGCGCAGCAGTGCAAAGATTACGGCCCAGGCGCGAGCCGCGCGTGACGCGTCGACAACCCCTTCCGCCGGCTCGAAAACCCAACCGGCAGCCGGAAAATCAACCAAGCCCGCCATCCCCGAGTTTGACGCGGAAGAATCTCTCTCGGAATTGCGCACGCTCGCTGGCAGTGCCGGCGCACAGATCGTCGGCGAAATTCTGCAGCGCCGCGATCGCTACGATCCTGCAACTCTAGTCGGCGCAGGCAAACTCGAAGAGATCGCCGGCGCGGCCGCATCGGTGAATGCCGATCTTCTTCTTTTCGATCACGATCTCAGCGCTTCGCAGCAGCGCAACATCGAAAAGGTTGTGAAGCGGCGCGTGATCGACCGCACGCAACTTATCCTGGACATCTTCGCCCGCCACGCGCGAACCCGCGAAGGCCAGTTGCAGGTAGAACTGGCGCAACTGCAGTACGCGTTGCCGCGCCTCGCCGGCCGTGGCATCGAAATGTCGCAACTCGGCGGCGGCATCGGAACCCGCGGCCCTGGCGAAACCCAGCTGGAAACAGACCGCCGCAAAATCTACCGCCGCATTCGCCACATCGAACAGCAGCTCGAAAATGTCCGCCGCATCCGCGCACAGCAGCGCCAGCGCCGCGAATCCGCTCCAGTCGCGACCATCGCGCTCGTCGGTTACACCAACGCCGGCAAGTCAACGCTGTTCAATGCGCTCACGCAAGCAGGAGTTTTGTCGTCGCCGAAAATGTTCGCAACGCTCGATCCAACAATCCGCGCAGTGACTCTGCCTTCAAAGCGAAAAGTGCTGCTCTCGGATACCGTCGGGTTCATTCGCAACCTGCCGCACACGCTGGTTTCTGCGTTCCGCGCGACGCTCGAAGAAGTACAACGCGCATCTCTGATTTTGCAAGTTTCCGATGCCAGCAGCCGGCTCTCCGCCGAGCAGGATGCACAAGTCGAACTGGTGCTGAAAGAGCTGGACGCGGAGAAAAAACCACGCCTGCGCGTGATGAATAAAGTCGACCTGCTCGATGTGGATGTCGCAAAGAATTTAATCAGCGATGCGACGCACGATAACTCAAAGACACTTTACGTGTCGGCGGCAGAAAAAACAGGGCTGGATGAACTGCTTCTGCGCATCGATTCGATGATCGACGAAGATCGCGTCAGCCGTGTGCATCTGCGCGTGCCACAGAAAGAAGGCAAGGCGTTAGCCATGCTCGAAGCCAAAGCCAAAATATATTCTCGAACCTACCAGGACGGCATCGTGGATGTCGAAGCCGAGGCTCCAGAATCTGTCCTGCGAAGAGTAAAGGAATGGGCCGTCAACTAGCGGTGCAATCGAACCAGCGGCGCAATTTAAAAGGGCCGGCAACCAAGAAGCGGTGACATTCCTTGGCTATCGGCCCTTTCGATCCTGAATTGGATCGGAGGTGATACCTCTATGCTAGTCCTCTATCACCGGAAGTCAAGCCTTATTGCAGGTTTTTGCAAGTCCTGAAATCCTTGGACTTGACAAACATGCCGCTCCGACGGCCAATTCGTCGGCGCTCCAGTAAAAGGGGCACGCCCAGTCAATCCTTCGCGTTGACATAACTTCCGTGCCACGTTAGACTTAACAGTTTTCAAGCCCTCATTTACCCTGTATAGCCGCCAATGGATGAGACGTTACGACAACTAGGCGAATTACTGCTCGGATCCGTACCGACCATAATTCTTTTCACCTTGCTTTACGGCCTTTACGGAGCCATCGTTCATAAGCCCTTGCGGCGCGTGTTGGCAGAGCGCCGCAGCAAAACCGAAGGCGCAATCGAAAAGTCGCGAGCCGATATTGCCGCCGCCGATTCGCGCACCACGGAATACGAACAGCGCATGCGCGAAGCGCGCGCCACTCTCTTCCGTGCGCAGGAAGCTCGCCGTAAAGCCGCGCTGGCCGCCCGCGCCGCGGCCTTACACGATGTCCGCAGCGAGGCGCAAAAACAGATCCAGAGAGCAAAGGACGAAATTGAAAAGGAACGCGAAGCCGCCCAGTCCGGCCTGCAAGGCGAGATACAAACCCTGGCCGGCGAAATCATGCGCCGCGTTCTGCAACCTGCCGGGGTGGCCCGCGGATGACTCGTTTCACTAGTTCTCCTGAGAACAACGTTAGCCTGAAAAAGCTCTGGCAATTTTTGGCGGTCGCTTCTGTTCTGCTGCTTTTCACGGGAATTCCGGCTGTTCTGCGCGCACAGGATCAGCAACCCGCACCGCAGCAACAGGCCCAGCCGCGCAATCGCAGAGAACCCGGTTTCGCCCGCCAACTAACACACGAAACCCGCGAAGCTGCCGGCGAAGGGAAAGACGAAACAGAAGAGTTCAAAAAGTCGCCCTCCGTTCAATTTATTGCTCGCATCACCGGCCTCAGCATTCCCCACGCCTATATGCTTAGCGTCTTTTTCAATTTTGGCGTGGTTGCGCTGATTATCATTTGGGCGCTGGGCAAATATTTGCCCCGGATTTTCAGCGCGCGTACCGCTGCAATTCAAAAGGCGATGCTGGAGGCGCAAAAGGCCAGTGAAGAAGCGCGCCGCAAGCTCGCCGAAATTGAATTGCGCCTGAAGAAGTTGGATGTTGAAATCGGCATGATGCGCGACGCTGCCGAACGGGAAGCCGCTGACGAAGAGGCCCGCATCCACGCAGCAGCCGAAGAAGATAAGCGCAAGATCTTGGAAGCGGCGCAGCATGAAATTTCGGCCGCCACCAAGTCCGCGCGGCGCGAACTGACCGCATACGCCGCCGATTTGGCGGTTGGCTTGGCGAAGAAACAAATTCGCGTAGACGCGGCCACCGACCAGGCATTGGTGCGAAGCTTTGCCGGAGAACTGGGCACGACTTCCGGCACGCCGAAAACGAACGGTCCGGGAAAGGCGAGGAGCTAGCCGATGGCCTCCGTAGCAGGCACCTACGCTCGCGCGTTCGCAGATGTAGTCCTGAGCGCGCACCTGGATGCGGATCGTTCGGTGGCAGAATTGCGAACGGTCAGGAAACTGATCGAAGAGAATGTCGACTTGCGGCGAATTTGGGAGAACCCATCAGTTCCTGTTGATCAGAAGCATCGCCTGCTGGATGCGATCGTCCAGCGAGACAAGATTCTTCGGCAGGTTCGTAACCTGATTGCACTTCTGATTGACCACAGGCGCATCGATTTTCTGAGTCGGATCGTAAGTCAGCTTGAAAAGGAACTCGACGCCAGGTTAGGCATCGCCGAGGCCGAGATCACAAGCTCTCGTGAGCTAAGCGACGCTGAAAAGCGTGATTTTGAAACCCAAGTAGCGAAGCTGACCGGGAAAAAAGTCCGAGCGCAGTATACTCGCGATGCCTCGCTCCTGGGCGGCGCCATGCTTCGCGTGGGCAGCACGATCTACGACGGTTCAGTAAGAGGGCAGTTGGAGAAAATGAAGGAGACCATCAGCTCGTAGCAGTGAGCAACGAGCAGTGAGCGTCGAGCAAAAGCGGCTGCAGAGCACAAGAACGAGGGTTTTGCTCGCAGCTGAAAAGCTCGAATCTCGAAGCTGATCCTATGGCACAAATCAAAGCAGACGAAATTACAGAACTGATTCGCGAGCAGATCGAGAATTACGAATCGAAAATCTCGGTCGACGAAACCGGCACCGTCATCACACTCGGCGACGGCATTGCCCGCGTCTACGGCCTCGACAAGGTGATGGCCGGAGAACTTCTTACCTTTCCCCACGGCGTAGCCGGAATCGCCATGAACCTGGAAGAAGATCAGGTCGGCGTGGTCCTTCTCGGCGAATATACCGAAATCAAGGAAGGCGACGAAGTCAAACGCACGGGCCGCATCATGAGCGTGCCGGTTGGCGAAGCCATGATCGGCCGCGTGGTCGATTCACTCGGCCGCCCCATCGACGACAAGGGTCCTATCTCCAGCGAAAAATTCATCGCTCTCGAGCGCCTCGCGCCCGGCGTCATCGACCGCCAACCCGTGCGCGAACCCATGGCCACCGGATTGAAGGCCATCGACAGCATGATTCCCGTTGGCCGCGGCCAGCGCGAGTTGATCATCGGCGACCGCCAGACGGGAAAAACCGCGGTCGCGCTCGACACCATCATCAACAGCAAAGGCAACGACCTGATCTGCATCTACAACGCGATCGGACAGAAGCGGTCATCCATCGCGCAAGTCGTGAAAATTCTCGAAGACTACGGCGCGATGGAATACACCATCGTGGTCGCGGCATCAGCGTCGGAACCCGCTCCGATGCAGTACATCTCGCCCTACGCCGCCACTGCAATCGGCGAATATTTCCGCGACTCAAAGCGCCACGCGCTCGTGATCTACGACGATTTGTCGAAGCACGCGGCGTCGTATCGCGAAATTTCGCTGCTGTTACGCCGTCCGCCCGGACGCGAAGCTTATCCTGGAGACGTCTTCTATCTCCACTCCCGTTTGCTGGAGCGCTCGTCTAAGCTTAGCGACAAAAACGGCGGCGGATCACTGACGGCGCTGCCCATCATCGAGACCCAGGCTGGAGACGTTTCGGCCTATATTCCAACGAACGTGATTTCCATCACCGACGGCCAGATTTATCTCGAAACCGACCTCTTCAACAAAGGCATACGGCCGGCCGTAAACGTAGGTTTGTCCGTGAGCCGCGTCGGAGGCAGTGCGCAGATCAAAGCCATGCGGCAAGTCGCGGGTAGCCTGAAGCTCGAACTGGCACAGTTCCGCGAGCTAGCTGCCTTCGCGCAATTCGGCAGCGATCTTGACAAAGCCACGCAAGCGCAATTGAATCGCGGCCAACGACTGGTGGAACTTCTGAAGCAAGATCAGTTCTCTCCGCTGCCTTTCTCGAAACAGATTTTGATCATCTTTGCCGGAACCGCCGGATTCCTCGATGACATGGCAGTAAGCGATGTGCGTGAATTCGAAAAGGAGCTGTACAAATACGTCGACTCCACCAACGCCGGCTTGCTGCGCACAATCATGGAAAAGAAGGTTCTCGACGATGGCCTGAAGGCGCAGATGTCGGAAGTGATCAAGCAGGCGAAACAGCAATTTGTGGAATCGCGGCAAGCGGCCGCAAAGTAGTACCGAGTTGCGAGTACCGAGTATCGAGCGAAACCAAACTCGGTACTAAGTACTCGGCACTTCGAACTCGAAAATGCCTAACATTCTCGACATCCGTCGCCGTATCCGCAGCGTGGTGAACACGCGGCAGATCACCAAGGCGATGAAAGTGGTCTCGGCGGCAAAGCTGCGCCGGGCACAGGAGCGGGCGATGTCTGCACGTCCCTACGCGCAGATGTTGACGAATGTTCTGAAGTCGCTGGTCAAGCGAACGGAAATTTATGATCCCGAAACCGGTGAGCCAAAACATCCGCTGCTGGCGCAGCGCCCCGAGCAAAATATCCTACTCATCGTCGTTACTGGCGACAAAGGGTTGGCAGGCGCCTTCAGCACAAATATAACGAAGGCCGCCACTCGTTTTCTGGAATCGAAGGCTGGGAAAAATGTCGATATCGAAGCTATCGGGCGAAAAGGCCGCGACTTTTTCCGCCGGCGATATCCTGCCGCATCGGTGCAGACTCGCAGCCTGGCCGACACCGGCGAGTCCGAGGAGGAAGACGAATTGCGGCGCAAGCCCGAGGAGCGTGCGGGCGAAATCGAGATCACCGGCGAGCACATCGGAATTCTGAACAAACTGGAATTCTCGCAAGCCCGGGCTCTCGCTGAAAACGTAATCGAGCGCTATGAGCAGGAAGAAATCGATTCGGTCTACATCGTCTTCAACGAATTCAAATCGGTAATCGCGCAGCGCCTCATTGTCGAGCGGATTCTGCCCATCGGCCAGGTCGGCGAACCAGCGGTCCTGCAATCCGAGGAGCCTACCGAAGAAGAAAAGAAAAAAGCGAAAGAGGCCGCCATCAGCGCCGGAGTCGGGATGCGGGAGGCGCCGGCGGACGAAGTCGCCGAAAAGTTCGCGACTGCGGATGTGGATTATATTTACGAACAGCCACCGGAAGAGTTGTTTAGGTCGCTGTTGCCGAAGTACGTTGCGATCCAGATTTTTCGCGCGCTGATGGAATCAGTCGCTGCCGAGCACGCCGCCCGCATGACCGCAATGGATTCCGCGACCAATAACGCAACCGATATGATCGACTCGCTGACTCTGGCCATGAACCGGGCGCGCCAAGCGAAGATCACGAAAGAGATTATTGAAATTGTAAGCGGCGCGGCAGCAATGTAGAGCTGTGAGCTATGAGCTGCGAGCTTCGAGCAAGCAGCTGTAGGGAAATCGAATGAGAGGTAAAAGAGCCAAGCGCTGAAGGGGCGGGTGTTGCTCGCCACTCATAGCTCAAAGCTCGAATCTAAAAATGCCAGAAAACACCGGACACGTAGTTCAAATAGCAGGCCCCGCTGTAGACGTGCAATTCAAAGAGGGCCACCTGCCGCCGATTTACGAGGCGGTGCGGGTTGTCAGCGACGGATTCGATGTTCCCAGCCCCGTCAACGTGATTCTCGAAGTGCAGCAGCACCTCGGCGAAGGGCGCGTTCGCTGCGTAGCCATGGAAGCGACCGAAGGCATGGTGCGCGGCATGAAGGCCATCGACCAAGGCGGGCCGATCTCGGTGCCCGTGGGCCGCGGCACGCTGGGCCGCGTGATGAACGTCATCGGCGAGCCGGTCGATCAACTGGGTCCGATCGAGTATAAGCAAAGAGATCCGATTCACCGTCTCGCGCCGGCATTTGACGAGCAAGCCACCACCGCCGAGATGTTCGAGACCGGAGTGAAAGTCATCGATCTTATCCAGCCTTTCTTGAAAGGCGGCAAGATCGGATTATTCGGCGGCGCAGGCGTGGGCAAGACCGTCGTCATCATGGAGTTGATCAACAACGTCGCCAAACAACACGGCGGCTACTCGGTGTTTGCGGGCGTAGGCGAGCGCACGCGTGAAGGAAACGATCTCTGGCTCGAAATGACGGAATCCGGCGTAATCAAGCCGGGCGATCCCGCGCACTCGAAGGCCGCATTGATCTATGGTCAGATGACGGAGCCGCCCGGAGCGCGTTTGCGAGTTGCTCTGACCGGGTTGACCGTCGCCGAATATTTCCGCGACGCCGAAGGCGCAGACACGCTGCTCTTCATCGACAACATTTTCCGCTTTACGCAAGCCGGATCGGAAGTGTCCGCTCTGCTCGGCCGCATGCCCAGCGCCGTAGGTTACCAGCCGAATCTCGCGACTGAGATGGGCGAACTGCAGGAGCGCATTACTTCCACAAAGAAAGGCTCGGTCACGTCCGTGCAGGCGATTTACGTCCCCGCCGACGATCTAACTGATCCCGCGCCAGCCACGACCTTTGCTCACCTCGATGCCACGACCGTGTTATCGCGAGCGCTGACTGAAATTGGAATTTATCCCGCGGTGGATCCTTTGTCTTCCACCTCACGTATTCTCGATCCGCGTATCGTTGGCCAGGAGCATTACGATGTCGCGCAGTCGGTCAAGAAGACCTTGCAGACCTATAAAGACCTGCAGGACATCATTGCCATTCTCGGCATCGACGAACTGAGCGAAGACCAAAAGCTGACCGTCGCGCGCGCGCGAAAAATTCAGCGCTTCCTCTCGCAGCCCTTCCACGTAGCCGAGCAGTTCACCGGCGCAGCCGGACGCTATGTGAAGATCGCCGACACCGTAAAAGGCTTCAAGGCAATCGTAGAAGGGAAGTACGACGACATCCCTGAGCAAGCGTTTTATATGAAAGGCCCAATCGAGGAAGTACTAGAAGCTGCCGAGAAGATGAAGCAGGCAGCATAAGGAGCTGTCAGCTTTCAGCCATCAGCCTTCAGTTTTGGTGTGCTGACAGCTGAAAGCTGATAGCTGAGAGCTGAGAGCTAGATCCATGCCAGACACATTCCAACTCGAAATCGTCACGCCGGAAAAGAAAGTCGTAGACCAGAAAGCCGAGGAAGTTCAAATTCCCGGCAAGAACGGCTATCTCGGCGTACTGCCGGGCCACGCGCCGCTCATCACCGAACTGGCAGTCGGCGAAATCAAGTATCGCGCGGGCTCGGGCGAAGAGCATCTCGCCGTCGCCTGGGGATTCGCCGAGGTGCTTCCCGATAAAGTGACGATCCTTGCAGAGAGTGCTGAACGGCCGGATGAAATCGACGTCGACCGCGCGCGCAAATCCAAAGAACGCGCCGAAAAGCTCCTCACCAGCGGCGATACGAACGTAGATGTTGAACGCGCCCTCGACGCTATCCAGAAGGCTGAAACACGGCTGGAAGTGGCTCAGCAGAAGTCGTAAAGTATTTCTGCCCGATCTCAGCTTCAGCCGAGGAAGTCATGCGCTTTTCTCTCGCGTTAGTCGGTTCGTCCTTCCTGCTTCTAGCCTCAACATTCATGCCAGCTCAACAGACTAAGCCGCCCCAGTCGCCCGGTTTTCCGCCTCCACCGCCAGTCTCACCCGAAGTGCACTCCGACGCCAGCGTCACCTTTCGCATCAGCGCCCCCAACGCGAAAGAGGTAAAGCTCGATCGCGAAGGAGTCGAGCCTGTGGCTATGCAGAAGGACGAGAAAGGCATCTGGAGCGTCACCACGCTTCCGCTCGCGCCGGATTATTACGGATATTCTTTTATGGTCGATGGCGTCCGCACGATGGATGCTTCGAATCCGTTGCTCGTGCCCAACCTGCTCGATCCTGGGAATGCGGTTCACGTTCCCGGGCCATCGTCGTTGCCTTGGGAAGTGAATGCTGTCGCGCACGGCGAGATTCATCATCACTTTTACAGGTCCGCAGTTGCGCAGGACGAACGGGATTATTACGTCTACACACCGCCAGGCTACGAAGATTCTGGCAAGCGACAATACCCGGTACTTTATCTCCTGCACGGTTTCAGCGACGACGCCAGCGGATGGACCGCAGTCGGCCATGCCAACGTAATCCTCGATAATCTGATCGTCCAAGGCAAAGCAAAGCCGATGATCGTAGTCATGCCGCTAGGCTACGGCACGATGGAAATGGTTCGGTCAGGATGGACCGCATGGAGCCACGCTGATCTGCGCGACGAGAACTTCAAGAATTTCACCGAGGCCCTGCTGACCGAAGTCATGCCACAAGCCGAAGGCGAATATCGAATCGCGAAAGACCGCGACTCGCGCGCCATTGCGGGCCTTTCGATGGGAGGTTCGGAGTCCCTGCTCACCGGCCTGAACCATCTTGACAAATTTTCCTGGGTCGGTGCATTCAGTTCGGGAGGCATTCCCGAAGATTTTCAAAAAGACTTTCCGTCACTCGACGCGCAAACGAACCAGCAACTTCATGTTCTTTGGATCGCCTGCGGCACAGAAGATCATCTGATCACAATCAACCGCAACCTGCGCGGATGGCTCAAGGAAAAAGGAGTGAGGGTCACCGAAATCGAAACGCCGGGCATGCATACCTGGATGGTCTGGCGGAGGAATCTGTCGGAGTTCGCGCCGTTGCTGTTCAAATGAAGAACAGCGTCCGCCCGAATCACGGTACATTCGCGTGTTCGCGCTCTTCCGACGGTCTTAACTTCACCGCCGCGGTGCGCTCCAGTTTGTCCCACGAAAACTTCCGGCCCTCGAGAGCGCGCTTCAGAGTTTTAAACAACACTACTGAAAACAACTGTCGATACGCGAACCGCTGC
>DASXEG010000117.1:0-27532 GCA_036490235.1 Candidatus Sulfotelmatobacter sp. | reverse complement strand
AAAAATCAAACGGCCCGCAGCATTTGCTGCGGGCCGTCCGGTGGACTGTTTGGGATTGACCAAGAGGTGGTCACTCTACGTGGCCTCTCACGGCGACTCCGGGTTCGTCTTTGCGACGACCTGGCCGACCTTCGCCAGGCGGAATTCAATCCTTACTTCACCGGTAGTGTGCGGGCTGTAGCTTCAATGCGATCGTATCAGCATTGAAGCCCCGCTTAGAGCGACCTGCCCTAAGTCTCAGCCACCTCACCTGGTCTTAGACTGCCACATCTACTACTACCATCTGAACTTGTCATTCGACCACCTCCTTTCCGGTGTAATTCCACAGTAGTACGGAAGGCCGCGACAGTCAACCGTTACGAGATGGGGTAGTGTCTCAGTTTGTTCTGAGCCAGTCCGTCGGGCGGGTCGCGCGATTAAGCGGGAACGTACGTCAAGCGAATCAAGTCATCGACGATTAAATCGCTGGCCGCCAGGTGGAGCGGCGGGCGGGGGCCGGCGAAGAATGGCGTGCCACCACCAAGCACGACGGGGCGAAGGTAGAGTTGATACTCATCGATAAGACCGGCTTCGGTCAGGCTTTGCGCCAGGACTGGTCCGCCAACGTGAATCTCGCCAGCCAGCTCGGCCTTCAGCCTGCGTATCACCTTCTCGAAGTCATCGGCGACAAGCGTGGCGTTGGGGCCAGCTGACTTGAGGGAACGCGACACGACCCACTTCGGCTGGCTCCGCCACACCGCCGCGAACTCGCGATCCTCCGCGTCCCAATCAGGAAGATCTTCTTCCCAATAACGCATGATCTCGTACATGCGGCGACCGTAAATGAGGCCCGCCGCACCGCGCACCAGCCCGATGAAGTGACGGAAGGCCGCAGGTGGAGGCGGCCCAAGCTTCATGTGGTCGACGTAGCCGTCGAGGGACTGGCTCAATCCATAGACAAGTCTTGCCACCGCTCAAGTCTCCGTCCGAAGTTCTTCAGTATAGGTTGAAGCCCAAATAATACGCTTGACGCGGCCCCTGTGGCAGGCTCGGGCAAGGCTGAAGGGCCGCCCTTCCACGATGGCAATCACTTAAACACAGACGAGACAGAGGATCACAGGTAGATCAACTTTTCTCGCCGGAGTTGGCAGCGGGTTGCGAATGCGTCTCTTCTTTCCCCTGCATTGCGGCTTTGAATCCGCGAATGCCTTCGCCTAATCCTTTTCCGAATTCGGGCAGTTTCTTTGGACCGAAAATCAATAACGCAATCCCTGCGATTACCATCAGGTGCATGGGTTGAAAAATTCCTTCGAACATGATCCCTCCGCAAAAAAGATGCGACTCTCGTTCAAAAATTGCAGGCGCCGCAAACAGGAGTATTTGCAACGCCTGCCCTGCCGAACCACGGCAGACTGCACAAAAATAAACTAGAAGCCGCGCTGGGCCGCGTCTGCCGCTGAAGCCAGTGCGTCCAGAGTGTCGAAAAATTCCACCGACTGCCCGCTGAACAAATTCATGTCGGTCAAAAACTTCACCACTCCCGCCGCGATTCCAGTCGGATCCGTCGGACGAATGACGGCGCAGCGCGGCAGAGTAGTGTCGATGAACTGGCACGGTATGGGGAAAATCAAATTCGTTTGTGTCAACGGGAAGCCGGACGCGTTCAGATCAGGGATGTGGAGTCCGGTTACTGGGTCGGTCAATGGAGCCAGAGGAGCTGATGCGCCATTGCCGGCGAAATCAACCCACTCGAGGAAGTGAGCGACTTCATCGCCGCCGATGCTGACGACGATTCGCAGAACCTCGACATCGGTTGCTTTCTGCACCATCGCCGAGTAGAGGCTGCTTCCGCCCTGCTCAATGGTGCCGAAGTGAAATGCGGCGGTGTCGGCGATTGCCTGGATGTGGGCTTGCGGGCCGAAATCAGCGTTGGTTCGTGGAATCCCGGGTTTGCCGGTGATGTTTACGGCCTGCGGAAAGGTCGCGCCGAAGTCAGGATTCTTCGCGCTGCGGTAGCGAACGTACCAACTGGTGTCGACGGTCAGATCCATGAGGTTGGTGAGACGGCCGATCTGCTTTGCACCCGTTGCCTGACTGCTGGGCAGTTTGCGGAATTTATTGAGGTTGACGGGAGCGGCTCCCTTGGCCTGCAGGTAGGCGTTGAGGAAGGTCGCATGGCTCAATTCGTCGAGCGTGTTGCTGGTGATGTATTGCGAGCCGTCGCCATCGAGCTGTTGCAGCGCGAGTTGGTAGGGATTCTGGCTTCCGGTGATTAGCCCACCGAGTTCCGCATACTGCTGCCACAAATCGGTTTCAATAAGCTCCGCCGCCGCCAGAAAACGAAGAATTGCGGCGTCGCTGTTGCTGAGCGCACTATTGCTGATGGACGCGTGCGCGAGAGTTGACAGCCCGTTGCTGAAAATTCCTGCGCCGACCGTCGCTGCCGCTCCGGCAATTGCGGTTTTCTTCAAGAACGAGCGCCGGTTGCTCGCCGCCTCAAGACTTTTCGTAAGGTTCTCCACGGTTCCTCCCTGCTGATTTGCTGATTGAATTTGAACAACTGTGGAGGCAGAGTAACGAGGCGTGACACGTCCTATGTCATGCGAGAGTCATTCGTTTGTATTTTCTTGCAGACTTTGTCTCCAGTTTTATTTGCGGTAGTAGTTGGGAGTCTAAGAACCGTGATCAATTTGTGAGTGCTTGAAAAAGAAATGATTTTTCAAGATGAACGCGTTTTACCGATCAGGAATTGGCCCGCAGCTCGTTGGAAAACCGGAAATCTCGATGATAAAAACGCTCGCATCCCCGCCGTACATGACCGCCGGGTATCTGTGACCTGCACTAATGGATCTTTAGACTGAAGCTCTCCCCGCTTTCGGCCGATTTTTTCCCTAGGCCGAAGACGTTTTTCCTGTAGGCAGGTAAGCCGCTGACATATCAGCCTTTCCAGCGGAACGCATCGGGTTGTGGCAGTCCGAGATGAGCGAGCACGCGATAGGCAAACTCGCGAGCCATGTCATCTAAGCTGGCGGGACGGTAATAGAAAGCCGGGATCAGAGGAAAAATGGTCGCGCCGGCATCGGCAGCCCGGTACATGTTGCGGATATGAATCTTGTTCAGGGGCGTTTCGCGCACGCAGAGGATCAGAGGGCGCTTTTCTTTCAGGCAGACGTCGGCGGCGCGCTCGATGAGATGCGCGGCGATGCCATTGGCGATGCGGCCGAGTGTGCCCACGCTGCAGGGGATGACGACCATGGCATCGGCGGGATAAGAGCCACTGGCTACGTTTGCGCCGATATCTGCATTCGACTGCAGTTGAACTTTGCGGGCGGAACGATCTCCGCGGAGCCCGGTGATTTGCGCGATGAGATTCGAGCGGCCTTTGACTTCCAATTCTTCTGCGAGCACGCGAAGCGCGCTGTCGGAGGGAATGAAGTTGATCGAGCGCACGCGCGAGTCGCGGGCGGCGGCGAGAAGGAAGTGGCGAAGAAAGATCGATCCGCTGGCGCCGGTGGCGGCGATGGTCAAGTTTTGCGGAGGGATATTGGGCAAGGAGTCTCCGTGAGTCTGGAGGATAGAAAGTTGGGGAGAGTGAAGTCAAGGACGCTGCGAGCTGCGGGCTGCGAGCTATGTGCACTTCCTCGGAGCTCGTGGCTCCGAGCTCGAAGCTAATATGGCATCAGCGACCAATCTTCGTTCGCGCCGCAGCATCGCGCAGTTGCATGCGCTGGCGGGAGTGGAGCGCGAAATTCATGCGCAGGATTCGCATGGGCGGCGGAAATACCTTCGCGAATTTTCTGAGGCGTTTCGCAATTACGAATGCGTTCTTACGGCTCAACAGATTCAGGATTCGGTGCGGGCTGCCGACATCGTGCTGGTCGGCGATTACCATGCCCTGCCTGCCGCACAGCGGTATGCGGCGTCGTTATTTGAGCAGCGTGCGCTGATTGGAGACCGGCCTGTTGTTTTGGGATTGGAAACAATCTTCGCGCGCGATCAGCATATTCTCGATGAATGGTGGCGGCGGGAGATCGACGAAGCGGAATTCCGGCAGCGCATCCGCTTCGATATCGACTGGGGATACGGCTGGACGCCTTTTTACGAGTTGCTGGTTGCCGCTCGTGATCATGGCGAGGCGGTTTATGGACTGGATTGCATGCCGCGCGATAACCTGCGCAAGATCGGGGCGCGCGATCGTCATGCTGCGGCAAAGATTGCGGAGGTTCGCCAGCGGCATCCGAATGCGGCTGTCTTTGTGCTGTTCGGGGAGTCGCATCTTGCGCCTGCTCATCTGCCTCTCGCCATCAAGAAGGAATTGCCGAACGATGGCATTCTGACGGTCTTGCAAAATGTCGACCCGCTGTATTGGCACGCCGCGGGTGAACGCGCCGAGAAAGTAGACGCGGTACGAGTGGCTGACGACGTGATTTGCGTGTTCAACGCGACGCCCCTCGAAAAATATGAGAGCTACCGGATGTTTCTCGATCAATGGAGCCGGTGCGATCGTATGCTGGATTTTGCGCCGACGATTTACAACCTGATCGACAGCCTGGCGAGCTTTCTCGAGATCAACCGCTACTCGCCGCACAATGGCACGCAGCCGAAGTTCCTGGTTGACATGCTGCCGGAAGTGCATGGCAGTTCGTCGGAAGCGGTGTTGCGGCGGTTGCTCTCACGCAAAGGAGTAAGCGCGGCACAACTGGAGGCCATGCTGACGCATGTGGATGATCGCGGCAGCGCCTACGTGCCCGAAGTGAATGCGTTTTACTTCCGCGAACTGCAAATGGCGCATGCGGCCGAAGATGCTACCCGGTTTTTGCATCATGCCTGCCGCGGATTGCCGCAGCGCGTGAATGGGCATGGACCGAACAGTGGCGGGCGCGATCTCGATGCCTTCTACCGGCGCGTTGTTGAACATGCGGTCGCTTATTTCGGTTCGCGGGTGCTGCATCCTTCACGCGAAGCGCCGGCCGCGGAGGATTCGCCAATGCTTTCGCGAGCAGCCTGCGAGCGCGCAGCGCAAGAGGCAATTCGCTCGAATGTAGAGGCGTTTGACTCCAGCGCGCGGCAGTGGGGCTATCAACTGGGCAGCGCAATCTACGCTGCTTATCTTGCCGGACGCGTCAAGCCGAGCGGCCTGCGCCGGCTTTTCCTGGCGCACCTGGACGAACCGGGTCTTGCGCGTAAGGTTTGCATCGCTGTGATCGCGAGGGTGCGAGCTTCCGGCGGTTCTGCCAGGCGATAGAAAGTCCAAGCCGGAAAACTGCAGCGCTTAGTACCTCAGCCTTAGCGATAATCCCTGATGCGCCTACATGATTACCCGCACCAACTGCCTCACTGAGCGCGGCATCTGAACTGGCATCCGCTGATTTCTAATCCTTCAATGGAGCTTCGCAAACCACATGTCCCGGTACATCACTGTGTGCCTTCTTGCTATTGCAGGGGCCTGCGCCAGCGCAGTTCTGGCATCCGCTCAGGTCGCGTCGTCACCAACTGAAAATTTCACTGAAGCCAATTCTTCTCCTGTCGCGTATGTTTACGTTTCCAATTCACCCACCAGCGGTACGGGCCAGATCAACGGTTATGCGGTCGCGCCAAACGGTGTGCTGAAACCGGTTTCTGAATCGCCTTTTCAGTACAACGATGGTTACATGGCTGTAACCAGCAAGTATCTTTTCGCGAATGAAAACAATCTCAACGCGAGCCAGATCGACTCGTTTTCGATTGGATCGAATGGCGCCTTAACATTGAGGGAAACCGACCCCGTGGAGAGCATGCCGGGGGTGATAAGCGTCTATGTGGATCACACGGGATCAACCCTCTACGCGGACTACTACACCACGAACAATGACTATTTGCAGTACACGATCAACCAGTCGAACGGGGAGCTTAATTTCTTGGGAGATCTTGCCGGAGGTCCCCCCAATAATAGTCCGGTGAGTTTCATCGGAAATAATGTGTACGCCTATTCGTCGAGCTGCTATCACTTCACGCCTGAAATTATTGGCGTGCAGAGAGCCAGCAATGGGTCGTTGTCGTACATCAGCAATTTCAGTTCACCGTTTCCCACGACGAAGTCGGCGGGTTTCTACTGTCCTTGGCTGGCGGCGGCTGATCCGACGAACCATCTTGCGGTTGCGATGCAACCATTAGACAACAATTGGGTTCCCACCGGTCCATACCAACTGGCAACCTATACGGTCGACAGTTCCGGAAATGTGTCCACGACAAGCACGTATTCGAATATGCCTTTCACGGAAGCGGGTGGGGAGGCCGGGAACTCCGCCAGCACTGTCAATGATTATTGGATGTCTCCGGCGGGAAATTTGCTTGCGGTCGCGGGTACGTCTGGATTGCAGGTTTTTCATTTCAACGGCGCCAATCCAATCACAAAGTACACGGGACTCTTGACGAAAGATGACGTCGACCAGGTGTTCTGGGACAACAACAACCATCTGTATGCGATCGGGCGCGCTGCAGGGGAACTGTGGGTGTTTACGGTGACTCCGACGGACGTATCCGAGGCTCCTGGATCGCCCTACAGCATTCCTGGCGTGGAAAACCTGATCGTTCTCCCGAAATAATTCAGGGGGGAAAAATCACCCCGGCGCTGGAAGGCGTCGGGGTGGGTATAACAACTCTGGATGCTATCCTGAGGGCGCTAACGGTCGCGCCTTGAACGCCGAATCCATCCGCAAACTATTTGAAGATGTTCGCAGGGGCAAGCTGTCGCCTGACGATGCTGTGGATCGTCTGCGGCATTTGCCTTTTGAGGATCTCGGCTTTGCGAAAGTCGATCATCATCGGGCGTTGCGGGCGGGAATGCCGGAAGTCATTTTCGGATTGGGGAAAACCCCGGCGCAGGTTGCGGCGATTTTTTCGCGGCTGGCGAAGCATGGGGGAAATGTCCTGGCTACGCGCGCCGATCAAAAACAATTTGCTGCGGTAAAAAAGAAGGTTCGCAGAGTCGAGTATCGCGAACTGGCGCGGGCGATTGTCCTGAAACGCGACGCGCAGGTGTACGGCAAAGGGACGATTGCCGTGGTTTCAGCGGGAACGAGCGACATTCCTGTTGCCGAGGAGGCATTAGTCACCGCGGAATTGATGGGCAACTCCGTGCAGCATTTTTATGATGTGGGTGTTGCGGGGATTCATCGTTTGCTGGCCAACCGAGAGGCTTTGACAAAAGCGCGCGTAGTGATTGTCTGCGCGGGGATGGAAGGGGCGCTGCCTAGCGTGGTTGGCGGTCTGGTTGGCGTTCCAGTGATTGCGGTGCCGACCAGTATCGGCTATGGAGCGTCGTTTGAGGGCTTGGCGGCGCTGTTGGGGATGCTGAATTCTTGTGCGTCGAACGTTAGCGTGGTGAATATCGATAATGGGTTCGGGGCGGGGTACGTGGCTTCGTTGATTAATCGGGTCTGAGGATGCGCCGTTGAAGTTTCTTTCAATCGTCTTGATTCTCTGTGCAGCGGTTCCAGCGGCCGCAGCCAACCAGAAAACCGTGCCGTTGTCTATGTCGCCGTCCGGGCATTCGATCAATCTAGTTTGACGAGCAAGGGTAACGCCCCCTTTTATCTGCACGCTGAAATTGTCGAGACCACAAATCCGAAATCGAACTACAGAGGAGAAATCGAGGAATTTTGGGTTTCCCCTGAAAAATGGAGACGCACAATTAAGTCTCCCGACTTTTCTCAGACTTTGACTGAGAACGGCGAGAACACCTCCGAGGAAGATACTGGCGATTATTTCCCTTGGTGGCTACACGATTTGCTCGACGCGATCTTTAATCCGCTTCCGATGCTCGACACGCTGAAAGCGGTCGATGCGAAGATGCCGAAACCATCGGGATCAGAGATCTCATCGGCGTACTCTCGCATGCAGATGAAAATCGGCGTGCCGCCCGCCCAAAATACGGCATTCCTCGTTTTTTGGTTTGATGGCCGCGCTTTGCTGAAGTCTGTGGTGACACCTGGTTACCAAGCAGAATTTGACGACTATAGGACGTTCCAAGAAAAGACTGTTGCTCGCCGCTTCACGCTCGACCCTGAACCGGGCACAACAATCGAGGCCAAAATTACAGAGCTGCGCGAACTCAAGGATCCGGATGAAAGCATGTTTGCCGTCCCCCGGCCGACCAGCGCTGGGCAGCGAATTACGAGCATAAGAGTGGACGAGGCAACGGCCAGAACATTTCTGAAAAGTGCTCCCGACATCGTCTGGCCGACGGTTCGCAGCGGAGCGACCTCGGGTGTTTTGAGCATGTACATTTCTGTTGATCGAGCGGGTCATGTGCGCGAGGCATGGCCGTTGGGTTCGGATAACGCAGGGCTCGAAGATATCGCACGTGAGCAGGTGATGAAGTGGCAGTTTAATACCGCCGCCTCGAACGGCGTTCCGGTTCAGATGGAAAGCACGTTGACCTTGGCGTTTGATACCAAGATCGGAGATCCCATACCTATTCTGTCCAACGATGAGGCGCGCAAACTCGCGGTCCATACGGTCGAGCCTACTTTTCCTTCGGGAGCAGCTCCGACCGGAACGGAGGTGAAAGTCCGAATAGGAGTAGCGCTCGATGGAAGCGTAAATGGAGTCAGCAACGTCTCTAACGCCAGGGTCCAGCTTTTTATGGCGGCCTCCGCTGCTGTTCGCCAGTGGCATTTCGGCCCCTATATTCACGACGGCAAGCAGGACATCTTTGGAGCCGACGTCACATTCCGCGTGCCATAAAAAAGGCGCGGCTTTCGCCGCGCCGAATCTCCTCCCCGGAGAAAAAACGAGAAAACTTTTTACATGCCCTGCTGACTGAAGTCTCGGCCATTTCCAACCGCTAGCTTGTTCTCCACGCTGAACGCGCCGAACAACTGGTTGGCGCGGATTCCGGCGACGTTTTTGTCCATCTCGTTATCGACCGAACCATACAGCGTGACGTGGCCGTTGTTCACGATGATGCGAATCGGCTGCGCGGGATCGATCGCGTACTTGCTCAGCACGGAGTCGCGATAGATGGCGCGCGCGGCGCGCAGGCGCAGGCCATCATCGAACAGAGAAACCGGTTCGAGCGTGATCTGATCGACCACGTCCTTTACGCCGGGCATGTTCTGGATGTCGGCCAGAGCTTCGTCTCGGCCCACGCCGGTGCGATCCTGACCGGCGACTGTCACGACTCCATCCCTTACGTTCAAGGCGAAGTAATCGAACGTGATGTCGTAGCCGGAGCGCACGTAACGGAGCTTCTGCGCGAGTTTCTGCTCGAGTTCAGCATCGGAAATGCTGGGACCGGCTACGTCGATCAGGTTGCGCACTCCCTGCACATGCGCGGCTTTGCGAACCAGCTTGGCTGCGTCCAGCTTGCGCTGATAGAGATCTACATTTCCAGTCAGCGTCACGATGCCATCCTCGACGCTCGATTGCACACCGCGGAATTGACTTTTCGCGGAGAGCTTCTGCGCCACAGACGTTTGAATCTGATTGTCGTAGCGGGCTGCGGTGACGGCCTCGGCGAGCAAAACCGTCGCCGACAATCCAGCCAGTAATAACAAACCCGCCAGTCTTAGAACAGTTGTCTTTGCTTTGGCAAAAGTTTTCATTGGTCACCTCCGACCATTACAAAACTTCACAAATTAACCAAACGGTTAAATATTCGATGCTTGATGGGATAGACAGGATGCTCAAGTGAGAGGTGGAACGGCGTGGAGTACGCAAATGTGGTGGGGATTAGGCGAATGAAAGAAGCATAGAAGCTGCGCCTATTTCAGCGCGGCTTTTGCCTCTTCCTCGTGCGGCTCGGCGTTTCTTGGCCGAGTCAGGCGGATCAGCGCAGCCGCCGCGGTGTACCGCACGTGAATATTTCCGTCATAGATGCTGAGCAAGATCTTGTCGGCGAGCGTGGGATCGCCGCGTTCCGCGATCGCTTCGACTGCGGCGGCGCGAACGATCCAATCTTTATCGCTCAACGCGACCCGCACCAGCGCCCTGGCCGTCGCTGGATGAGGATCGTGGGTTAACATGGTCGCGGCAATGGCGCGCGCCGGGTGAGGATTTTTCTTATGGGTGTAGCGCCACGCGTCCCACCCTATACCGGCAAAGGGCACGTAGCCGATGCCGGTCTCAAATCCGATTCTCGCCAGTTCGCTCGGATCGCGCAGCGTATCGAGCTGCTGACGGATGAGGCCATCTCCTTTTCTCTCGCCGGTGAGCACGTCCAGATAAATCGCATCGGCCGCGCGCTCATCCTTCAGTTCACGGAGAGCGTTGGCTGCGGCCAGGACCACTCCCATGCGCTTATCGCCCAGCAACTTTTGCAACTTCGCAATCGATTCCATGGCATGCATTTGGCCCAAAGCAGTGGCTGCGGCAGTGCGCACCGCAGGACATTTGTCGGTGAGGGCGGTTTCCGCGAGTTCACGGGCGCGAGCGTTATCCTTCATCAGGCCCAACGCCCGAATGGCGGCGGTTCTTTCAGACAGGTGTTTCGACTTCGCTCCGGTGTCGAACATCTCCCAGGCTTTTTGTTCTGTGGTGATCGCGTGGCAAACAGAATCCGTCAGGAAAAGAATGCAGGAGGTACAGAAAACCGTGAAGAGCACTGCCCAACGGCGACTCCGGATCATCTTCCCCTCCGGGCAACGACGAAGAACGTCCAGCTTTCAGATGCCGATAAGGTGGCGAAAGGTAGATTAGGGAGGAAGAAGAACGCCAGGTCTCTGGCGAAGGGAATCCGGCTGGGCGAACCGGGAGATGAGAGCTGTCTACACGGCTGCGCAAATTGAAGAGCCCTTACCTTCCCGAGTTCCTACAGTTTTCCCCTGATTGCGACGCAATTCATTGAATAATAGAAACTTATGCACGGTCTCGGACCGGGACGCCGGAAGGACATACGCACATATTATTGTGCAGAATCAGAACATCGATAGTAGACTTGTGCAGCTTGACGTTCTCAGGGCGTTGGCAAGCTTTTACGCGTGCACTAACCATTTCGTGCGCCAGAAACTATTTCGCCTGCAAAGGTGTTTCAGCATAGGTCCGGTGTTGTCATGCGATACTCCGCCTCGCAACAGACCCTGTTTTCTCTCCTTCCCCCCCACCGTGCGCCATGGATAGAGTTTGTTTTCAGCAGCGGAACACAGGCCTGTGCGGTTGCTTTCCTGTTGTGGCTGCGTCTGCTGCAGCCCGTGGTCATCGCTTCGCCGGAGCACGTATTCCGCTCGATTGAACTGGTTAGCACTCCCGTTCCGGTAAATCATCAGCCACAGCCTTTGCGGGCATTTCCAGAGCCGGTGCACACAGCCGATGCCATTGAGCAAATCAGTCCTTTACGGCTGCCTGCGCCGCAACCCAGAATTGCCAGAGTTAACGACGCCCCTCCGACGGTGAAGATTGCTCCGAAAAGCCTGGAGATGGCGGTGAATTCGCCGGTGGTTACGCCGAAGATCGTGGCGATGGATATGTTCTCGGGCGGAAGCTCGGCTGCACCGACAATCGCGCGACCGGCGGAACATGTGCAGACCGGAGGATTCGGCGATCCGAACGGCGTGCCTGCGAAAGAGAGCAGCGGCAAGGCTGTGAATATCGCGGCGGTTGGATCTTTTGACTTGCCATCGGGTGCGGGTTACGGAAATGGAACGGGCGGGGCTAATGGCGCACGTGGGGTCGTGGCAAGCGCAGGTTTTGGAAATGGAACTGCAACTGGAAATGGTTCGCGTCCGGTTGCGAGGGCGACGGTAGAAGCCAGCGGATTTGGAGATGCTGACGTTGCTGCGCGTCCAACCACGAAGAACAGTTCGGAGGTTTCGCCTGCGGCGCTGCTGCCTGCGGAAATTATTTCGAAGCCGATTCCTTCTTATACGGCGGAGGCGCGAAACCTGAAGATCCAAGGCGAGGTTTTGCTGGAGGTGGTGCTGGAAGCTTCGGGCAATCTGCACGTACTTCGGGTGGTACGGGGGTTGGGACACGGATTGGACGATAATGCTGTGAGGGCGGCGGAACAGATTCGCTTCAAGCCGGCGCTACGGGACGGGCAGCCGGCGGATTCGAAAGTCTTATTACACATTGTTTTTCAACTGGCATAGCTGAGTTTTTCCAACTGAGATAACTGGTGTGGTGTGATCATGCGTATTCTTAGAGTGAGTTTGCTGCCGGTATTGTTAACGGCGCTCTTGTGCTTCGGGGCACGGGCGCAGGAATCTTTTTCTCCCGTCCCAGCGGGCGATCGCACAGAACGCCCCACCCCGCAGGTCTCTCCTGCTCCGGCGTCGTTCGATGATGTGATGGATCGGGTGATCCAGCGGGAGCATTTTTTCCTGGCGCAGATGCGTCACATGCGGCCGATGGTTGAAACCTATATACAGGATTACAAGACCGACAGCGGCGGAAAGAACGAACCCACCAAGGATGAATATTTCCTGGGACGACTGGATATGAGCGAGGGACCCGAAGATACTTCATTCATGGGGCAGCCGGGGTTCGGGCGTCGCATGATGAACCATCTTACCGGCCTCTATGCCATGCACTTCCTGCCGCTGGGCTTTGCGCAGATGGTAGTTCTCGATACGGATTTCCAAAAAAAGTATTACGACTTTACCTTCGTACGGCGGGAGTTTCTGGGCGAGGTGCGCTGCCTGGTGATCGATGCTCAGCCGAAAGAGGGGGCTCCGCCGGGACGATTTCAGGGACGCATTTGGGTTGAGGATCAGGATTACAACGTGGTCCGTTTCAATGGCACGTATTACCCGCATCCGAAATTGAGTTATTACCTGCACTTCGACAGCTGGCGTCTGAATATGCGCACCGGGGCGTGGCTGCCGGCTTACATTTACAGCGAAGAATCGGATTTGAAGACGAACTTTGGCCACGCGCTGCACTTCCGCGCGCAGACGCGGCTTTGGGCGTATGACCTGAAAGCGCTGAATAAGAACTCGGAGTTCGCGCAAATTCTGGTGGATTCACCGGATGGGGTGAAGGACCAGAGCGATAGTGCGGCGGACGCTAGTCCCGTGGTTGCCGAGCGCATGTGGGAGCGGCAAGCGGAAGACAATGCTCTCGAACGATTGCAGAAGATTGGATTGCTTGCGCCGCCGGGTGATGTGGACAAGATTCTGCTAACCGTAGTCAACAATTTGCTGGTCACGAACAACATCGACCTGGGGTCGGACATTCGTTGCCGTGTGCTGCTGACCTCACCTCTGGAGTCGTTCACCATCGGCCACACGATCGTGGTGAGCCGGGGATTGCTGGATGTGCTTCCCGATGAAGCTTCGCTGGCCACGGTGCTGGCTCACGAATTGAGCCATATCGTGCTGGGGCACCCGACCGACACCAGGTTGGCATTCAACGATCGCATGTTCTTTCCGGATCAGGATTCGTTCCAGCGTCTCGATTTCAAGCGATCTGCCGCGGATGAAGAAGCGGCGGACGCGAAAGCCTTGGAGTTGCTGAAGAATTCTCCTTACAAAGATAAGTTAGGAAGTGCGGGATTATTTTTGAAAGCCTTGCAGCAGAGCGCGCCGGATTTGCCAAACCTGATTCGTCCGCACCTGGGCGACAGCCTGGCGAGCAGCAAGAGCATTCGCATGTCGGCGCTGCTTGCGTCGGCGCCGAAATTGGAACCGGACAGCACGGATCAGATTGCGGCTCTGCCGCTTGGCGGAAGGGTCAAACTTGATCCGTGGACAGATCAAGTGGAGTTGGCCAAAGCGAAACCGGTGGCGCTGGCTTCAGTGCGCGAGAAGATACCGTTCGAGATAACGCCGTTCTTCCCTTATCTGACGCGGCTTTCGACACCGAGCAGCGAGAAAGTGGCATCGAGCGCGCCGACCACGGCCAGCAAATAGGAGTTGGGGAACAGATATAGGAATCGAACAGACGGAATTCTGCCCGTAGCGTCGATTTGCAACTCGTCGACCTGCAAATCATCGAAGTGCAAATCGCGGAAATACGATTATTGGATGGAACTGGCCACGTTCGAAAACACATTGTTGGCGTTCGAACCAATCAGCCGGATCGTGCCCACCACGATGACCAGAATAACGGCCAACATGACGGCGTATTCGGCGATATCCTGACCGCTATCATCCTTCGCTAGTTGCTGCCAAACGTTCTTGAATACTTTTGTCACCGAGTCCTTCTTTCTCTCTCTCTTGATTCCTTTGCATTGCCCCACAAGCCGGGAACACCAATTCGACACGGTCAACTTTTGTGACCAGAATCGCCCTTGCGGTTGTGAGGTTCGTTTGACATCAATGATAGAAGGCCGGTGGTGCGCGGCCAATGGCACCATCGTGCCATTACCCAAATACTCTTAACTTTTTCCACATACTCCTAACTTTTTCCATATACTCTCAACTTTTCCCATTAAGTCATCATTAAACAATGCTCTTCAGCGGAAGCGACTGATTTACCGCAAATAACGCCAGTTCCAGCCGGGTAGAAACCCCCAGCTTGTCGAAGATATTGCTCAGGTGATGCTTGACGGTGTCTTCGCTGATCTTGAAGTACTCCGCAATTTCTTTGTTGGAATATCCGGCTACCACCGCGGCCACAATCTCGAGTTCCCTTGGCGTGAGGCCAAATTTTTTCTGGCGTGCTTCGTCGCTCGAGGATTGCACCAGCGTTCGCAGGTATTGCACCAGATTGGAGACGCTTTCGCGGCCCACCCAATACTCGCCGGACATCACGGTATCGATCGCTTTCAACAGCAATTGGGTCGCGGAATCTTTTAAGACCACACCGCGCGCCCCTAGCTGTAGCGCCTCGACGATCTGGCTTTTTTCCGCCGCGGCGGTCAGCAGAATGACGCGCACCGGGGTGGAGTTCGTTCCCGAGCCGAGATCGCGCAGAGCTTCGAGGCCTGGGTGTTTGGGCATGGCGAGATCAAGCAGCAAAATATCCGGCTTGAGCTGGCGGGCTAACTTCACTGCTTCGGCGCCATCCGAGGCTTCACCGAGGACTTTCAGATGCGGTTCGGCTTCGAGCAGGCGGCGCAGGCCATCGCGGAAAATCGGATGGTCATCGGCAATCACGATACGGACCTGTTGCGACTTCTTAAAATTCATCGGAGACGTCTCCATCTTTCGGAACTTTAACCTCCAACCGTGACCCCGAACCTGGAGTCGATTCTACCGTGAGCGCGCCCCCAATCAAACGAACGCGTTCCTTGATGATCATCGGGCCTTTGCCGAGCTTATCTAATTCTTCCTGAGTGAGGCGGCCGTCGAAGGAAAAACCTTTGCCGTCGTCCTCCATCGTGAGGCTCCATTGCTCGGGGTTCGAGGCGAGGCGGACCAGCACATGGCGGGCGCGGCTATGCTTGCGGATGTTGACCAGGCTCTCCTGCACGATGCGAAGCAATTCGCGGCAGATTCTGTCCGGCATTTTGAGTTTTTCGATATCGGTTACGAACCGCGCGGAGATTCCGGTTTCGCGTTCGAAGCGTTCTACGCTGTCATTGACGATGCTGAGGAATTTTCTGGAGTCGACGTCGATCGACTTCATCTGCTGCATGAGTTCGCGCAGTTTCAGAACTTCCTCGCGTAACAGGCCCTGGATACGGCTGAGTTCGCCGATGACTACCGCAGGCTTAGTTTCGGCCTGGCGTTTCAGGACGTCGACCTGCATCTCCACTGCGATCAGCGACTGTACGGCGCCGTCGTGCAATTCGCGGGCAAAACGCGCTCGTTCGGCTGCGCCTGCCCTGCGGCGAAGGCGATGCAGCAAATACACGTTGTAGACCGCGGGGCCGACTTGATGGAGGACATCGAGGAGGAAGCGCAACTGCTCCTGCAGATCCCCATGCAAGGAGGGCTCGAATATGAAAGCGCGCCCGGTCCACTCCGTGCCGAAAACGAATGGGATCGACATGACCGAGTGGAATGGTTGGTGTTCTTTCAGCGTGGCAAACGGATCGGCCGAAGGAGACGGCAACGGGTTGCCATCGCCATCGAGAGCAATTACGGTCCAGCGGTCGTCTTCCTTTCTGGCGTAAGCAACGTCACCGGGAAAATTGTTGAGATAGATTTTGGCTTCGCGCGGACGCGAGTCGAGCCAGGTGAAATCGGAAAATTCGTTGTTGATGTTGTGCAATTCGCCGAGAAACGGACGGCGGCTGTGAATCTCTTCAGAGGCAATCACCATGCGGGTCGCCCCGTACATGCTTAGAACATCCTGGCACATCTGCTGGAGAGTGCCGGTTAAGCCGGCTTCCACGCGCACTTTGGCCAACATGCGGGTGATGCCGGCTTTTTCGGCTCGCAAATGTTTTTGCTGGCGCGCGAGGTAGCCGAGCAAAAGCCCCATCACCAGGAGGTAGACCGAAAGCATGAATAGCCGGTTCGGCTCGAATTCCGTCTCGTTCATTCGTAAGCCCGCGAAAAGGTGCCACGGCAGACCTCCACCGGGACGCGCCCAAACGCGAAAAATCAGAAAGCTCTCCGCCCAGAGCAAAGCGACTTCAGCGGCGGCAGTGCTCAGAGTTTCCCACAAGCCCCAGCGGTAAGCGGCGGCAGTGAGGACGAAAACGAAAAACAGGATGAACGGACTTCTCGGCCCGTCCCCGAAGACCGAGATAAAAGCGGGCCAGATAATATCGGCCGTGTGGACCATAATGCGGAAGGCTGGAGTGGATACCTTCCGGCGGCGCAAGAGCATGAGCACCAGAATCGAGTTGCCCATGTAGAAGCCGAGCAAGCCGTAAGCGGCGGGCGAGTTGCCCAGTTGCGTAGGGTCCATGCGGATCGCGATCAGCGCTGAAACGGCCAGAAACACCCGGGCTGACGCCAACCAGCGTTCGGTACGCCGGACTTCCCCAGGATCGGTTGTGGCCTCTGATCTACCCAGGAACTGGTTATGAAAGGTTGTCCGCAATGATCTTTTTCCCGCAAAGAGCGCTTCCGCACCCATGCAAAGATTTGTCTCGCATATTATTGATAAGAAAGATAAGTAGCAAGTGAAAGTTTCCACAGAGGAGCCTTCCATCATTCGTAGGCGTTGTGGTTGATGCTCCAAGAACTGGTTACTTGAGTAACCAGGGATTTGTCTAATTTCCTTCTAAAATTGCCGCTGAGGATTCTCTCTGCGCGGATATTCCAAAATTTGGAGCGCGGCGCTCGCCGTAACCACGCTGATGCTGGTAGGGACAGCGCTGTTTATGCGGCGCTCCTTCGCGCTCACGGCGATCAGCGACTGGGTACAATGCCTCCTTTTGCTTTCGGGGACACTCTCATTTCTGCCGCGAGTTTTCAAGTCACAGGGGCGCATGAGGGCGTTCTGGACGCTGTTGGCCATGGGGATGGCATTCTGGTTTTGTTATCAGTTGATGTGGACTTATTTCGAGATCATCCTGCGCACCGATGTTCCGGACTTGTGCGCCGGAGACATTATTCTTTTTCTTCACATCGTGCCCTTCATGGCTGCCCTCGCCCTCCGGCCGGATGGGCCGCAGGATGAGTACGCTCCGCGGTTGCGGCAGTTCGATTTCGTGCTGATGATGACCTGGTGGATGTACCTGTACATTTTTGCCGTCATGGCCTGGCAGTATGTAGTTCCCAACATCGGCGCCTACGACGACAATTTGAACCTTCTTTATCTGATCGAGAAGTTGGCGTTTCTGGGTGGGTTGGTTGTGGCGTGGTTGCACAGCAAAGGCGCATGGAAAACTTTCTACGCAAATCTATTTGGAGCCAGCCTGACGTATGCCTTCAGTTCCTATGTAGCAAATTGGGCCATCAGCCGGCACGCATATTACAGCGGCAGCCTTTACGACATTCCGCTGTGCGCCTCAATGGCGTGGATTACGGTGATCGGGTTGTGGTGTGGCGCGTCTGAACCTGAGGTGAGAAAAAAGGCTGTGGCCTCGTCTCAGGGCATGTGGCTGGCGAGAGTGGGCATGATTGCAGTTTTCTCTTTGCCGCTGCTGGGCGGGTGGGCGTTACTGGAAAACGGAATTCCGTCTCGCATCCGATCTTTCCGCCTGGTCCTCACTCTGGGTGCTGCGTTGTGCATGGGCGTCATGGTTTTTGTACGGCAACGGCTACTAGACCGCGAACTGCTGCGACTGCTGACGCAATCGCGCGAGTCACTTGCGAATTTGAAGCGGCTGCAGGCGCAGATTACGGAATCGGAGAAGCACGCCTCCGTGGGACAACTCGTGGGGGGCGCGGCTCATGAGTTGAATAATCCGATTACCGCGATGATGGGTTATTCGGATCTGTTGCTGACCAGTACCTTGAACGAAGAACAGAAAGGCCTGGCCACCAAAATTGTCCAGCACGTCCGGCGTGCGCGGTTGCTGGTTGCCACGCTGCTTAGTTTTGCCAAGCAAGGGCCTGCAACCATGGCGCCCGTGGATCTGAAAACTGTGCTGCGAACCGCCGCAAAAATTTCGGCGCCCATGTATCAGAGCCTGAACGTTGAATTGCGCACCAGCTTGCAGACTGAGATACCGGCGGTGCTGGCAGACTCGAACCAGTTGCTGCAGATGTGCGTGCAGGTTCTGAACAGCGCAGCCACCGCGGGTGGGCTCCGCGGAGTTCACCAACTGGTCCTCACTGCGGAACACAACGCCGGCCTTGTGACGATCAGTATTTGCCCGAATGGCTTGGCACTCGACCAAAGTCAAGGAACGCCGAAGGCTGATGAAGTGAGCGAGAATGGATCGTCGAGCGAACTGTTTTCTCGCCTGGGACTTACCGCCTGCCAAAATATTCTGTCGCAACATCGGGGAAGAATTTCGTGCTCGGAAAGCGAGCCAGGTTTGAGGATCAAAGTGGAGCTTCCGGTCATTCCGCAGGAACAATCATCTGCAAAGGCAGCGACGGCGGTGTGGCAACCTCAATCGTCCGCTTAAGCTGGCCGCAGGCGGCGTAAATATCGCGGCCTCTCGGACGCCGCACGTAGGCAGGAACTCCGGCTTCGCGAAGTATGCCCTGGAAAGTTACGACATGGGCTTCGGTGGGAGTTGTGAAGTCGATTCCAGGCCCCGGGTTGAGCGCGATTAGATTCACCTTGCAGCGCAGGCCGCGCAGCAAACTTGCCACCTCGCGAGCGTTCTCCGGCGTATCGTTCACTCCGCCAAGCAGAACATATTCAAATGTGATCCATTCACGCGTGCGCAGTGGGAAATCTTTTGCAGCAGCCAGCAGCATCTGAAGATTCCATTTTTTGTTCAGAGGCATGAGCCGCGTACGAAGATCGTCATTGGAGGCATTCAGAGAAATTGCGAGCTTCGGACGAATGCTCTCTTTTGCGAAGTCGTAAATGCGGGAAACGATTCCGGCGGTCGAAACTGTCATGCGGCGCTCGGCGATGCCTACTTCCTGCACCAGCAGACGCGCGGCCTTCATGAAATTCTCGTAGTTCAGGAACGGTTCCCCCATTCCCATGAAGACCAGGTTGATGCGATCTTTCGGCGGCGATACGTTTTGATCTTTGAGTACGGCGCAAACCTGGCCCACAATTTCGCCGGCAGTCAGGTTGCGTTTCACGCCCAGCAATGCCGTCAGGCAGAAGTGGCAATCGACTGCGCAGCCGATCTGGCTCGAAATGCAGATGGTCGATCGGCCGAAAGAAGCGCGGCGCATGGTTTTGCCTGGAGCTGTTCCCTCTTCGACCTGCGAAATCTCATCTCCGGCTTCGCTTCCATCTCCGGCTTCCCCGCCATCGCCTTCCGGCATCCACACGGTCTCGACACTCTCGCCGTCTTCAAACCCGATCAAATACCGAACCGTTCCATCGTGCGAGACAAACTTCTTCTCTATACTGGGCGGATTCACCTTGATTTCATTCTTTGTGATCCATGTCTGGAACTCTTGCGGCAAGGTGGAAATCTCTTCCACAGAGTCCACGCGCTGGCGGTATACGGCGTCCATCAACTGTTTGGTACGATAGGCGGGTTGGCCGGCCTCCAGCACTAGCTCGGCGAGTTCCTCCCGGTTCATTCCGAGCAGCGATGGTTTCTGGGAGTGCGTCATTATTCCGTGTTTCCCCACTGAGCCAATCTTCGCGGGATACTTTCAAAATCGCTTGAAAGTGATGATTTTAAAGGGATAACCACGTTTTTACTTCAAACCATCCGCGCCCTTCCGGATGTGTCACAATAATAGGGTAATTCTACGAAAGATGCGCAGAGGTTTTACCGGCCCTACTCGAAGCTGCGCTGCATCAGACCAACGACATGGCAAAGATGGTAAAGGAAGTGCGCAATATTCGCCGTAAAGTTTTGCCTCATGGGCTGACTGTAATCACCGAGCAGATGGAGCACATCCGCTCGGCCTCGATCGGTATTTGGCTGGAAAGTGGCTCGCGGGATGAGACGCCGCAGGCCAACGGCATTTCCCACTTCATCGAGCACATGGTCTTCAAAGGGACCGAGCACCGCACGGCCGAGGAAATCGCGCGCCAGGTCGATTCGATCGGCGGCAACATGGATGCCTTCACCGCCAAGGAGTGCATCTGCTTCAACGTGAAAGTTCTCGACGAGCATGTTCCGTTGGCGCTTGAGATTCTTTCCGATCTGGTGCTTTACCCAACGTTTGATGCCGACGACATCACCCGGGAACGCGGCGTGATTCTGGAAGAAATCAAGATGGACGAGGATAACCCCGACTATCTCGTCCACGAAATCTTTACCCAGAATTTCTGGAAAGACCACCCGCTCGGCAAACCGATTTTAGGGACCAAGGAAACAGTAAAGCGGTTTGAGCGGCAGGGCGTGGTCGAGACTTACGCTCACCGCTTCGCGCCGGGAAACATTATTGTCGCGGCAGCGGGGAATTTGAACCATGACCAGTTTGTCGAATTGGTCGCCAAGCATTTCGAGCACTTGAAGCCGGCTAAGAACGGCTTTCACTCCGCCGAGCCGAAGATTTCTTCGCGGATCGTCCTGCGCAACAAGAAGGCGCTCGAACAGGTGCAGCTTTGCATGGGCGTTCCAGCTTTCCGCATCGCGCATGAGAAGCGGCATGCCAGCTACATTCTGAATACGCTGCTTGGCGGCGGCATGAGTTCGCGGCTGTTCCAGAACATTCGCGAACGGCAAGGGCTCGCGTATTCGATTTACAGCGATCTCAATCCTTACCGCGATACCGGATGCCTGGCGGTTTATGCGGGGACTTCGCTCGCCTCCGCGGATAAGGTTGTGCGTTCGGTGGTGAAGGAGTTTAAGGATCTCAAGAATAATCCGGTTCCAGAAGAAGAACTGCGCCGCGCGAAGGATCAGCTAAAGGGCAGCCTCATGCTTTCTCTGGAGTCGAGTTCTGCGCGCATGTCCAATCTGGCGCGGCAGGAGATGTATTTCGATCGCTTCCAGGACCTCGATGAGTTGATCGAAAAGATCGAGGCCGTGACTGTCGCGGATTTGAAGGAGATTGCGCAGCAGTTTTTCAAGTCAGAGTCCATTGCGATCGCCGCGTTGGGAAATCTGAATGGGTTAAAGATTTCGCGCGATCAGTTGGCCTGCTGAGCACGGCTTGAACTCTTCCAAAGCCGTTTCATTTCTCACTCGCGCTTCTCCGAGCCTTTGTCATTCCGAACGTGCGCGAAGCGCGGGTGAGCAACCTGCTGTCCGCCCGCTCTGACACTACAGCAGGACAACATCCCCATCTCAGTCTGAAACCGCAATGTAACTTCCTCGGTTATCGCACATCCCATCTTCGGCCAGCAGGCGCAAACCTGCCGGACTACCTGACTCACTCTACGGAGAAAATTATGAAAAAGATTTTCGGCAGTTTGGCGCTTGCCTGCATTTTGACCGCTTCCATGTCCGCCTTCGCGCAGGACTCGATGAAGCAGGACAGTTCCCAGCAAGACACGATGAAAAAAGACAACTCAATGAAGAACGATTCCATGAAGAAGGACGACAGCAAGAAAACCAGCAAGAAAGCCAAGGCGGCGAAGAATGACAACATGAAGAATGACAACATGAAAAAAGACGACAATATGAAACACGACGACACGATGAAGAACGACCAGATGAAGCAAAACTAAGTCGCCCACTGGCTGCCCCGCCCATCGTGCTTTTGTAAAGTTCCGGAACTTTACAACACCGCGAAGAGTGGGGCAGCCTGTTCCGCGATGATCCCGGGCAAAACACGATGCCGGGAGAGCCCCGCCTATTTCGTTACTGAGCCAAGACTCACCGCTTCATCCTGGTCCGCGTCATCATCATCGGCAATGGTCGCGGAGTGGCCTTTTGACTCCGTCTTCAAATACTGCCCCAAACAGCGCGGGCAAGGCGTGTATCCCTGCTGCATGGCTTCTTTCGCGGTGATGGTTCTTTCCGTCGACTTGTCGTGAATGAACGGGCATCCCGCGCGGTGAAACAACTTCGATCCATCGGAGATCACAACCTGCATATCGGGAGGAACATCGTGCCCGGGCACGGCCAGAATCGACTTCGCCGGAGGATGAAACAAGGCACGGTCGGTCAGTTGGAATGCGCCGACCAATAGAACCAGCGCCGCTACCGGAATCAGCCACGCTTCCCAGGTGAGCCAGCGCGATGTCTTCTTCGGTGCGATTCGCGTTAGCCGGTGTTCCAGCCTGCGGCTGAAACCTGCCGGCAATTCCAACATGCGCTCATCGCCGTAGAGCTTTACCACGTTCTGCGTGCCTGCCAGCACCGACGCGCATTTCTTGCAGGATTGAAAATGTTCCTCCATAGCCGAGCGCAGCGGAGCGTCCAGGTCCCCATCTACATAATTGGAAATTTCGCGCCAGACTTGTTCGCAGTTCACTACCATGGCTTGGTTCCCTTCTCGAATGGCAGCCGGCTGAACCAGCCCTGCTCCCATCCGGCGGCCAGCAGATCGCGCAGCATCAGGCGCGCGCGCAGCAGCCGCGTTTTTACCGAAGCTACAGAAATGCCCAGCGCTTCGGCGGTTTCCTGAATGTTCAGTTGCTCCATGTCACGCAGCACGAAGACCTCGCGATATTTGCGGTCGAGCGAAGCGAGCGCTTGGGCCAGCTGTTGCCGCACTTCCTTGCGCTCGAGCGCTTCGGAAGGAATCTCGCGCCAGTCGGCAAAATCGCGGGGCACGTAGTCGCCGCCTTCGTCACTTGAGCGATGGTCGTCCATGCCTTCCATAACTACTGTTCGCCCCCTGCGGCGGCGCATCAGTGCTTCATTCACCGTGATCTGGATCAGCCACGTGCTGAAGCGAGCCTCGGCGCGGAATTGGCGGAGATTCGTGAGCGCCTTGAGCATCGCTTCCTGCGAAACGTCTTCGGCATCCTGCTCGTTGTGCAGAATGGCGAGCGCGGCCGCATAGACGCGCTTCTCGTAGGGCCGAACCAGTTCGTAGAACAATTGATGCTGGCCTTGCTGCACGGCTCGAATCAGATCAGGCTCGCGCGCGTCACGGCTTTGCTCCGGATTGTTCAAAGCCAGCTCTGCATTCGCCATGCCGCGCATCGTCCTCAGCACCGGAGTTGAGCTCAGTACTCCGGATCTTTTTTCCAGCCAGTCACCATCGAAACGAAATTGTTCCAGCCATGCAGGATGACCATCACGAGATGTCCCAGCACGAAAAGCAGAATCGCCCACATGATGGCGAAGTGCCAGATGCGGGCGTAATGGAATCCTCCCATGAACCAGCCGAGCCAGGAGAATTGAATCGGCTTCCAGACGACGAGGCCGGTGGCGACAGAAAGAACTCCCAGCACGAGCACGGTGGTGTACGCGTGTTTCTGGAGCGGGTTGTAGGCTTCGCGTACGGGAGGTTTGGGACCGAAGAGAAAGTAATGCTTCACCATCGGCCAGACGCCGTTGATATCGCGCGGCACGAACAGAACCTGGCGGTAATTGCCGCTGAAAAGTTGATAGCCGATGTAGAGCAGGCCGGTGCCCATGTAAATCCACATGAAGGTCAGGTGCCATTGCAGGCCGCCGCCGAGCCAGCCGCCTAAGGCGAATTGTTTTGGCCAGTGCAGCAAATCCTTTTCCGGGATCTTTGCGCCGAAGCTGGGAAAGGCGCGGAAGATTTGCAGGCCGCTTCCGATCATTACGAAGAGCGCGACGGTGTTAATCCAGTGGCAGAGGCGGACGATGAACGGATGCTCGTAGACGGCACGAGCTACGATTTCTGGTTCCTCGTCTTTGCCTCTTTTGCGGATAATTTCTACCGCGGCGCTCATTCGTTTTGCCTCCGTGCACTTCTAAGTCTTCGGCGATGCCGGCGGGATGCCGGCACTACAGTCCGTAAAACCACGAGTAGCCTTGGTCTTCCCAGTATCCGACTTTATCCAGCACGTGGGTTACTTTCAATTCCGTCAGATATTTTGCCTGCTTGTAGCCGATCTTTGTGGGAATCGTCAGCCTGAGCGGCGCGCCGTGTTCGCGCATTAACGGCTGATCGTACATTTCACAGCAGAGCAGAGTTTGCGGATGCATGGCGGTTGGCATGTCGAGTGATTCGTAATAATCGTCGGCGCAATTTACTGTAATGAATTTCGCTGTTGGATCAGCGCCGATCAAGCGTAAGAAATCGGATAGGCGTGCGCCACCGAAGCGGCCGATCACGTCCCAACCTTCTACGCAGACGTGGCGGGTGTTCTGTACATAGGGAGGCAGGGCCTGGATTTGTGCCAGCGTGTAATTTCCTGGTTTCTGGACGGCTCCGCTCACGGTCAGAGTCCAGCTTTCCAGATTCACGCCGGGGTCGTCCACGTCGTAGCTGTTGAAAGGAAACCTGGCTAGCGGGGTCAGTTCGGTGTCGGCGAAAGTCGTCGACAAGTGGCCGGAACGGAACAGGAGGGCCGAGGCCCAGTCGCTGAAACCTAATCCCTTTTTCAGCAATTTGTCCTGCCATTTAGGAACCGCAAAAGCTCCGAGGGCGAGTAGGGGAGTCAGCTTAAGTAGTTCTCGGCGCGAGACTTGGCGGAACTGCTTAACCTCGAGTTTCTTTTCGTCTCTGTCTTTATCTCTATCTTTCTCTTTATCTTGATGTTGCATCTAGCTCACCGCGGCTTTGCCGGCAACCAATCGGATTCCCAGGATGTGCAGAAAGTTTCGCTCTTATCTCGTTTGAATCTCCCGTTTGAATCTGTCGTTTGAATCTGTCCTTTGAATCCCGGCCGGTTTGGAAATGATACCCCCTTAGTGCGAGTGAGAAATTCACGTTTTGCTGGTTTTTTGCCCCTTTTCAGGGCATACTGATAGCCGCTGTTCTCCCCCGGGGGTACGGTTCCCTACCGCCCCAGCCAGCAGGATGTTCGGGTTACTGCCATGTCGATCCTGAAGACGATCGTACCCAGCCGTGCCATTCGGGCGGAATTCCGCTGGAAGAATCCGGAGGATCGCCGGCAGTGGAGATTGATGGTGGGATCGTTGTGCATCCTGGTGCTGTCGCTCGGCATTTTGCTGTGGCACGACCGGGATTTCTGGGTCCCGCCGGACGACGCCGATGTGGACCAGGGTGCTCTTACCGAGATCGTGCCTGTGGCGAAAACGGAGGCATCGAAGGCCGTTCGCGCGCCTCTGGTCATTGCTCCACTTGCTGCGACAACCCATAGAGCTGCGGCAACCCATGAAGCGGCGACAACCCATAAAAATGGTCGCCATTCTACGAAGGTTTCCGTTCCGAGTCCGGCCGCTCAGGCGGTTTCGGACGATGACTCTGGGATCACAGTCACTAGCCGCACCGTGCTGCCGCCGCTGAATGTGGAAGTTGTAGCCGGCGATACGCATCGTGTGGTGCAGCCGGGGAACAATGCGCTCCATGTAGATCTGCAACCGGATCCGCCGGCCGCCATTCCGCCTCAGGCGGAAGTTGAAACTCCCGAGACGGCTAGCGCCGCCAGCGTGACGAATAATGCCGCTGAGCGCATCCAGATGTCGGCAAATACATCCGCCGTCGTGGCCAGCGAGGTTCGCCCGAATTACCCGCTGCTGGCCCGCCAGATGAAGGTGCAAGGCAGGGTCATTCTGCTGGCGCTGATCGGAAAAGATGGGATCATCCAGAATCTTAGTCTGGTGAGTGGACCGCCCATCCTGGCCTCCGCAGCGGAAGCTGCGGTGCGGCAGTGGCACTTCAAGCCGCATCTCGAAGGAAAAGAGGCAGTGGAAACGCAGGCCAAGATTACGGTGAATTTTACGATTTCGACCAACTAGATGGGCGAGGCAGGCTAAAGTCCCCCGTACGAGTACCCTTTTCGCGGCGCTGAAGCGCCGCTCTTCCACGATTCAGTCCGCCACCATTCAGTCTGCATTCGAGTTTCCCATAGAACCTTGAACGCCCGCGAATCGTCCCGGTAGAAAAACTTCCCGCCAAAATGACGAACGCCCCAATCTCTTTCGAGATCAGGGCGCCCGGGCAGCCCTCCCCCAGAACTGCTCACCTAGAAACTTACCTTTCGCTCACCCGCCTGCATATGGCACTGGCGTGCCATGCCGCGGCTCCAAGGTGCCAGCATAGGCGCTCGCCGGAACTGCACAGTCGACTGTGCAACGCGAAATTCCAAAGTTACCTGGTTCGCGCTTAAGTTCAGCGGACTCCCGGCCGATGGAGACACGAACGAGCACTCATGCCGCACTTTGCCGATCCGGAGATTTATCGCGACATCCTCGATGAGCTGCAGATCGGGGTGAGCGTGCTTGATTTGCAGGGCAAGATTGTTTTTTGGAGCGATGGCGCGGAAAAACTCACCGGTTACGCGCGCATTGACGTGCTTGGTCATCTCTGCACAGAAAATATTCTTCTTCATTGCAACCACATTCATTGCGAGATGTGCGGGGAGCATTGCCCGCTGGCTGCGGCTTTGCATGACTCGAGGCCGGTGGAGGGGATGGGATCGATTCATCACAAGGCTGGCTTTCGCTCTTCGGTGCGCATCTGGGCGATTCCGCTGCGCGACCGGCACGGCTCGATCATCGGACTGATTCAAACCTTCGAGAGCGAGTTCGCGGTCAATGGGCCGAATCCGAATGACCGCAGCATGAAGGAGCGGGGCTGCCTCGATTACGCCACGGAATTGCCGAATCAGACGATGATGCATTCGCATCTGCGGGAATCGCTCGCCATTTTTGCAGACCTGAAGATTCCTTTCGGCGTGCTTTGCCTCGAGATCAAAGAGCTGGACAAATTTCGCGCGCGTTATGGGCAGGAGGCTGCAATCACGGTTTTGCGGGCGCTGGGGCGAACCCTGCGCAACTCGGTGTGGCCCGCGGATTTCGTGGGCCGATGGAGCGGCGAACAGTTCATGGCAATCCTGAGCGGCTGCGATGAGCAGGCATTGAGAGATGTGACGGCACGCATGAAGCAGGTAGCCGCCACGCTCAGCATTCAGTGGTGGGGAGAAGAGTTGGCGGTGGCGGTTTCGATGAGTTCTGCGAACGCGATTGCCGGCGATAGCGTGGAATCGCTGGTGCAACGGGCGCAGACCGGGCTTAGCCAGACCGGCGGCTCTCAACCGGAATTGCGTGCTGCTGCACAAAACGGCTGAGCTTCCCGCGAGCGGCCAGCGTCAACGACGTACTTACTTTATGTTCGCAATTATCGGCATCATCGTAGTTTTCGGCTGCGTGATTGGCGGCTTCCTGATGGAGCATGGCAATTTGCGCGTGCTC
>DASXEG010000086.1:0-12983 GCA_036490235.1 Candidatus Sulfotelmatobacter sp. | reverse complement strand
GCCGCCGCAGTCGACGTCAGTTTCCGCTCCGTCTAGTCGATGGTCGGCGCACTGATTCGCTACGCAAGTGAACAAATTGCCGTCGCAGGCGTTGCTTGCGCAATCGCTATCGATGTTGCAACCCTGGCTGAGTTGGCAGGCCGCGCAAGTGCCACCGCCACAGTCGATGTCGGTTTCCTGGCCGTCTTTTCGATGGTCGTAGCACTGGTTCGCATCGCACTGCAACGTTTGTCCGTCGCAGGCGTTGGTCTGGCAATCGCTATCGACGATGCACTTCAGGCTGACACCGCAGGCAGGGCAAGTGCCACCGCCGCAGTCAACGTCGGTTTCCAGGTTGTCTTTTCGTTGATCCACGCACGCACTGGTCACGCACTTGCCGGAGACATAGTCGCAGGCGTTGCTGGCACAACCGGCATTGGTGGTGCAGGACCCTCCGACCTGTTGGACGACGCAGGCTCCGTTGGTGCACACCTGGCCGCCGACGCAGGTGAAGCCGCAAGAGCCGCAGTTGTTGGGATCGGTCTGGGTGTTTGCGCAATAACTGGAGCTACCGGAACCGCACAACGTTTGCCCGGCAGAGCAGGAGGCGGAGCAGATGCCGCTGGCGCAGTTGTTGCTGAGACACTGCGAACTGGTGGTGCAGACGCCGCCGTTCGCGATGGGTGGCGTACATGCGCCCGCATTGCAGATATTACCCGAGGTGCACACAATGCCGCACTTGCCGCAGTTGTTGGGATCGGTTTGCGGGTTTACGCAGACATTGCTGCACAGCTGCTGTCCACCGGTACAAGCCGGTGGGCAAACGCCATTAGCGCAGGCTTGACCAGTGGAGCAAGCGGTTCCGCAGGCGCCGCAATTGGAAGGGTCGGAGGAGGTTGTGGTGCAGAAACCGCTGCAGGAGGTTCCGTCGCACGCGTCGGTGTCGCCGGTGGCCTGCATTTTGTATTCGACGAGAAGGTTGGCGTCTGCGCCAGTGTTTGCCGTACAGGTGGAGCCGGTGCGCAGCGAAGCCTGCAGAACGTCGCCAACGTTGAAGGTCATGACCATGGCGCCGGTGTCAGACCAGTTCTGACCCGGGACGAGGACGAGATCCTGACCCTTGGTGCCGTTGCTGAGACGAAAGACCGCGGCTGGACAAGTAGAGCCGGTAGCCGTTTTTGCGACCACAGCAATCCGCAGAACGGTAATCGCCTGATCGAGAGTGAACTGGTTGCCCATCCAGGTTCCGGTGAGGTTGCCGGGATAGAACGAGGGGAAAATCATGCGGGCGTTGGCGTCGCCGGTTGCGCCTTGCGGGCCAGTTGGCCCTGCCGGGCCTGTAGCTCCGTCCGTTCCGGGCGCGCCTGTCGCGCCTGTCGCGCCGGTGCTGCCCGTCGGGCCCTGTGGTCCTTGAGGGCCCTGGCTTCCGGTGGATCCCGCGGGACCAGTAGATCCGGGAGTGCCTGCCTGCGCGATGAGCGTCCAGTCGGTGGTGTCGCTGCCGGGGTCGCTGGCGCCGGCGTTATTTTGAATCGCGATATAACTCGAACCGTTGGCGTCGGAGACGACGTCGTTCAGGTTGTAGCCGCCGCTAGTATTAAGCACAAACTGTCCGCGGAAGGTGAACCCGGCGCCGTTGATGCCGTTCGTTCCGTTGGTTCCCGCTGGCCCTTGAAGACCGGTCATTCCCATTGGCCCTGCTGGTCCTGTGCCGCCTGTCGGCCCTGCTGGCCCTGTGTTGCCCGTTGGTCCTGCTGGCCCTGTGTTGCCCGTCGGCCCCGCGGGTCCGGTAGATCCGGCGGCACCGGGAGTTCCCGCCTGCGCGATGAGCGTCCAGTCGGTGGTGTCGCTGGCTGGGTCGCTGGCCCCAGCGTTGTTTTGAATGGCGACATAACTCGAACCGTTGGCGTCCGACACCACATCGTTCAGTTTGTAGCCACCGCTGGTATTAAGCACAAATTGTCCGCGGAAAGTGAACCCGGTTCCGTTGGTGCCGTTCGTCCCGTTGGTTCCAGCTGGCCCTTGAAGACCTATAAGCCCCATCTGCCCTTGGGGTCCAGGTGCGCCTACTGCTCCCGCGGGGCCCATTGGCCCGGCCGGTCCCGTGTTGCCCATTGGCCCTGCTGGTCCTGTGTTGCCCGTCGGTCCCGCTGGTCCTGTGTTGCCCGTCGGTCCCGTCAGGCCCGTCTTTCCGGTCGCTCCCGTCGCGCCCGTTGGCCCTGCTGGTCCGGTGCTGCCCGTTGCTCCCGTCAGGCCCGTCTTTCCGGTCGGGCCCGTTGCGCCCGTTGGCCCTGCTGGTCCAATTTGGCCTTGGGGCCCTGTCGCTCCGGCTGGTCCGGGGTTGCCCGTTGGTCCGGTCAGGCCCGTTTTTCCGGTCGGGCCCGTTGGCCCGGTTGCGCCGGTTGCGCCGGTTGCGCCCGTTGGTCCGGTCGGGCCTTGGGGCCCTGTCGCTCCGGCTGGAGCGGTAACTTCGATCTCCAATTCGGGCTGGTGCGCGGTTAAGAAGCTTTCTTTACTGTCGAAGGAGAAACTGCCGGTGGTACCCACCAGCTCCAGAGCCAATCCGTCGTTGACAGTGGCGCCGCTCAGCCAGCCCTGCACCGCTGTGGTGACATCGATTAGCACGAACTGGTCCATGGATGCGGTGGTTACTGAGATCGGACCAGCCACCTGCGCCCCAAGCTTGGGCGCGGTGTTCCAGGTCAGCGTGGCCTCAGTCCAACTGCTGGTCACGGGATAAACATTGAACGAGCCGTTTTTCACTACCGCGTCGACAAACAGCCGCAACGTAGCCTTGCTGACGGTGGCGCCTGTGGGCAGCGTGCCGAGATTGAACTGGATATAGGTGTTGGACCCGGACTGCACCGCCAGCAGAACCTGCGAACCATTGTTCTGAGTGGGCAGCGCGCTGTAAGTGTAAGTGTCGCCAGCGGGCGGCGCTGATTGCGCCAAGGCAGCTACAGACAAGAGTAGAACAGCAGACAGACATAGACACGCGCGGTTCATGTGGGCATCCTCTCGGCGCTGTGCGCCGATAACCTGTATCTTGCTCGGAAACCATCGAGCCAGTCCGCCCGATGAGAAGATCCCGCTACCACGGCCGCGTGTAAGACGAAGGGCACGCGAGACTGTCGTCCATCAGCGTCCACCCGAGCAGGCGCTGATGATCGAGGGGAACTCTACGGGCCGCGCACCAGCGTGTCAAGAAAAAAGTAAGCGGGTTGCTGAACCTGATCCAAATCGGGGGGAAAGTGTCGATTTCTTGCACATTGTTAAAGGTAAGGGTGGCTGTGAGCTCCGGTTCGGTAAAGGTGAAAGTCTCGATTTCACTTGAGGCGATTTATTTTCCTGCGAGGAGCAGGCCGAAAGAGTCGCGAAATCGTATAGGCCGTGTTCGCAGCGAAGGAGAGCAGGTCCCTCCACTTGCCGTCGCTTTCGCTCCGGCTTCGGTCGGGATGACAAATTTTCTTGGTCGGCGGCGCGAACCTTGTATTTGTACCGCACCCTACGTGCCGAGCGTGCTGCCGAAGTCAGGTTGAGGGCGGTGCCTCCCACCCATCGAAACAACGATGGGTGGGGCAGCCTCAACCGTGGTATTGTCCACGCGCGCAGGCGAAAGATCACAGCCAGCGCCGGCGGTGGTGTAGTTCTTGTCGGCTTCGGTGGAGCGGGTTGGTGTCATCGGGTTCCTCTCCGCGCTTTGCGCGGTTCGGAATGACAAAGTTTCTCTTGGAAGGAACGCCCGGAAAGAGCGTCAAGCCCGGGTCGTCATTTCAGGGCGGGAGAGCATGACGCACCCGGCCCGTATCCATCCTCAAATGTTCCATAGCTTTAGTGCTGGGCTGAGTATTTAACTGAAAGTTGAGCCGAAGCGCCGGAGAAGGGTTACCTCTGCAGCTGGCGGTGCTGGATTTGGGCGATGGCCTTATTGGCCTCCTCCCTGATTGGGTACCATGTTGCACCATTATCGGTTCTCGTGTCCGATCCAGGATCTGAACGCGCTACTTCTTGTAAAGCCGGGATCATGTCGGTGTCTCCGAAGGCTCCGACCGCGATCACGGTTTCGCCACGCACAACCGGGTACTGATCGTGCAGCCCGTTTATGATCTGTTGTTTCGCAGCCTGCAGCTCTTGAGGATCTATGCTCCCTTTGTCTTTTGCCAACGCCTGAACCAGCATAGGGATTGCCTCGGCACGGTTAGCCCCCAATTGGCTTTTTGACATCTCTAACAGGCACGGGAGTGCAACCCTTGCGTGGGCCGCTATCTCGGCACCGAACTTAGAGTCGGGATTGTAGGCCTCGTGCACAAAAATGCAGACCTGGTTTTGGTCGCTCCAGTCGGCGAAAGTGTCTACCGTTTCGTCGAGCTTATCTCGATATGCAGTATCTCCTTCCTCGGAGTCTCGTTCCTTCGCCGTATCTGGACCCGATGACTCTCGATTTTCTGACTCAAGCGCTTTGTTCTCCCGATCGAGCAAATCCAGGAGTGCCTGCTGTACCTTCGCAACGTGGATAGACGCAGGGTCGGAAAGTAGGCGATGGAATGCTTCTTCCCTTTCAGACCGGTCTGCGGAACGCATCTGAGTGAGCAACCTCCCCAGGTCCACTTTCGTAGATTGTGCTTGTGCAAAACAGGTCACAGTCATTAGCAGGAATGCAAAAAGTGAAAGTGACGAAATGTGCGTCGCGCTCCGGTCTAGAATCTGATTGCGCATAGTTAAGTCTCCTGGTTCCTACCGACCGGGGACCCGGCCTGCTTTCATCTTGTGTCCATCTCCACGGAAGCGGCTGCTCCATCTTTCGCGGGGTTCGAAGGGTGGATAGCACGAACCCTGTATTTACCACATTCTAAGGGCCGGGCGTGCTGCCGAAGTCAGGTTGAGGGCGGTGCTCCCACCCATCGAAACAACGATGGGTGGGGCAGCCTCAACCGTGGTGTTGTCCACACGGGCAGGCGAAAGCCAGCGCCGGCAGTGGTGTGGTTCTTGTCGGCTTCGGTGGAGCGGGTTGGGGCGATCGGGTTCCTCTCCGCGCTTTTGCGCGGTTCGGAATGACAAAGTTTCTTTTGGAAGGAACGCCCGGAAAGAGCGTCAAGCCCGGGTCGTCATTTCAGGGCTGGAGAGCACGACGCACCCGGCCCGTATTTACCACATTCTAAGTGCCGAGCGTGCTGCCGAAGTCAGGTTGAGGGCGGTGCCTCCCACCCATCGAAAGGAACGATGGGTGGGGCAGCCTCGACCGTGGTATTTTCCAACGGCGCGGGCGAAAGATCATAGCCAGCGCCGGCAGTGGTGTAGTTCTTGTCGGCTTCGGTGGAGCGGGTTGGTGTCATCGGGTTCCTCTCCGCGCTTTGCGCGGTTCGGAATGACAAAGTGGCTTTTGGGGAGGGATGGCCTAAAGAACGTCAAGCCCGGGTCGTCATTTCAGGGCGGGAAAGCATGACGCCCCCGGGCTTGTACGTTTTCGCAAGCACCACAGGCCGTGCGGTCAGCCCGCGGTAGAAGGTGGCATGGAGCTTTTCCTACCAGTGCCTGCGCATACTGGACACTTCATCCGGATAAAAGCGACGCCCTCGGACTTACCATCTCGGTCCACGGGCTTGGCCAGATATCCGGAGCCGCCACAGCGCGGGCAGTCCTTCGGATCCACTCGTCCCCCTCTGTTGATATGAGTTTTTCATTAAATTGCGCGAGTCGAGGAAAAAAGTGATTTGTGTTACGAAATCCGAACAAAATCTGGGAATGGGAATCCGGTGCTACACTTTTCTCATGTCAGACGGACGTTCGCGCACCTGGCTTTGGGTTTTGATTGGCGGAGGAGCATTTTTTCTCTTCGTGCTGGCTGTGTTTTCGCTGGTTTATCTCACGCTGCACGCGGGAACGAGCGAATCGGCATTCGGGGGGTTTGGCGACCGCATCGGCGTGGTTGACCTCGATGGCGTTATTTTGTCGCCGCAGCCGGTGGTCGAGGAGCTTAAGAAGTTCGACGATGATTCGTCGGTCAAGGCGATCATTTTGCATGTTAATTCGCCCGGCGGCGGAGTGGCGGCTTCGGAGGAAATCTATCGCGAAGTAAGGCGTATTAAAGAAGAGAAGAAGAAAAAGGTTGTGGTGTCGATTGAAACGGTGGGAGCGAGCGGCGCTTACTATGTGGCTTCGGGTTCGAGCAAGATTTATGCGGACAAAGGCAGTATTGTGGGCTCGATTGGCGTGATCGCCGAGTGGGTGAATTATGGCGACTTGCTGAAGTGGGCGAAGCTGAAAAATGTCGTGTTCAAGACGGGCGAGTTCAAAGACACCGGCAACCCGATGCGGGATCTGACTCCTGCCGAGCAGCAGTATATGCAGTCGCTTATCGATAACATGTTCGGACAGTTTATCCAGGCGGTGGCCGATGGGCGCGGCATGAAGGTGGACGATGTGAAGGCAATTGCGAACGGCAAGGTTTGGACCGGGGAAGAAGCGCTTTCGATGAAGCTGATTGATAACGTGGGAGATTTCGAGGCGGTGGTGAAAGACACGGCGAAGTCGGTTGGGATTTCTGGCGAGCCGACCATTGTGCGTCCGGAGAGGGACCGAAAAACGTTACTTGACCTGATGACCGGCGATATTTCACAGTATTTGCCGGACACGACCAAGCTGCTTGAACAGCACGTTGGGTTTTACTACCTGTGGAAGTAATTGTTGCCTCAGTTGCTGGCCGAGGCTGGATTCAAACTCCAGACTTGCATCCAAGCCCTGAAATTTGAGAAGGTTATGGTTGCCCCGGAGCGGACAACCCTTATGACCAAAGCCGATTTAATCGATGAAGTGTCGCGTTTGGCCGAACTCACACGCAAGGATAGTGAAGTAATCGTGGAGACGATTTTTGACAGCGTGGTGCGCTCACTGCGCGCTGGAGACAAAATCGAGATTCGCGGCTTTGGCAGCTTCCGAACCCGGCAGCGCAAGCCGCGCACCGGGCGCAACCCGAAGACCGGCGAGAAGGTCGAAGTGCCGGCGAAAAAAATTCCGTTCTTCAAACCCAGCAAAGAATTGAAAGATCTGGTGAACGAAGGGATTCCGGATGCTGCGGCTGGGGCGAGTGCCGCGCCGCCCGCGCCTACGGCGCCACCGACGGCGTAGAGATCATCTTCCGTTCTTTATTCCAGCTACGCCCATCATTCTTCCCGTTTTGCCCTTTTCCGCCCGATAGGAAAACAGCAGGTCGGTGCGGCAGTTCGTGCATAGGTCTGATGCTTCGATATTCTTTGCCTGTAGGCCAACGCTCAACAACTGTTGGCGGTTCGCTTCCACCAGATCGAGAAATATCTTTTTCGGAAGTTCGCCGTGGCCGGGCGCGCGTGCGGTAAGAAACAACAGCGGATATTTTTCGTGGACCGGGTCGGATTCCTTGACCTCGCGAAACAACTTTCCCGCGTACGCAAACTGCGATTCGAATTTATCTCGCACTTCTTCGCCTACTTCATAACAGCAGCCGTGAATGCCGGGGCCAATGGCGGCGTGCAGATCGCGAGGACGGCTGTCGAAAAATCGCCGCATCTCGCCGACACCCTTCTCTACGATTCGTTTGAACGTGCCCCGCCAGCCGGCGTGAAAAACACCCACGGCGTGGCGCTTGGGGTCCACGAGAATGACGGGTAAGCAATCGGCGGTTTGAATGGCAATCAAAAGACCGGGAGTTGAGGTGATGAGGCCGTCGCCGACGAGGGGCGATTCGGCTGGCGAATCGATGAAATGAATGATGTCGGAATGAATCTGGCGTAGCGTGACGAGCGGCCAGGGTTTCCAGTCTTTCGGTTTCGTCGTCGCGGCGTCACGTTGTTTTGTTGCCGCTCCGACCTGGCTGAGAAACGCGGCGCGATTGCGTTCGACTAATGCTTGAGAATCTTCTTTGGTGAATCCCAGATTGAGGGAATGTTTGCCGTACGCACTTGAGAACCCGCCGGTGCGCGTTGAAAACCCGTGCACGAGCCATGCTAGTTTTTCAAAGTGTGGAGCACGAATGACATGTAGTTGGTTTGATTTCGGACGGTGGGGCGGCACAAATCCATGTTACCCGAAGGCTCTCTGGAAAGTGCAAAGCGGTAGTGGTTCAGTTTGGCTTACGCCCAACGCCCGTTCGGCGGGAGATCTCTTCGGCTTCGCTCGGGGCAGGCTCTCGCTCCCGCTGAAAAACGACTGCGCTCAAAGGATGACACGGTCGTTTACACTGACGCGCCACCAAGATTTACTATGACCCGCTCATGGCGAAGTCAAACGCGGCATCGATGTGCAACGCCGTGCTGTTTAAGTAGAGGATGCCTCTGTGTTGGAAGGTACCAGAATCTTTCTGATCGGGAAACGCAAGCAGCAGCTCAGTGCAAGCCAGATAGACGGCGCGCCCGGCTGATTGCCTTTCCCCGAAACAGACGCGAGCAATTCGTTCAACCTTGTCCGCTGCGTCTTTCAAATTGCCGAGCTGAAGTTCGGTGACTAGCGCAACGGTTGCGGCGCGTTCGGTTTCGCCGGCAGGTCCGGCAGCGTGAATCCCGTATTTCGAAAATGCATCGCGGAATTTCGAAGATCTCATGGCAAGAGCGGTACCGAGGATCAGGATCTCGCGAGCTTCAACCTGCGAACCTGCCTTTGCGACGACGTCGAGAAGGTTGATGACGGGAATCTTGATTCCTTGCGTGATGGTGTCGAAACGATGATGCGGGCTGTTTGCAGCCATCACCGCGAAATCGGCGCCGCCGGCTTCGAGTCTTCTGAGCGCTGTACGTTGGTATTCGTCGAAGCACTCCCAGGATTGTGAATCGCTGTCGCTTCCGAGATATGAAAAGGCCGTCTTCAAATCAAGAGACTCGATCGCGATCTCTGGCATGTGTGCGAGGACACCAGGTTTACGTGCTTGTTGCCGCTGTTCGCACCGGCGGCAGATACCCGAGTAGTAATCGACGGTGGAAGTCCAAGCGATGCCGCCGACGATGCCGATTTTCTTCATGCTATTTTTTTCGATATTTGTCTAGCTGGTTTCCGCCGGGCGGCACGAGCTTCACTCTTTCAACATGGCGCCGATGTCGCGGAAGCTGACAGCCTCGGCGGCGAAGGTGAAGGTGCCGCGCTCTTTCATCTCTTGGGCGGCGCGAAGAAAAGCGCCCAAAGCGGCCCGCGACAGTGCACTGCCCACACTGACTCGCTTTACGCCCAAAGCGGAAAGTTCGCTGAGGCTAAGTTGAACGCCCTGCAGGCCCATGACCACGTTCACCGGCCTATCGACGGAATGGACGATTGAGGCAATGTCCTCTTTGGTGGTGAGGCCGGGAGCGTAGAGAACATCTGCTCCGGCGGATTGATAGGCCTGCAATCTGGTAATTGTGTCGTGAAGGTCGGGCTTGCCAACCAGATAGTTTTCTGCGCGCGCGGTTAGGGTAAAGGGAAACGGGAGGGATCGCGCTACCTCTGCGGCGGCGCGAACTCGCTCTGCGGCTTGACTGAGGGCGTAAATCGCGTGACCCGGCTGGCGGGACATATCTTCGATGGAACATCCGGCGAGGCCGGCGGCGGCGCCGAGTCGAACAGTCTCGGCGACGGTTTCAGGTGAATCGCCGAAGCCGTTCTCGAAATCGGCGCTTACCGGCAAATCGGTCGCGGATGCGATTTGCGCGACGTGCGACAGCATCTCGTCGCGACCGATTGTGTTATCCCGCTTACCCGCGGAGAAGGCGTAACCCGCGCTGGTGGTTGCCAGGGCCTCGAACCCCAGGTGCGCCAGCAGACGTGCGGTTCCTACATCCCAGGGATTGGGAATGATAAATGCGTGGGGTCGGGCGTGAAGCGCCCGGAACGTGATTCCTTTTTGCGCTTGCGTCAACATAAAAGTCCGATCTTATAACTTGGATGGAAGGCCTAAAGTGCCATCGACTACTTCCACAAAGTTTCTCTCTTCGCGCAGAATCAGCCGTTTGCTTTCTGCCATGGTGAAATTGTCTCGCGCTTCGGCGTCGTTCTTCAATCGTGCACGATACGCCTCGTAGGAAGCCAGGCTGTCAAAGGCAATCAAGCCCCATGCGACATCATTGGTGCCTTCGCTCGGCAGAAAATAGCCGATGAGATGGCCGCCGCATCGCGGGATAATGCGTCCCCAGTTTTCAGCGTATTTTTTGAAGGCGTCACGTTGGAAGGGATCGATTTGGTAGCGAATGATGCAAGTCAGGGTCACAGGAATTCTCCTTTCGGCAGGTAAGTCTCCGCAATTCAAGCCGGCAACGGCCGCCAAAACCACTTGGATAGCTCGGCGGCGGCTCATGGCCGGACAGCGCGGGTTTGGATTCACAAGCTCCATCATCGCAATGGAAATGCGATTACACTTCGTTTATCATCAAAGTATGAATGCACAACACGATGCCGCCGTTTCCAGCATCGCGGCGGCTATTGGAGAGCCTGCCCGGGCGCGAATGCTCTATTGCCTGATGGACGGCCACGCCAGAACGAGCACAGAACTTTCGGTCGTAGCCGGCATCAGCCCATCGACGGCAAGCGTTCACCTGCATCGATTGAAGACGAACCGGCTGGTGAAAGTTTTCTTGCAGGGAAAACATCGGTTTTACAACCTCGACAATTCGCAGGTTGCCGAAGCGCTGGAGGGATTGAGCGTTCTCGCAGGAGAAGCGCCGAACCAGTTCCAACCCAGTACCCCAAGCCTTTTACGAACCGCGCGCACTTGTTACGACCATATTGCTGGAGCGTTGGGCGTAGCGCTGCATGACCGATTTCACGAACTCAAATGGGTATCGACGATTCGCGGCGACAAAAGTGTCAACTACGGATTGACGCGCGAGGGAGTGAAAATGATGAACGCAGTCGGGATCGACGCTGGAGTAATTCGGTTGTCGCGCCGCAAGTTTGCGTTTGCGTGTCTCGACTGGAGCGAGAGGCGTCCGCATATTGGAGGAGCGCTGGGTGCCGCGCTACTTCAGATGGCACTGAGGAGAAAATGGGTGCTCCAGGAACTTGATAGCCGGGCGCTGAGCATCACGAGCCTGGGGCGGCGCGAAATGAAGAATCGATTTGGGGTTGCAGTGTGATTATTTCCTGATCGTCGTCTTGCTGTCCGCGAGCCGTCGCCGAAGTTGGGAGCCTGATTTCGCAGATAAGAACTGCCGGAGGCGCGGAGAGTTACTTGCCCTGCCGCAGATTGTCAATAACGGAGCGTACTTGCGATCCTCCGTACGCGCCGGCAATTCCGGGCAACGCGGTCAGGACCGATCCGTAGATCTGTGCACGTGTGGGTTTGAAGGACGTCAGCAGGTTTGCCGCCCACTCGGTCAAAGGAACGAAGATCGCCACTGCGATTACCCAGCGCCAGGGATGACGCCGGCGTATCACTCCGAGAAACATGCAGGAAGCGAGTACGAGGAGCGCCGTGAAGAGCAAGTCATTGATGATGACATCGGCGCACCCGGTCGCAATGCCGCACAAAGCGGCAACCAGATAATATGGCGCGTCGCGCATGGTATTAACGAACTGTTCGTTCGGGTTCATCCAGCGACGAAAGCTTTTCACCGGCGAGACACAGAAAACGAGACACAGAGATTTTGGAAAAACAGTCCATTGCGCTCTGTGCGCTTGCGTATTTCTATGGTGAATGCTTCCTAGTACTTATAAAATCCGCGCCCGCTCTTTCTTCCTAACCACCCGGCATCGACCATCTTGATCAGCAGCGGGCACGGGCGATATTTGGGATCACCCAGGCCGTCCTGCATTACGCGCATGATGTCGAGGCAAACGTCGAGGCCGATGAAATCGGCGAGTGTAAGCGGGCCCATGGGGTGCGCCATGCCCAGGTTGAACACTTCGTCGACCGCTTCCGGCGTGGCTACGCCTTCCATTACCGTGTAGATGGCCTCGTTGATCAGCGGCATTAGTACACGGTTGGAAACGAATCCCGGCGCGTCGTTGACTTCTACCGGAGTTTTGTCGAGCTTGATCGCGAGTTCGCTGACCGTGGTGAATGTTTCCTGCGACGTGGCCAGCCCGCGGATAACTTCGACCAGCTTCATCACCGGCACGGGATTGAAGAAGTGCATGCCGATGACTTTTTCCGGCCGGCTGGTGACGGCTGCCAGCTTCGTGATCGAGATCGATGAGGTATTGGAAGCGAGGATTACATCCGGGCGGGCAATCCGGTCGAGATCGCGAAAAATTTCGGCTTTGATTTCGAATTTCTCGGTCGCCGCCTCGACGATGAAATCGCACTGGCTCAGTTTTGCGCGTTCGATCGCCGGCTCGATGTTTTTCAGTGCGCGGTCTTTTTCTTCTGCGGTGATCTTGTTCTTCGCAACTTCGCGATCCAGATTTTTCGTGATCGTCGCCAGCCCGCGATCGAGGAATCGCTGCTCGACGTCGCAAAGAACAACTTGATGCCCGCTGCGCGCGAAGACGTGGGCGATGCCGTTGCCCATAGTGCCAGCGCCAATCACGCCTACGCGTGCCATCTGCATGATTCCTGCCTCAAGAAAACCTTTGAGTCTACCACTTCCTGCGGAAGCATAACCTCAGCGCATGTTTCTGCATCTCAGCTTGACTGAAAGAAAGCCAAGGGGGACGTGTTGCGGATCGGGAGGATCATCCTGCTGCTGGGACTGATCACGGTGAACGCCGCCGGCTACTCGGTGCTCACCCATCAGGAAGTGATCGATCTTGCGTGGAACGGCTCGATTCGGCCGTTATTGCTGGCCAAGTTTCCCGGAGCGACCGAGGAACAACTGCGGGAAGCGCACGCTTATGCTTACGGCGGGTCGGCCATTCAGGACATGGGCTACTATCCGTTCGGAAAGAAATTTTTCAGCAATCTCACCCATTACGTGCGCACAGGCGATTTTATTGCGGCCCTTTTTCGCAACGCTCATACGATCGATGAGTATGCATTCGCCATTGGAGCGCTATCGCACTATTTGGGCGATTCGATCGGCCACTCGCAGGCCATCAATCCCGCGACTGCGATTGCTTTTCCGAAGCTT
>DASXEG010000084.1:0-12003 GCA_036490235.1 Candidatus Sulfotelmatobacter sp. | reverse complement strand
ACCGCGCAGTTGATTCAGGTGAAGGATCAGACTCATCTTTGGGCGCGGGAATACGATCGGGATCTTGGGCACCTGCTGCAACTGCAGGAGGAGATCGCGAGCGAAGTCGCCAATGAAATCGAGTTCAGCCTGGGAAGGCGGAAGCCGATCGAGACGGCGCGAGTGCCAGCCAAGTCTCCACAAGGGACGAACTCATACGAGGTGTATGACCTGTATCTCAAAGGCCGGTATTTCTGGAATAAGAGGACGACCGGGGGATTCCAGCAGGCCGCGGGTTATTTTCAGCAGGCGATTGATAAGGATCCGAATTATGGCCGGGCCTACGCCGGCCTTGCCGACACTTACAGCCTGATGAGCACGTGGTACGTGGGCCCGCAAAATGAGCTCATGCCAAAGGCGCGGGCCGCGGCGCTGCGGGCGCTGGAACTTGACGAGAGTCTGGCCGAGGCGCACGCCTCACTCGCGCTGATTAAGGAGAACTACGATTACGATTGGGCGGGATCGGAGCGGGAATTCCGGCGGGCGATTCAATTGAATCCGCAATATGCGACGGCGCACCAGTGGTATGCCGAGTCTCTTTCATGGCAAGGACGATTCCCGGAGGCGTTTGCCGAGAGCGAGCGGGCGCGGGAATTGGATCCGTTATCGACAGTCATCGCCATCGACTACGCAACGATTTTGTATTACTCGCGTCAATACGACAGGGCGATGAAGCAATGTTTCTCGATCCTGCAACTGGATCCGAACTTGTATCGTGCGCAAGGTGCGATGGTTCCTCTCTATTTGCAACTGGGCAAATATGACGACGCAATCGAGTTGATGAACCGCTGGGCTGCGAGGGATAAAGGACCGTGGTTCTGGGCGTGGGAGGCAGCGGTTTATGGCCGTGCCGGCCGTCCGGAGGAAGCACGGCGTGCACTGGCGGTAGTAGAGCAGACTCCTCGGTCGCAAGCGTATCGAACCGCAACGTTATTGGTTGCTTATTCAGGTACAGGACAGAAAGACCGGGTGATCGAATTGCTGCAAAAAGCGTACTCCGAGCGCTCGAATGCGGTCATGCAAATCAAGGTCGACCCGATGTACGACCCGATACGAAACGACTCGCGCTTTGAAGATCTGCTGCGGCGGGTTGGACTGGAAAAGTAATCTGTTCTCGGGTAATTTCCCTACAGCGTCTCAGGTGAAGCCGATCGGTGGGATTAGCGCGTTTTTTCGGATCGCGCGTGAGCATGCCTCGTCGCCATCCTGTCTATTGCTGTTCTGTTGACTGCTTCGTTTTTTTCTCTATTTTCAAATTTCTTTTCCGGCGAGCGTGTGTAGCGATTGTGTCTAGCGCGCGTGACTTCCGAAAAGCGGATGCTTGCTGCGTCAACTTCTGTATTCTTGAATTGTCTTGTTATTAACTTTCTTCTAACTCCCGTTCTCACAACGCGACGTTTTTGGCTTGAGAGTTGCAATACACATTGCAGGGAATTACTGGGCCACTAGTATAAAAAAGAAGAAAGCTGTTCGATTCCATTCCTTCGCTCACGGACGTCCAGCGCGGCATTCACTGCCCCCATCGAATTCCTCAGAGGCGAATTAATTTAGATCCGGAGGATACTCCATGAAAGTCCGTAGGGGATTTGTGTGTCTTGCGTCCCTTGTCTGCTTCTGTTTTTGTTCTGCGCTTTTTACGTGGGGTCAAGCTACAACTTATGGCCAGTTACGAGGCACTCTTACTGACCCCACAGGCGCGGTAATTCCAGGAGCTACATTGACCTTGAAGAACGCCGCCACTGGGGCGGTCCAGAATATCCAAACAAACAATGCTGGACTGTATGACTTTTCTTTTTTGCAGCCCGGCAATTACACCGTGACCGCAACGGCTACTGGATTCCAGCAAATTGTGCACACGGTAACAGTTTCGCTGGGCTCGGCCATCGCATTGGATATCAAGATGGCGGTTTCTTCAGCGAGCACGACGGTTGAAGTGTCGGGACAAGGGGCTGCTGTAGAGACAGAGAATGCAAACCTGAACGTGAATTTTAATAATGCGCAAGTGCAGGAGTTGCCGAACCCCGGCAACGATCTGACCGCGGTTGCAGAAACATCGCCCGGACTGGTGATGAATACGACTGGCGGGGCGATGTTTGGCGGCGGCAATTATGAATTTTACGGACTGCCGTCGAATTCGAATGTGTTTACTTATGATGGCGCGAATGACAACGATCCTTATTTCAATGTGAACAACAGCGGCGCGACGAATTTGACGCTGGGATTGAACGACGTAGAAGAAGCGAGTGTGGTGACCAACGGCTACAGCGGCCAGTATGGCGGGCTAGCCGGTGCGGACATCAATTACGTTTCGAAGCATGGATCGAACAGCTTTCATGGCAATGTTAACTATTTCTGGAACGGAAGGGCGCTGAATGCCAATGATTACTTCCTGAACCAGGAAGGAACAACGCGGCCGTTTGTGAATGCGAATCAATATTCGGCATCTTTCGGAGGGCCGATCAAGAAGAACAAAGCGTTTTTCTTTGTCGACTACGAAGGGATCCGATTGTTTATTCCTTCGATCTTTTCGGTCAACGTGCCGACGCCAGGATTCGAATCTGCGATAAATGCGAATTTGGCGAATCTTGGACTCTCCGCGTCCATTCCGCTCTACAACAATCTCTATTCAATTTATAGTGCGGCGCCGGGATCTTCGAGTGCGCTGAACATCCTGCCGCCGGGGGCGTCCTATGGAGGAGTAGCGAACGCGAACGGCTGCTCCAATATTGACCCCACCGTACCGGCGTTTGCCGCTTTCGCGGCTGGTGGCTCGCCTTGCGCTTTGGAATATCATGGCGGGACTTCGCAGACGACGAACGATTATTTGCTGGTCGGGCGAGTCGACCTCAACCTGGGAACAAACGACAAGATATTTGTTCGCGCGCAGCATGAAGCGGGATTGCAAGCCACTTATACCGATCCGCTAACCTCCACTTTTGATGCGCACAGCCAGCAGCCGGAGTGGCAGGCGCAATTCAGCGAGACCCACACTATCGGCAACGACAAGGTAAACAACTTTGTCGCGTCCTTCCAGTGGTATAGCGCGCTGTTCACGATGGTGAATTCGGCTGCATCCAACACGCTGCTGCCGTACACGCTGGCGGTTGGGGATGGCTCGCTGTTCCCGGTAAACAATCTTGGAGCGGATTTTCCGCAAGGCCGCGATGTAACCCAATACAACCTGGTGGATGATTTCAGCTGGGTGAAGGGCAAACACGATATCAAGCTCGGAGTCAATTACCGCCGCGATGACGTGAGCGATCATAACTTCGGATTGATTACGCCGTTTGTCGAACCTGTATCCCTGCTTGATTTTGCCGACGGCGGCATACCGAATGCATTTGAAACTGCGAACGGCATTCCTTCTTCCGTGGCTGAACAGTATTTTCCGGTGAACAACGATGTGCCGGTCGCGCTGTATCAACTCGGATGGTATGTATCGGACGAGTGGAAGATGCGGGACAATCTGTCCATCACGCTGAGCATGCGCTTCGATCACTTATCCAACCCGATCTGCCAGACGAACTGCTTTACAGCGCTGGCTGCTCCGTTCAACTCGCTGGACCCAGCTGCACCGGTGAATACGGATATTACGACGGGGGTTCATAACGCGTTCCCGTATGTGACTCCGGTTGTGTATCAGCCGAAGGTTGGGTTTGCCTGGTCGCCCTTTGGAGCGACGAGCACGGTGATTCGCGGAGGAGCGGGAATCTTCAGCGATGCGATTCCATCCTTGGCCATTGACCAGATTCTGGACAATCCTCCGAATGATCCTTCATTCGTGCTGGCGAATTTGCCCATAGCGTCTACGCAACCGGGCAGTATTCTGGCGGGATTGACGGGTGCGAACAGCACGTTCCGAAGCAATTACGCGGCGGGACTTCCGGTGGCTCCGTTTAACTTCTTCAATGGCGGGCGGGTGGTTATCCCGCGCTACTATGAAGGCGATCTGGAAGTGCAGCAGGCGGTTGGCATGCACTCAAGCATCAGCGTGAAATACGTAGTGAATCACGGGGAGCATGAGGAGATGACAAATCCGGCGCTGAATGCTTACAGTCCTAACACGCCTGCTCCGTACGCGGATCTACCCCTGACGGCTCCCAACCCTAACTTTGGGGTGGTGGCGCAAACCTTGAACGTGGGCAACTCGAATTACGATGGGCTGGTTGCGACGTTCCAGCATAAATTCACGGGCGGCTTCCAATTCCAGGCGGGATATACCTGGAGCCATGCGCTCGACGAAATCTCAAACAACTCTCTGAATCCGTTCGGGCTGAACAGTTCGACGAATGCGGATATGGTTTTCCCGATCAATCCGAACAATATTCGGGAGTTCAATTACGGCAACGCGGATTACGACGTGCGGCAGTCGATCAACCTGAACTATGTGTGGAGCGACGCGCTGCGGCATGTCACCAGCTGGGGACCGAACGCCCTGATGAGAGGATGGACGATTTCAGGGACGCTCTATGACCACACGGGATTTCCTTACACCATTTACAGCAGCGGGGAAACGGCGGCGTTGCACGCGGCGAACTTCGGCAGCAGTGCAGCGGCGACGGATACCAGCGCGCCGGCGCTCATCGTCGGATCACAGAATCCGAACTGCGGGCCGCAGGCGGCGGAACTCAATAATGGTGTTCCCGCCACTTGTTTAAGCGCGAGCAACTTTGCCGATCCGACGACCGGGTATGGCAATCAACGCAGAAATCAATACCGCGGCCCGGGCTATTTCGACACGGATTTCAATGTGGAGAAGGGCTTCGGGATTCCCAAATGGGAGAGCGCGCAATTCACGGTGGGAGCGAGGTTCTTCAACTTCTTCAACCACCCGAATTTCGCATTCCCGATCACGGATGTCGACAACAGTCAATTCGGACATATTCAGGCGATGGTGAGCCAGCCGACGACCATTTATGGTTCCGGGCTGGGCGCCGACGCCGCTCCGAGAGTGGTTGAGTTTGAAGGGAAGGTTACTTTTTAACCTTTCATCTGGCCGAAAGAATGGGCTCTGGCGATCGCCAGGGCCCTTTTTTGTGGGAGGGTTTCGTCTTCGTCTCCTCTTCGACTTTCTCTTCGCCGTCCTCTTCGTCTTTCCCTTCGTCTTTCCCTTCGTCTTCCTCTTTCTCCCAGGGGGCTAGTAATTGTTCTAATACCTTTTACCGAGGGTACGACCAAAATTCGGCTGAGAAAGAGTGAACGTTACGGGCTGCACTGTATTGTTGTGCGCGTAAACCCCACGCTACGGTAAAGGAATCAAAGTGTGCGAGGAACGCCAAGGTGCTGTATCTCGATGGAGGATATGGACGATGAATAGCCTAATTCGAAGCACTTCCCTGCTCGCAGCCGTAGGGTTGTTTGCTGGGGTGATGTGGGCGCAGGGAGGTCAGGGGCTCTACCCGGCGAATCCAAACCCGCAGCCTGTGCCGGATGCGCAGCAGGGTAATGTGACGCAGACGGTTGGTCCGAACGATATGCCGGTGTTTCGCGTGACCGTGACTGAGCGGACTACGCGGGCGGTGAATTATCGCGACATGGGCGGCTCGACGGAAGTGAACTTCAAGGGCACGGATTTGATGCCCGATGTCGAAGGCCACGCCAAGGTGGAAGGAAAAGCCGGGAGAATGGCGATTCACGTGGAGCTGGCGCACCTTGTGCCCGCGAATCGATTTGGCGGCCAATATCTGACTTTTGTGCTTTGGGCGATCACGCCGGATGGAAGAGCGGTGAATCTGGGCGAGATATTGCCGGATAAGGATGGAAAGGATAAGACGGACGTTACGACGAACCTGCAGGCTTTCGGATTGATTGTTACGGCGGAGCCTTATTTTGCGGTGACGCATCCGAGCGACAAGATTGTCGCGGAAAACATCATCAAGACTGGCACCAAGGGATTCCGGGAGCCGATTGAAGCGAAATTTGATGTGCTGGAAGGGCGAGAGTATGTGATTGACGTTCCGGCGGACCAGTTGCCTTCGAGCGCTGCGAGCGTGAACGCTCCGCTGGAATTGCTTGAGGCGCGGAATGCGGTGGTGATTGCGAAGGCGGCGGGAGCGCAGCAGTACGCGGCAGGCAGTTTGACTAAGGCCGAAGACATGCTGCAGCGGGCGGAAGATTATTACCAGCGCAAGCAGGGGCGAACTCCGATTGGGACAGCGGCGCGCGGGGCTACGCAGATGGCAGAAGATGCGCGCGTGCTGACTTTGCAGCGCAAAGAGCAGGCAAAGATAGATAACGAACGGCGCGAGCAGGAAGCGGCGCGGCAGAAGGCTGAAGCGGATGCGATTGCCTCGCAGCAGGCAGCGCAACAGGCGCAACAGCAGGCGCAGGAAGACGCACAACGCCGCGCGGAAGCGGAGCAGGCAGCGGCAGCGGCGCAGCAGGCACAGGCAGTAGCGCAGCAGCAGCAACAGGCCGCACTGCAACAGCAGCAACAGGCACAGGCGGCGGCGCAAGCGGCTCAGGCTGCAGCGGCGCAGGCGGAGCAGCAGAGACAGCAGGCAGAGCAACAGAAAGAAGCGATGCGGCAGCGTCTTTTGGCGCAATTGAATCAGGTTTTGCAGACGCGGGATACGGCGCGTGGATTGATTGTTTCCATGCCGGATGTGCTGTTTGCGTTCAACAAATATGAATTGAAACCGGAGGCGCGAGAGCGGCTGGCGAAGATTTCCGGGATCGTGCTGGCGTATCCGGATTTGAAGCTGGAGATCGATGGATATACGGATTCGGTTGGCAGCGATGAATATAACGAGCAGCTTTCGGATAAGCGTGCTGAGTCAGTGCGCGACTTTCTGGTGAGCAACGGCGTGAACATGAACAACGTGGTGGCGCGCGGCATGGGCAAAGCTGACCCGGTAGCGGACAACAGCACGGCGCAGGGCCGGCAGCTGAACCGACGCGTCGAGCTTATCGTATCGGGCGATGTGATCGGGCAGCCGATCGGATCAAACTCGGCCAACCCAGGAACGGCCAACCCAGGAACAGTCAACCCAGGCATGGGACAGCCGCAATGATCACGGCGATCCACCTAATGCGGCGGGCGGGTGACGCCCCGGGAAATTCCCGTAGGTGGGCTGGGTCAAAGACCGGATTGACATGGGGTCCGGCGGCGGCGAAGGATGGGGAAAGCCTGATGCCCTCCCGCCGTTTAGAAGATCGTATCCGCTATTTGTGTGGCGAAGCGTTGACCTCGAGTGGCGCCGACTTTGAGTCGGTTGTCGGGGATCTTCGATCGTCGTTGCACGAGCACTCGGAACGTTTGCGGCAAATCATGGCGCTTCGGCTGGCGACTAAGACGCACGCGCAGGTGCCGGACCGACGTGCGCACCCGGCCGGCGATTAGTTCAGGGAAGCGGTTTGCTGGGAAGTGGGCTTGATTTGGGTGTGGGCTTGAGATTTCGCGGTAGTGGGCCTGATGGCGCTTCCCTTCTTTGAAACACGCTGCGACGAAGTTTTCTTCGAATCATTCTTTGCCTTTGCGCCCGTTGCGGTTGCAGCTCGGGCGGCTAATTTCTTCTTATTGAAATCACGGACGATGCGGGCTACGTATGCCCGGGTCTCGTAATAAGGCGGGACGCCGTTGTATTGTTCGACGCGCTGTGGGCCGGCATTGTAGGCGGCGAGGGCTTTGATGAGATCGAAGTTGTAGCGCTCGAGCAGTTCGCGGAGATAGCGCGTGCCGGCATGAACATTGGCCTCGGGATCGAAGGCGTTGTGCACGCCGAGGTTGGTCGCGGTTTGCGGCATGAGCTGCATGAGGCCCTGTGCGCCTTTGGGAGAAACGGCGCGGACGTTAAAGCCGCTTTCGGCGCGGATCACGCTGGTAACCAAGTCGGGGTCGAGCTGGTATTCACCGCTTGCGGTCTTTACGGTTTCAGTCAGATCGAAGGGATGCGCCGCAGCCAGGTTTTGACCGGAGGTTGGTTGGTCGATTTTTGGAGCCGGATTTGCTGGAGTGTCGGGAACGCTCTCGATGTGATCGATCTCGGCGGTCGGAATATCGACGAAACTCGATTGGTCCTTAGTGATGTAAAGGCGAGTGACGGTGCCGAGGATTACACGGCGCTGGTGGAGGATGGAGAAGCCATTGCGGAGGACGGCGTTGTCGGCGGCGAAGGCGCTCGCGGCGAGGGCTAGCAGAGCGATGATCAGTCCGAGCTTGGATGGGCGGCTCAAGGTAAGGTTCAAAGTTTCAAGGTTGCAATGTTTCAAAGTTTAGAAAACCAGCACCTCGGGGGCTCGTGACGGCTCAGGCATTTGTCCCTCAGGCCAGAATATTTTCAATTGCGGCGGCTACGCCGCATTCGCCGTTGTTGCCGGTCAGATGCCATCCACGTGAGCGGAGTTCATCACAGGCATTTCCCATGATAACCGGATGGCCGGCAAACTCAAGCATTTCAACGTCATTGTGATTATCACCGATGGCCATGACCTCGGAACGTTGGTAACCGCGATGATTGGCCCAGCGCTCCAGAGCGTGGCCTTTGGAACAGCCCGCGTTTACCACGTCGATCATGGAGAGATCACGCTCGGGGTATATGGTGCGGAGGATGGTGATCTGGTTGTCCATGCGGGCGGCCTCGAGGGAGTGCAATGCGTCGGACATGCGAGGGAGCGATCCGCAGAACATTGCCTGGATGGGATCAGCGACTAACGCGTTTTCTATGGGGATGACGAAATCGATATAGGGCATGTTCTTTTCGAGCCAGCGGCGAATGCTGGCGTTGAGGTCGTCGAGGTGTTCGATGACGATTGCGCCTTTGACTTCCTTGTCGAAGGTAAGAACGGTGTGGCCGCGGAATTCTTGCATCGCGCCTACGAGGTCGAGGCAGGTCTGGCGGGGCATCAGGTCACGATGGAAGGTTTCGCCGCCGAGCGAACGGGTGACTGCGCCGTTGGAACTGATGAGCCAGAGATCGAAGCCGAGTTGCTGCGCTATGGGCAGGGCGAAGGTGTGGCGGCGTCCGGTGACGAGAACGATTTCAATGCCGGACTCGTGGGCAGAGCGGAGGGCCGCAAGATCTTTGGGTGAAATCTGGATTTGAGGGTTGAGCAGGGTGCCATCGATATCAGTGGCGATGAGGCGGATGGAATTGGGCTTCCGGCTTGCGGCTTGCGGCGTCGGCGCGACGATGGATTCGGTCACCCTTTATTGTGACACAGGCAGCGTTTGAGATGATGCTCTCGCAGGCCGTTAAAAGCCGCGAAGGATGACGCGGTCCTATAAACGCTCACTTCACTAGTAAGGTGTAGATCACGCCGGTGAAGGATTCGTTGTATCCGGCGCACCAGAGCTGATAGCCCGCACTTACTTTCTGGGCGGCGCAGGCGTCCATTTCGGCGTTGGTGGTTGCGTCCACCGACCAGGTTTGGCCGCCATCTCCGCTGTAGTACATGCCGCCGACTCCGGTGTAGACGTTGCCGCCGGTTGCCCAACCGATGTTGGGAGTGAGAAAGAGAATTTCGCGAATCGGCCAGGGACCGTCAAGTGTGCGACCGGACCAGGTTTTGCCGCCGTTGGCGGTGGTGTGGACCCAGCCTTCGACGTTGGGGCTGATTTCGCCGCCACCAACCCAGCCATCGGTGTCGTTCAAGAAAAATACCGGACCATCGAAGACGGAATCGACGGATGGACCACAGCTCCATTTCTTGCCGCCGTTGGGACTTGTGCAGAAATTGATGCCGGAAGCGCGAGCGTGGAGGTTTGGAAGAAAGCTGTATTCGAGTCCAAACCAGCCGCCATCTGTGTTATCGACGGTGGAGGTCCAATCGGAGACGCCGGCTCCGCCGTCGGTGGTGTACTGGGCATAATTTTCGGCGCTGCCTACGAGATCCACGATCAGACCGTCGTTCGCATTGGGAAAGCGGACGTGTTGTAGAAAATCGGTTGGGCTGAGAACGATGTCGCCGGTCCAGGTTTGGCCGCCGTCGTGGCTCCAGCGGATGAGGCCTTCGAAGGTTGAAGAATCGTAGATGCCGGAGATCACTACGTCGTTGGCGGTGAGCGCGTCGACTCCGTAGAAGTAGTAAGGATAGCCGAGGTTGAGAATTTCGGTCCAGGTCTTGCCGCCGTTACTGGTTTTCCATACTTGACCTGCCTCGGCGACGGCGTAACCCACCGTGGGCGACGCGAAGTAAATATCGTGAATAACGGAGCCGGGCAAGGAAGCTTGCAGTTGCCATTTGTGCGCCTGCGAGTCTAAGGGTTGGGAGGCCTCATTCGCGGCCAACGGACGGTCGGCGGAGAGTTCGTGCTGTGAGGAGGATGCGCTCACGGGAACGTTGGCCGAGACGTGGTGAGTCAGCGTCGACTCCTGGGCGTGGCTGAGGATCGACAAGGCCAGGGCAATGACGAACGGGCCGGCGAGACGGAGAAAGTTCACGGGAATCCTCCAAACGCATTCGAGCGCGACATGTTAGCACGGAAACCCAACGACTGATGGAGGAAAAGAATGCGTATAGGGGTTGTTGGCAGCGCTTCGAAAACCGCGAGGGGCGGGCATTCTGGGCAGAAAGATCACATAACAAAACAATCGCGGAAGCGGCTTGACAGGGTTCGCGGTCGGAGCTATGTTTGGCAAGCACGTTGGGATTCTTGTGTGAAGCCGATTCGCTGCATATTCGTTCTCTTAGTGCTGGCCACGGTGGTGTGTGCCTCGACTGTGCCGGTGGTCGACGACCCCAGTACCGCGTTCGATGAAAGCCAGAGTCCCGCAAATATTGCCCTGCCGGTGGTGCCGGGCGCCAGATCGGTTCGACCGGCGGCCGACCCCGTGCCCGTGCCGCAACCGCTGCTGCAGGTCGCGGGCGACCTTAGTTTTTCCTCCTACTCACCAGGGCCTGCGCCGAAACACGAGCGCTCCCATTCCCTCCTGAAACTCCACTGTATTTTGCTGATCTAGGCAACATCCTTCCTCTGTGACGTTGGTTGTGCGCTGCGTGGATGCTTGCGACTGAGTAGCTTCGCAGTCCTGGCTTCCTGGCTTCGCCAACCTTCGCTCTTCGTTCCCAGGATTTTAATTTCGCTTCGGCGCTGAGTGAATTGATCGGCCAAAAGCGAAAAACGTCTGGGAGAAGCGCTGCACTCCATGCGGAGAAAGAGATTTGCTTATGTCAGAAATGCAGGCGCCAAGTAATTGGCGCGAACTATATGCGGATGCTTTGGAAGATTTCGATCCTGCGCGAATTGAGGAGGCGCAGAAAGCGATTCATCGCCGGGCCCGGGAGATCTGGTTTGCCGGATCACCCGAAACCAAGGAACGGCGCGAACTCGCTGCGGCGATTTATTTTCTCAATCTATTCTCGTTAGCCGAAAAGGCCGATGAGAAGGGCTTGGCCGCACTCGGAACTTCCGTAGGCAACTATGACGCTTGAGGCTATGAGCGTCCGAACCGGTCGCACCGGAGATTCAGTGAAGGAGAAGATATGTCAGTTGCAGCACACATTTCGAGTACGTCTTCTGCATTATTCATGCAGGAGCACGGGCTGCTGAGAATATTGATCGTCGATAACGAAGAGGAGGTTCTGATAGCAATGGAACGGGCCCTTGAGGATGAGGGTCATGTGACGGCGACTGCGGTCAGCTACGAAGAAGCTTCGAGGCTGCTGTCGGAGGAGTCGTTTCACATTCTCGTGCTGGATGATTTTCTATCCGACAAAGACTCGCTTGAGGTTCTGGTCGAGTGGAGAAGCACGAGGACGGTTCCACCGCTGGTGGTTGTGACTTACCACCAGAATCCATCGAAAACAGATCGTGCCCGGTTTTCGTTGCTGGGCGCGGGAGGTTTTGTGAACAAGCGCGCACCGTTGGAGCTGGTGGAAACGGTTCGTCGCTTGACGAGCTGCTGAGCGCTGGGGGGTGCTCAGCAAAGCCGGGCGCGTTCTGCTTGGGGCACGCGCCCGGTTTTTGTTTGTACTTTATCCGCGAATATATTGTTTTTATCTAGTTTTGATCCTTGCGCCACA
>DASXEG010000162.1:0-3505 GCA_036490235.1 Candidatus Sulfotelmatobacter sp. | reverse complement strand
CGGGTCAGCATCCGATGGGCTACCGTTTCTCCTTACTCACCCTGTTGTTTTCAGGAGTTATTGATACGATTAAACCCCAGAATCGGACTAAGTTCCGTCTAATTTTGTAAATCTTTGTAATTTCTCCGCGAAGGAATGTCGGGAACTATTGGCGGCTCTTGGAGGGAGTGTGGGTGTTAAGCAGGAAGGCCATAGAGACACCAAAGAAGCCTTGCCATAGCTTTAAAGAATTGGCGGGGACGACGAGACTCGAACTCGCGACCTCTGCCGTGACAGCGCTGCGTGAATTGTTTTTACAACAACTTACAAGGACGCGGGTACGGCCAAAGTACCGGCAAGTCGTTTAAGACATCGTGTTTTGCGGGTTGCGTTGTGGGTTGAAAAAGCAGCGGCCGCGGCCCCGGCCCTCTTCACGAAACGGCCACGCCTCACCGCTCTGACATCTTCAGAACAGCCTCGGGCAGCCGCGCCCCCTGCACTTCAATCTTCGCCGCCGCAGCATCGATGTCTCGTAGGTCGCCGGCCGTGAGCTCTATGTTCACAGCGCCGAGGTTTTCTTCGAGGCGGTGGATTTTCGTCGTACCCGGAATCGGAACGATCCACGGCTTCTGTGCAAGCAGCCATGCAAGGGCGACCTGCGCCGGAGTTCCGCCCTTTTGGTCCGCGGTTTTCCTCACCAGATCAACCACGGCCTGGTTCGCCGCGCGCGCTTCAGGAGTAAAGCGCGGCGAGATGTTGCGGAAGTCAGTCGCGTCGAACATAGTGTTCGTGTCGATCTTGCCCGTGAGGAAACCTGCGCCGAGCGGACTAAACGGAACAAAACCAATACCCAGTTCCTCACATGTCCATAGCACGTCGTTCTGTTCGACATCTCGCGTCCAGAGCGAATATTCGCTCTGAACAGCGGTGACGCGCTGCACACTATGCGCCCGGCGTATGGTTTGCGCTCCCGCCTCGGAAAGTCCGAAGTGCTTTATCTTGCCTGCGGCGATGAGTTCCTTCACAGAGCCCGCAACGTCCTCAATGGCGACAGCAGGGTCAACTCGATGCTGGTATAGCAGATCGATGGCGCCGGTCTTCAGGCGTTTCAGCATCGCCTCGACAGCCTTCCGAATGTGCTCTGGACGGCTATTCAGGCCGCTGCGTCGCTGTCCTGTTTTCGGATCAATGTCGAATCCGAATTTTGTCGCGACTACCACTTGATCACGAAATGGTGCGACCGCTTCACCCACAAGTTCTTCGTTTGCGAACGGGCCATACGCCTCTGCCGTATCGAAGAGGGTCACGCCTTGCTCGAAGGCTGTACGAATAATCTTCACGCCGTCTGGGCGCGGCGTCGGCGAGCCATAGGCCGACGATAATCCCATGCAACCGAATCCCAGTGCCGAGACTTCGAGTCCGCTTTTCCCGAGTGAGCGCTTCTTCATTGATTCTCCTTGCTAAGTTATTGACGAAACATTCCTCGGAGCCAGGGCCCCTGCTTTACAAGAGCGCCGAATTTTGTCGAACTCCCAGCTCTCTCTGCCTGTGTGGTTAATTATTATTGTTATTCATTTTGACCTGCCTAAGCAGATGCGAGAACGTGAGTTGGACGAGCTTCCACTTGCCGTTTTCTTTGATATACACCTCAGTCACCATAAAAGGATTGGTGACTTCGTGCTCACCGACTACTGCCTGCAAATCAATGTCCTCTAGCAGGATGGCTGCGTTACCAAATATGCGAGCGTCAACTGCGTAAACTGCAGCTTTTTTGTACCAGATGCCACCGCTTCTAATGGTGGCTAGTTCCTGGGTTCTTCCCCATGTCCCTCCCATGTGAGTGAACATGGCTTTGTCATCAAATAGTGTCTCTAAGGAATCGACCTTCTTGTCTGCCATCCAATCCCATTTCATGTTTGAGAGGTTGATGACTTCTTGTTGCTCGGGTGTATGACTTGCGGCAGTTTTAATCGTCTCCGTTGGCGGCTGTGGCGACTGCTGCGCGTAGGACGATTGCACAATCATTGTTAATAGAAATAGACCCATAATTAGGGTTAAGGGTTTCATGGCTCTCTCCAGGGGTGCGCGTCTTCATTTTGTTTCCCTTGCATCCTCGAATTTATGGGTAAAGGGCCGTCAACCGGTAGCCCGATCCTGTCTACTTATTGCCTATTCCTCTTGTCAGGTGAGAAATCAATGGCGTTGTTGCAGCGATGCAGCTACCTTTAGAAAAGACTGTAGAGACCGCTACCATGAAAAACAGCAAAGAAAACGCCGCTCTGAAACCAAACCCGGCCGACGGTTTGCGCACAGCACTTGCGAGCAAGATTGCCTCCTTGATTGGCAAGGAAGAGAATCGGATAACAGAGATTCCCGGCGTGAGCCTCCACCAGCGGACTTCCCCTACTCCGCCGTGCCGGATGACCTACCATCCAGGCATCATCGTTGTCGCCCAAGGTAGCAAGCAGGTGAATCTAGGGCCGACGAGCTTCATCTACGACGAGTCGCATTTCCTGGTAACTGCGGTCGACTTGCCGCTCGTGAGCTGGGTAGCCGCGGCAACCGATGCGGCCCCGTGTCTCGTGCTATCGCTCAAGTTAGACATGTCCATGGTTCGCGAGTTGCTCGGCCGTGAGGAAGTTCATGTCGTAGAGGCATCGTCCGACAGTCCCGCTATGTCGATTGGCGAGACCACGCCGGAGTTCCTGAATGCATGCTGCCGCCTTCTGGATCTGCTGAACAGCCCCAAGGACATTCCTTTTCTGAGCGGTCTAATTCAACGCGAGATCATCTATCGCGTCCTGCGGGGACGAGTGGGCGCGCGTTTGCGGGCAGTAGCAACACTGGGAGATCAAAGCCATCGGACAGCAAAAGCGATTGCCTGGATTACCGCAAACTATGCCAGGCCTCTCCGCGTGGAAGAACTGGCAGAGCTTGCGAGCATGGGTGTATCCACGCTGCACCACCATTTCCGGATACTGACCGCGATGAGTCCGCTGCAGTATCAGAAACAGCTGCGGCTCCAATCAGCGCGGAGCCTGATGCTGAACAATGGCCTTGACGCCGCCAGTGCCGCGTTTGAGGTCGGCTACGAAAGCGCTACACAATTCAGTCGCGAATACAGCCGCTTCTTCGGCCAGCCTCCGATGCGGGACATTCAAGCGCTTATTTCCCCCGATGTTCCGAAACTTGAATTGGTTGGGTTGTCTATTGGATCGGCGTCGTCGCCTTCATCCATAGCCTCAGGCCCTTCGGTTTGAGGCTTCAGAACTACTTCTTGGCTCCTTGTTTCAGATGGGCCGGCTCTTCAAGGATATCCAGGAGAGCGGTCGCGCAATACACTCGATCGCACTTCGCATCGCCAAAGCGTTTCAAGATATGCGCGCGTTCCAGTCGTTCGATCGCGCGCTGCGCGGTCGTAAACGCGATCACCAATTTATCCGCCACTCCTTTCGTAGTGATGAATGGATTTGCCCCCAAGAGCTCAACTACACGCAACGGGTTGTTGCTCGATTCTCCGGAGACT
>DASXEG010000151.1:0-23581 GCA_036490235.1 Candidatus Sulfotelmatobacter sp. | reverse complement strand
AACGTGCGGGTTGGCTCGGATGCACCGATCGTGGTGCAGTCGATGACCAATACCGACACCGCTGACATTCCGGCGACCGTTCAACAGTGTGCCGCGCTGGCGCGGGCGGGATCGGAACTCGTTCGTGTCACGGTCAACAACGAAGAAGCCGCTGCTGCGGTCCCACATATCGTTGAACAACTCGAAAAACAGGGCGTTCCCGTACCGATTATCGGGGATTTCCATTACAACGGCCACCTCCTGCTGACGAAGTATCCTGAATGCGCGCGCGATCTGGCGAAATACCGCATTAATCCCGGCAACGCGAGCATCGGCGCGAAGGGCGACTCGAACTTCCGCACGATGATTGAAGTCGCGGTCAAGCACAACAAGCCGGTGCGCATTGGAGTGAACTGGGGCTCGCTCGATCAAGTTCTGCTCACCAGAATGATGGACGAGAACTCGCGTCTCGCCGAACCGAAGGACGCGCGCGAAGTCACGATGGAAGCGATGGTGGTGAGCGCGTTGAACTCCGCTGCGCTCGCGGAAAAATACGGTCTGCGTTCCGATCAGATTATTCTCAGCGCGAAGGTCAGCGGCGTGCAGGATTTGATCGATGTCTATCGAACGCTCGCCGCCCGCTGCAACTATCCTTTGCATCTCGGTCTCACCGAAGCCGGCATGGGTGCCAAAGGCGTGGTCGCATCGAGTGCGGCTATGGGCGTGCTTCTTCAGGAAGGCATCGGCGACACGATTCGCGTTTCGCTCACGCCCGCGCCCGGAGGAGATCGCACGGAAGAAGTCCGCGTGGCGCAGCAAATTCTGCAGTCAATGGGCATTCGCAGCTTCACGCCGCAAGTTACGGCGTGCCCCGGATGCGGACGTACCACCAGCACCTTCTTCCAGGAAATGGCGGAGCAGATTCAGTCCTACCTGCGCGAGCAAATGCCCGCGTGGAAAGGACGTTATGTGGGCGTGGAAGAGATGAAGCTTGCGGTGATGGGGTGTGTCGTCAACGGCCCCGGCGAGTCGAAGCACGCCAACATTGGCATCTCGCTGCCCGGAACTTTTGAAGAACCGAAAGCTCCCGTTTACGTGGACGGACGCTTGTTCACTACGCTAAAGGGCGATCGCATCGTTGCGGAGTTCATCGAGATTCTCGATGAATATGTCGATTCACACTACGCCGCGCGGGAACAGAAAGAAGAAGTCGCCGTCCAAGGCTAGCCACTAAGAAGCGCCGACCCAACTCTGGGTCGACCCAACTCAGCGTCGACCCAACTTAGCGTCGATCGCGAATCACTGCCCCATGAACAAGAAAATCGGACTCTGAGGGAGTGGCTCGCCGTTCGCCTGTGGAGCGCCGCCGCTGTACGGTGAAAGCAGAGTTGTAACCAGGGTGTCCGGCGGGAGTGGCTGATCCGGGTTGTTCGTGTTGCCGCCGGTTGTGTTAATCACGGCTACAGCGCCCGCATCACACATCGCCACATATACGCGAGTGCTGTCCGCGGAGGCCACCGTGAACACGCGGTAGCGGACGCTGGTGGGAGTGTATAGAGGCGACAGGGCGCAACCGGCTACGGGTGGGACACCGGTTTGATTCGTGGAAAACGGCGGCCATGTGAGCAGCGTCATCGTCGGCGCGCTCGGATACTGTAAGGCAAAACTATTCGCGTTGAAAACCGTCAACTGCGGGACGATGCATGCGCCGCTGACGTCCGGACAAGAACCTACACTCTGGTAGCTCGCGACGTAAAACCGGCTGCCATCAAGCAAAGCCGTCACCGACGTCGGGGTGCATCCGGAGGGGCAAGCTACCGATCCCGATGCGAATGAGAGAGTTGTGAGCAGAACCGGCGTATCATTCGGTACTCCAGTTCCATCCACTCCACCGGTATCGGAAAACACATACACAGCGGCGGTCGCGGGATTCACCACGTACAGGCGGTTCAGGTTTGGATCGAGGAAGATGTAGTTGGCTCCCGCTCCCACGGGAAGACTGCTCGAAACCGAGTCCGTCGCGGTGTCGATCGTCGCAAGTTGCCCGTCTCCTTGCGTGACCACATATACTTTCTGGCCATCGGGGCGCGCCACCACCCATACCGGGGTTATACCGGTGAATCCGGTGACGTTATTTGTCGCCGGATTGTTGTACGAAAGATCGATGGAATTCAAACTGGTGACGGTGTTGTTGCCCTGATTTGCGACATACAATTTTGGACCCTGACGAGCGTTGGCTTCTGCCATGCTCACCGGATTAGGCGCCAGGCTTGTGGACGTGATGGACGGCGGTTCTGTAGTTGCAGTATTCGTTACAACGCTGGAAGCAGTGCTGATTTTGGCCACCGAATTCGAGTTGAAGTTGGCAACGTACATCTCCGCATTTTCAATACTCGCAAGGAACGCCGGCTGGGCTGGAACCGACGCCGTGGCCGCACCTGCGCAGAGTGTCGTGGTAGGCGAGCATGAGGCGAGACCCGCCAGGGGATCGGTAAAGCTGACGCTGGTACTACTGGCCGAAGAAATGAAAAACGTGCCGTTGTAGCCGGGGATATCTTCACCCGAGATCACGAGGGCAGTACCCACAGGCACCAGCGCCGCGCTCGAAGGGCTAGCGAGAAGAGAAGCGCTAAGAGTGGCGGTTACTGTATTTCCCGCCTCAGTGAGCGCCACAATGCTTGAACTCTGCCCGGTGAGAGGCGGCAGGCTGATGGTGTCGACTATCCCCAGCCCAGTTGCCAGAGTCGCTTGAAACACTGGCGTGAAGAAATCGATGGCATCGACTCCTTTGTCGTACACGCTTCCGGCTGTGGCTACGAAGACCCTGGAATCATTGGGCAGGATTACACCATGAGTCGGATTAAACCCGGTGTTTGGTGAGTTTCCCGTAGACGTTGAAGTCTCACCTACGATGGAGTCGCCAGCTACGTCAATCTGCAGTGCGGAGCCAGCGTAGTTCGCGATGTTCGTGCTGACGCCGAGCACAGAGTGGAAATCCGCCGGCTGGGGGTTTGTCTCCACCGGGCAGTTGGGAATTGTGCCGCTGGTGCAAGGAATGACTACCGGGCGGTAAACCTGGCCGCAAGCGGACCAGAGCACGATCAAGAACACGATGGCTGACAGCCAGCCCACACGACAAACACTCATCGACACCCCGAAGGAATGGTCATGATTGCAATGATGGAGACAGAAGCGATTATTGTAACGATTGCGCGCTTTGTGCGCTAGCGCGTGGCGACTCTGATTTAAGGATGCGGAGCAGAGGCATGGAGATGTCCGCTGGAAAGCCGGCAAGCATGGATCGTCCGGGAGTACGCCGGCGCATTATCGGCTGCGTCGAGATTTTCCGCCGGCTGCGGCCGCAGGGGCTTCGGATTTTGCCGTTGCTGCCGGTTTCTTCTTTCCTTCCATCTGAGCCAGGCTCTGCTTCAATGCGGCCATCAGATCGACGACCGGCGCCAGCTTCTTTGGTTTCTCGACAGCAGCCACTTCGCCACCTTCGAGCTTGGCTTCGATCAGCTTCTTCAAATTTTCCTGGAAATTATCCTGGTATTTCTTGGGATCCCATTCGTCGGCCAAGGCTTCAATCAGTTGGTGTGCGACTTTGATTTCTGCATCCTTCAACTCCACATCCGGAGCTCCGAAACCCTCCACCTTGCGCACTTCTTCTTCGTAGTACATCGTGTGCAGCATCAATCCGCCTTCCGACGGCCGCAGGAAACATGTGTACTCGCGGTTGTGCATGGTGATCTTCGCAATGGCAACATATTCGCTCTCTTCGAGCGCCCTGGTCAGCAACGCGTAGGGGCGGCGGCCAGCTTCTTCAGGCATCATGTAATAGGACGACTCGAAGTAAACCGGGTCGACCTCGCTCTCTTTCACGAACTCGAGGATCTCCATTGTCTTGGCGGTCTGCGGCTCGATCTTCTTGATCTCGTCTGGTTCGATGACAATGTACTCGTCCTTGCGAAACTCGTAGCCCTTCACAATATCGTTGCGGTCGACCACCACGCCTTCGGCCAGGCAGACATACTGCTGCTTCAGGCGGGATTTGTCGGTGCGGTGCAGCATATTGAAGGAGATTCCGGAACTTCGCGCCCCGGAAAAGAGGCGCACAGGCATGGAAATCAGACCGAAGGTTAAGTGTCCAGACCAGACTGACGATGGCATGTTCCCTCTCGTTCACCAGGGAAAACAATCCCCAAGTTTGGACTACAAAAGCCAAAACTCCCCAGAATTGGGAGTTTAGCCTAGAAACGCACATTGGATGCACAATTCTTGAGGCGGGAGTGCCGAAATCTAAAGCCGGATTGAATGTGCCTGCTCAGCTGCAAACCCCACAGGATGTGTTTGCAGATGAGGTTCTCCGCGGTATTTCGAATTAGCGAGCGGCGCGGTGCACTCTGAACACGACTGCATCTGATGCGGCAGGTCCTTAATTCTGCATCCGCAACAACCTGATTCTCATCTGTGGGGAAACTGCCACTGGAGGAAAAATGACCGATCTACGCTACCCCATCGGCAAGTTCGCGTATGAAGGTTCGCTATCGAACGCTCAAAAACAAAAATGCCTCTCCGATATCGAACAAGCCCCAGTTAATCTGCGCGCGGCTGTGGAAGGGCTCTCGAAATCGCAACTTGACACGCCGTACCGTCCGGAAGGCTGGACCATCCGCCAGGTTGTGCATCATGTTCCCGACAGCCATCTGAATGCGTACGTCCGTTTTAAGCTGGCGCTGACGGAGGATGAGCCTACCATCAAGCCTTACGCAGAGGACCGCTGGGCGCAGCTCGCCGATACGAAGACAACTCCAATCGAAGTTTCGCTGGCTATGATGGATTCGCTTCACGCGCGGTGGGTGCAACTCCTGCGCTCACTGCAAACAGAAGACTGGAAACGTACGTTCCGCCATCCGGAGATGGGGGTGATGGATCTCGACAAAACACTCGCTCTTTATTCGTGGCACAGCCGTCACCACGTGGCACACATTACGAGACTGCGCGAGCGGAGCGGATGGTAGGTGGGTTCGCCATGAAACGAGTCTAATTCGTTGAAAAATGAAACGCCGCCAGGAATCGGCGGCGTTTTCCGTAATGATTCTGTTCTTCTATTTGCCTGATATCTCTACCGACGCCCGAGTCGTCTCCCAATCGATGTGCATGGTGCAGCCGCTTCCCGACTTCGCGTAGGAGATCTTGAAATCTTCGGCCGGGGATGGCAGTTTGGAGACGTTCATGTCAACCCGCCCCAATTCGTCGCTTTCATATTTGTAAGGGATGCCCCATTCTCCGGTCTTCTTGTTGATAATCAGCTTCCAGGAGTCGGCGTTGGGCACGGTGAAAATCGTGTAGCTGCCGGCGGGAACTTCTTTTCCTCCCACGTTTACATCGGCGCTGGTGACGAAGGTTGTGGCTTCGTTTGCGCCAGTGCGCCAAACCTCGCCGTAGGGCACGAGTCCACCGTAGATTTTGCGGCCTTTCATGCGGGGGCTGGAGTAGTCAGTTTTGATGGTCTTGCCTGAACCGAGATCGCAGGATGCGGACTCTGCCGGGCTGGGCCGGCTTCCGCCCATCTGGGCAAAAGCGGCGGTGGTGAGGAGGACTGCGAAAATGGCTGGGAGGGCGATTCGTCTTTGCATGGATTCTCCTTAAGGTAGCAGTTAGCGATTAGCAATTGGCATTTGGCCATCAAGTTCGTTGAAGTTTTACGAATTCGTTCTGACTTGCGGTAAATGCTAATTGCTAGATGCTTTGACGTGTGACTTTGAAAGCCGGGAGCAATTATGCGCTTGCGGATGCGCACGTTACAATCGGCGCATGCCCGTATTCGAAGAAAAGCAGGAAGAGTTGGAACACTACGAGACGATGATGGGTGTTCCACGCGGACGGTTGGCGGTGACGATGGATACGATTACCGATGCGATGGCGCTGGTCGGTCAGCACGGGGTTTATTGCCAGAGCCAGCGCTGGCCGGGCAAGCCGGTGATGGATATTCAGCTCATCATGAAGGGGCTGACCGACGCCAAGGAGTTGATTCAGAGCGTGATGGAAGAGCTGAAGAAATCCCCGCGATAAACCGTGTATCTTTGGTAAGCCGAAATTCACCCTGTCAATTTTTCAGGAGAATAGAAATGCAAGATTCGAAAGTGTTTGCAAAAGTGTGCGGATCGGTGCTTGTCATGGCGGCGGTTTCCGCGTTTGCGCAGGCTGCTCCGCAGGCTGCGATGCAGGGTCCTTCCAATACTTTAACTACGCAGGAGCGCGACGCGGCGGTTAAACAATTTGAAACCACGCGCGATAATTTTTTGAAATCGATTGCAGGGTTGTCCGAAAAACAGTGGACGTTTAAACCTGCCCCAGACCGATGGTCAGTTGCCGAAGTTGCCGAGCACATCACGATCTCCGAATCCACGCTGCTGGGGTTGGTGCAGCATCCTCTGATGACTTCTCCTGCGGCCCCTGAGAAGCGCGTACAGGTGAAAGGGAAAGACGAACTGATCGAGACGCGAGTGCCCGACCGCAGCCACAAGGCGCAAGCACCAGAGTTTCTCAAACCAACGGGGCGTTGGCCGACCGAGCCGAGTCTCGTCAAAGCATTCGAAACCGAGCGTGCGGCAACCATCGAATATGTACGTACGACCAACGACGATTTGCGCGATCATTTCTTCGACCATCCGGTTTTTGGACCGCTCGACGGCTATCAGTGGCTGCTCTTGATTTCGACTCACAGTGCGCGGCACACTGCGCAGATCGAGGAAGTAAAGGCGGATCCAAATTTTCCGAAAGAGTAGCTAGTCCTAGCCCAAAAAATCGTTTGGTCTGCGAAGCGGCGCTAGGGCCTTACCGTGATCATGGTTACGGCGTGGGAAGGAACGGCTGCAGAATATTTTCCGGTGAATCGACCTTCGTCTTTGTGTTGCCATAAATCGCGGACCGAGGCGCTGACGTGTTCGGGATAACCGAGGTCCTTCCAGTTCACGCCGATTTCTTTTTCTGAAGCTCCCCGGTTGAGCAGAACGACGGCACGGCTGCCGTCGCTTAATTGTTTGCTCCACACTTCCGCATCGCCGTTCTTCCACACACGTTCGCCCTGGCGGCCGAGGACATCCTGGTCGACCGCAATCACCTCCTTGTTCGTGAGAATGTCACGAATCTCCGGGCGCATATTGCGCAAGTCGTTGCCGGCAATCAGCGGCGCAGCAAGAATTGCCCACAAGCTGAAATGAGAACGATACTCGGTGTCAGTCATTCCTCCGTTGCCGACCTCCAACATGTCAGGGTCGTTCCAGTGTCCGGGCCCCGCGTAAGAATAGAGCTCTGCTTCGGCGTCAACGATAGCGAGAACGCCATACGAACAGCAGTCGCCGGGTTTCCATTCAATCTTTCCCTGCCAGCGATCCTGTATATCTCCAGTAGTCCGCCACAAATTACCGCCGGATTCGCGACCCCAAAGCCACGGCTTGGCCGTTCCCCACTCGCAGATGCTCAAGATGATCGGACGGCCTGAAGCATCCAGCGCGGCGCGCATATTCGCATATGAAGCTTTGGCATCCTGGGTAGTCGTGTTGCACCAGTCATACTTCAGATAATCCACGCCCCACGCCGCGTATTGCAGCGCATCCTGGTATTCGTGGCCAAGGCCGCCCGGGCGTCCGGCGCAGGTTTTCGAGCCCGCGTCGGAGTAGACGCCGAACTTCAGGCCGAGCGAGTGAATATAGTCGCCGAGCGCTTTCATGCCATGGGGGAAGCGCTGCGGGTCGGCGACGATGTTGCCACTCGCGTCGCGGCTCACCTGCCAGCAGTCGTCGACGTTCACGTACTGGTAGCCCGCATCTTTCATGCCGGATTTCACGATGGCATCGGCCATGCTCTTAACCATGTCTTCGTTGACGTTGCAGGCAAATTTGTTCCAGGAATTCCAGCCCATGGGTGGAGTGGGGGCCAGGCCGTACGAAGGATCTCGGTTTTCCTGTGCGGCGGATAAAGCTAGCAAGAAGAAAATGCAGCCGAGTAGAAGCCAGGAGCGTTTCATAACAATGTTTGTACCAGATGCCACTGGCTTAGCGGCGCAGCTTTTCGTCAAAAAACTTCGCCATCAATTCCAGCGCTTCCCGCGTCTCGGGAAATTCGAAGTGATACCAGAACGCGTGAGGCAACGCCTCAAAGACGACAAGTTGCGCGTCGTTGCCGCCGCGAAGCAGGGCGCGGTGAAAGATAGATGTCTGGCTCAGGAGCATATCGCGCGTGCTGGTGACAAGAAGAGTCGGCGGCATGTTGTGCAGGTCGGCAAAGAGCGGCGAGAGCGCTGGATTTTTGCGATCGGTTTTAGCTACGTATTGATCATCGGGAAGATGATTCGCCTCAACTGGATGCATTGCGCCTGGGAGTCCATCCAGCGTGAAAAACTGCCGTGAATCCCCCCGGCTGGGTGAAATCGGCCGAGATTGAAAACAGACCGAGCGCCCCCGGTTCGGGAACACCCAGTTGTTTGAGGCGAACTGCGACTTCCGCAGTCAGGATTCCTCCTGCGGAGGTGCCGTAGATACCGATATTTCGCGGCTGATAGGTTTTCAGCAAGTCCTTGTACACTGCTACAACGTCGTCCACCGCCGCAGGGAAGGGATTCTCCGGAGCGAGCCGGTAATACACCGAGACAACTTTGATCTTCGCGAGATTAGCGATAGGATCGCCCTCGATCAGAGAACCTGAGTCGGAGTTGAATCCGCCGCCGTGCAGGTTGATCAGCACTCGGCCGCGATTGGCCTCGGGGGTGGTGAGAGGAGTGATGATATCCGTGCGAACGCCGGCGATCGTAGATTCTTCGATGTTCACCGGATAATGTTTGCGAGCTTCGGCAGAATCCTGTGCGCGCCATGCGTCTGCGGGATCGGCGTTCTTGCAGCGTCTCCGGGCCGGATTTCTTGTGCGTGAGCGATTCCAGCCACTTCTGCGCCTCGGGACTAATCGTTTTTGGCATGGGAATCACGCGGGTGATGTGTGCGGCGCCATCAGGATCGAAAGTTGCAGAATCGCTTTGGGATGGGGCGCTGGATTGCGCGATCAGGGACTGCGCCAGCAGGAGAATGGCGGCGGAAAGCCACAGGCGAATCTTCATGCGACCCGTTTTACCAGATGAATACGAAAAACGGAATCGCAATCGCCTCAGCGTATTACGCTGAACTTAGACTAGTGTGTATTTCCCGCGTTCGATCACTTTCTGCGCGATTTGCCGGCGAAGCTCGATCGTGTTGAACGGCTCATACTTCGCGAGACGCCGCAGGATCGCGAGCTGGGTGCGCAACATGTCGCCATCGGCGACGGCAGCAATGATTTTCTTCGCAGCCGATTCGATCTTCTCCATCGCTTGCGAGAGATAAACCCGCGTCATGGCAATCGGAAACGCAGCTGCAGCTTCACCTTTCGCCTCGGCGATTTTCTGCGCGCGCAGCACCGCCGATTCCATGGCATAGCTTTCAATGGTTATATCGGCGATGGCGCCCATGATTTCCTGCTGGTCCTGAATCGCCTGCATATATTTTTGCGTGGCAGAGCCAGCCGCGAAGAGGCCAAGCTTCTTTGCCTGAGAAACCAGCTTGCGTTCGTCGGCAAGCGGGCCTTCGAGATCCTCGCTCATCAATGGTCCTGACAGCACTTCGTCCATCAGCTTTTTGATCGCAGGCATCAGCGGCAACTGTCCGCTCATTGCGCGCTTCAGAAGGAAACCTGTAATGATGAGGCGATTGATTTCGTTGGTGCCTTCGAAGATGCGGTTGATGCGGGCGTCGCGGTAGGCGCGCTCCGCAGGATACTCTTCAACGAAACCGTAGCCGCCGTAAATCTGCACGGTCTCATCGACGATGTAGTCGATCATCTCCGAGCCCCATACTTTTACGATCGAACACTCGACCGCATATTCCTCGATAGCCTTGCGGGTTTCTTTGAGCGCGTCCGCCCCGGATTTGTCGACCTGGTTGAGCGCCACATCCATCATCCCAACGGTGCGATACACGAGCGATTCACCGACGAAAAGGAGCGCCGCCATATTGGCGATTTTTTCGCGGACGAGACCGAAATCGGCGATGACTTTGTTGAATGCCTTTCGCTGCTTCGCATAAGCAACGGCGTTCTCGAGCGACAGCCGGCCTCCGCCAACGCACATGGCGCCCAGCTTAAAGCGTCCAATGTTCAGAATATTGAAAGCGATGACGTGGCCCTTGCCGATCTCGCCCAGCAGATTTTCAGCGGGAACCTTGCAGTCATTCAAAATGATGGGGCAAGTGGACGATCCGCGAATGCCCATCTTGTGCTCTTCCGCGCCGATAGAGAATCCGGGAAAATGTTTTTCAACGAGAAACGCGGAAAACTTGTCGTCCACTTTGGCGAATACCGTGAACAAATCGGCGAACCCTGCGTTCGTGATCCACATTTTTTCGCCGTTGAGGATGTAATGCTTGCCATCGGGGGAAAGCTCGGCGCGCGTGCGGCAGTTCAGCGCGTCAGAGCCCGAGGTCGATTCCGAGAGCGCGTAGGCGCCGACGATCTCTCCGGACGCGAGGCGTGGGAGGTACTTTTGTTTCTGTTGTTCCGTTCCGAAGTAGACGATCGGTAGAGTGGCGATGCCTGTGTGACCGCCCCAGGTCGTCGCGAAGCCGGCGTACTTTGCGATGTGGTCGGCGATCACGGCAGAGGTGACTTTGTCCATCTCGAGGCCGCCGTAGGCTTCCGGGATCTCGACGCCGCTCAGGCCTAGTTCGCCCGCTTTCTTGAGAAGGCCGCGGGTGACGGAGAAATCCTTGTGCTCGATTTTCTCGACATTGGGCAGGATTTCGTTGACCGCGAACTCTTCCGCCGTCTGAGCGATTAGTTGGTGTTGTTCGGTGAAATCTTCAGGGGTGAAGACTTCGGATGGGCTGCGTTCTTCCAGCAGGAAGCTGCCGCCGGAGACTTTGGTTGGGGGGATTGCCGTGGTCGTTGCCATGAAAAACCTTTTAACCACTAAGGGCACTAAGGTACACGAAGGTTTTTTTAAGCGAGTCCTTTGTGTACCTTTGTGTCCTTTGTGGTTCTTTCTTTATTTCCAGTCGGTGCCGTTCACGAATCGTCTGATGCCATCTTTAAGATGGGCCACATTGAAGTTTATAAGCAGCCCAAGGGATTTGCCACTGAGTTTGAGGTACGAAAGGAGTTGGGCCTGATGGACAGGGGAAAGGGCCTCTACGGACTTGATTTCCACGATTACCAGGTTCTCGACCAGCAGGTCGATTCGATATCCCAGTTCCAGTTTTATTCCGCGATAGACGACTGGCAGGCCGACCTGGGTAAGGGAGCTGAAATTCGCTTGAGAAAGTTCATATTGCAGACAGGCGGTGTAGGTGCTTTCCAGCAGGCCGGTCCTAGTTCGGTATGAACTTTCATCGCACTCGTAATAACCGCATGGCTTACGCGTTGGGCTGTAAGTCGAGAGACACAGGGTTGGGTTGCCATGTATAGAGGGTCCAGGGTGCGCATTTTCGGCGCAAGGTTGGTTGTCACAACCGGCGGTGGAAAAACGGAATAACCACAAAGGGCACTAAGGAGCACCAAGGAAATCATTCGAGGACATTCCTTTGTGTGCCTTCGTGCCCTTGGTGATTAATCGAGATTTTCGAAAATACCTGCTGCTCCCATGCCGCCGCCGACGCACATGGTGACCATCCCATAACGCGCTTTTCGGCGCTTCAGTTCGCGAATGATGGTTGCCGTTAACTTGGCTCCCGTACAACCCAAGGGATGCCCAAGCGCGATTGCACCGCCGTTGGAGTTCACTTTGGCCGGATCGAGGCCGGCCTCTTTGATCACAGCCAGCGACTGCGCCGCGAAGGCCTCGTTCAGTTCGATCACATCGATGTCCGCCAGTTTCAGCCCTGCCATTTTCAGAGCTTTAGGAATCGCAAAAACGGGTCCGATTCCCATCTCCTCCGGTTTGCATCCAGCCGTGGCGAATGAAACGTAGCGTGCCAGCGGCGCGATCCCCAGCGCTTTGGCACGTTCTGCGGACATCACCACTGCGGCGGCCGCGCCGTCGGACATCTGGGAAGAGTTGCCAGCGGTAACTGTGCCTTTGACGTGGAACGCAGGCTTCAGTGCCTGCAGAGCTTCGAGCGATGTGTCGGCGCGTGGTCCTTCGTCCATTTTGAAGATGATTTCCTGACGATTGGGCCTTGACCCGTTCGGCGTTGAAAAGGTCACAGGAACGGGCACAACTTCATCGTCGAATTTTCCGGCTTGGATGGCAGCCAGAGCCTTCTGATGGCTGCGCAGCGCGAACTCATCCGCCGCTTCCCGCGTAATACCGAATTTCTGTGCGACTCGCTCAGCGGTGAGACCCATGTTGAGATATGCGTCGGGGTAATGATCGACCAGCCAGGGATTTGGTGAAATCTTGTGGCCGCCCATCGGAATCATTGTCATCGACTCGGTTCCGCCGGCGACGACCACCTCCGCGCCGCCGCTCATGATGCGCTCGGCAGCCATGGCGATTGCCTGAAGTCCGGAAGAGCAAAAACGATTGACGGTTTGCGCGGAAACATCGACCGGCAGCCCGGCGCGCAAAGAGGCGATGCGCGCAACGTTCATCCCTTGTTCGGCTTCGGGCATGGCACAGCCGAGGATTACATCTTCGATTTCTTTCGGATCAAATTGTGGAATGCGCTCCAGGGCGCCCTGGATTGCGATCGCTGCAAGCTCATCCGGGCGCGTGGCGCGGAGCGTGCCTTTGAAGGCGCGGCCGACCGGAGTTCGGACTGAGGAAGCTATGATGACTTCTCGCATGAAAGGTAATCCTTATCCAGAACCAATGACAGCTAACCGATGACTCAATGCTACTAATCCGGCAAGCCTTTCGCACTACTCGCTGGTGAAGTAATCCACCGTCACCGGGTTTTCGAACAACGAGTAATCGCGCGTCACAATCGTGATGCCGCTGTCGGTGACGAAGTAGCGGGAACGATCCGCTTCGGTATCGTAGCCGATGGTGGTGCCTTCGGGCAGGTGCACGTTGCGGTCGATGATGCAGCGGCGCAGGCGGCAGTGGCGGCCTACGGAGACGTGGGAGAAAAGAATGGAGGAGTCGACTTCGGAATAAGAGTTGACGCGAATGTCGGGTGAGAGCACCGAGTTCTTCACCATACTGCCCGAAACGATACAGCCGTTCGAGACGATCGAATCGAGCGCCGTGCCCGTGCGGCCTTCTTCCGCGAAGACGAATTTTGCCGGGGGATACTGGCGCTGGTGGGTGCGGATCGGCCACGCCTGATCGTAAAGATTAAAGATAGGCGAAACCGCGACGATATCCATATTGGCTTCGTAGAGGGCTTCGAGCGTGCCTACGTCGCGCCAGTAGAGCGCTTCTTTCTTGTTCTCGTCGATAAAGTCATAGGCGTAGACGCGATAGTCGTTGACCATCTTCGGCAAAATGTCTTTGCCGAAATCGTGGCTGGAGGTCTGATCTTCGGAATCCTTCAGCAACGCAGGAATGAGAACATCCGCATTGAAGACGTAGATGCCCATCGAGCCCGCCACTTTGTTTGCGTTCCAGGGAGAGCGGAGCGCCGTGGTCTTTGGCTTTTCTTCGAAACCGTTGATGCGACCGTCCTTATCTACATCGACTACGCCGAAGCGGTAAGTTTCTTCCAGGTCGATCTGAATCGTGGCCAGAGTCACGTCGGCGGCCGCATCGCAGTGCTGCTTCAGCATCTTGCCGTAATCCATCTTGTAAATGTGATCGCCGGAAAGAATGATGACGTACTTGGGCTGCTCGGAGCCGATGGAATAGATGTTCTGGTAAACCGCGTCGGCCGTTCCCTGATACCACTGGTCGCTCACTCGCTTCATCGGCGGAAGAACTTCAACAAATTCATTGACCTCGCGGCCCAGAATGTTCCAGCCCTCGCGGATGTGGCGGTTCAGCGATAGAGCTTTGTACTGGGTGAGAATGTAAACGCGTCGCAAATCGGAATTAAGGCAGTTGGAGAGAGTGATGTCGATGATGCGATAGATTCCGCCGAAGGTAACGGCCGGCTTGGCACGGTCACGGGTAAGAGGGTAGAGGCGCTCTCCGGCACCGCCTGCGAGAAGGACTCCGAGGGTATCTTTCATCGGACTGCCTCAGACTTGCGAAGAGGCTCAATTGGTCTCTTCATGGGCACAGAAACAGTAGATGGTAGCACAAGGCAGGAAAGTTGCCGTGGGATTGCAGGCGTATCCCAAGAGCAGGATTGAGAGGACGGCTTAGGCCGGTTTATTGCTTCTCTTCTTCGATCTTAATGCGAAGTGATTTTAGGAATTTCAAATCCTGATCGCTGACTTTGAATTCCGGATTGGTGGAAAGAGTGGTTACGAGCGAAGTCTTATCGGAAGATTTCTCGCCTTGCTTGCTAACGCCAATGGTAGCTTCGAGGACCAGAAAAATATCGTAGCCGCCTTCTTTAATGCGAGAGACGACTTCCGCGATTTGGTCGGAATCGGAAAGAGACTCGTTAATTGCTTCGCCGAGTTCTTTCATCAGGTCTTTGAGCTGTTGGTCCACGTTTCCTCCGCCGGTCTTTCCTCGCCACGCCAGCAAGCTTCCAAATCGATTAGATGCCCGAAGCGCCGGAACGGTTCGATAGCATCCCTAGTTTGCGTCATTGTAGCGCTGAAGACTGTTAAAATCGAGCCGTGAGTAATGTTTCCAGCGCACGAAAGTTAGGTGTGGTGGCGCGCGTGGCCAGGCAGCAGGCCGGGCGCAGCCGCACACTGCGGGCCACCAAGCAGGCAGCGCTGACTACATCCCGCGCTTTCGGACGCATCCTGCATCAACTGTGGCTGGAGGTTACGGGCCTTATTTTCTTGATTATGAGTGTCAGTTTCGCCGCAGCGGCGGTGAAGGAGTACAGCCGATACCATGCCGGCGAGATTGGTCCGAATCGCATGGCGCTTGCAATTTGCTTCACACTCGCCTTCGCGTGGTTCGGCATCAGTTCGTTCTGGAAAGTTAGAAAAAAGAAGAACCAACGCGCACGATAAGACCGTCGCATGGCTGACACTGGGAAAATCGCGGAGCGGAAAAGTTCGTCTGAAATCGAAACTTCGTCACATATCCCCGTCAAAACTCTCTACACGCCCGCCGACCTGAAAGGTTCCGATTACGAAGGCGAAGTTGGCTATCCGGGCGAATATCCTTTCACCCGCGGCGTGCAATCGACAATGTATCGCGGACGGCTCTGGACCATGCGCCAGTACGCAGGCATGGGTGACGCCGAAGAATCGAACAAGCGGTACAAGTATTTGCTGGCGAACGGAACGACGGGCCTCTCCGTGGCTTTCGATTTGCCCACACAAATTGGAATGGATTCCGACCATGCTTTGGCGGCAGGAGAAGTCGGCAAGGTGGGCGTAGCGATTGATTCGATCGAAGACATGGAGCGGTTGTTTTCAGGTATCGACCTGACGAAGATTTCCACGTCGATGACGATCAACGCGACGGCCTCCATTCTTCTGGCGCTGTATGTTGCCGTGGCGCGGCGGCAAGGTGCGGACATTCGCAAGCTTTCTGGCACGGTGCAGAATGACGTTCTGAAGGAATACATCGCGCGTGGAACCTATATTTATCCACCGCATCAGGCGATGCGTATCATCACCGATATGTTCGCGTGGGCCAAGGAGAACGTACCTGAGTGGAACATTATTTCGATCTCCGGCTACCACATGCGCGAAGCGGGTTCGACCGCGGTGCAGGAAGTGGCGTTCACGCTGGGCAACGGCATGGCGTATGTGGAAGCCGCGATCAAGGCCGGGCTCGATGTCGATCGTTTTGCGCCAAGGCTCTCCTTCTTTTTTAATGCCCACAACAATTTTCTGGAAGAAGTGGCGAAGTTCCGTGCTGCGCGCCGCATGTGGGCACGGATCATGCGCGAACATTTCAAGGCCAAGAACCCCCGGTCCTGGATGCTGCGCTTCCATACGCAGACTGCGGGTTCGACGCTGACCGCGCAACAACCGGAGAACAATATCGTTCGTACAGCGATTCAAGCCATGGCCGCGGTGATGGGCGGCACGCAATCGCTGCACACCAATTCCTATGATGAAGCGTTGGCGCTGCCTACCGAGCAGGCTGCGCGCATTGCCTTGCGCACGCAGCAAATCATCGCCTACGAATCAGGCGCGGACCAGACCATCGATCCTTTGGCCGGTTCCTATTACATCGAGACCCTGACCAACGAAATCGAGAAGCGAGCGGCGGAATATCTCGGCAAGATCGAAGTCATGGGCGGGATGCTAAAGGCGATCGAGCGTGGATTTGTGCAGCAGGAAATTCAAAACGCCGCGTATGAGTATCAACAGGCAGTCGATCATGAAGAAGCCGTTGTAGTCGGCGTGAATCGATTTGAGGTCGAGCAGGAAAGGTCGATTGCAATTCAGCAGATTAATCCCGCGCTGGAGCCTAAGCAGGTTGAAGGTGTGCGCGCACTCCGAGCGAAACGCCCGGTCGAGCCCTGGAAAGCGGCGTTAAAGCAGGTGGAAGAGGCGGCACGCTCGGGGGAAAATATTATGCCACGCATCCTGGCCGCGATCGAAGCTTGTGCAACTGTCGGAGAGATTGCCGACGCGATGCGCCGAGTGTTTGGAGAATACCGTGAGGCGGTGGTCATCTAGTCGATCGTGGGGCTGGCTGCGGCCATCCCTCTTGAGGTTAGTAACGATTCAGAGTTGGAGCGTTTGCGGCTATTCGGAAGTTTTATAGTCGCAGGCGTTGCGGCAGGGCTCGCAGTACATGAGTCCGTCCTGGCACATACGTACATCGAGCTGCGACTGGCAGAGGCAACAGAATCTTTCGCATGCGCAATGGCTCTCGGAGCAGTCGCACTGCGCACAACGGTATTTGCTCAGGCTGGTTCCGGTGCTCATGCTCCTAACTTACCTCTGGATCGTTTTTCCCGGAATGTGCCGTTAGTAACGTTTCCTGCCGGGAATTCCGTGCGAGTCGGCGAGTATGGCCTTTGACCCTGCCATATAATTCACAGCAATGACCTTCCAATCTTTGCTGGATGGAGCGGAAGTTCTCGCGCAAAGCGGGAATCCGGACGTGAGCAGTGTCGAATACGACTCGCGAAGAGTGAAATCCGGCAGCTTGTTTGTCGCTATGCGCGGCGAATCCAGCGATGGCAACCGCTTCATCGATCAGGCCATTCGGGCAGGCGCGGCCGCGGTAGTGACTGACTCAGCGGGAGAAAAGCCGCGCGGCGAAGTCGGCTGGGCTGTGGTTTCGCAGGGAAGGCGCGCGCTGGCGAAGATCAGCGCGAACTTCTACAAGAAACCGGCCGAGCGGATCGCAATTGCCGGAATCACCGGCACCAACGGCAAAAGCACAACTGCATTTCTGGTGGAATCGATTTTTGCTGCGGCAAAGCGAAAGAGCGCTTTGATCGGAACCATCGAATATCACGTAGCGGGAAAAGTCCTGCCCGCCCCGCACACCACGCCCGAAGCATTGGAGCTAAACCGAATCCTCAGTGAAGCGCTGGGAAACGGGGCAACCGACGCCGTCATGGAAGTTTCTTCGCATGCTCTGGCGCAGGAGCGCGTATATGGCATTCCGTTTGATGTGGCCGTGTTCACTAATCTGACTCGCGATCACCTCGACTATCACAACACTATGGAAGAGTATTTCGCTTCCAAGAGGATTTTGTTCGAAGGATGCGGTACGGATGCGCCGCGTGCGACAGTCGTTAACGTTGACGATCAATACGGTGTTCAATTGGCTGAGTTCACGCGGAAGCATAGCTCAGTGAACCTCAAGTACGGCTGGAGCCGCGGCGATCTGCACGCCGAGAAGGTCGAGATCACGACGCGTGGAACGAAATTTGACCTGGTGATGCCCGAAGGGAAGATTGCGGTGTTCTCGACGCTGATTGGCAGGGTGAACGTCTACAACATCCTTGCCGCGGCCGGAGCTTGTTATGCGCGGGGATGCTCCTCTGAAGCAATTGCCGCAGGGATTGATAACCTGGCCTGCGTTCCGGGACGGTTTGAGCGTATTGATTGCGGCCAACCATTTACGGTTGTCGTCGATTACGCGCACACCGACGATGCATTGCGCAATCTGACGGCGCTGGCGCGAGAGTTGGTTTCAACCGCGAAAGGAAGAGTGTTGACCGTCTTCGGCTGCGGAGGCGACCGTGACCGTAAAAAGCGTCCGCTAATGGGCGAAGCTGCAGGGCGCGGCAGCGATTTCGTGGTTTTGACCTCCGATAATCCCCGCCGCGAAGACCCGCTCTCGATCATTAATGATGCCGTGGTTGGCCTGCAAAGAACCGGAGTGAAGTACAGCGTGGAACCTGACCGGCGGAAGGCGGTCTCGGTCGCAATCGCCGAGGCCAGGCCCGGAGATATCGTGCTTATTTCCGGCAAAGGGCATGAGAAAGTGCAGATCACGCTGGCCGGTGCAGTGCCCTTTGACGATGTTGAAGTCGCACGCGAGGCTTTGCGGGGCATCGGTTTCGAATGCAAATCGGCGGCCGCTGGAGCGCGCGCATGAGGCTGACTCTGGGAAAGATTGCCGAGTTCGTTTCGGCCTCAGGAGATTTTTCTAAGGAAGACGTGGCGTATGCTTACTCGATTGACTCGCGGACAATCGCCCCAGGGCAACTTTTTTTCGCCGTCAAAGGCGAGCGCCTTGATGGCCACGATTTCGTGGAGCAAGCGATGGAGAAAGGAGCCCTCGCGTCCGTCGTACGAAAAGATCAGTTGAGCCGCTATGCCCGACAGGCCCGGCTGCTGGCTGTGGAAGATACTCTAGTCGGCCTGCAGACTTTAGCAACTGCAGTTCGCAAGTTGTGGGGCAAGCCGCTGATAGGAGTGACTGGTTCGGCAGGAAAGACAACGACCAAGGAAGCGATTGCGCACGTTTTGGCGTCGCGGTTTCGAGTATTGAGGTCCGAAGGAAATTTCAATAATCATTTCGGCCTGCCGCTCATGTTGTTAAAGCTGGAGCCGGAGTTTGACGTGGCAGTGATCGAGATGGGTATGTCGCACGCGGGGGAGATTCGCGCGCTTGCGAAGATTGCGCAGCCGGAGATTGGAGTGGTTACAAACGTTGCGCCCGTCCACCTGGAGTTTTTCGATTCTCTCGCTGGTATAGCGCGTGCGAAGTATGAATTGGTTGAATCCTTGCCGGCGAATGGGGTCGCAGTGTTGAACGCCGACGACGAATATGTTTCCCAGTTCGGGCGGGACTTCAAAGGAAAAGTCGTGATGTATGGGACGCGACCGACCGCCGACGTGCGCGCCGAAAACATTGTCTTCAAGGGAACGGATGGATCGGAGTTCGATGCTGTGGGTGGCGGTACGCGAGAGCATGTCAGGCTTTCTCTGGTCGGCGAGCACAACATACTCAATGCGCTGGCCGCCATCGCAGTCGGGATGGAGCGCGGGATGAGGCCCGCGGAAGCGGCCGCGGCCTTATCGACGCTTGCGCCCGCCGACAAACGCGGACAGGTTCTACAACTGGGTAACATTACAGCGATCAACGATTGCTACAATTCGAATCCGAAAGCGCTTGCAGCGATGGTGGATTCTTTGGCCGCAATGCCGGCGAAGCGGCGCATCGTGGTTGCCGGCGAAATGTTGGAGTTAGGCCCGGCCGGCGAAGAGATGCATCGACAATCCGGCGCTCACATCGCGGGAAAGAAGATCGACATGCTGCTCGGAGTTCGGGGGTTGGCGCGAGAGATGGTCGATGCTGCGAACGGGGGTGCAACACGCGCCGAATTCGTGGCTTCGGCCGAAGACGCAGGCCAATGGCTGGCGCGCGAAACCCGCGACGGCGACGTGGTCTTATTAAAAGCTTCGCGCGGCGTAAAACTGGAAAAGGCTCTCGAAACCTGGAAGGCGCTGCGTAACGGCAAGAATTAGATTTTCGGGACGGAGGCTGATTGCTCTACTGGCTGCTGTTTCTAAAGCTGCAACATTACGTCCCGCCATTCCGCATTTTTCGCTATCTGACCTTCCGCACGGCATTTGCCAGTCTCACGGCACTTTTCACCGCGCTGATAGTCGGGCCGCTCGTCATCAATCGGCTGCGCGAATTTCAGATCGGGCAATATATTCGCGAAGAAGGCCCGAAGGCCCATCAGAAGAAAGCCGGCACGCCGACCATGGGCGGCATGCTCATCGCCATAGCCGTCGTCGTTCCAACGTTATTATGGGCGGATCTGAGTAACCGCTTTGTTTGGATTGCGGTCTTCGCAACCTGCGCATATGCGGCGATCGGATTCACCGACGACTACACAAAGGTTGCGCACAAAAGAAATCTTGGATTGACCGGCCGCGCGAAGCTCGGTTTGCAGATTGCCACAAGCATTGTGATCGCCACGATGCTCATTGCCATGCAGACCTACGGGATGTACTCGACGAAATTGATTGTGCCATTCTTTAAGCAATTTCATCCCGATCTCGTAGTCGGCAGTCTCGAACGAATGCCTCATCTGTGGCCGCTGGCATTTCTGCCTTTCATCGCGTTTGTGGCGCTGGTGATTGTGGGATCGAGCAACGCGGTGAACCTAACGGACGGGTTGGATGGCCTTGCGATTGGTTGTACAGTGATCGCGGCCGGGGCGCTGACTGTCCTTACGTATGTGAGCGGGCATGCCACGTTTGCCACCTACCTGGAAATTCCGAGAATGCCGCAAGTTGGGGAGTTGACGATTTTCTGCGGCGCCATGGTGGGATCGGCGATCGGATTTCTGTGGTACAACGCGCACCCGGCAGAAGTTTTCATGGGAGATGTGGGATCGCTCGCGCTGGGTGGCGCAATCGGAACCGTGGCAGTCATCATCAAGCAGGAACTGCTTCTGCCGTTTATTGGCGGAGTGTTCGTAATCGAAGCGCTTTCGGTAATCCTCCAGGTCGGATCGTATAAGCTGCGCAAAAAGCGGATTTTCAAGATGGCTCCGCTGCACCATCACTTTGAGTTGATGGGCTGGTCCGAGTCGAAAATCATTGTGCGGTTTTGGATTGCGTCGTTGGTATTTGCTCTATTCGCTCTGACCACATTGAAATTGAGATAACGTTTATCACCACGGAGTCACAGAGTCACGGAGGAATTAGAAATACTCCCTCCGTGCCTCCGTGGTGAAATACAGCATTCATGGATCTCAACAACAAACGCGTGCTTGTGGTCGGCCTTGGAAAGTCCGGCGTTGCGTCAGCGCTGTTTCTGAAGGGCCGGGGTGCGCGGGTTACCGTGTCCGATACCAAGAGCGGCGACGAACTTCGCAACGAGATTCCCGCCCTGCTCGATCATGGCATCACCGTGGAAACCGGCGGCCATGGCGAGCGCACGTTCCACGGGCAGGATTTGATTGTGGTAAGCCCGGGCGTACCAGCGGATACTCCGTTGCTGCAGCAGGCGCGCTCGCTGGGTGAGCCGGTCATCGGCGAAATTGAGCTTGCTGCGCGGTTTCTGCCCGGTCCGATTGTTGCGATCACAGGGTCGAATGGAAAGACTACGACGACCACGCTGATCGGCGAAATTCTCGCTGCCAGCGGATTGCCCACTCTGGTAGCCGGCAACATCGGCACTCCGGCGATTTCTTTGGCTGACCGCGCAGGGCCAAAGACATGCATCGTTCTGGAAGTCTCGAGCTTCCAACTGGAAACAATTCAGTCTTTTCGTCCGAAAGTTGCGGTTGTGCTCAACGTCACGCCCGATCACCTGGATCGCCACAAGACATTTGAGATTTACGCCAACGCCAAGGCCCGCATTTTTGAGAATCAGAGGGGTGACGATTTTGCGGTGTTGAATGAAGACGATCCGACTTGCGTTGCAATGGCGGCCCGCACGCGTGCCCAGGTTTTCTGGTTCAGCCGGCAAAAAGAAGTGAAGCAGGGCGCTTGGGTGCGCGAAGGGAATATTTTGTTTCGCCATGGATTGGAACAGCGGGAGATCATGCAGGTCTCCGAAATTCCACTGAAAGGTGCGCACAATCTGGAAAACGTGCTCGCCGCAGTGTGTGCCAGCGTGCTGATGGGATGCGCTCCCGAGAAAATCCGGCAGGCCGTGAGCGGGTTCAAGGCCGTCGAGCACCGGCTGGAGTTCGTCGCTTCCATTCGCGGCGTGGATTATTACAACGATTCAAAAGCCACCAACGTTGATGCGACAATCAAAGCGCTGGAATCGTTCCCGGCAAATATTCACGTCATTCTCGGGGGCAAAGATAAAGGCAGCGATTACAGCGTGCTCAACGACCTGCTAAAACAGCGCGTGAAGCGCGTGTACACAATCGGCGCGGCGGCGGAGAAGATCGAGTCGCAGATCAAGAACGTCGAAGTAGTTCATGCCGAGACACTCGAGAACGCGATTCGCAGAGCGAACGCCGTGGCCGAGGCCGGGGACGTTGTGCTGCTCGCCCCGGCTTGTGCGAGCTTTGACCAGTTCAAGAACTATGAGCAGCGGGGTCAGGTGTTCAAGCAGATCGTGGGGAGTTTATCGAACGAACCCTAGCTGTACGCGGCCGCCGAGCCGTCCTGGTTTCAATGGTTGATCCCGAACCAAATCAATCAACAAACAAAAATCGGCGATCTCCAATTTCCTTCCGCGCCTCCGCGTCCCCGTGGTGAAATGAAGTCCCATGGCAAAGCGGGTGAGCATTGATCGCTGGCTATTCGTTGTAACCATGCTGCTGGTGTTCACCGGATTGGTCATGGTCTTTTCCGCGTCGGCAGTTATGGCGCGAGAGCGCTTCGGTTCGCCCTACGCTTTTTTATCGAAGCAATTGGTTTGGGCCATTGCCGGGCTTATGGCGATGGTCCTGACGATGCGCATCGACTACCGCCGCTACAAGCATCCGGCATTCGTATTTTCCTTTCTCGGGATCACTACCTTACTGCTGATTTCAGTTTTTTTTCTCGACCGCTCGCACAACACCCACCGTTGGATTCACGCGGGCGGACTTTCCTTTCAGCCTTCGGAACTGGCAAAGCCGGTCCTGATCCTATTTCTCGCATTCTTTCTTGAAACTCGTGCAAAGGCGATGGACGACTGGCGCAACACCCTCGTTCCCGCGGCTGTGCCAGTCCTGGCTTTGATCGGCTTGATTGTTTTACAGCCGGACCTTGGCACCGGAATCGCCTGTGCTGGAATTGCCGCCTGCATTCTGTATGTGGCCGGCATGCGGATGCGATATTTCGGCTATGCGTTCGCTGCCTCGTTGCTGCCTCTTTACTTCCTGATTTTTCACGTGAGATTCCGGCGAGAACGCATTCTGGCCTTCATTAATCCATATGCGGAGCGTCAGAAGGCTGGATTCCATCTGATTCAGTCCCTGATTGCTGTCGGCACCGGCGGCATTACCGGCACCGGTTTGATGGAAGGCAAACAGAAGCTGTTCTACCTGCCCGAGCCGCATACTGACTTTATTTTCGCGGTTACCGCAGAAGAGCTTGGCCTGGTGGGAGCGATGTTCGTGGTCGCGCTCTTTGCCATCTTCCTGTGGCGAGGCATGCGCGTCTCCTGGCGCACGGAAGACATATTCGGGAGATACTTAGCGGTAGGAATCACCAGCATGGTGGTCCTGCAAGCATT
>DASXEG010000131.1:0-12970 GCA_036490235.1 Candidatus Sulfotelmatobacter sp. | reverse complement strand
GCGGATGGGCATCATGGGCAGCTTTTTGGTTTCGAATTTTTCCTTGGATGTGGTCACTTCATCTCCCTGGGCAATGTACTTTATCGAACTTCAAAGCCGCGCTCAGTGCTCATCGTAGCGCGAGTCTTAGCTCCCTACTGTGAAACAGTTTACTCCTCTTTACAGAGGGTGCGGCTAGTCCATTTTGAGGCGCATGCGCACATAATTCTTGACGTGCATCCGCACAATTCGGGTCGGGACGGACTCTGATGGAACTCTGCTGCCGAAAATCCGTTAACCTGCCTTTTCCATCATCGAAAGGGAGGCGCTGCGTTTTTCAACCATCTCCCGCGTCACTTCGAACTCTTTTAGTTTCTTTTGGCTAGGTAGGGTAAACATCAAGTCGAGCATGAGCTCTTCGAGAATCATGCGCAGGCCACGCGCGCCGACCTTCCGGGCCATCGCTTGGCGGGAAATGGCGCGGAGGGCGTCGTCGCTGAATTTGAGACGGACATTTTCGAATTCAAAGAGCCGCTGATATTGTTTGACAATGGCGTTCTTTGGACGGGTTAGGATTTCGATCAGCGCAAATTCGTCGAGGTCTTCCAGCATGCCCATCACAGGCAGGCGGCCCACGAATTCAGGAATAAGTCCGAACTTGATCAGATCCTCTGGTTGAAGTTCAGTGAGAAGCTCGAAATTGCGCTTGCGGGCGGCGACCGCTTCCTTCTCGGTTTCATCTCCCGTACGGAATCCGAGCGACTTTTTGCCTACCCGGCGGCCAATGATCTTCTCCAAGCCCACGAAGGCCCCGCCGCAAATAAAGAGAATGTTCGTGGTATCGACAGGAGTAAATTCCTGATGCGGATGTTTGCGGCCGCCCTGCGGGGGGACGTTGGCGATTGTGCCTTCGAGAATCTTGAGCAGAGCCTGCTGCACGCCTTCGCCTGAAACATCGCGGGTGATGGAAGGATTTTCGTCCTTGCGTCCGATCTTATCGATTTCGTCAATGTAGATGATGCCAGTCTGGGCGCGGCTTACATCGCCTTCGGCGGCTTGCAGCAGCTTGAGGATAATATTTTCGACATCTTCGCCGACGTAGCCGGCCTCGGTGAGCGTGGTGGCATCGACGATGGCGAAGGGTACGTCGAGCATGCGGGCCAGAGTTTGCGCCAGCAGCGTCTTGCCCGTTCCCGTCGGTCCGATTAACAGAATATTCGACTTGCTCAGCTCGATGCCGTCGCCCGCGGTTTTCTGGCGGTTCATGAAGATCCGCTTATAGTGGTTGTAAACCGCTACTGCCAGCTTTTTCTTGGTTTGCTCCTGCCCGATGACGTATTCATCGAGGAAGACTTTCACTTCCTGAGGTTTTGGCAGTTGGTTCGGCTGGCTGGCCTGCGGCGTCGCAGTGCGATCATCTTCAAGAATGGAATTGCAGACTGCGACACATTCATCGCAGATATAGGCCCGCGGATAGTCGCTGGGTGAAGAGATCAATTTGGCTACGGCGTCCTGCGACTTGTGACAGAACGAACAACGCAGAATTTCGTCGGAGCCTGACTTGTTTTTCACTCGGCTGTACTCCTTTTCAGTTGCGAGCACCGAGTTGCGAGTACCGAGTGGCCATGTGGTTCATTTTCGCAACTCGGTACTCGCAACCCGGTACTGTGAACGAAGGGCTATCCTACCGCTTTTACGGTCTTATAGATGATATCGTCTATGATTCCGTATTCCTTCGCCTGTTGCGCGTTCATGATGAAATCGCGCTCTACATCCTTTTCTACCTTATCCAGCTTCTGGCCGCTATGTTTCGAGAGTAACTGGTTGGTGATTTCCCGCATGCGCAGGATTTCCCGCGCATGTATATCAATATCGGTCGCCTGGCCGGAAAGACCGCCCATCGAGGGCTGGTGGATGAGAATTCGTGAGTTCGGGAGTGCCAGTCTCTTTTTGGGCTCGCCCGATGCCAAAAGTAACGCCGCCATGGAGGCCGCCTGGCCCACGCACAGGGTCATCACGTCGTTTTTCACATATTGCATGGTGTCGTAGATCGCCATGCCGGCTGTGATCGAGCCTCCGGGAGAGTTAATGTAAAGCTGTATGTCTTTCTCCGGATCTTCCTGCGCCAGAAACAACATCTGCGCGATGACAAGGTTGGCGATGTTGTCGTCGATCGGCGTGCCGATAAAAATAATGTTGTCTCGAAGCAGTCGGGAGTAAATGTCATAGGCGCGTTCGCCCCGCCCAGTCTGCTCGATAACCATTGGAACCAGCATCATATGCGGATCATTTTCATGCGATTTCATGATTTACCTGACCTTGTCGCGGGAACTCTCACACTCACTCCCATTATGCATCTGACCTGCGGTAAGGGGTGCGGAAGTGGCCCGCGTTATATTTCGCATTCTTATTTCGCAACTTCTGCGACTTACGCGGATTGACGATAAAGAAAATCGAGGGTTTTCTCGCTGCGGATTCTCAAGCGAATTCTATCGAGGCCCCCATCCTCTGTCAAACGAGCGCGCACCGCTTCCACAGTCTGTTTTGACTGTTTGGCAAGCCCCTCGAGCTCGCGGTTTAATTCCTCTTCGCTGACATGGATGTTTTCCAGATCTGCGATGCGTTCAAGCAGCAAAGAAGACTTCACATCATTCACCGCCTGGTCGCGTTGACCGGCACGGAGCCTGGGAAGATCCATCTTCTTCATGTCTTCCATCTTCATGCCTTGCGCAGCCAGGGCACGTAAGCCGCGCTCCAGGCGAAGATCGATCTGGCGGTCGATCAACGACTCGGGAACTTCAAACTCGTTACGCTTTACCAGTTCGGCGACAAGTTTGTCCTTCGATTCGCGCTCGGCGGTGTGGCGGCGTTCGGCTTGGATGTTTTCGCGAATCTGCTTCCTGACCTGGTCGAGATCCGAAAACTCGCCGAGTTCTTTGGCGAAATCGTCGTTCAACTCAGGCAGGCTTTTTTGCTTGATGCCATTCACGTTCACCGTGTAGACGAAAGTTTTCCCCGCGAGCCGCTTGTCCGGGGCGTCTTCGGGATAGACGACATCGAAAACGCGCTCTTCGCCCGCCGATGCGCCTTTCAGATGTTCCGAAAATTCCGCAACCGTATTCTTGCCGCCGATTTCAATCAGCACATCGTCCATGTGAACGGGCTGCGCAGTCGCGGCGTCATTGGGATCTTTCGGCTTGCCATCCATCGAGGCCTGAGCAAAGTCGCCTTCAGCAAGCGTGCGGCCTTCGACGTTCGAATAAGCTGCGTGCTGCTCGCGGACATTGTTGAATGCCTGCTCGACTTCTTCATCCGTGACCGTGATCTCGGGCTTATCGGCGCGCAACTCTTTGTAGCCTTCGATCTTAATTTCGGGCAGCACTTCGAAGCTGGCTTTGAAACGCAGCGGTTCGCCCTGGTGCAGGTGCAGATCGGTGACGCGCGGCTGCGATATCGGAATCAGACCCTGCTTTTCGGCTTCGCGGCGGAAATATTTCGGGATCAGGGCTTCGGCCACGTCGCTCTTAATACCCTCGCCGAAACGCTGGCGAATGATGGAGGCGGGCACGTGTCCGGCGCGAAATCCAGGCAGGCGCGCACTCTTTTGATAGCGGCGAATCTGCGCTTCGGTCTCGCGCTCGACTTCGTCCGCGGGGATTTCTACGGAAATCTCGCGTTTGATGTCTTTGCTATTGGTGTCGGCCGGCGTTTTTGTTGCGTCTGGGGCTTCTGTTGGGCTCACGTAGTTAAGTTTAAAGAGTGTCTGGCATACCCGCAAGTTCACCCGTCACGTAATATCCGAAAATCTTGAGGATAGAAATTCCGGGTGGTCCCAGAATTTTGTGTAGCACTCGGTGCACAGCCAGAGGTGGCCATTGGTATAGCCGGTGCCGTGTTCCGCATCTTCGGTTCGAAAAACTCCCAGCGGCAGCGCCGCGCCTTTTCGTTATACCGCTCGAACATCGGTCGCTCCTGCGAGGGCTCAACTGGCTCTGGCAGCCGGTTCTGCCACGGAATTCCGATCGCTCGATACCGGGGCAGCCTTGGCTACAGGCATGGTAGCCGTGATACAAGTTCCATTACCGTCGCTGTCGACCTTCAGATGGCCGCCTAACTCAAGGATACGCTGCCGCATTCCGCCGAGGCCGACGCCCACGCCTGACGCCGTTTCGCGAAAACTTTCCAGCGTTTCCGGGGGAATGCCTTTGCCGTAGTCGCGGATCGACAGGATGGCATCGTTCTGATCGGAAGCGAATCGTATATCGACCGCGGGACTGCCGGAATGACGCAAAACGTTGGTCAGGCTTTCCTGCAGAACGCGGAACAAAACCAGTTCTTCATCTTTCGTCAAAGACGGACGCGCTGCGAGTTCAAGATTTGTCTTGACTCCACTGCGCTTGCTGAAGCCATCGATATACCACTGCGCAGCAGAAGAAAAACCTACCTCGTCGAGCATGGGCGGATGCAGTAAATGGGACGTTGTGCGAATTTCCTGAAGGGCTTGCTCGGCCAGGGCTTCAAGATCGTCAAGCAGGCCCGGAGCTTTGGAAATTTGTGTCATCAGTTGCTGCAGCGTACCCAGGCTGATCTTTAACGCAACTAAAGTTTGCCCAGTGCTGTCATGCAGGTCGCGGGCAAAACGCCGGCGTTCTTCGTCTTGCAGACGAAGTGTGCGCACCGAAAGTTCGCGCAATGCCTTTTCGGTAGTTTTGCGCAGCTCGATTTCCGATTCGAGATTTGCCAAGCTCCTGGCGAGTTCCTGCGTCCGCGCGTCAACCGTGCGCTCCAAATCCTCCCGTGAACTGCGCAACTCCGCTTCCACTCGCTTTCGATCCGTAATGTCAATTCCGGTGGGATGGAGAAAAAGAACTTTGCCGTCTTGGTCGCGGATGGGGAATAGCGCCAAATCGACAATGCGTTCAGACCCATCAGCGAACGAATAAAGCAAAATCTCCTGATATGGAACACCCTCGGCAGCTTTTGACGTTGCGGCTCGAATTTTATCTTGAGCTTCCTTGTGGTTTCGCCACCACGGACTTTCCCAGAACTGCTTGCCGAGGACGTCTTCTGCCTTGTAGCCGCAAACCTCGAGGGATAGACGATTGGCATCGATCAGAGTGCCATCCAGATTCATGATTCCAGCGAATACAGTGGTTTGCTCGAAAACCGCGCGGAACTTCGCCGTTGCAGCAACGGCCTCGGCCGCCAGCTTGCGCTGTTCTCCCTCCATCTCTCGAAGCTTGCCCTGAGCGCGCCGCTCGATTTCGCCGAGGGCGATCACCGCGCCGGAAAGAAACAGGAATCCAACCATTGTGGAGATCTGGCCCTTAGGATCATCGAGTACGAATGTGTTGCCCGGCGGCAAGAACCAATACCATACGCCCAAAAATCCAACCAGAGCAGTGAAGACGGCGGGACCGGTTCCGCAAAACCATATCGCGAAAATCACCGCTGCGAATACGGTCAGGAATGGCGAATGCGCTCCCAGCAACGGCGCAATCGCCAGCCGGAGCAGCAGGGCGAGCACTACCGCAACCACCGCGATGAAATAGCGACTCGCGGGCGACTGGGTTCGATTTTTGGAAATCGGCGTAAGTTCCATCTTCAGATCGCGGCAGATCGCCGGGCGTGAGCCTCGCCCCAAAGCGCAACCCTAGCATAAAAAGCCGAGCGCATGATGTAGCTAGGGTGAATCCTGTAGAAGGGTATGTCGTGAATCTATTGCGGTCAATATCGATTATTCGGCCGTTCCGAATACCGGTTACTTCTCTTCCAGTACAAATAACCGGGCACGCCTACGAGTACAATCGCCGTGCCCCAGAACGCTTCCGTCGGACGCGTAACAATCGTATTCATCGTCCACGCCGCGCCAACCAGGACATAAATCGCAGGAAGCCAGGGATATCCTGTGCAACGGTATGGGCGCGGGGCGTCAGGCCGCTTCCACCGAAGCAGGAACAGGCCGATCACCGTCAGCGTGTATGAAAGCACCATGCCGAACATGACATAGGTATAAAGCTGATCGTAGCGGCCGCTCAGGGTGAGAACTCCGGCCCATGCGCTCTGTCCAATGAGCGCCACCGCGGGCGTCCGCCACTTAGGATGAACCCTCGCCATTTGTGGAAAGAAGACGCCGTCCAAAGCCATTGCGTAATACACACGCGCACAGCTCAGGACCGCACAAGCGAGTGCGCCAAATACAGACAGCGCAATTAGCGCGGAAAGCCATGTCGCTGCCACGGGTGAAAAAAGCACCGCTGCCGAGGTCTGCGCGATGGTTTCATGTTGCGCGATTTGGCCGAGCGGCAGGGCATAAAGATAGGTCATGTTCATCGCTATATAAATCGCACCGACGATCAAGACTCCGGACACCATGGCCAGCGGCACGTTACGGCGTGGTTCTTTCACTTCGCCCGCTACCCACGTGATGTAAACCCATCCGTCATAAGCCCAGAAGACCGCGATCAGGGCAACTCCAAAGGCAGAGAGCGTCTGGGAAAGACCCATGTGCACGGTGACGCCGCTGAATACTCCCCCATGCGTGATGAAATGGCGCCAGTCACCTTTGCCGATGGCAAAGCCGAGTACGATGAATGCCGCCATGGCTACAAACTTGGCCCAGGTGGCGATGTTCTGGAGGATGGTACCTCGCCGCAAGCCAAGAACATTGACAGCGGTGACAACTGTAATCAGAAACAGGGCTGTGATTTGAACCCGGGTGATTACAACTCCCGCAAGCGAGAGCACAACATGCTCTTGCGAGAGGATCGGGATCATCGAACCGAGATACGCTGCCGAACCCACGGCCAGAGCTGCGATCGAACCACCATTGCCTACGCTAAAAAGCATCCATCCGTAGAGGAACGCAGTCAGGTCGCCATAGGCTTCGCGCAAATAAACATACTGCCCGCCGGAATCGGGAAACATCGATCCCAGTTCAGCGAACGCAAAGCAGGCGCACAGGGAAATCCCGCCGCCAATCACCCAAACCAGCAGATATAGCACTGGGTGAGGCAAAGCCTGGGCAATGTCTTTAGCGGTAAGAAAAATGGACGAACCGATGATGCCGCCCACGAGCAGCAACACCGAATCGAGCAGACCCAGGCCGCGGACCAGAGTTGGGCCTCCAGCGTCCGGCTTTCGGCCACCCGTTGAAGCTTCTGTCGCGGTTGTTGGGGTGGACGGGGATGCCGGGCGCATCATCCGATGCCCAGTTCGTCGGGAGATTCCAGCGGCGTGCCGCATCGGCGGCAGATGACGGCGGAACAGTCGCCGCAGGTTAACGGATCGTTCACTTCTTTGGCGCAATTCGGGCAGTAGAGCGGGCCGGGTTGTGGAGCGTTCTCGGGGCGAGTCGCCATGTGGGGAAGAACTTTAGCATAGGCACGGGGCTGGAGTCTCCGGCGAATTTGTTATCTCAGCGCCACTCATCGCCGGGGTCGGGATCAGCATTCGGCGCTGCGCGGAGGAACTTCATCAATCCTGCGCTGCTGGCTTTCCCAGCACGCTTCTTAAAGAACTCCGCAGCGGTTTCTACAACTCCAACTTTTTGCGCCACGGCGGAAGCGATCCATTGCTTCAAAGAGACTCCATGCTTGGAAGGTACATGCCATGGGATATCACATAGTATAGGATGTATTGCTTTTAAGTCTCGAATTTGGCTGTAACGATTAGAAATATGCCCGACAAATCCCCCACTCCCGATGAAATTTTGCAACAGGAATTCAACCGCTGGGCCACGGCTGGTGAAGGCCAGAAGATGGAGCAGCACCATTTCGATATCACGACCAAGACGATTCGGCGGATGGAGTTGCGCCCCGGCGAGCGCGTGCTCGATCTCGGATGTGGCTCGGGGTGGGCTACGCGGCTGCTGGCGCGGTTGGTCGGTGACGGCCCGGATGGATTTGGTCAGGTGGTTGGGCTTGATGTTTCCGACGAGATGATTCGCGAGGCGCGCGCGGCGTCTAAAGACTTTGAGAATGTGCTTTACGTCTGGGGATCGGCGCAGCAGATTCCGTGGGAAGAGAATTTCTTCGACAAAGTTTTGTCGGTCGAGTCGTTTTATTACTATGCGGATCAGGATCGCGCGCTGATGGAGTTGTTTCGCGTGATGGCGCCGCGGGGACGGCTGTTCATCCTGATCAATCTATATAAGGACAATCAGTATTCACTGCAATGGGTGGATAAGTTGAAAGTCCCGGTGCATGTGCGGTCGGCGGCGGAGTATGTGGAGCTGCTGAAGAAACATGCCTTCGAAAATGTAGAAGCCGTTCGCGTGCCTGACGACACGCCTACTCCGGACGACTACAAGACGAAATCGTTTCACAGCATTGACGATTTGAAGGCGTTCAAGCGCGAAGGCGCGCTGTTGATTATGGCTTCGAAGCCGGATTTAAGGACGCCCGCGCCAGGGTATTCGATTTATTAGGAACTCATCCGGCTGTAAGTAAGCGTCGGCAACGCCGGGCTGAAGCCCGTTATTTTTTCAAATGCTTCACGCGGCGCTAAAGTGCCGCTCATCCACCGTTTTCTACACGAGTCTCTCGATATTAGATCTCGCTGTCGTCGTCATCGTCTCGGTCGCGTGAGCCTAGATCCTTCACCGGGCTTAGCGCGCGGCCGTCTTCCGCGTGGCGGATTTCGATGTGGCCGTTTACGTTGCTTACGTGAATGCGCGGACCGCCGTTACCCAACTCACCGCGCAGATCATGCCCAACGAAGCTGTGATGGTTTACGTGCAGCCCGAAGTCGTTGTCGATCCCTCCGGACATCGTGCTGGCTTCGATCTCGGCTTTCGAGTCGGAGGGGATGGTCAGCTCTACCGATCCATTGACTGAACTCAGTTCGACATTTGAGCTGGGCAGTTGATCGAACTTGACGTCGAGGTGGCCATTGATGGTGGAAAGCTCGGCGCGCCCGGAAAGATTGTGGGCTTCGAGCTTCCCGTTGATGCACGAGGCATGAACCTCGCCGCTAACGCCATTCACATCCAGCGAGCCATTGATGAGCTTGATTTCATCGAGGCGCGCGTTGCGCGGAACGGTCAGCGTGTACTCCACCTCGGCAGGATTATTGTGCGATCCCCAGTTGAATGTGTGATCGTGGTCGGGATACTGGGTCCGGATCGAGATGTCATCTTTCCCGGATTCGACCTCAATGCGCGCTTCTTCGAGCCGTTCTTTTGAGTAAGCATACTTTACGGCGTCGACCTTCACCTGATTCTGGTCCCACGTGGAAATGTGAACCGCGCCGTTGATATTGTCGAGTTCAATGCGGCCGTTGGGAGCGAGCGCGTAAGTCTGGTGAAACTCCTCGGTGAGGTCGCCGTGATGCTCGGATGCGGTTGCGGCCTGGGTCGCAAGCAGCATGGCGCAGAAGGTCAGGACGAATGCGGAACGGGTCTGAAGTTCGTATCGGCGTGGCATCATGACGGTTCCTCCGTGGTCGAAACATTAGACGTGGCGAACTGTATTTGGTGAGGACAGCAACAAAGACCTTGCCTGACATCTAGAGATACGGGAAAAGGGGACGCTAGGTTCCCAATGATTTTCGGGTATCTTTGTTCGTCGCCTCGGTGAGGAGGTAAACCCCGAGGATTGTCATCTCCGGCTCAATGGGATGCCGATAGCGCTGGCCGGGATACACAACGTAATAAATTGCTGGATATAAGAGGATGAGCCAGAAAAGCAGCCAGGCCCCGGGACACCGCGCGCGCAGGGCGCGGCCAAGTCCCCAAAACATTAGCACCGACGAAGCCAAAAAGAGAGAATTTTTCGTCTCCGCCAGCCACCAGATTTTTTCTGAGCGCGGCGGTCCGGCCCAAAAATAAATGAAGCGCTTCAGGCAGAGAACGGCGAAGCGCGGATAATCGGCCTCGATGTACTCGATGGCCTGCCGCTTGCGATGTTCGATGTAGCCGATTTCGCCCATCTCGGTGTACTGCCTCATTGCAAAGATGTCTTGTGTTGGATGAAGGTACTGCTGCCAGGTTCCATCTGCGCCCGGGCCGTTACCCAGGCGTAGTTCTGCGCCGAAATTATTGCGGATAAAGATGAACTTGCCGAAGGTGCGATAGTTGCGCACAGTCCACGGAGCGATGCAGGCAACGAAGATAATTGAGGCAACCGCGACACCGAATAGAGAGGGCTTGCCCCGCTTAGCGCGGTGATACCAGACCCACAACCCGAATGCCGGGAGAGACGCGATCAGGACGGTGCTGTTCAGCGCCGCGATTCCCCAAAGAAAACCAAACTCGATCCAGGGTTTTATTCCGTCGCGCTCCCCCATTGTCAGAGCCAGCCAGAAGATCACAGCGACCAGCAGAGCCGAGAGGCTGGTCTCCCACACCCAGCGCGTGCACCAGTACATGACGTAGGGAAGCAGCGCCCACGTCCAGGCCGCACCTACTGCAACCTTCTCGGAAAAAATTTTGCGCGCGATAAGAAAAATCGGAATGCACGTGAGGGCAGAAAAAATACTGTTGATGGTGAGCAGAATGAATGCGGAGGACCGCGAATAGACGCCAAAAATCTGGAAGACGCCTGCGGTTAGGTAAGGATAAAGCGGCGGTTCCCAGGCGGTGGGTCCGGTAACTCCGTTGAAGGGGTCGCTGAAGCCCCTGCCGCTGGCGATAGCTGCGCCGATGCGGCCCATCTCCCAGCCAAATCCAAAGTTGTTTTCGTTGGGCTTGAATTTGTAGGTGTGGCCGAGGATGATCCAGCCCACGCGGAGGAGCAGCGCGATGGCGACGATCCAGAATTGCGATGTGCGAATGCGCACCCAAGTGCGTTTCCAATTGGCGGTGATTTGAGTCGTATGGGCGGTTGCTGGATGCATTGAAAGCGTCATGTCAGTTGTAGCTGAGCTTAGGCTGGCGAGCAACTGTGGCGCACTCTATAATTGGTCGCAATTCCCGCGCAAAATTCATGAACACTTTTGTCGCAGAGACTTCCGGCACCGAAAAAGCGCCAGTGTGTCGTGGCTCCTCCTATCCTGCGCGCTGGCTGGAACCGGCTCTCATTCTGGTGACTTTGGCTCTGGGAGTTTTCAATTCCTGGGAAGGCCGCTATGCGATGGATCCGGATGGCATTTCTTATTTGGATGTGGGACGCGCTTTTTTTCGTCACGACTGGGCGAGTGCGATCAACGCGTGGTGGAGTCCGCTTTATTCGTGGTCGCTGGGAACTTTCATGGGAATTACGAATCCCCCGGCGCGTTACGAGTTTCCGGTTGTGCAAATCTTCAATTTCGCCATATTTGTCCTCACATTGCTGGCCTTCCGGTTTTTTCTGCATGAGGTCATCACGTTTTGTGACGAGACGTCCGCGGGCATAGGGCAGAGCGCCCGGTCTTTGCCGGCTTGGGCGATGGTGCTTCTCGGCTACTCGCTCTTTCTGTGGATCGCGCTGGAAGTCGATCCTTTATGGTGTGCGACCCCCGATCTGGCGGTTGTAGCATGCGTGTGCTTAACGGCTGGAATGTTGCTTCGAGTTCGACGAAGTCCTCGGCCTGGAGAATTCCTCATCCTTGGCCTGAGCCTCGGGCTGGGATATTGGACAAAGGCGATTCTGTTTCCGCTGGGGTTTGTAACTCTGGCAGCCGGATATTGGTGGAAGAGGCGCGCGCCGCGATGGGGGCGGGGGATTTTGCTTGCCCTGGCAGTATTCCTTGCTGTCGCGGGGCCTATGATTTTCCTGCTGTCGAAGCAGAAGGGACGACTAACGTTCAGCGATACTGGAAAGTTGAACTATGCCTGGTATGTCTCTCCGAGAACATTCTGGAGGAACTGGCAGGGGGATGAGGCGGGCAGCGGAGTTCCGGTTCATCCTACGCGGCAGTTGATGAAGCATCCGCCACTGTTCGAGTTCGATGGTCCGATCGATGGAACGTATCCGCCATGGATGGATCCTTCTTACTGGAACGAAGGAACGCAGTGGCACTTTAAATTCAAGCCGCAAATGGAGGTGCTGGCTGGAACCGCGGCCAGCGAGATTCGATTGTTGACGCGCTCGCGTCCGGAGATGGTTGTTGCGGTCATTGTTCTTGGGTTGCTCGCCGGAAGCATATGGTTAACTGGACTGCGCGCTCTATGGCCTTTGATAGCGATTTGTGCTGTTGGTATGGGCCTGTACCTGCCGATGGTGGAGAATGATCGTTACCTCGGCGGATTTATTCTTGCGCTTTTTCTCGTTTTGATTGCGGCAGCCCGGTTTCGGCCGGAAAATCAGAAAGCTGCGGGCTACATTGCAGTGGCCATGTTCTGCACCATGATGCTTGCCACTTTCGACTATAACGTCCGGCTGGCGACGCATCACTTTGCGATTCCGGGAAGTGGACCGAATTCTACTGTTGGCGATCTCGCCGCGGCCGACCAACTCCAGCAGATGGGGCTGAAGCCGGGAGACAAAGTTGGCATCATCATGAATGGCACAACCGCGTATTGGGCGCATCTGGCCAAGCTGCGCATCGTGGCCGAGATCATGGACGGCGAGCATAGCGCGAAAGAGTTTTGGGACGCGCCTTCGGGAGTGCAGCAGGAGGCGTTTGATCATTTTGCGCAGGCACATGCAAAGGTGGTGGTAACCGTGTGCCCCTCGATGGTGAGTATGACGGGTGAGTGGGAGCGTGTTGGTGCGACGCGGTATTGTGTGCATCGATTGGAGTAAGGTGTTGCGGAGCGATTGCCCTTCTTTAGTTGCCGGAGGACGAGTTCTTGGCAATCGCACAGGGCGCTATAATCACGGGTTGAGGTCATCTGAATGAGCTGGCTGCAAAACAAATTCGAAAAGAATTTTCTGATCAGCACGGTCGACTATGTTTTCAACTGGGCGCGGAAATCGGCGGTTTGGCCGATGACGTTTGGGCTGGCCTGCTGCGCGATTGAGATGATTGCGTCGTCGACGGCGCGGTTCGATATCGCGAGATTTGGCTCGGAGGTTTTTCGTCCGAGCCCGCGCCAGAGCGATCTGATGATCGTCGCCGGCACGGTGAC
>DASXEG010000110.1:0-11388 GCA_036490235.1 Candidatus Sulfotelmatobacter sp. | reverse complement strand
CACCACCCACGAAGGCCAACCATCGCGTTCTGTCCAACGTCGTGTTACATTGTCGTCCACGGGCAAAAGCAGAAGTCCGACATTGCCTGCCAGGAGAACCGCAAGAATGCCCCCCTTGAAAACGATCTCAACCTTGGTCGTGACCGCAATCCTAGCCCTCCCGCTCCTTCACGCCCAAGCCAAGGAGGAAACCTCCTCCGTGAAAGTAGAGACAGCCAAGACGGAGACGCCGAAGCCCGAACAATTCAAGCCTGAGCAGCAGCAGACCAAAGGCTCGGTCACCATCGGCGGAAAAGCCATCGACTACGACGCCGACGCCGGTACGCTAGTCGTTCATCCCAAAGGCTGGGACGACGTCCCCCAGAACGCCGACCCCGATCCCAAAAACAAGAGCCCCGAAGCCAGCATGTTCTACGTCGCCTATTTCAAATCTGACGCCAAAGGCGCCGCGCGTCCCATAACGTTCTTCTACAACGGCGGTCCAGGCTCATCCACTGTCTGGCTTCACATGGGAGCCTTCGGTCCCAAGCGCGTCGTCACCGCCGATGACACTCACACTCCCGCCGCTCCCTACAACGTCGTCAACAACGAATTCAGCCTGCTCGACGTAACCGACGAAGTCTTCATCGACGCCCCCGGCACCGGCTTCAGCCGCCTCAGCGGCAAAGACAAAGAAAAAGCTTTTTACGGCGTCGATGAGGATGCGTGGGCGTTCTCCGACTTCATCGTGCAATTTCTCTCAAAATACGGCCGCTGGAATTCGCCTAAGTTTTTATTCGGCGAAAGCTACGGCACCACGCGCTCGGCCGTCCTCGCGAACATTCTGGAAACCGAACGGGATGTCGATTTCAACGGCATTATTCTTCTTTCCCAGATTCTGAACTTCTCGCTCGACTCCGACGCCCCGGAGGTCAATCCCGGCGTCGATCTCGCCTACCAACTGAACCTTCCCACATACGCCGCCACCGCCTGGTATCACCACAAGCTGCCCGAATCGCACCCTGACCTGAAAGCCCTGATCGACGAGGTCGAGCACTTCGCCATGAACGACTACGCCCTCGCTCTCGAAGCCGGCTCCTCACTGCCCGCCGATCAACGTAAAGCCATCGTTGAAAAACTCCATCAGTACACAGGCCTGCCTACCTCCTACATCGAAAAAGCCAATCTGCGCATTAACGGCGGAGAATTCGAAAAGAACCTGCAGGATGAAAATGATCTGACCACGGGCCGCCTTGATACTCGATTCTCCGGTCCCACCTTTGATCCACTGAGCAAGCAGGCCGAGTACGATCCGCAGTCAGCGGCCATTTCGTCGGCCTACGTCTCCGCCTTTAACGATTACGTAAGAAAAGACCTGAAGTTCGGCGAAAACCGCGAGTACAAACCCGAAGCCGAAGTTTTCCGGTGGTGGAGTTTTAAGCACCAGCAACCCGGCATGCCCTTCGCTTTTCCCGGCGCACCCAACGTCATGCCCGATCTGGCTGTAGCCATGAAATACAATCCGCAGCTAAAGATTCTGCTGAACGCCGGATACTTCGATCTGGCCACTCCTTTTTACGAGGGAGTCTACGAAATGCATCACCTGCCCATCCCGGCGAGCCTGGAGAAAAATATCGAATTCCAGACCTACGAATCGGGACACATGGTCTATGCCCATGAAGCCTCGCTGAAGGCGCTCCACGACAACGCCGCCAAGTTCATAGCGAACAGCAGCAACCCCAAAACAAAATGATCAAGCGCAATCTTTGATCCCGTAGGCACAACCCCTAAAGTGGCTGCCCCATTCTTCGCGTCCTTTGCGAAGAGTGGGCGCGATGCTGCGTACAGCGCCGGGTTTGATCGCACCGCAATCTCTCGAATCCCGCAATTGTTGATGCCCACTTTTCATCGAGCGATAGGCGGGGTGGCACAGGCTTTGATCCCGTAGGCACAACCCCGAAAGTGGGTGCCCCATTCTTCGCGTCCTTTGCGAAGAGTGGGCGCGATGCTGCGTACAGCGCCGGGTTTGATCGCACCGCAATCTCTCGAATCCCCGCAATTGTTGATACCCACTTTTCATCGAGCGATAGCAACAAATTTGCCGATTCCAGCCCCATTATTTTAGACATCCAACAATTGCGCATCCGCATTTCAGGGCGCTGCCCTCAACTTCCGCGCTTCGGAGACGACTGTCAATCCCATACCTGGACCCCAGCGTACAGCATGTGGGAATTAGCCGATTACGGGCATTGAACGTCACACAATTGCGGGAACTCGACAAGACACTGGTGATTCAGGATAACGACAAGCCTCTGGCAGTGCTCTTGCAGTACGAGCACTTCTTGGCGATGCAGGAACGGATGCCGGATGGAGAGTGACCTACTTGTTTTCGGTCGCTTCGCGGACGATCCGAAAGGCCGCTTGGCTAACGTCTTCCTTGAATTGCCGGAGGGCGCTGCGAGGGATATGTGTCATGATCTTGCCGAATGCTTCCTGCTTACTGACGTTGAAAGGTTGGAGTCGAGCCAAGCCCTCATCAAAAATCGAAACCACTACAAATATTCCTGTCTGCCCGTCAACCGTGACAATATCGCCAATCTTTGGGGTGTATTTAGCCGTGCCCAAGTCTCCCACAGGCGCGTTGCCAAATTCCAGCCCTGTGGAAAGCAAACGGCACCACTCACCATCTATTTCTTAACCCCCGCTCCCACCCACTCCACCGGCACCTGATCCACAATCTCAATCCCAAACCCCTCGAGCGCCGCCACCCTCTTCGGACGATTCGTCAGCAGCCGAATCCGCCGCAAATTCAAGTCCGACAAAATCTGCGCCCCAATTCCAATCTCGCGCTGCGTCTGCCGCTCGGTATCGACCAATGACGGCAACTTTTGCCCACGATGAAACGCCAGCGCCCCGCGCTCGCCCACTTTCTCCACCGAAAATCCCTTCGACGTCTGATGCAGATAAATCAACGCCCCACGCCCTTCCTGCGCAATCCGTCGCAGCGATCCTTCCAAAGTCGCGTGGCACTCGCAGCCCGTCGATCCAAACACGTCGCCCATCAAACAATGCGCATGCATGCGTACCAGCACCGGCGCGTCGGCGCCCTCAATCTCACCCCGTATCAGCGCCACATGCGACTCGCCCCCATCCACTTCACTCTCATAAGCGATCAGCCGGAACTCGCCAAAGCGCGTACTCACCATCGCCTCGCCCACGCGATGCACATAGCGCTCGTTCGCCATGCGATAGCGAATCAGTTCCGCCACCGTCAGCATCTTCAATCCATGCTCAGCGCAAAACGTAATCAGGTCCGGAACCCGCGCCATGGTTCCGTCATCCCGCATGATTTCGCAAATAATCCCGGCAGGAATCATTCCCGCCAGCCGTGCCAAATCCACCGCAGCTTCCGTCTGCCCAGCGCGCACCAGCACTCCGCCTTTACGCGCGCGCAGCGGGAACATGTGCCCCGGCTTCGCCAGATCCGCGGGACTGGTCGCCGGATCGATTGCGACTTGAATACTCCGTGAGCGGTCGCCCGCAGAAATTCCGGTGGTCACGCCCGCCCGCGCATCGAACGCTTCGCAAAACGCCGTGCCATATTGCGAAGTGTTCTCAGCCGACATCGGTCCCAGCCGCAGATGATCCAGCCGCTCTCCGGTCATCGCCAGGCAAATCAAGCCGCGCCCGTACTTCGCCATAAAATTGATCGCTTCCGGCGTGACTTTTTCAGCGGCAAGAGTTAAGTCGCCTTCGTTCTCGCGATCTTCATCGTCAATCACAACCACCATGCGGCCGGCTCGAATTTCATCGAGCGCACTGGGGACATCGGTAAACTGTGCGTGGGTACTCATGATGTGAAATTGTAGCAAAGCGGGCTAACGAAGGAATTATCGCTGCTGAACCATCACTCCAATTGCGCCTACGCTGAAGGCATTCGCCCCTTGAATGACATCCAGTTGGCCATCGTTATTCACGTCGGCCACGGTGAGCAGATTGAACCCGCCCGCCGCTCCCTTGGGAAACTTCATGACATCCTGGAAGGTACCGTCGCCATTGCCCAACAGGATGCCGGGCGGAGCATTGTAGTCGGCGACCACGAGATCAAGAATGCCGTCATTATTGAAATCTGCCGCCACCACATCGCCAGGAGTTTGGCCGTTCGTTTTGAAAGTGTTCGATTCGTAGAATGTGCCATCACCGTTGCCGAGCAGTATGTATATCTTTCCCGGCGGACCTTCACATCCCTCGCCGACGGCCAAATCGAGAATGCCGTCGCCGTTGAAATCGGCGGTGGCAATTCCGGCCATGCACGAACCGAAATACACGGACGTCACTTGAAACGCTCCGTCGCCGTTTCCAAGCAGGACAGAGTAGTCGAACGAAACGCCAGATATAGCAAGATCGAGCTTGCCGTCCCGATTGAAATCGCCAGCCACGATCTTGCGTGGCAGGCCGGCAAGTGGGCCAAGCTGGGTCACTTCCGGTGGGCCGAACTCGCCTCGACCATCACCGAAACGCACGACAAGTTGTGGCTCTTCGGAAACTGATGTGAGTGAGGCCACCGCCAGGTCGACATTGCCGTCTCCGTCAAAATCCTCAGCGATCATCGCTGCGGGATTTTCTCCAACCAGGAAACTGGAAGCAGGCTCAAAAGTGCCGTCGCCTCTGCCCAACAATATGGAAACCTTGCTGCCATACGTTACCGCCAGGTCGAGCTTGCCGTCGCGGTTGAAGTCTGCGCAGGCCAAAGCTTGTGCATATACCGGCAGGGAGTACTGCACGTAGCTCTGAAATGTCCCGTCACCGTTACCGAGCAACACGGAAACCCCTTCGCCTGCCACGGCAGCAATATCGATCTTTCCGTCCCCGTTGAAGTCTCCGGTTACGAGGCCTTCGTAGTCCACTCCCCCCGTGCCGAACTGGTTTCCAATCATTTTGAACGTGGAAACAGGGGCCGCGACAGGAAATAGCTGCGGGTTCGAAGGCTCGCTCCCCGGATTTTGCACTGTGACCGCGGCAGTATGAGCCGTTGCAATATCGGAAGCCGAAATCGCGACCTCCACCTGTGACGCGCTTACGAATTTCGTCGCGCGCGCGCGGCCGCTCCACTTAACCACGGCTCCCGGGACGAATCCGCTTCCATTCACGGTGAGCGTAAAACCGGGTCCGCCGGGGGCGACAGAAGCGGGAACTAAAGGCTGACTGAGATAAGGAATCGGATCCGTCTTCGCTAGCACAGGCAAGCTCGAAAGTGCGATGAAAACATAGGCAACCATCGAAGATTTCATGCCCAGCTCCTTTACGGCAAAATCTCAAATACCGTCCCACCGTTCGCGCTGCCGCCGCTTGCTGTCGTGCCGTACAAGTTTCCCGCCTCATCAAGAACCAGGCTCGCCTCCGGATAATATCCATCACCCGAACCAAGCGCTCCGAACGTATACAGGGTAGTTTCATTCCACTGGCCGCCGCCAGAGGGTGAAAGCTCAAAAACCACCGACGGCGTTGTCCCGTAAAGATTTCCGTTGCGATCGAAGATCAGGCTATCCAGGGGGCCGTATGACTGAGTGAACTTGTAGACGATCGTTTCCTTCCACCCGCCGCCGCTTACCGGCGAGACTTCATACACCATGCCGCAACCAATCCCGCAGGTTTCATTCTGCAAACCGCCAGTCGGAGTCGTCCCATAGAGATTGCCCGCTGCATCGATCACCAGTCCAGCCTCCGGAATCGCTCCATCGCCACCTTTCTCGGTGAAGAAGTGCAGCACGCTCTCCTTCCATCCACCGCCCGAAGGAGAAAGCTCGAACACAGCGCCGCATCCGATGCCGCAATTATTTCCGCCATCAACGCCGCCGCCTTCAGTCGTCCCGTACAGATTTCCCGCACTGTCGAAGACCAAACCGGCAACCGGTTCTTCTGCGTCCGCCGTTCCGCCCTGAAAGTTGTAAAGCGTCGTCTTCGTCCACGAACTGCCCGAACGCGTGAGCTCGAACACCGTTCCGCACGCCGGCTTGTGGCAGCCCGTCCCCGTGCCGCCGGTCTGCGTTGTGCCATACAAATTTCCCGCCGCGTCCAGCACCAGTCCGCCCTGCGGATTCACTCCGTCCGCCCCGCCGGCAAAAGAATACAAAGTCGTTCCCACCCAGCCGCTGCCTACAGGAGACAATTCGAACACACTCCCAAATCCTGCGCTGCCGCCGTATTGAGTCTCGCCATAAAGATTTCCTGCGGCATCAAAAACAAGACCAGACGGACCCGCTCCATCCGCACGAAAGTTGTATACAAATCCGGTCGGAAAGCTATAAATCACCTGCTCCTTCCACGTGCCGTTACCCGAAGGCGTCAATTCATAAACCGATCCGAAGCCATATTTGCCGCCGCGTGAATTCGTCCCGTATAAATTTCCGGCGGAGTCAAAAATCATATTCGCCACTGGACTGTCGCCGCTGCCATCCGCGAAAGCGTCGAGCGTCGTCTCCTTCCACAGCCCGCTGTGGGTCGCGGTTAGCTCGATCACCGTTCCATTGCCAGTGTTTCCCCCGCCATAAATGGCGGTAGAAAACAGTTGACCCGCCGATCCCAACGTAACTCCGAACGACGGCTCCCAACCGTCGTTTCCGCCCGTAAAATCCCACAGCACGCTTTCGCTCCACACTCCATTCGAAGGAGTCAGCTCAAAAACTGTGCCAAAGCCTAACGTTCCGCCGCCGCGAGTCGTTCCCAGAAGTTTTCCGCCGCCAAACGTTAGCGCACCGCTAGGGTCCTCACCATCCGTGCCCGGGAAGCTGTACAACACGTTCTCGGTCCACGTCCCGCCGCTCGATGAAAGCTCGAACACCGCCCCGCAGGAGTACCCGCTGCAGGCGGTGCTGCTTCCACCAACCGCCGCCACCCCGTACAAATTCCCCGCGCCATCCGAGATAATGCTGTCCGGTTCGCCGCCATCCGTGCCGCCGGTAAATGCATAGATAACTTTCTCCGTCCACGAACCTGCACTTGGCGAAACCTCGAACAGCACTCCATGTCCCTGACCCTCGCCGACGTCGCCGCCGTACCGCGTGGATCCGTACAAATTCCCCGCGCTGTCAAAAACCACATTCGCATTTGCCAGCGATCCATCGCTTCCGCCCGTAAAGCGATACAGCGTAGTCAGCGACCACTGACCGTTCGCTTGCGGGCTCAACTCGAATACCGTTCCGCATCCTCCGTCAATGCAGGTTGAAGTACCCAATCCGCCGCCGTTCTCGGTTGTCCCGTAAAGATTGCCCGCCTTGTCGAAAATGAAACCGCCATTAGGATTGAATCCATCTTCGCCGTGAAAATTACGCAGCGTCTTTTCCGTGTACTGTCCGTTCGAGTGCTTCACCAGTTCGAAGATGAAGCCACCCTCCGCGGTGCCGCCTGTCGCAGCTCCATAGAGATTGCCCGCGCTATCCATCAACAGCGTGCCCACCGGACTAGCCGGCCCGCTCATGGAACCGAGCGACGCATTTCCTCCCGTCGGTGCTCCCAAGCTATAAATCAGAGTCTGCGTATAACCGTTTGACCCAGGAGTCAGTTTGTAGACAGCTCCGTATCCGTAGGTTCCCCCGTAGGCAACGGCTCCGTAAAGATTTCCCGCGCTATCCGCAATCAGCCCACCGCTTGGCTGCTCGCCGTGCGGCCACGCATTAAAGCTGTGCAGAATTTTTTCAGCAGCGCCGAAAGACAGAGACGCACTCATCAAGGTCGCAAATAAAACGACGATCTGCAGATAGTTTGGGAAACGGAATTCAGAAGCAACGTCCTGCCGCATAAGTCTCTCCTGGGGTGCTCTGTCAATAGACGGGGAAGGGAACCGCGTGCCAGCAGTATACAAGCGGAGCGGGTGCCAAAGCGCGTTTTTCTCCCGGAATCTCAGGAGAAAAAGGTCTCTAGGGAAAATACCGGAGTGAGTCGTGAAATAACTGAAGGGAGCCCGACTTCTCGCCTCTTCTGCGAGAAGCGGAAACTACAACCTCAATCTCGCCAACAACCCATAAGCCTTCCGAAACCACACCCGCTCCCGCCGTTTCTGATATCCCGGCATGGTTGCGCGATTGTCCAGAATTTTCTGCGCCCACAGCCGTGCCTCATCATTCCGCTCCTGCGATTGCAAAAACAGCGCATAGTTGTAATACATTTCCGAGCTGGTAGAAATCTTCGTAGCCTGCTGAAACAACGCAGCGGCTTTCTCCGCTTGTCCTGCTTCCGCATAAGCATGCGCCAGCAATCCAACGCCGCGATGGAAATCATAGGCCGGGTCCGCACTCACCGCCCGCTCCAGATCGGGCACAGCGGCAGGGAAGTCTCCCAACTCAACCTCCGCCACTCCCCGCCGGTAAAATGGATCCACCGAATCCGTTCGCTGCGCGATCGATTGGTCATAGCACGCGCGGGCCCGCGCGAATTTCTTCTCGTCCAGATACAACAGACCCAGTTCCTCAAAATTTCCTGCCGAAGGATTATCCTTGATCGCTATCTCCAGCTCGCGAATCCTCCGCCGCCGCGGAAATGTCTGGAACGATCCGCGCAGCAGGCTCGCATCCGGAATCACTTCCACCACAATGTAGACCAGCGCTCCAATCCATCCCAGAAAGATGATGATGAAAATCCAGTAGAAGTCCGGGCGGCGGCGAATGAAGTGCACAATCGCCACACCCATCAGAAGCAGTTTCCACCAGGAAAGAAAGAAGAAAAAAAGCGGCACCATGCGAAGCGCAGAATATCACGCGCGAGCCATACTTCACCTTCGGGTAGTGTCCTAAGTCAACCGCGAACGCCGCCAAGCGACACGAAGGAAACATTATCTGCAAGCCTTTGTGTACCTTCGTGCCCTTCGTGGTTTTGAAATCAGGACACCACCCACCTTGTATGTTGCAAATCAGGACGTAACGATGAAGTTGCGCTTCGGCGGAAAGGCCGTACCCACCTGAGGCCGGGAGCGACCCTGAGCCTGTCGCAGAGAACGGCCACCGTCCCTCTCTTATTACGCCGTGGAGAATCGGAGGCATAAAGCCTGCATGTTCAAGGTCGACGCAAAAGCCTTTTTCGAAAGCCTGCTGGCTCGAAACGAGGCCCGCTTACAGGCGCTCATTGCTGTTGCGAGAAAGTTGCTGCACGCCATATATGGGATATTTCGGAGCGGCCTCAAGTACGAGGGGATAAAGCTGTTTCCAAGGATCACATTGTCCTGATGTCGCCAATTGACACTTGTAAACACTAGCCACCCTATCGGTACTGCCAAGCCCGCATGTGAGACGACGCTGTATTGTTTGATAATATGCAGCCAAGAAATGCCAAGAGGATCGGGAGAACGCCTGTGAAAAGAACAGGTTGTGCGCTTGCAATGGTTGCGTTTGTTTTCATTGCCAAGGCCATTATGAATGCTCAAAGCCCCAGCCCCGGTGATGTCCAGCAGATCGCAGAACGGGCGTATGTCTATGCGTATCCTCTGGTATTGCTGCAGGAGACCATGCGGATATTGCCCCCGAACCATCTGGCGCATGTCCCTGCGTTTCCCGATGCCAGCTTTCGTTTGATCGTTCGTCCAAACGCTGACACGCTTTATTCGAATGCATGGATCGACGTATCGAAGGAACCGATGCTGCTGCATGTACCCGACTCCGGCGGTCGCTTTTATCTGCTGCAATTCATGGATGCATGGACTGAAACCTTCGCCGATCCTGGTAAGCGTACGACAGGAACCAGCGAAGCATGGTTCGCTCTCGTCGGACCGGGATGGCATGGGCAACTTCCGCCTCACGTGACACGACTCGACGCGCCCACCAACCAGGTCTGGCTGCTTGGGCGCACCCAAACGAACAGCGCAAGCGATTACGATGCTGTCCACACGTTTCAGCACGGTATGCTCCTCGTGCCGTTGAGTCAGTTTCCCGGTAAAACTGAACCGCCACACCCTCCCGCGGCGCGGCCTCCTGATACAGGCTCTCCGGTGCCGGAGCGGATCAAGGCGATGGATGCCGCGCAGTTCTTCACATTATTCGCGAAGGCGCTCAAGGCAAATCCTCCACACAAGGACGACACGCCGATGGTGGAGCAACTCGCGCGCATCGGGATCGTGCCGGGACAGGACTTCGACGCGTCGAAGCTCACGCCAGAACAGCTTGGAGGGCTGAATGAAGGTGTGCGCGAGGCGGTTACGAAGATCGAGGGATTCGTGACGACCGGCGCCGCTCACAAGCCCGGATGGAACTCTTTCCAGGGCGAGCTGGGCCGCTATGGCACGAACTACTCGGCCCGTGCGATCACAGCGCGCGTGGCCGTGGGCGCGAACCCTCCAGAGGACGCGGTGTACATCAGCGATTCGACCGACACCGGCGGAACGCCGCTGAATGGCTCAATGCGCTATCGCATGCACTTTCGAACAGGCCAGCTGCCGCCCGTGCGAGCATTCTGGTCCGTCACAGCGTATGACAAGGACGGCTATTTCATTGCGAATCCAATCAACCGCTATGCGATCGGCGATCGCGACAAATTGAAGGTCAATCCAGACGGCTCACTCGATCTCTATATTCAAAATCAGAATCCGGGAGCTGGTCATGAAGCGAATTGGCTCCCATCGGGAGATGGTATTTTCAATTTGACCCTGCGACTGTATTGGCCCAAGGCTGCCATCCTCAATGGAAGCTGGCAGCCGCCTCCGGTGGAACGGATTCCGTAAATGGCTCTGCACAAAATCGCATAAACGCGCACTTCGTCACCTATGTGCGGGTGATGGCCACGCAGTAGCCGGCGGATCGCTTCTCAATAAGAGAATTATCGCCAAAGCACTCATTGAATCCAGCCCGCATGTTTCGGAGTACCATGGAAGATCGGCGTTGCGGAAGAGCGGTGCTTTAGCGCCGCCTAAGGATCACAGATCGAGACGGGCTTCAGCCCCGGTAGTCGTAGTTTCTGGGCGAGCCGATTCATAAGTTAGAGACTTCCTACCTCTATTCCGCTCACCCCTCCGCGCATATAGTTTCGCGCACAAGCTTTTTGGAAAGAGTCTTTAGAACTTAGACGTCCGAAGAGAGGATCCATGACCGAGCGACTCCTGGGCCAGCCCATCGCCAAACGCCTTCGAGCCTACGCCATGGCCGGAGCCGGCATCGCCGCTGTCACGCCCGCCGCCAGGGCGGAAATCGTCTACACTCCCGCTCACAACAACGTCAACCTCGATTACTATCTCGATCTCAACCACGACGGAATTCTTGACTTCCACATCCACAGTTCCCAACTGAGCAGCTTCGGCGAGCTCGAGGTCCTTCCGTCACTCCCGGGCAACAGGATCGTCGCTGTCCATCAGCGCTGCTATTTCAGCTCTATCGCCGCAGCGGCTCTGCCACTCGGCGCGGTGATCGGACCCAACACACCTCAACTCCC
>DASXEG010000083.1:0-82170 GCA_036490235.1 Candidatus Sulfotelmatobacter sp. | reverse complement strand
TGCGGAATGAACTTCAAAGCCGCCTCACACTTGAAAGCCCATCCGGAATTCAAGTGGCAATCATCGGTGCAGCGAGACATGGACGCTTATCCCTGGACTACGTTTAGCATCGCGAAGTGAGGATTCAGAACTTAAGCCTTGAGGCATTCGAATGCGCTTCAAATTTCGGGCGTGCCGGCATCCAAGGAACCGAAGACTTTTGATATGGAATGGTAGGCCCGAATGGACTCGAACTTGAGGCGTTTGCGCGGCGTCTGAGCCGCGCGCCGAAATCCCGAGCGCAGCGAGGGACCTCTGCAACTACCGATCTTGGGGGAAATGGTAGGCCCGAATGGACTCGAACCATCGACCTCTTCCGTGTCAAGGAAGCGCTCTAACCAGACTGAGCTACGGGCCTACAATAGTAACCATACTAACATCCCCGGAACCTCCCACGGATGTCGTTCCGATCGTTCTCGCACGGCGGCAGTTGCAAACTTCGGCCTCTGACGGCGACAATCGTTTCATGCCCGAAGCAAGCGAGCGCGACGATCGAACATCGCAACAAGCATCTGCGCATGGTCCATTTTCCCCGGGATCAATGGTCATAGTCACGCTGGGCAATCCGCGCGACAAATTTTGGGGCATGATCTTGTCGCTGGCAACCGAGGGGCTCAGCGCAAATGGAATTGAGTTGGCTTCGTTTGAGGATCTGATCGTCATGGTGAAGGACGGCGATTCTTTTAACCCGGCGGTGGTTTTCTTTCCCATGCACCGGATCGAACGCATTGAACTTGACCTGCCGGATGGGAACCTACCCTCGCTTTCACAGCGCTTCTCGGCAAAGACGGGCCTCGATCCCGCAGTGACTTTGAGTTCGCATCTTTCCAATGCAGAATCGGCCAACGAACTGGCTCCTGCTTCAGGAAAAATGCGTGCTTGTAAAGAACCTGCATGAAAATCTCGCAAATCTTCACGGCCCCGAATCAACTCACACTACTGAGGATGGTTTTTGTTCCATTCGTCGTGATCGAACTGGTGGACGGGCACTTCTTCCACGCGCTGCTGTTGTTCATAATTGCCGGATTCAGTGATGGTTTAGATGGACTCCTCGCCCGGCGACTGCATCAGCAAACTTTGCTCGGGCAGTATCTCGATCCCATTGCCGATAAGTTGCTATTGAGCACGTTGTTCCTCGTGCTTTCCATTCTTCGAAAAATTCCCTGGAAATTCACCGTCCTGGTGTTCAGCCGCGATATTTCCATTTTGGCTGCGAGCGCGGTGCTTTTCGCAATTGCGGGGCTGCGCAACTTTCGCCCTAGCATTTTCGGGAAGGCTAATACTTTTTCACAAATCGCCGCTGTGTTCTTTGTCTTGCTGCTTGCGATACAGCCGGTGCGCTGGATCTGGATTGCCCGAACAACTTTTCTGCGCGCAACCTTCGCTTTCACGATTATTTCCGCATTGCACTATGTCTTCCTGGTGCAACACCGGCTCAGGTCTCAAGCGAACCTTGTACCCACGCAACCCGCCGATTTCCGCGGCACGAGAGTAAGTTGACCCTTTTTCTTTCGTCCCCCTAGAATTGGGAGTTCGTGTCCGAACCCAAATCACGTATGGCCCTTCGCCTGTACAACACCATGTCGTCGCAAATCGAGGAGTTTCATCCGCTCCGCGATCACGACGTACGCATGTATGCCTGTGGTCCAACTGTGTACGACTATGGCCACATCGGCAACTTTCGTACCTTTGTAGCGGTAGACATGTTACAGCGTTTTCTTCGCCAGTCTGGCTACCGCGTGCATTACGTAATGAACATCACCGATGTGGACGACAAGATCATTCGCAATGCGGCGCGTGACGGCCTCAGCGTGCAGCGATATACGGCAAAGTACGAAGAGGCGTTTCTTGAAGACGCGGCCATGATTGGAATCGAGCGGCCGAAGTTCGTCCGCGCTACCGAGCATATCGCCGAGATGGCCGAGTTCGTCAGAAAGCTCGTCGAGAAAGATATCGCTTACCGCACGGACGACGGCTCGTACTACTTCCGCATTGCAGCATTTCCACAGTATGGAAAGCTTTCAAAAAAGGATTTCGGCGGAATGCGTGACGGCGCACGTGTCGATGTAGATGAATACGATAAAGATAGCGCCCGCGATTTTGCCTTGTGGAAGTCGCCGAAACCAGGCGAAGCCTTCTGGGAAACTACGATTGGTCCGGGACGTCCAGGCTGGCATCTGGAGTGCTCCGTCATGTCGATGGAAGAACTCGGCGAGAGCTTCGATCTGCACGCGGGAGGCGAAGATCTCATATTTCCGCATCATGAAAACGAGATTGCGCAGTCTGAGTCACTCACCGGCAAAACATTCGCCCGTTTCTGGTTTCATGTCCGTTTCTTGCTGGTCGAGGGCGAGAAGATGTCAAAAAGTCTCGGAAACTTTTTCACTTTGCGCGATCTCGTGCTGAAAGGACACAAACCCTCGTCAATTCGATTTTTGCTCGCCTCAGTTCCCTATCGCAGCCAGCTGAACTTTACTTTTGACGGGCTGAAACAAGCTGCGGTCTCGGTGGAACGCCTTCGAAACCTCCGCCAGCGATTGACGCAAGGAAACTTTGCGCTCGGCGGCAATGCTGAAATAAGCGCCTTGGCACAGGAGACCATAGATCGGATGAAGACTTCGCTCGATGAAGATCTGAATACTGCGCAGGCTCAGGCGGCAATTTTCGAGATGGTGCGCAAGGCGAACTCGGCGCTCGATCGCGGGAAACTCAGGGCCGACGATGTTCGGCCTCTGCTGGATGCACTGCGGAAATTCGACGAGATCTTCGCGATAATCGAAGACGATGACGCATCCAGGATGAAGCAGGTTTTCGAGTGGGCGCGCGGCGAAGGTCGCGAGAAAGACGTCAGTACGCAGTTGCAGGAATCCGTACAGTCCAGCGAATTCGCCGACTCTGATATCGAAACAAAAATAGCGGAGATGGAAGCGGCACGCAAAGGAAGAAATTTCAAAGTCTCGGACGCAATTCGCGCCGAACTGACCACAGCTGGAATTCTCGTCGAAAACACGAAAGAAGGCGTGCGCTGGAGACGGAGGTAGCTTGCCGATGTTGGCGCAAAGGATGTTAGCCTGAAGACAGGGATCGGCACGCGTGAAGTCCTTCGACGAATATCTTCGGGATGCTGAGAAGGCTCATGGACACTTATGCGCCGGGCAGGTGCTTGGAGTAAGGCTGGCCATGCTGGGCCTGACCAAGCTTGGCATCGACGAGCCTGCGGGCAAGGATCGCAAACGACTCGTCACTTTCGTCGAGATCGACCGTTGTGCCACCGATGCTGTCGCCGTAGTCACCGGCTGTCGCTTGGGAAAGCGTGCGCTGAAGTTTCGGGATTGGGGCAAAGTTGCGGCGACGTTCGTTGATGTGACTGCCGGCAAAGCCGTCCGCATCGCCGCCAAGGAATCATCCAAGTCGCTCGCGAGACAAATGCATCCAGAAATTGCGGATAAGAATCAGCAGCAGATGCTCGCCTATCGCGAAATCGCCGACGACGACCTCTTTACGGTTCAATGGGTAAAAGTTGATTTGCCCCCCGAGGAGTTTCCCGGATATAAAGGCGAGCGCATCGTCTGCGGCGCGTGTGGTGAAGGCATCAACTTCCGCAGAGAAGTATCGGTAGGCGGCAGAATCCTTTGTCGCTCCTGTGCCGGCGAGTGCTACTACCAGCCCATCTAAGCCGCCTGCTCATACGCGTGCGCCAGGCGGAGCATCGTCGATTCGTCAAAATGTTTTCCAAGGATTTGCAATCCAATTGGTAACTTCGTTTTCGTCTCGCCACAAGGAATGGAGATGCCGGGAATGCCGACGAGATCAGCTGTCACGGTATAGATGTCGGCCAGATACATGGCGAGCGGGTCATTCGATTTGTCGCCCAGTCGAAACGCAGCCGTTGGACTCGTAGGCGTTACGATGGCGTCGACTTTGCGAAAAGCTTCTTCGAAATCCCGTGTCAGCAGCGTTCGCACTTTCTGAGCTTTCAGGTAATACGCTTCGTAATAGCCGGCACTGAGGGCGTAGGTTCCCAGCATGATGCGGCGCTTCACTTCGGCACCGAAACCCTCGTCGCGGGTCCGGCGGTACATTTCTGAAAGTGATTTCACTCCCGAAGCGCGAGAGGTGTAGCGTACGCCGTCATAGCGAGCCAGGTTGGCCGATGCTTCAGCCGTCGCAATAATGTAATACGTCGGGATCGCATAGGATGTATGCGGCAGTGAAACAGGCGTGATTTCGCAGCCCAGACTTCTCAGTTTGTCGATCGCAGACTCTACTGACTGGCGCACTTCATCGTCCAGTCCTTCGCCGAAATATTCTTTCGCGACACCTACTTTCATTCCTCGCACCGGCTGTTCGAGCGCAGCCTGATAATCGGGTACGGGCAAGTCCGCCGACGTTGAATCCATCGGGTCTCGTCCGGCGATTGTTCCGAGCACGATCGCGGCATCTTTCACCGTCTTCGTAAGCGGGCCGATGTGATCGAGCGACGACGCGAATGCGATCAATCCGTAGCGCGAGACTCTGCCGTAGGTCGGCATAAGTCCAACCACGCCGCAGAAGGACGCCGGCTGGCGAATCGAGCCGCCGGTGTCCGAACCTAGCGCCATCACTGCCATATCCGCCGCAACCGCTGCTGCCGAGCCGCCGGATGAGCCTCCCGGGACGCGAGTGAGATCGCGAGGATTATGGACGGGATGAAATCCCGAGTTCTCATTCGAAGAGCCCATTGCGAACTCATCGCAATTCGTTTTCCCGAGAATAACGGCCCCTGCAGCTTCCATTCGCGCAACGGCAGTACAGTCGTACGGCGGAATGTAGTGCTGAAGGATCTTCGATGCGGCTGTGGTGCGAACTCCGCGCGTCGACATTACATCTTTCACTGCTACGGGAACTCCGCCGAGTGGTGGCAAAGTTTTGCCTTCGGCCGCCATGCGGTCCATACGATCGGCCTGCTCGAGAGCTCGTTCTTTGCAAAGAGTCAGATAGGCGCCGATTCGAGCATCTTCCTTCGCGATGCGAGCATAGTGGGATTCAGCAAGTGCGAGAGCCGTTACTTGCCGCGACTGAACGGCACTTCGGGCGGTGTCAATGGTTAGCTGGTGTAATTCCATCGTGGATACGATGCTTAGCAACAATTGAAAAGACGATCGAGCCTCGGACTACACGAACCAGTGGGGCGATGCTATCTCTCGATCACCTTCGGCACTCTAAAGAATGTTCCATCTGAATCCGGCGCGTTTTCCAAGGCCGTATCCTGCGGCAGAGATTTCCGCAGCCCCTCCAGAATATCCTCGCGAGTCGCGTGTGCAATCCGGCTGCTACCCTGCTCACGTTCACCGGAATCGTAGCGAGTTGAAACCTGCGCCATCGGCTCAACGTTGGAAGTATCCAGTTCATTGAGACGATCAATATATTCGAGAATCGAGTTGAGATTGCGCACCATTCCGGAGCGCTCTTCCGAGGAAAGTTCCAGGTTCGCCAGATCGGCGACGTGGACCACATCTTTTTCCGTAACTTTCATTTCTTCAGTTTTTCTGGCGAATCACAAAGTCGATGCGATGGACCGGTTGCACCGCATATCGATTGATAGCTGCAATATACCGAGGAGCAAGATTCTGCATTTCCCGTTTCCATCCGGCATCGGGGACGGCGACACTCAAGACAGAATTCGCGAATTGCACGGCTCGCGTGCGTTCGGCGACGGTCGAACCACAGACTAACGGCCACGCGAGGAGCGGAGTTTCGTTCTGCGGCGTACGCCGCAGCGATCCCGCTACCAGTTTTTCCAGTCCCGATCCTGCTCGCTCCAATGTTCGCTCCGTACCCTTTACTGATCGGATACAACGGACCTGATTCTAGCATTCCAGTTTTTGTGCACAGCTGTGCTTCACAGTGGAAATTCGCGCACAACATACTCGAGCGCGGCATCACGCGAGACCAATTGACCTTCGAGTTGGGCATCCTCGACGGCATTGAGAATCTCGCGAAAGCGCGGCCCGGGTCGATATCCTGCCGCGATCAAGTCATCGCCGTCAATTAAAACACTCGGGCGTAATTCCGGCGCAGGAGTCTCATTGAGCTTGCTTTGCAGAGACTCGTACGTGCTCAGATTGCCATGGCTTGCAAGGCTGTCGGCACGGTGCAGGGCGAGATGCTCATCGAAACCGGGAAGCCGCATAAATCTTTTTAGAGTCGACTCTTTCATCCGGCTGACGTGCCCAAAGCGCATGTGGTTCTTGATAAGCGCAAGAATCTGCGCCGTGTCATCGTTGGAAAAACGGAGCCGATGACAAATTTCCTCCCCGATCTTGACGCCTACGTCAACATGATCGTCAAAACGGATGCGGTCAGGAGCGACTCGAAACGTGGCCGGCTTTCCAACGTCGTGTAGCAGCGCACCCCAGGCAAGCGTAGGCGGGCATGGCGACGGCAAATGATCAAGCAGAAGCAACGTGTGGGCGAACACGTCGCCTTCAGGATGAAATTCAGGAGGCTGCTGCACGCCTTTCATCTTCGAGATCTCGGGAAGCACTTCACTTAGCAATCCGTTTTGATCCAGCAGGAGAAATGCACTCCTGCCGTGGCCCTCAGTAAGCATCTTCGTCAGCTCATCGCGGACGCGCTCGCGTGAGACCAGGAGAATTTCACCAGCGCGGCGTTGAATGACCTGCAAGGTCGCGGGCTCGATCTTATAGTTGAAGCGTGCTGAAAAACGAACAGCGCGGAGCATCCGCAGCTTGTCTTCCCTAAAGCGAATATCAGGATCACCGATGGCGCGAATCAGCCTGTTCTGCAAATCTTTTTGACCCCCGACGAAATCCAGCACTTTGTTCGCGAGGGGATCAAGCATCATGCCGTTAATCGTGAAATCGCGGCGGATCACGTCTTCCTGCGGATTCTGGCTAAAGCGCACTTCATCGGGATGGCGCCCGTCGGAGTATCCGAGATCGCTGCGAAAGGTCGCGACTTCAATCGCGCGAGCTTGGCTGATCTGGCCTTGTCCATCCGGAATCGGGACGAGGACGACTCCAAACTGCTCTCCGACAGCCCACGTTTCGGGAAAGATTTCCATTACCTGCGCAGGGGTCGCGTTCGTCGCAACATCGTAGTCGGCGGGTTCGCGGTTCAGCAGAAGATCGCGCACGCATCCGCCAACCAGATAGGCCTGAAAACCTTGCTGGCGCAACGTCTTGATGATCGAGATGGAAAACTCTTTGCCCACCCGCGTGCCACACTAACGGCTGATTTCATCATACCGTGGCAAGTTCGGGATTGTTTGGAAAGAGTAGGAATCTGATCGTAAATCACGCCACGCCGCGGTCTACGCCGGCGTCTTCGTTGGCGATCGTCTTATAGGCCCAGGCCATGCGAGGTGTATTGTGGGCGATGCCGAATTGTCCCTGAGCGTTCAGCACAATGATGCCGCCGTGTCCGTCGAGACGTTGCTTCAGATAATTCATCGCTTCTGGCGCAGCCCACTCCGGAAGATTTCCCGCCGCTACACGATCCGCGGCCCACTTCGCCAGCACGAGCTTCATGATTGGCTCGCCCCAGCCTGTGGTTGAAACCGCGGCACTCGAATTATCGGCGTAACAGCCGCAACCGATTAGAGACGAATCTCCCAGACGTCCCGGAGCTTTATTGAGAGTTCCGCCCGTAGAGGTCGCAGCGGCAATGTTGCCATGCTGATCGAGCGCGACTGCCCCGACGGTGTCATGGGAGATCGCAGCAGCGAAAAGGTCATTACCGTCCTTCATCAATCCCTGCTCGATTTCCCGTTGATATTTGCGTAAACGTTCGACCTCGCGCGGAATCACCAAATCTTCGTTCCTACACAGCTTGATTCCATGCTGCGCAGCAAACTGCTCCGCGCCTTCTGCCACAAAATAGACATGGGGGCTTTCGCTCAAAATCTTACTGGCGGCGCGAACCGGATTCGCGATGCGCTCCGCGCATCCAACGCCGCCGGCACGCAATGTCGCCCCGTCCATGATGAGAGCGTCAAGTTGGACCTTCCCGTCGCGGTTGAGGAAGCTCCCTCGTCCCGCATCAAATGTCTCATCGTCTTCCATAACGACGACCGCTTCTTCAATGGCATCAAGCGCCGTACCGCCGCGCTCCAAGACTCGCCAACCTGCGGCAAGTGCGTTGCGAACCCCATGGATGTGTGCCTTGGTCATGTCATCGGGCATAGACCATGCGCCGCCGTGAACCACCAGAACAGGATTAGTAGGCAATTAGAATTCCCGCAATAAGTGAATTGACGGAGTAGTCTAGCATTCTTGTAGAGCGAACAGGCGACTATGCCGCCTGGCCGGCTTTAGCCGAGGAAGTGGCGGGCGGAGCATCCTGTGTGCGGGTCCACGTGTATCTCATACGGTGAATGACTGTAAGCGTAGAAAGAACGGCAATAATCCACAGCACGGGCGCCATTCGGTTGAACAACGCGCCAATAATCACCAGCACCAGTCGCTCCGGACGCTCCATAAAACCCACGCGGCAGGAGCCGATCAGCGATTCAGCCCGGGCCCGCGTGTAACTCACCATAATCGCGCTGACCATCACGAAGGCCGTCAGCACAACGTAAAAGAACCGGTCTCCACGGGCATAGAAAACCAGCAGACCGAGAAATTGGGATGCATCGCTGTAACGATCGATGACAGAATCGAAGAACGCTCCGAAGCGGGTAACCCGATTCGTCGCGCGGGCCACTTGCCCATCGACAAGATCGAAGAATCCCGATCCAATGATCACCAGCCCGGCGTAGAAGAAAAGCCTTTTCTGGCTGTAGGCGTTAGCAGAGCCAAACAAAACCGCAGCCCAGGTATTCACTACGAGTCCCATGAACGTCAGAACGTTGGGATTGATGCGGGACAGAGCCAGCCAGCGCACGATTGTGTCAAGTAGAACCCCACAGGCCCGGCCGAAGGCGCTGGTCCAGGAATGGTTTGCCAATCAGGCCTCCGCTTTCTCCGAGTCTGCTTGGTCGTGAATCGTCGTCAAGCTCAGGATTTCGAGTTCTCGCTTACCATTGGGCGTAATGACCGTGGTTTCATCGCCGACTTTCTTGTTCAACAGCGCACGCCCGATTGGAGACGTGGTCGAAACCTTTCCGACGCTGACATCGGATTCTTCGCTGGTCACCAGCTTGTATTCAATTTCCTCGTCCTTGCCACTATCGTAAACCTTGACCGTCGAACCCAGCCCCACCTTGTCCCGGGGAATATTATTCATGTTGGTCAGCGAGAGATCGGCCAGGCGCTTGCCAAGCTGCCGGACGCGGGCTTTTACGAACTCCTGCCGCTGCTTGGCCATGTGATACTCGGCGTTTTCGCTGAGGTCGCCGAGTGCAGCGGCACGCTTGATTTCCTTCGGCAGCTCGTGAACGAGCTCATGCTCCAGCGCGTCAATTTCTTCCTGTAGCTTCTTTCTCAGTTGATCGGTCATGCGTAAGAAGTAACTTTTTAGATTATAAACCGGCGGTTGGAAGTACGCGGAGCGCCCGTTCGAATAAAGAAAAACCCGATCTCAAGCCGGAAAGCGGTTTGAGATCGGGCGCGAAATTCACCGGCGAGCCGGTGAGTAAAGTTAGTCGGTGGTGCCGGTGCCGATGATGCCGAACGAAAGCACTTGGCAGCCAGTGGTGGAAACTTCGCACAGATTCGCGTAATCGAACCCGAAGTACGAAGAGTTGAAGAAGCTGTCATTCGCCGGTGGCAGGGAACCGTAGTTGTTCATACCGAACGTGTCATCCCAGTAATACTGGGCGATCGAGCAGTCACTGTTACCGCTGTCAGTGCACTGCGGGGTGATGTTCAGCCAGTAGGTACCAGCCGACAGAGTGACGGCGGGAACGATGTGAACCTTCAGTGAGTATTCAGTGAAGCCGAACGGGAAACGGCCGGTGGGAATAAACTGCGTTCCGGATGCGGTGGAAGTTCCAGAAGCCACTACCGAGCCGCCGTTGCCCTCGCTCACACCAGTGCTGATCGACCAGGGCGAGGTGCTCGGGTCGAGACCGTTATAGCCATCGGTAATCGTGTTGATGAATGCTCCATCCACGGTCCAGGTCTGACCGGCCGGAACGGTGAAGGCTCCGTAGTCCTGGGTGTCGGGGACGAGAAGCGTGTTCTCATTCGCGAAGCCATTGTCCGCGGCAGAGTTGGGGTTGGTGTCGCCTGTATAGAGCAAGCATACTGGAGCGCAGACCGAAGGCGGAACTTCCGCCGGCTGAGCATGGTACGCGCCTCTTTCAACGCCGGTGCTCCGTACTAATGCGTCGTTGCCCTTTTTCGTTTTTGCAAAAGCCGTTACGGAAAGGAGCATTGCTACCACTGCAATTGCGCAAAGCGTTTTCTTCACTGTGGTTCCTCCTGAATTTTTTAACTGATTAACTGAGAGTAGTGGTTCGGCAGTTTGTGCTTCGCGACCTCCGGGGGAAATCGCAAAATGCACCGGAACGAAATCCTAACTCGCTTCAAAATAAAGTCAAGCGAAAAAGCGCGCTGGACGCGGGATTTTGACGATGTAAAACATTTGCATATCAAAAGTTGCAAGATTCTTCACAATTTTTCTGCTCGAGATTTTATTCACAAGCGAAAATACGGGAAGGGCTGTATTCCTAAGCTAAGCAATTTTCTGTATCCAACCTTCATGCTTGCCGGGCCGGCAGCAAGAAGGTCTGTCGCATCTCGTAGCCGATTTTCGTCCAACCGTACTTCTAAAGATCTTTCATTCGGCCGGAGCCAGGCGATCTTTCTCCGCTTGGCGAGAAAGACAGCGCTATTAAGAATTGGGCAGGCAACAGTGCCTGCCCGATTTTGCAACTATCGTCGTTAATACGCCGCGCTGTGGTAGTAGAGCAGCCCCGATCCAGTGGTCGATTGGTGCACCTCCAATATCGTTGGGCCCGCAGCGGCCACCCGTGGCGCTTCGCCATTGTCATATTTGGTTCCTGAACCGCCGAACTGAACCGCGCCATTCGACTGCACTCCCGCTGTGTGGTACCACAGTGCAACAATACCGGTACCGCCTGCATGAACTTCAATAACAGTGGGACCAGACGCCGATACAGAAGGCGCGAGGCCGCTGTCGTATTGGGATGGGCTTGCGGCCCATAGCACTGAACCATTCGCCTGGATTTCGGCGGCGTGGTACCACAAAGGACCAACTCCGCTGTCCGCCTGGTGCACCTCGATGACGGTTGATCCGGCAATAGCGACTGAGGGCGCAGCACCGGTGTCATATTGGAATGAACTCGCGCTCCATACGACCGAGCCGTTCGTCTGGATTTCTGCGGGACGGTAGTAAAGCCCGCCGACGCCCGCGCCTGCCTGGTGCACTTCCACGACAGTCTGTCCAGCCACGGCGACCGAAGGCGCCAAGCCGTTGTCATACTGAAAAGGGGTCGCCGCCCAAGTGACAGTGCCGCCTGCGCCGATTGTGCCGGTGTGATACCAGAGTGCGCCCTCCCCGGTACCTGCCTGGTGTACTTCTACGATAGTGTTCCCTGTGATCGCGATCGATGGAGCATATCCACTGTCGTACTGGAAGGGATTCTTCGCCCACATCACCTTGCCGCTTTCCTGCATCTTGCCGGTGCGATACCAGAGGCTCCCTTCGTCACCCTCATGCACTTCCACGATGATCAAGCCAGAAACTGCCACGGAGGGTGCCTGACCCTCGTCATAAGTAAGCGGAGTCTTGCTCCATACCACCGGAGGTATCCCCAATGCCCACGCAGACACCGTGAGAACAACCGCGGACACCGCGAGAGTCGCCGCCAAAAGAACACCTTTATTGACTTTCCAATCTGTACTCATTTTGATTCTCCTTGTAATGTTTTCTCCCAACTTTGTTACTTCTGCGCTCGTTGTTGCGCGAACGCGCCCTGAAACAGGAATCGCTACAGTGAAAGTTCGTGCTGCATGCCCGCTATTCCCTCCTGCTTCTTGAAAAACGAATTGATGGGGTTCGAGGTCGGATAAAACCAAAACCCTCGCTACAAGCACCATCAAGTCGCTTCCAATGGTGAAGTTTGAGGACGGTGTTAAAATGGCGATCTGACTTGCTCCGCCCGCCTTTCCCCCCAAAGCGGAGATAAATTAGTCGAGATGATTTGCGGAAGTCCTAAAGAGTGCTATCAAAATTTCTCAAAATTTCTCAGAGTTGAGCTATGCCCAGCCTAGCCAATGGCTTATACGAGTTTGGAGAGTTCCGGCTCGATGCCCAGAAGAGGACTTTGCAGCAGGGAGAAGACCTTGTTGCGCTGACTCCGAAGGCGTTCGATACCCTACTCGTACTGCTTGAAAGCCCAGGACGGGTGGTGGAGAAAGACGAGTTGATGAGTGCGGTCTGGCCTGACAGTTTTGTTGAAGAATCGAACGTGACTCAGACCATTTTCGTGCTGCGCAAGGCGTTGGGGCAGACTCGCGAACAGGGTTATATTTTGACCGTGCCGGGCCGCGGCTATCGTTTCGCGGGGGATGTCAGGCCCATTTTAAGGAGCGCATCCCCAGAGCTGTACCCCCTGCCAACAAGCCTCGCGACTGACCCTTCACCTGACCGGGGCGAACGATTTGGTAAGCGCCTGCTTCTTCTTGTTTGCGGCGTCGCGGTTCTGCTTCTTGCCATGGTGGCGGGATTCCGGTGGCTCCGTCCGAATCCATCGTCTCGGGGACGCGTGATGCTAGCGGTTTTGCCGTTCCAGAACCTCACCGGAGACCCCGGGCAAGACTACTTCAGTGACGGCATGACCGAGGAGATGATCAGTCAACTAGGCAACCTTGACCCTCAGCACTTGGGTGTAATCGCGCGAACATCTGTAATGCTTTACAAGAGCAATCCCAAACCGCTCGATCAGGTTGCGCGCGAACTGGGCGTTCAGTATGCGCTCGAAGGGAGTGTCCGCCGCGATACACAGAGGTTGAGAATTACAGCTCAGCTCATAGAGCTCAAAAACCAAACCCACGTTTGGGCACGAAATTATGACCGCAGCGCCAACGATCTGATTGCGGTTCAACAGGAGATTACCCAGGCAATTGCGGATGAGCTCAAGCCGACACTAGACCCCATACACGTGCGAAATCTGGCCGCGCATCGCGCGGCTGCAGCTCAAAATGCGCCCGAAGAGGCATACGACTTCTACTTAAAGGGTCGATACTTCTGGAGTAAACGAACTGGGGAAGGATTTCAGCAAGCCGCAGACAATTTCCAGCAAGCAATTGCCAAGGACCCGTCCTACGCACGTGCCTATGCAGGATTGGCGGACACCTATGGATTGATGAGCACCTGGGATTCAGTTCCGTCGAATAAATTCATGCCCAAAGCGCGCGCGGCTGCCCTGCGGGCGCTCTCACTCGACGATTCCCTTGCCGAAGCTCATGCGTCATTGGCCTTGATTGCCGAGAACTATGACTACGACTGGCAAACTGCAGAGAAGGAGTATCGGCGTGCGATTCAACTTGACCCCGGTTATGCAACGGCGCACCAGTGGTATGCCGAGTACCTTTCCTGGCAAGGACGTTTTGACGAGGCTTTGGCGGAAAGTGAACGCGCCCGCCAGCTCGACCCGCTGTCCCCGATCATCGCTACGGACCATGGATCAATCCTGTATCTTGCACGCAAGTACAATCAAGCTATCGCACAGTGTCGGACCGTCCTCGACATGGATGCGAACTTCCACCGTGCGCGCGGTATCTTGATCCGCTCCTATGTGCAAGCCGGCAAATTTCCTGAAGCTCTTCATGAGACGGAGTACTGGACGAGCGAACGTAACCTAGCTGGCGCCTGGGGCTGGAGAGCATACGTTTACGGCGAGTGGGGCCGAAGGGCAGAGGCGGAGCATGCGCTTGCGATATTTCAGAAATCGTTTTCAAACTACCCATACGATCCGCGACCTACGCTTCTTCTCGCTTATATCGCGACTGGCCGGAAGGATGAGGCAATAGTTTTACTGCAAACAATCTATGCGGAGCACTCCCCAGTGGTACCCACTCTCAAGACAGACCCAGTATATGATCCGCTCCGCGGCGACGCGCGATTCCAACAATTATTGGCGCGCCTCCTAAGCGGTTCTGTGCCAGCCGGGCATTAATCTGCGGCTCTCAGAGGCGGGCCAAGAGTAAAGCCTAAAAGGACTGCTTTCTTGGGAGACTTTTGGGATGAAATCCACACGGAACTCTTGTGACGTCCGACCTTGCGGCAATTTTCCAACAGCCGCATCATGACTCGAACCGAACGGTGTGCTGCGCACCAGCGGAATCCTAGCAGCCACAACGATCCGGGTTGAGAATAATCGTCGCTGCTAATCATCGGCCCAAACGTGTGAGGCAACATGCTCCCTCGCCCATTGGTCATCACAACGGTCAGAGCCCTCGACTGGCTCGCCGCCCGGTCGCACCGGCGCGAAGAGGCTCCCGCTCACCTGATCACGGGTCGCCTGGGCGAAGAAGCAGCCTACTTCCATCTTCGAAAACTCGGCTACACGATCATCGCTCGTAACTTCCGTTCGCCGCGCTGCCGTGGAGAAATCGACCTTATCGGCTGGGACAAAGATGTTCTCTGTTTCATCGAAGTAAAGACACGCAGCACGCGGGATGTAAAACCGGGAGAAGCGGCGGTCGATCAACACAAGCGACGGGAAATCGCGATCGTAGTGCGCGATTACCTGCGCCATCTCCCCGCTCAGTACCAATGGCGCTTTGATGTGGTCAGCGTCTACTATGACGCAACGGACCTCCGTCCGGCGATCGAAGTCTTTCGCAATTCCCCCCTCACGGCATAAAATAGACAATTCGTCTACCTGACATCGAGAGGTTCTTGAGTGCCTGAGTTGAGAAAAGATCCGATCGTTGGACGCTGGGTGATTATTTCCACCGACCGCGCCAAGCGTCCCACGGATTTTGCCCGTGAAAACGTGAAGTTGAAGGGTGGTTTTTGCCCGTTCTGCTATGGGAACGAAAGCAAGACGCCGCCCGAAATTCAGGCTTACAGGCCTGGATCGAACGGGGGTCCGGCTTCGCAGCGTGACTCGCCCGGATGGACGGTGCGAGTCGTACCCAACAAATTTCCGGCGCTAGGGATCGAGGGCAATCTGAACCGCCAGGCCGAAGGCATGTTCGACCGCATGAACGGCGTCGGCGCACACGAAGTCATCATCGAAACCCCCGACCACAATGCGAGTTTGGCGACACTGCCAGCCAAGCGAATCGAAGACGTGCTGTGGACATTTCGTGATCGCATCCTCGATCTAAAGAAAGACCGGCGCTTCAAATATATTTTGCTGTTTAAGAATCACGGCGATGCCGCTGGTGCGTCGTTGGAACATTCGCATTCGCAGTTGATCGCGCTGCCGATTTTGCCCATCAACGTGACCCAGGAGCTTGAGGGCGCGAAGCAGTATTTCCTCTATAAGGAGCGCTGTGTTTTCTGCGACATCATCCGTCAGGAAACGGAAAACGGGACTCGCGTCGTGGCCGAGAACGAAAACTTTCTGACGATCGCTCCCTATGCTCCGCGTTTCCCCTTCGAAACGTGGATTCTGCCGAAGTCGCACGAATCGGCATTCGAAAATTCGTCGTCGCACATGTTTGAGAATCTGGCGAAGGCGCTGAAAGGTCTGCTGATCAAAGCCGACCGGGTGCTCGACAACCCGCCGTACAACCTCGTCGTACACACTTCACCGGCACAGGACCCGGCCAATGATCACTATCACTGGCACATTGAATTCATGCCCAAGCTTACGAAGACGGCGGGGTTCGAATGGGGTACGGGGTTTTACATCAATCCGACTCCGCCCGAGGAAGCGGCGAAATTCCTTCGCGAAGCGAGTGTAGAGGAAGCCGTCCCGATCACGGTTGGATAAGCAAAGATCCTGGCTAAAAAATTAGGGCACGGCCTACGCCGCGCCCTTTGCAGTTGGATAGAGAGAGGCTGATGGCTGCGGGCGGAAGGTTGAACAGATCCCGCTGCAACAGCAGCATTAGCAGAGTAACCTGCCCCCAATCGCGAATTGTCACGAAATTGTAAAAACGGATCTGTGGCGTTTCTGGATCTCTGGCGCGATTCCTTGGGCTAACTCTGGGTTCGGTCCTGGAATTCCTCGTGCCAGGCCATTTGGATCGCCTCAAGCTTGCCCTCGTTAGAACCTGCAGGATCAGCTTTGAACTCGGGCAATTCGGTCACGTAGCGATGCAAGTCGGTGAAGCGGACAGTGAGGGGATCGATCTCCCGATGGGCCTCCGAGAGCAGGATGCCGATGTCTTCGGCGTCGTCCCACGTAAGAAGTTTGGGCATTGCGAATCCTCGCATTAACACTTAGTAATTGGTACTTGGCATTTGACTCAACAACGACTCGTGGCGCGACGGCTAATTACTAATGCCAAGTGGCGATTAGTGATGCTCTTCGGAAATATAGTTCCGGTTCCAGGCGGGTATCTCGACCACTACTTTTCCCGGTTTCACAATCTGCACCTGGCAGCCGAGACGTGAGTTTAGCTGCAAATCGGCGGCCATGTCCAGACGGTCCGCCTCGTCGTCATCCATAGGAGAAAGATTTTCGGCTCCCTCTTTGATCCATACATGACATGTTGTACAGGCGCAGTTGCCGCCGCAGGCGTGGTCGAGCGGAACTCCAAAGTTCAACGCGACATCAAGAATCGACTCTTCTTTGCCGTGGTCCTCGTAGGGCAGCTTGCCACATTCGAATTGCACGGTTTTGCCTTCCGGCAGAAATGTGACCTGTACCGTGTTTTCGCCGGGAGCTTCTTCGGTTAGCGTTCCGGCACCTTGCGTTTTCTCTTCTGACATTCGTCGCTCCAATGATTCGGCTACCGCCAGCTGTTCCCTTACTCAAATTCCGCTTTGGCCACAGGATGCGGAGCAGAGGGGCCTTCACCCATGTCCGCCTCGTCCATGTTTTTGCCTTTTAGCGCCGTCGAAACGGCACTATCCATCATGAGTTCCGCCAGACGCATCGTTCCTTGGTTCAAAGCATCAATGGCTTTGCGGATGGCCTGATAGTCATCTTCCGACTTAACGCTATTCAAAACTTTCTCAAGCTTAGAAATGTTTTTCTTTTCCTGAGTTGTCAGATGGCTCCAGACCGGGTTTTTTTTGCCTCTTTCGAGTGCTGTCAAAATTGTGCCTGCTTCGTTGCGGGCTTCGATCACCTGGCGCTGGCGGAAATCCTCCTCGGCGCTATCGAATGAGTCGAGAATCATGCCTTCGACTTGTTCGTCGGTGAGGCCGTAGCTGGGTTGAACTTGAATCTCGGCTTCCTTGTTGCTGCGCTGCTCGCGCGCGGAGACACTCAGAATGCCATTCGCATCGATGAGAAACTTTACCTCGATGCGCGCCATTCCGGCCGCCATTGGCGGAATGCCTTTCAGATCGAAACGGGCCAGCGATCGGCAGTCTTTGGCCAATTCACGCTCTCCCTGTAACACGTGAATCGCTACATTGGCCTGCCCATCGACTTGTGTGGTGTAGTGCTGCGTTGCCGATGCAGGGATGGTCGAATTGCGCAGAATGATCTTGTCGGTGACGCCGCCGGCAACTTCGATGCCGAGCGAGAGTGGCGTGACATCGAGGAGAAGCATGTTCTCGGTAGCTTCCGAGCCCCCACCCAGAATGTTGGCTTGCACCGCTGCGCCAAGCGCGACGACTTCGTCCGGGTTCAGATCGATGTGCGGCTCGCGCTGGAAAAGTTCTTTCACCAGCGCACGAACTTTGGGAATGCGTGTCGATCCGCCGACGAGAACGACTTCGTTGATTTGCTCCGGCTTGAGTCCGGCGTCTTTCAGGGCCTGTCTGCAGGGTCCGACGGTGCGGTCAATGATCGGCTGGATCAGTTGCTCGAACTGCTCTCGCGTGATTTCGCGCAGGTAGCGCCTGTCACTGGGCAGTTCGATATCCAGTTTCGCCGACGGCTGAGATGAAAGCGCTATTTTTGCTTCGATCACGGCTTTGCGAATCGCCTGGACAACTTCGGCTTTGCGATGCAGATCTAGGCCGAGATCGCCCTCAATATCGGTGAGTGCGATGGAAATCAGCAAATTATCGATGTCGTCTCCACCGAGGTGTGTGTCGCCATTTGTGGCGACGACTTCGAAGATCCCGTCATGCAACTTGAGGATCGAAATGTCGAAGGTACCCCCGCCGAAGTCGTAAACAGCGACGATTCCATTTTGCTTCTTATCGAGGCCGTAAGCTAACGACGCGGCTGTTGGCTCGTTCACGAGCCGTAGAACTTCCAGTCCCGCGATGCGACCGGCGTCTTTCGTGGCCTGGCGTTGGGCATCGTTGAAATAGGCCGGAACGGTGATGACGGCCTTCGTCACTGGTGATCCGAAATAGCGCTCGGCGTTACGCTTGAGTTGACGCAAGATCAGCGCGGAGATTTCCGGCGGGGTGAAGGTTTGGTCGCCGAGCTTGATGCGCAGAACTTCTCCTGGTTGAATATCTTCCGCGAGACGAAACGGAAACAGACTTAACTCTTCTTGTATATCCTCAACGCCGCGTCCCATTAGGCGCTTGACGGAATAGACAGCACGCCCCGGCGTGGAGATCAAGGTTTTGCGGGCAGCATTGCCAATAACCGGCTGATTCTCCCGATCAAGAGCGGCAACAGAGGGAACGAGATTCGAGCCGTCCTCGCCAGGAATTACGATAGGGGTTTCCCCTTGCATGAACGCAATGAGTGAGTTCGTGGTGCCCAGATCTATGCCGACGATGCGATCCCCTGCCATGATTCAGCTTTCTAGCACCTCATTTACATCCCTCACCAGATTGCGGATGTAATTTCGCCGGTTCAGTACATCGATCATCTTGCCGCGCATGCTGGCGCGTTGGTCGCTATCCTGCGAAATGACCTCGCCGGATTGTTCCCGCTCGATCAACGTATCCCAGCTCTTCCAGCACGTTCGCAGTTCGTCAAGCAGCACATCATGTTTTTCTTCGAGTTCGAGCTTCTGGCGGCCAATTTCCTCGATTAGTGCCGGATCGTCCTCGCCCATCTTTTTCAATCCGCGCAATTCTTCGAGTTGCATGTTCAGCTCGAAAACTTCCTCGAGCAAATCCGGAGGAACAATCTGTTTCTTGACCTGCCCGCTGCTCCGTGCCTGTTCGGTGGCGGCCTTCGATTGCTCTTCCAGTTCGACGCCTTCCAACTGCAACAAATATTGGGTTCGCTTGACCGGGTCTTTCAAAGTTCTATATGCGTCGTTGAGGCGTGAGCTTTGCTCCAGGCTCCAGACCTGCTCCTGTCTACTTGCATTGGCATAGAGGTCGGGATGCAGTTTCCGGCTCATGGCGTAAAAATCTTTATCAAGCCCGGCGACGTCAATGTTTAGCTTTCGCGGCAGGCCGAAGAAAGAGAAGTAGTCTTGCAGCGCAGCAGACTGAGCCGGAATTTGGATCGCACTACTCATTAATTTCGGACTTCAACTTAACCAAACCACTAACCACCAGGGACACGAAGGTTCACAAAGGAATCTTGTGCCGATGGCTTAGCGGGCAGAGCGTAACTTGAGCTTGTCGAAGGAGTGCCAGCGCCACACGCCTCACGCCGAGAACGAAGTGCCGCAGCCGCAGGACTTCGTGGCTTGGGGATTTACGAAGACGAATCCCTGCTGGATCAGCGTTTCCTGGTAATCCAGCGTCATGCCGTGCAGATAAATGAACGACTTCGGGTCCACGAAGACGCGCACATCTTCGAACTGGAAGATGCGGTCCCGCTCCCGCGGCTGCGTATCGAAGCGAATGTTGTAGCTCAAGCCCGAACATCCGCCGCCCTGAACGCCTAGACGCAGCCCGCCTTGCTCGGGCGAGATGCCCTCTTTTACCATGGCGCTACGGATCTTAGAGATGGCCTTTTCGGTCACCTGAACGCCCTTGGCCGGGGCTTGCGTCACGGGTTGTACGGTTAGCGTTGTCATATCAAAGCTGCGCGCCATGAGCCGCGAGCTGCGAGCTGCGATCGAACAAGAACGCTCAAGCGATGCATGATCGTTCACCACTCGCAGCTACCTCGTCGCTACCGCTTCCGGCTTCTCGGCTCCCTGCTTCTTCTTCCAGTCGCCGATGGCGGCCCGAATTGCGTCTTCAGCCAGCACCGAACAGTGGATCTTCACCGGAGGCAACGACAATTCCTTCACGATGTCCATGTTCTTGATGGCGAGGGCCTCGTCTACAGTTTTGCCCTTCACCCACTCGGTGGCTAGAGAGGAAGATGCGATCGCGGAGCCGCAACCGAACGTTTTGAACTTGGCTTCTTCAATCACGTTGGTGTCGCGGTTGACGCGGATTTGTAGTTTCATGACATCGCCGCATTCCGGCGCGCCTACTAGACCGGTGCCTACGTCGTTGCTGCTCTTATCCATCGAGCCGACGTTGCGAGGGTTGTTGTAGTGGTCGATAACTTTATCGCTATATGACATTTCTTTTCTCCAAGTTTCAACGTTTCTAGTTTTAATGATCGGCTCAGAGCTTCAGGACGTCGAAACCTTGAAACTCTGAAACCTTGAAACTTTGCTCTTACTCTCCGGCCCACTTCACATCTTTCAGGTTGATTCCTTCCTTCGCCATCTCGTAAAGCGGAGAAAGTTCGCGCAGGCGCTCGACGGTTTCGATAACCCGGTCCGCCACGTAATCGACCTCCGCTTCAGTATTAAAGCGGCCAATGCCGAAACGAATCGAGCTATGCGCCAGATCGTCTCCCGTGCCGAGAGCCTTCAATACATAAGATGGCTCCAGCGTCGCAGAGGTGCACGCCGATCCGCTGGAAACTGCAATATCGTTGATCCCCATCAAGAGCGATTCGCCCTCAACATAGGCAAAGCTGATGTTCAGATTGCCGGGTAGGCGATGCTCCATGGTGCCGTTGATGTAGGTCTCATCCAAGCGGTTCATGATGCGGTCACGCAAGCGATCGCGCAAGCTAGCAAGGTGAATCGCTTCGTGCGACATTTCTTCAGACGCGAGCGCACATGCTTTGCCCAGCCCAACAATTCCGGGAACATTTAAAGTTCCCGATCTCATGCCGCGCTCATGCCCGCCGCCGTCGATGATGGCGGAAATCTGCACGCGCGGATTCTTGCGGCGAACATACAAGGCGCCAACGCCTTTGGGTCCGTACATTTTGTGGCCAGAGATCGACATCAGGTCGATGTTCTGCTTATTCACGTCGATTGGAACCTTGCCGATAGCCTGCGTCGCATCGCTATGGAAAATGACTCCGCGTTCACGGCACAGCTTGCCGATCTCGGCAATCGGTTGCAGTACGCCGATTTCGTTGTTCGCAGCCATGATGGTGACGAGGATCGTTTTATCGTCCATGGCGCGCTTGAGATCATCGAGATCGATCAAACCGTTTTTTTGCACCGGCAGGTAAGTCACGCGATAGCCGTTCTTTTCGAGGCGCTTGCACGTATCGAGCACGGCTTTGTGTTCCGTGACCGCAGTAATAATGTGATTGCCCTTCTCGCGGTACATTTCTGCGACACCCTTGATGGCGAGATTGTCGCTCTCGGTGGCACCAGAGGTGAATACGATTTCCTTCGTAGTCGCTCCTACCAGCTTGGCGATGCGCTCGCGCGCCGTCTCGACGCCTTCTTCACCGGCCCAGCCGAACGAGTGGTTGCGGCTGGCAGCGTTGCCGAACTTCTCCATGAAAAAAGGCAGCATCTCTTCCAACACCCGCGGATCCATGGGCGTGGTGGCGTGGTTATCCATGTAGATGGGCAACTTCACTCCCTTGGGAGCGGAAATTTGTGTGTGTCCAAGTTCCTGGGGGATTTTTACATCCGTGCTCATTTGATTCCTTCTCCTACCTTTAAGTGCGAATCAATATCTTTAATCTCAATTGCTCAGGCGATTGTCACCAGTTCGGTTGACCCCGCGACACCGCTCGCCGCGACTTCCGGCTCCTCGCGCATGTGAGAAATCTTGATGCGCCTTAGGACTGCCTCGATGCTTTCATTCACTTTGCGCAGCGGCTCGCGAATGTTGCAGCGGTCCGTCTGCCCACATTCACCGCGAGTCGTAACGCACGAAGTGATGAACAGCGGTCCGTCGATCGCCTGGATTACTTCGAACGCCGAAATCGTATGGGCCGCTCGCGCCAATCGGTATCCGCCATTCGTGCCTTGCTGCGAATGCAACAGACCAGCCTTGGCCAACCGCTGCAGAATCTTCGCTAACGCCTCGGGTGGAATGCCAAAGGAATCGGCAACGTCTTTTGCGCTGGCGCTTCCTTGCTGCCCGTGGTCGGCCAGATGCTTCATGGCCATCAACGCGTAATCCGCCTTTTTTGTCAGCTTCAGCATCGAGCATGTTCGGGGCTGTTCTGCCCACAATATACGACTGAAGCAGTCGGATATATCTCCGACCATTTTCGTCGTATTTTATTGTAAAGCCTGATCCCTCGATTATGCAAGCCTTTGCAGCCATTGGGAGAAAATCGGCTTAAACAGTCGTGAAGCGGGATCGAGCGACGCCCGACGATCGTTGACTTCGGTTCATGGTCTCCATGGCGCCGAGTACCGTGGTAACCAATTTCCCCGCCCGTGAGAATTACCAAGAAGTTCTTGACAAGCGCCAAAGCAAGGCTAAAATACCGGAAATTCCCGCGAATCGATCCCTATGCAGTTTTCACGAGGGCGATGCTCGGATTTATGAGTGCAAAGCCGTCTCTCCAGCCGCCTAATCATCAACCTTGCAAGCACCCCCGCGTGCAGTTTGTGAGCCGCGACGAGGATGCCGAGTTCGTTGAATGCCTGGAATGCCGCGAGGTCTTCGAGTCGAGTGAGTTAAAGGACATTTCCATCGAAGAGCGCGTCGAGCATGAAAACGAGGACTCCTAGCCGCCAGGAGACTTACTTCCAACGCCCAAACTGCGTAAGAAGGCAGCATTTTTCATATCACGAAAGTAACCCTGATCCTGCGATCCAGCTTGGTATTGAGATCTCAGCGCTGCTAGTCTCCGGAGAACGGGGGCGTGCGTTTTGCACGGGATAATCCATGCCTGCGGTGGCATTAGTCGTCGATGACTCCATGCTGATTCGCTACACTGTCTGCCGTTCTCTCGAAGAGCGCGGCTTTACCGTGGAATCGGCGACCAATGGCGTAGAAGCATTGCAGATCCTGTCACGCATCAAGCCAGACCTGATTGTGACCGACATGCAGATGCCGAAAATGTCGGGCGGTGAACTGATCACGGCACTGAAGAAGAATCCCGAGACCGCGAAGATTCCTATCATTATTGTTGCCGGCCGCGCCAGCGGCTTCGATGAAAACGAAAAGCGTGCAGATTTCGCCATTTATAAAGACATCGATATTCAATGCCAACTGGGAAAGGCGTTGGATGCCGTGATGGGCAAAGGGCAAGCCGCCGGAAAGTAAGAGTGCTGCTTGGCTCTTACGTCTGCACGTGAAATCACATCAAGGCAAGATTGGCTTCTGCGGAAAAATCCTTTGGTGCGAAATCCTTCCTTAGAAACTTCGGGTAGGCTGCGGCTGCGATCATCGCTGCGTTGTCTGTGGAAAGCGGGCGCGAAGGGAAATATACCGGTATACCTTCCTGCGCCCCTTTGCTTTCGAAAGTCGCGCGCAATTCATTGTTTGCCGCAACCCCGCCCGTAACGAAGAGAGTAGCGGCATTGCATTCGCGGGCTGCCGTCAGAGTTTTTCCCGTCAGATCCTCGACAATGGCTCGCTGAAACGACGCAACCAGGTCAAGGGTCTTTTTGTCGCAGGTTGCCAGAACTTGCTCGAACTTCGGCTTCGGGATGCCCGCCAGAGTGTTGCGCCGTTTTTCGATTGAGTCGCGCAGGCTGTGAATTTCCACGTAGCGCAGAACCGCCGTCTTTAGGCCGCTGTAAGAAAAATCGAAGCGCGGACGATCCGTCTCAGTTTCTTTTTGGGCCCGGTGATCGCGGCGGTCGCGGTGCTTGATCTGTGCAGGCGGAAATTTTACTGCGGTCGGGTCGCCCTGCGAGGAAAGCCGATCAATGATCGGGCCGCCGGGATAGCCGAGGGCGAGGAGCTTTGCCACCTTGTCGAACGCTTCGCCGGCGGCATCGTCGCGCGTGTGGCCGATGTTTTCGTAGGTCCAGATATCCCCTTTTTGTGCCGCGAGGTAGAGATGCGTGTGTCCTCCCGACACAACCAGAGCGAGAACCGGGAACTGCAATTCGTAGTTGCCTTTCTGCCGTTCTTCGAGCAAAACCGCGTGTATGTGGCCTTCGAGATGATTCACCGCGATCAGTGGCTTGTCGAGGCCGTAGGCGAGCGCCTTCGCATAGCTGATCCCAACCAGCAGCGCCCCGGCCAGACCGGGCCCTTGGGTTACGGCAATCGCGTCTACTGATTTGTAAGTCTGATTGGCTTCGGCAAGGGCCTGTCGGACAACAGGAACCACGGCGCGCAAATGCTCGCGTGAAGCCAGCTCCGGCACAACTCCGCCGAAAGGTTGATGGGTCGCGATCTGCGAGGCGACGACATTAGAAATGAGTTTCTCTCCGGAACGTACGACCGCTGCGGCGGTCTCGTCGCAGGAGCTTTCGATGCCTAGGATGTAGGTGTCGGGCATTGAACGCAAAAACTCTATGGTTTTCCAGTTTACAGCCAGCCCTTGGTCCGGGCGATTCTTGAGGCTTCCACGCGGTTACTCGCGCCCATTTTGCTGATGGCTTCGGAGAGATAGTTGCGTACCGTGCCTTCGGAGAGATTCAGTTCCGCAGCGATGTCGCCGCTCTGCATGCCTTCGCCGGCCAATCGCAGAACCTGGCGCTCGCGGTCCGTGAGTGGATCCATTTCGCTCCACGCTTCCGTGGCGAGCTCGGGATCGATTACACGCAATCCTTGGTGTACCCGGCGGACGGCCTCCGCGAGTTCTTCCGCCCGCATGTCTTTCAGCATGTAGCCCAGCGCGCCAGCTTCCATGGCTCGGCGCAAGTATCCCGCACGCGCGAATGTGGTCAGAATAATGACGCGCGTTCCCAGGCGGCGGCGCTTGATTTCAGCCGCGGCGTCAAGCCCGGTTAACATCGGCATCTCAATGTCGGTAATAAGAACATCTGGCTTGTGAGTGACCACAGCATCGACCGCCTCTTTGCCGTTGCGCACTTTGGCCACGACCGAAATGTCGCCTTCGATCTCGAGCAGCGCCGCGAGCGCTCCCAGCACCATTCCTTGATCCTCAGCAACGATCACGCGAATGGTTTTGCGATTTTCTTTGGAGAGTGGACTCAACCTTTGCCGCCTTCTTCTACCTGTGCGACTTCCCTCAGCGGAAGGGTAATGATGAGCTTCGTGCCGCCCTCTGAATCGCGGCTGAGGCATCCGCCGATCATCTCGACGCGCTCACGCATGCCTCGGAGGCCGTTGCCTTCGTTGTGAACTCCGCCGCGGCCATCATCCTCGATGGCGAGCCGACATGACCCGTTCTGCTGCTCAAAACGCAGCCAGCAGGTGCGGGCCTGGGCGTGGCGTACGACGTTCGTTACGCCCTCTTTCACCGCCATCGACAGAACGCTTTCTTGCAACGGTTGCAGGGCGACTTTCTCGACTTCACATTTCACGGTAACGCCGGCGGTTTCGAGGGTCGCCTTGGCTTGAGCAAGTTCGGCGGAAAGGCCGCGGGCGCGATAGCCGCGGATCGCCTCGCGGACATCCGAAAGCGCCTGCCGTGAAATTTGTTCGACCTCGCGAATTTCACTCCCTGCGCGTTGCGGATCGCGATCCATGAGTTTTCCGGCGAGTTCGGATTTCAGAATGATGACTGAAAGCGTATGACCGAGAACATCGTGCAAATCGCGCGCAATGCGCTCGCGTTCCGCGACTTTCGCGAGCTGCTCAATTTCTTCGTTCGCTTTGAGCAACTGTCGATTGGCACGAGTGCGCTCAGCAAAATGCAGATCGCTGATACCCACAATGAATGAGAGACCGTTTGAAAAAAGAAGGAACCAGCCGTTGAGATGAAATCCCCACCAGGTCAGGAGCCCAGCGGCCTGCACTGCCAGAAGCACCTTGATCCCGTCGGCCTCGGTATCGACAACAAACGGGCCGCAAGCCGAAGCGAAAATGAAAAACGTGTTAGCCCCGCCGTTGTATTTCGCGAAGGCAACCCCGAGCAAAATCATACCGGCAAGATGCAAAAGACCTTGTCGGGAACTCACCCAAAAAAGACCGAAATATAAGAGCATGAAAACGACTGTCGCCAGCAGAGTAAAAATCCATACCCGCAGGCTGGCGTGACTCGCGATGGGATCGAGGAAAAAAAAGCCGAAATACAGGACCGAATACATCGCCCACGAGAACTCGCTGTTTTTCGGTATCAGCCTCATTGAGTTTCGATTCTTGCCGGGTTCAGTTCTGAAGTTGTCCTAAGCAGCATTCGAATGCCGGAACTATTATCGTCCATGCCTCAAGCCTCAGTTTCTGTTCCGGCTGAGGTGAGGACGCGAGGCGAGATGCCACACCAGAGCGGCGGCAGGAACCAATAGCGGCAGCCAAACCGTGCCTCCGTACACGGCCAACACGCCGAAAAGTACCATCAGGAGAGTTGAGCCGTAACCTTTCTTAATGTCGACGCTCATGATTTTTGCTCCTTTCTCCCCAATCTCGCAGCTTGGAATCTCTAACCGTAGAGTTTCCCCTGATCGCGCTGAAAACCCATGCGGGCAATTCCGAGGCAGATGAGCGTGAAGGCAAATAGGACTTCCCAGTGAGTCAGCAAGGACTCATGACGGCCTGCGCCCACGGTTCCGAGCGCAAGTTGCGCCAGGTGATACGGCGGCAGGCCTAATGCAATCTGTCGCACGAGTTTGGGGAGAAACATATAGGGAACCCACAGTCCGCTGCAGAACGAGAGCGGCAAGTAAAAGAGATTGATTACTGCGGGAGCGGAGTTGGGCCCCGCGAAGTAGCCGATCGCCAGCCCCATTGCGGAAAAAGGCAGAGAGCCGGCGAGAAGCGCACCGATGAGCTTTGCCGTTTCTGGAATCGACAAACGCACTCCTCCGAAGCTGATGCCCAAGACGAGTAAGAGCACCACCACGGCGGCGCTGAAAATCATGCTCAGGATGGCCTTCGCGAAGAAGTAAGCGAACGGCGGCATTGGACTGGCTCGCTTAACCTGAAGCCACCCCAAACCGCGATCGGCAGCAAGGCCGGATGCGGTGCCAAACAAGGATGCGCCCATCACCCCGAAGGTACCGTACGTAGCGATCAAATACGTTGGCACGCTGGTGCCGCCAATACTTCCATTGGAGTTCAACACCAGCCCGAAGAGAACATAGAACATCAAAGGAAAGCTGATTACTGAGAGGGTATAGACGCGTAAGCGGAGGCTCTTGAGCAATTCGTATTTCGCCTCTTTCAAATAGATCGCGACGGTGTGGCTCGCAGAGCGCTCGATCTGCGCGTTTGATAGGATCGCTGCAGCTGTGCTCATCTTCGTCTCCTTAATTTTTTGATTCCAAAACAAGAGAAATCAGTTCACTCGGGTTGATCTTCGTTGTTTTCCTGCACCAGCGTTAGGAAAGCCTCTTCCAGCCCGGCGTTTGTTATCTCTAATCCAGAAAGTGACGGATCGCGGGCGAGTAATGTCCGGACAACTGGTTCGGCCTCTCGCGCTTGGATCTCAACCGCTTCACGATCCCGCTTCGCATCGATCACGCCGGGAATTTCAAGCAATGTATTCAGATCTATGCGTGTCTCGCAGCGAATTCTCTTGCCGCCAGTTTGGGATTTGATTTCTGCCGGCGTACCCTCCGCGATGACCGAGCCGCGGTTGATTACCGCGATACGGTCGGCGAGGGCGTCGGCTTCCTGCAGATAGTGCGTAGTCAGCAGAACGCTTTTTCCACGGTCGACCAATTGGCGAATTCCATCCCAAAGTGCGCGTCGAGCTTCAACATCCAGGCCCACGGTAGGTTCGTCCAGGAACAGCAGATCGGGATTGCCGCAAATCGCAAGTGCGAAGAGCGTGCGCTGTCTTTGACCTCCTGAGAGATCGCCAAACTTGCGGCTAGCCACTTTCTCTAATCCGGCCACTGCCAGGATTTCAGACATAGGCAATGGTTTGGAGTAATAACTCGAGAACAGTTCGATATGCTCCCGAACACGAAGCGTTTCTGGTACACGACCTACTTGCAGCATTGCGCCTACGCGCATGCGGTTTTGGGGGCTTGTTGGGTCAGCTCCGAAAACCCGAGCCTTGCCCGAATCGGGCTGAATTAGTCCCAACAGAAGCTTCACGGCAGTAGTCTTCCCTGCCCCATTCGGGCCGAGCAAAGCCACAACCTGACCAATGCCTGCAGTGAAGGTGAAATTCTGCAGGGCCCGAATATCTCCATAATTCTTGTTGACAGTTTCCAGACTGGCAACTGCCGCACCGGGAACCTGGTGAAGGATTTGGGCTTCTGGCCAACTTGCCGCAGTGTGTGCCATTTTCGTCCTCACTTTGCCGAGTCTGAATATCTTCTTGTTGCTCACATAATGGAGGAGCGCAGATTCGGGGGCCAGTGCGGTTCATCATGGAATCTGTCTGACAAATGTCATAGCGGGCAGCCGGGAAGGTGGCAAAGGAGAAGGTCGGACGCCCAGGGGAAAAGGGATTTTGCTAAATTCAAAAAGTCTTGTTACGAAATCCGAACACAAAATCTGCGCGGAGCGACCTCCGAGGCCCAACACTGGAAGCGCAACTCGGCCGACACTCACAACTACCGTCAATAGCGACGCGGCCTTCAGGTTGTTCGGATTTCGTAACAAAAATAGGGTTGTCACAATTATTTACAAATTTGTGACATAAATTCCGCGTCTTTGCTATGATTGCGGGCACTTTATCACATGATTTTCCCCACTCCTTTGGAGGATGCCGATGCTCCCAGCAGGTAAGAGCCTTCGCACGCTGCGCGAAAAGCTTGGCTTAACTATGCGCGACATCGAAACATCGAGCGCGCGTATCGCCGAGAAATATCGCAATGAGGAGTTCTCGGTTCCTCCCAGCCGCCTGTCGGATATAGAAACCAAAGGAGTTTTGCCCAGTATTTTTCGTCTCTACACGCTCTCAGTAATCTACCGGCGCGATATGCGCGAGCTGTTGTCGTGGTACGGCGTTGACATGAATAATATGGCTGCCGATCTGGGCATGATCGCACCTCCCCGGTCGCATTTGTCCGAGACCCTCAATGGACTGGCTTCGGTTCAAGTCCCTATCCGCATGGATCCCGGCTTTGACGAACAACGCACTGCAAACCTCGGGCGAATGGTGGAGCAGTGGGGTCTGGTACCTCTAAGTTATTTGGCACAATTCGCGCATAGCGAATTCACTTATGGATACATTGGACACCAGGATTTCACCATGTACCCGATTCTTCCGCCGGGCAGCTTTATTCAGGTGGATGAAGAGAAGAACAAAGTGGCCGAGGGTGTGTGGCGTTCCGAGTATGAACGGCCAATCTATTTCGTCGAAACCCGCGATGGATACACCTGCTGTTGGTGCAGCATGAAGCGCGATGATTTGATCCTGCAGCCACACCCGCTTTCCCCTGTGCAGATTCGAGTGCTGCGCCATCCACAGGAAGCCGAAATCATCGGCCAGGTGGTGGGAGTGGCGATGAAGCTGACGGAGTGGCGCGCTTACGGGTCTTCTCCAGGCTCGAAAGAGCAACCAGCACTGAATTGAGATGTTTAGCGGCTGCAGGGTCTTGCGGTGAAGGCAGCAAGTCGTTGATTTGTTGCCGCATACTCTCGACGTATGCCCTGGCTGGTTCCTGTGCTGACTTGCTGGACTCCTGAAGATCTTCCTCCAGTTCAGAGATTGGGGTTCGCAAGACCTTCGTTAAGACGTCAGCGTGAGCCTGCTTCCACGCTCGATCTGACGCGTCCTCTCCATGCACCAGCGTCATTCCCCAGTGCTTGTATCCGCCCTCCCGCCGGTGAAGAGAACCTAAATAGGCCAGCTTTGCCAGCAGCCCGGAAATGGCTGCCAGCGTTGTTTCCCGCAGATCTTGTAGGGCGGACTTCAGAGTCATGGCTTGTTACGAATTCCGAACGGATGTTGCACTCAAGCAACCTTTCTGGTAAGCCCTCTGGCATGTAAGTATCACGGGTCGGTTATCAAAAACAAGGAGAAAAACCAACCGTGAAACGTGCCCTACTTGTGATCGCAGCAGCTCTGATGTTCCTCAATACTTTAGTGATTCCTACTGTCGCACATGCCGATGGCGGTAGCAGCGGCGGAAACTGTTCTGGCAGTAGTGGTGCTACTTGCAGGCCCTAACCATCGGGGTTACGTTACGAAAAACGGACGCGACTCACAACGGGGTTGCAGGGAGACGCCCGTCGCGGTATAGTGCGCGACGAGAGTCATGTTTGAGCCGCACTCGCTTCTGTGGCACTATTTGTGGGTCGCACCCTGCATTCTTCTTTTAGCTCTTGCCGTCTCAATGTGGCGGCGGGGGCTGCACAGGGTGTTCCCCGCCTTTTTTGCCTATGCCGTCTTTGAAGCAGTGGGCGGGGGAATTATCTATGCAATGGACGTTAGCCCGTCTTTTTTTTCGGATATGACGTATTGGCGGAGCTACTTTTTCTTTCTGGCAGTCGAGGTATTCATAAAGTTCGTCGTTATCGGCGAGGTCTTTGCTCACCTTCTGCGTGGCTATCGGCCACTAGGAAAACTGGCCAAACTTCTGGTCAGCGGCGTCGGCGCTGTGCTCGTGCTTACCGCGACCGTCATCGCAGCTTACGCGAATCCCATGCTGTCGCTAATCGTTTCTGCAACCCGCATCATGGGCCGAAGCGTGAGTGTGGTTCAATGTGGACTGATTCTTTTCCTCTTTGTTTTCGCAGCGCACTTCCATCTACGATGGGAACGCGCGGCTTTCGGAATCACAATCGGTTACGGCATCGTTGCGTCAGTCTATCTCGCTCATTGGGCATTGATGACTGAGTGGCTCTTCGGGCAAAAGAGCTACCTGCTTGACTTTTTCACCATGGCTTCCTATCACGTCTGCGTCCTGATCTGGTGCTATTACCTGCTCGTTCCACAGAAAAAAACCACGACGTCTGCGGTTTCGTTGCCGGAGAACAATCTGGCGATCTGGAACCGGGAACTGGAGCGTTTGTTGCAATGAATCTGGCTTTTGTTCTTGTCGCCGCCGCAGCTGCAGCGCTGGGCATTATCTTGTGCCTTGCTGTAACCCAGAAACTCCAACTCAAAAAAAGTTCCAGCCTGCAGCCATCGATTCGACCCATCGATGTAGAGGCGTTCCGAAACCTGGCCAATCCGGCCCAGGACGAGTATCTGCGGCTGCGGCTTCCGCCCGCGGAATTCCGCATGGTGCGTCGCGAACGGCTGCGCGCGATGGCGGCTTATATCCAGATTGCCGCAGCCAACGCTGCGGTGCTTGTACGAATCGGCGAAGCGGCGCTGGCCAGTGGGGATATGCGCTTTGCCGGCGCCGCACAGCAATTGGTAGACGATGCGATTCTCCTGCGCCGTAACACAGCTGTTGCGCTGGTTTGGATCTATGTTGCGCTCGCGTGGCCCCAGTCGGGCTTTGCTGCTGTGCGCGTCGCCGACCGGTACGAGCAACTCAGCGGTACAGCCATGCTTCTTGGGCGGTTGCAAAATCCAGCTGTGGCAGTGCGCTTGTAGGACGAGCTCCTCGGCCGATTCGCAAAACACGCGGTCAGTAACTTTCCCATTCCCTCGGTTGGTTCCGTCCTTCATCCTTGTTTTCGATCGTACGGATGGTGTACAAACCAGCGGGACGATTCTGTCCCGCGAACCCTGTGCGCAAATCCACGTTGCGATCGCGGTTGTACAACGTCAACCTCAATCTATCGGAGTCAAGGGAGACTGTATGGTCCGCTCATCGTTGATTCGTATCTTCACGCTCCGCCTCGTAAAGCCATCTTTGGTCGAGGTGCTCTTCCTGCTCTGTTCGCTTCTAGCCTTCGGCCAGGGAGGCGTTGCTACCGGCGATCTCCACGTTACAGTGAAAGATCCGAAGGGTGGGTTCGTTGCTAATGCCGCGGTCACTGTAAGTGACGTCGCCAAAGGACTGGTGCGTACCGCAACGGGAGACGGCCAGGGTGGCTATACTGTGCGACTCCTGCCGCCCGGTGCGTATAGCGTGACGATTGAAGCCTCTGGATTCGCCAAGACCGAGGCTACGAACGTCATCATAACCGTGGGAGGGTTGGTAGATTTGCCGGTGACCTTTGCCGTGGCAAGCGGAAAGGAAGTAGTTGAGGTCAGTTCCGAGGCGGACTTGGTCGAAACCACGCGGACTGCAACCACTGACACAATCGGCCAACGGCGCATCGACAATCTGCCGATCAATGGGCGCAACTACATCAATTTCACGCTGACGGATTCGCAGGTCGTTCGCGATAACACCCCAGCGACCGGCGCAGCGCCGACCTCCGGCCTTAACATGAGCGGGCAACGCGCACGCTCGAACCTGGTGAATGTGGATGGCGCCGATGCCACGGATAACTCGGTGAATGGCGTGCGCTCCACCGTTTCTCAGGAAGACGTGCAGGAGTTTCAGATCATCACCAACAATTACGCACCCGAATACGGCCGGGCCGCTGGGGGCGTGGTCAACATCATTACACGCTCCGGGTCGAACGAATTCCACGGTGATGTTTTCGGCTTTTTACGCAATCGCAGCTTCCAGGCGGTGAATCCGTTCAGTACGGTTTCGAATCCTGCTTACACGCGAGTGCAGGCCGGGGCTGCATTTGGCGGCCCGATCAAGAAAGATAAAACCTATTATTTTTTCTCCTACGAAATTACGCGGCGTCACGAGACGGGGTTTGCCTCGATCGGCGAAGACTGTTTGCACACAGGCGGAGCGACCTGCTTCGGACTGACGGATAATGTCGATCTGTCGAGTGCGTTCGGTCTGCCCGGGGGAACGATTCAGCAAGGCGTGTATGCGACATCGGGCCCAAACAGTCAGCAGGCCTTTTTTCAGAATCTGCCTGCGGCTGAGGGGGCCATCGGCGCCATCAGTCCTGCTCTGGCCGCGGGATATGCGCAGGAAGCCGCGGTTTATGCGACCTTCGTAGGCGGCTCGTCAGGAATCGCACTGAATGGTTCCTACCCCGCTATTTTTGGCGCTCTGGCCGGAACTGCGATACCCGTTCCGCTGAACGGCTCCAGTCCGCTCACGCAGTTCCCGACCTCCTGCAATTTCGCTCAGCCGAATGTGCTGTGCAACTCGCTGCCCTCTAATTTTCTCTCGCTGAATTCGCAGATTGGCAACTTCCCGGTATTTGAAGGAACGAGCCTGTATTCGTTCCGCATCGACCACAATCTGACGAACAGTAATCGGCTGATGTTCCGCATCAACGTAAGCCCCAGCACGGTGACCGGTATCGAGGTGAATGGCGAGAATCAGGTTTTTGGACAGAATGCCTATTCGCGCACATCGCAACAAACCTATCGCGATGTCGCTGGGGTGTTCCAGGATACCTGGACCATGGGCAGTAACCGGGTCAACGAATTCCGCTTCCAATACGCCCGCCGTGGTTTGTCTTATTACTACAACACGGCGACTCCTGACGGAGCGGATGTGGCCGAGAATATTCCTGGCTTTGCTTATTTCGGGCGTGAGCCATACTCCTACATTCAACGCGTCGAGCAGCGCTATCAATTTACCGACAATTTTTCCTGGACAATTGGACGACACAACACCAAGTTCGGCGTCGACTTCAATTACCTTCCGCTCACAGCAACATTTACCGTCAACTATGGAGGCCTGTACGATTTCGGATCGACGCCTTCGTCCGATTTCTTCCCCAACCTCTGCTCATCCAATGGGCTTCCGGCCGCATTGTGTCCGACTTTCCCCAACTTCACCGCTATCCAGAGTTACGGGCTCGGATTTCCCAACGAACTCGTGCAAGGCTATGGCAGTCCAACGGATAGTTTCTCGAACAAGCCGCTGGGAGCTTTCTGGCAGGACTCATGGCGCGCGACGCCCAAGGTCACATTGAATTACGGGCTTCGCTACGATATTGAGTTTCCACCGCAGCTCAGCCCGCTTAACGCAATTGCCAAAGCTGCTTACAATCAACTCGGCTTACAGAAAGGCATTCAGACTTACACCCACGCCATTCAGCCGCGCTTCGGAATAGCGGTGGATCCGAAAGGTGACGGAAAAACTGTATTGCGCGCATCGTACGGCATATTCTTCGATCACCCGCTGCTCGGCCTCTATTTCCTCGGCAATGCATCGGACGGTTCTTCGAGTGGCCAGTTGGTGTTCGGACCGGGCGCGCCGTGCAGCACGTCTGGTGGCGGGCCTGGCAGCTTGAATGCGACGAACACCTTTCAGGGAACTCTGACAACTCCCGGTTGCTTGCCGACCGTCCCGGGCTACATCGCTGGACAGCAGCGCTTCAATCCCGCTCCATTTGCACCCGACCAAGCTGGCAACCCTCAGTTTCCGGGTTTATTCGTGAACCAGAACTTCCTGAATCCATCGACCTTCTTTCCAATGGGATTCCTGCCCTTCGGCTATCCCCAGTCGAAGAACTTCGTATACGCATATTCGCAGCAAGTCAACTTCGGCATCGAACGCGATCTCGGGCATGGCTTTGCTTTTGACTTGGCGTACAACTTCAACGGCGGACGCCATCTGAATCGTCCCATTAATGCGAACACTCCGCGGGGCGATATCTTGGTGAGTAACTATCTGGCCGCGTCTACCGACCCTACATCGAACTCCGCCACCGGGCCGCTAGGGGTGGGCAGCGGAACCGCACCCTGCGGCGTAAACCCGACCGGCCAACCCTGGGTTTCCGCGGCGCTGGCGAACTTTTTCCGTCCGTCGGCTGTCAATCCTGCGCTCGCAATCGCTTATTTAAACAGTGCGGCATCAAACTGCGTCACGGCCGTTTTGCCCGCCGTGCTAGGCGAACACGGCCTTGCAGCGACTTGTGATTACAGCACGCTCGCCGGTTGCGTCCCCTTCAGCGACATGGATGCAAACTATTCCAACGGCAGTTCCAACTACAATGGCCTCAGCGCGAACTTGCGTAAGCGCTTCGGCAGCCACTACGAGTTTCTCGCTTCCTATACGTGGTCTCATGCTATCGACGACTCCACCGATCTGGAAGCGCCACTGGCGCCGCAGGATAGCTTTTTCCCGTCGGCGGAGCGCTCCACGTCGCTTTTCGATCAGCGGCATCGTTTTGTTTTCAGCGGTGTGTACCAGACGGGCGAGCTGGGCAGCGGATTCAGCCGGCAGTTTTTTAGCGATTGGACCTTCGCGCCGATTGTTGAATTTTCCTCCGGGCGGCCGTTCAACATCATCACGGGAAACGCGGACAATTTTCAGTTCTCGCCGGACACCGGCCGGCCGGATACTTTCGTTAACCCCGCCTGCACGGCGCTGGGAAACCTGCCTGTCAGTTCGAAATTCTCGCCCACAGGAGTTTTTCAGGAGCCCTGCCCCGCCGACTTCAATGGCACTCTGCAGTCACTTGATGGCAATTTCCCGCGAAATGGCGGGGTTCAGCCATGGGTCGTGTTCAACGATCTGCGGGTCGCGAAACGTATTTATTTTCACGAACGGTTCAGCACGGACTTGATTGTCGACATGTTCAATCTTGCTAATCGCTTCAACGCCGCCGCCGTCAATCAGCTGTTTACCAATGCGGGGCAGGTTACGGCCGCGTACGATCCGCGGCAGTTCCAGTTCGCGCTGAAGTTTTATTGGTAGGGTCAAAAGACAGAGACACCGCCTCAACCGAGCCGCCGGCTGTAAGCGGAGCGCGAAGCGCTGTCGATGTTACACTTTACCTTCATCCATCCTTGGCGCTTGCCGGAGTTCGCTTCCCATGTCCCAACCTCATACGCCCACCCCACGGACGCGTGTCGTCCGTGAAGCGGAGCGCGGAGTCTACGACCGTGAAACTGCATACCGCATTCTCGATGAAGGATTTCTTTGTCACGTAGGGTTCGTGGTTGACGGCCAGCCTTTTGTCATCCCTACCTCTTACGGACGTAAAGACGACAGCCTGTTCATTCACGGCTCTGCCGCCAGTCGAATGTTGCGTAACTTGAAAGAAAGCCTTCCTGTTTGCATCACGGTCACCTTGCTGGATGGGCTTGTGCTGGCGCGATCCATCTTCAATCACTCGATGAATTATCGATCCGTAGTGATTCTGGGGCGGGCGACGTTGGTGGACGACCCGGCGGAGAAGCTTGGGGCCTTGCATCTCCTTTCTGAGCACATTATTCCAGGCAGATGGAATGACGTGCGCCAGCCCAACGACCGGGAATTGAAGGCAACTTCTGTTCTGCGGGTTCCTATTGAAGAGTTTTCGGCCAAGGTCCGAACCGGTCCTCCCATCGACGATGAGGAAGATTATGCGTTCTCGACCTGGGCGGGAGTGGTGCCGCTGGAGCTGGCCGTTCACGAGCCGATTGCAGATTCACGCCTGCTCGCGGGGCAAACCGTGCCCAAATATGTACTGACCTATAAACGCAAGCAATAGCCCGAAAACTGCCGCAATGTTTACGGTATCAATAACAGCTTCCCGGTCGTTTTCCGCGCTTGCAGGTCGCGGTGTGCCTGCTGCGCCTCTGACAACGGATATGTATGCTCGATGCGCAGTTTCAATTTGCCTGAGGCGATCATTGCGAATACCGCATTCGCTCGCGCAACCAATTCTTCGCGGGAAGCGATGTAGTTCACCAACGTCGGACGGGTTACATAAAGCGAGCCTTTTTGAGAGAGCGCAATGAGATCGAACGGGGGTACGGCTCCGCTCGACCCGCCAAACAGGACCATCATTCCTCGTGGACGCAGCAGGTTCAATCCTTTTTCGAATGTGGTTTTGCCCACCGAGTCATAAACCACGTCCAGGCCTTTGCCGTTCATGATGCCCTTGGTTTCAGTTTCGAAGTCAGCCTGGGTGTACAGAATTGCGTCGTCGGCGCCGGCATCCCGTGCGAGCTTGGCCTTCTCTTCGGTAGAGACTGTCGCGATCACCCGAGCGCGAATGTTATGCGCCATCTGCACCAGAAGCAGTCCTACGCCGCCCGCCGCGGCGTGCACCAGAGCTGTCTCGCCCTGCTTGAGAGGATAGGTATCGTGACTGAGATAGTGAGCTGTCATCCCCTGCAGCATGGCTGCAGCCGCCTGCTGGTCACTCACTCCATCTGGAATCGACACCAACCGGTCTGCAGGCACCGCCGCATATTCAGCATAGGATCCTTGCAATCCGGTCCACGCGACGCGATCGCCACCTTTTACTGCTTTAACGTCCGCGCCGACGGAGACAACGGTTCCTGCGCCCTCTTGCCCGACAACAAATGGCATCGCGGTTTTGTAGCGACCCTCGCGGAAGTACACGTCGATAAAGTTGACTCCAGAAGCTGCCAACTTTACGACCGCTTCGTTCGCTTTGGGTTGAGGTGTTGGGAGGTCCACGTATTCCAAGGCGTCGGGGCCACCGGCCTGCTTTACTTGAATGGCTTTCATGTTTGCGTTGGATTCTACAAGCCTTCGAAAGATTCGGCTCTGGGCTGGCGGTCTTCGTCGTGGCCCAACTCCAATGCACTGGGAAAAATGAGGCGCACACACTCCCCGGTGTTACACTGGCTCCCTCGAAACTAGGGGAGGGCTTTTTTGATGCCCGAAAAGAAGCCTCAGACCTTCGCCAACCACACCCGCTTCGATCCACTCTTTCATTTTGTAGTGGCGCCCATATTCGTTCTCACAGCCATCGGCGGCCTAATTCATTTGATCTGGCGGCCCAGTTTCCATACAGCAGCTTTTTTTGTGATTGCTGTGGCGGCGTTGATTGCTGTGACGAAAATGCGCCTTTACGCACTTAAGGTCCAGGATCGCGTAATCCGGTTAGAGGAAAGGCTACGACTGAGTGCCTTGTGCTCCGAACCATTTCGTCCGCGTATTCTTGAGCTAACAGAAGACCAACTGACTGGTTTGCGTTTTGCGTCGGATGCCGAGGTTTGCGCGCTGGCGGAACGGGCGCTTAACGAAAAACTGTCCCGGAAAGAGATCAAGAAGGCTATCCGGGAATGGCGGCCCGATTACTGGCGAGTGTGAAAACCACTTAACTTCATGGTGGATAGCGCAGATGTGTCGCTGAACTTTCAAACCTTTTGCGGGTTATCTGCCGTCTGATAGTGGTCGGAACAGGGGGTCGGGGTAACCATTGTCAGGTGCCGAACGTAACGAAAGCGAATACTAATACGGCGTTGACCCAAAGCCAGCCGCAAGGTACGATTTTTAATAGAATTTCAGCCGGATTTTTTCGCTCAAAATTGCCTCTAACTATTTAGAAGGATGCGAGTTACTCCCGCTCAATTGCGAACTGTAGCGTTGGCCGTCGTCGTCGCCGGAGTGTGTTCCTGCGGTTCGGAGCGCAAGCCAGCAGCGCAGAACCCTCCAGGAACTGCACCTGCAATAGCTGCGCAAAAACCGGCCGCCGCACCTTCAATATCAGACGTAGCCACCGAACCCGCCACCGAGAACCAGGATTCCCCGAAGAACCAGCCAGCCGCGGTATCGGCCGCGCCCAGCGGGCCAGCGGACCCCGTAGGTGATCTCATTGCGAAGGTCGAGCAGGAGTATCAAGAGGGAGTTGCCAAGTACCAAGCGGGGCAAACCGATGCGGCGAAAGAGAACTTTGACAATGCTTTCAACGCCCTGCTCGAGAGCGATCTCGATATCCGCTCTGACGACCGTCTGGAAAAAGAATTCGAGAGGATCACAGACGGGGTCAATCATCTGAATTTTACCGATCTCGCCGCGGACTCAGAGGCCCAGAAATCAGAGCCTGCGCCGATCGACGAAACGAACGGCATAACCCCCTCCGCCGATCCCAATATTAAGGCCAAAGCGCAAGCGGAGATCAAGTCAACCCACTCTGACCTGCCGCTGATGATGACCGATCAGGTGGCGGGTTATATCAGCTACTTCTCGAATCACGGACGTGGAGTTTTCGAACGCGCCTATGCCCGCTCCGGCCGCTACCACGACATGATGGTGCGCATCCTCCGCGAAGAAGGCGTTCCGCAGGATTTGATTTATCTTGCACAGGCCGAATCAGGATTCCAGCCAACCGCGGTATCCCGAGTTGGCGCTCGCGGAATATGGCAATTCATGGGAAGCCGGGCCAAAGGATACGGTCTGCAACATACCCTTTGGGAGGATGATCGGCAGGATCCGGAGAAATCGACTCGTGCCGCTGCACGGCACTTGCGGGATTTATACGCTCAGTTCGGCGACTGGTATCTCGCCATGGCTGCCTACAATTCAGGACCGGGCACGGTGCAGGCTGCTGTGAGGCGCACCGGTTACGCCGACTTCTGGGAGTTGTACCACCGCAATGTACTTCCGAAGGAAACGCGGAATTACGTCCCGATTATCCTCGCCGTGACGATCATGACGAAGAATTTGACCCATTACGGCTTTGATGACGTCTCCATGGACGAGCCTGCGGCGTTCGACAAGGTCGCGATCAATTACCCGGTGGATCTGCGGCTGGTGGCGGACTGTGTCGGTTCCACCTCACTTGAGATCCAACAGTTAAACCCCAGCCTTTTGCGATCGGCCACGCCTAAGGAAGGGACTTTTGAACTTCGCCTGCCCGCAGGCACCAAGGAGCAATATCAGACGGCGATCGCTGACATTCCAACCGGAATGCGCCTATCGTGGCGTTATCCGACGGTGCACTCAGGAGATACGCTGGCTTCCCTGGCGCGGACTTACCATACAACGGCCCACGCCATTGCCGAAGCGAACCATCTGCAGGGGACATCGCTCGATAGCAGCGCTCATGTGATTATTCCGCTTGCACCCGGAAAACATCCGGAAGAGAGTGCCACTTACGCCCGCCGGATCACTCGATACAGAGTTCGCAAAGGGGATACGGTACAGACCGTCGCTGAAAATTTTGGGGTGTCGCCCCAGATGGTTAGGCGATGGAATGGACTCCGCGGCAACGGCCTGCGCGGACGAACTGTTTTAGCCCTGCATTTGCCGATCGCGCCCAGCGCTGAAACCGCGAAAGCCGCAAGCCATACCCGGCGGCCCACGCAGACGGCAACCCTAACGCCTGCAACAACAAAAACCGAATCCTCTACCGAAATTGCGTCCAATGAGGACGCTTCTGGCCAGTCTAATGTTCTTCACCACAAGGTCAAATCCGGGGAAACGCTCTATTCGATCGCTATGACCTACAAAACCACAGTGGCGGCGTTAAAGCGAAGTAACCAGAATATTGCCCCGCTTCGGCCCGGCATGATTCTTATCGTGCGCCCCAGTCAATAGGATCCAACGCGTTTTGCCAAGAGCTTTTTAATCTTTACTCACAACCAAAATCTTCTTTCCCGCTGCGGCGGCCTGTGGTAACAAAAGAGGTAGGCGGTAATCGCAGTCCTTGCAGCCTGCATCAAACATCGTGCTATAATCGCCCGCCGTTCCAGCACAAAGTTCTGGTGGTCTTTTAATTCTTATGTTCGGCAACCTTGCGATCCATTGTGAGCCGCCGGGAGCCCTGAAAACCAAGATTAGGAGGAGCAATGAGGTTCGACGATCCCACACTCTACGCACGCGATGAAGACGAAGACTTCGGCGATAGCGGCGCCTACAGCGAGTCGCTGGAAGAAGATTTTGAAGAGGAAGAAGAGGAGGAAGAAGAGCCCGGCATGCCGGAACCGGAGATGAATGAACCCGCGGAGCCTGCTCCTCCGCCGCCCGCGCCCAAACCCGCCGCTTCTCGCGGGGGCGCCAGGAAGCCTGCGGCAAAGAAAAAGGCGCCGGCTAAGAAGACGCCCGCGAAAAAGAAAGCGGCGAAACCCGCCAAAAAGAAGAAGAAAGCGGCTAAGAAGCCCGCCAAAAAGGCGGTTAAGAAAACAGCAAAAAAGAAAAGTAAGAAAAGTAAGAAGGGACGCCGCTAAGCATTTGTTTTGCGAACCGCAGCTAAGCAGGTTGCGGTTCGCCATTTGTACGTCTCAAAAACCTCGAGCGATGGCATAGGAAGTCTTACTTCTTTCCCTCCACCGCCGCCCGGCACTTTCCATACAATTCCAGCAAGTGGGCGGCATACTCTTCCGGTTTTGCCGCCGAACCTGTTCCCTGGAACCCGACGCCGGATGACGTAGTCCGCCCGTATCCGGTAGTCATGGCAACAAACTTCATCAGATCCAGTGCGATATCTTCATTGCGGCGCGCGGTTGAATGCATAGCGGGTCCTTCTTCCATGAGTCCTTCTCCTGAGCCGGGAACATAAGGAATTGCTTCTTCTGTTTCTTCGTCCTGCATACAACGAGTCCTTCTAACCATTGATAATAGCAGGGCTTGCAGGTTGTGAGTTCCGTTTCCGTCGGGACACGTCCAATCGCATAGTAAGCATGTACCATCCGCACGTTGGATTGCCGATTATCCCGGCGTAGGCTGGGAGTTAGCTAAGCCGATTCTGGGAGCACCGTCCAGTTCAACTTTCAACTTTCCGTGTCTGCATAGAATTGCCGTTTTTTATCTAGAGAGGATACCTCCCCCATGAGAAATCCAGCCTTGGTGGTCCTTACCGGAGTATGCTCCGCAATCATTTTCTGTTCTGCGTGGGCGCATGCCCAATCGACATTGCCGTTGGGTCAGGTGAACGGCCCCGTAAGGTCGGTGTCCTGTCCGGAAGGCTTTGACAGAGGAACGGCCTGCTACAGCGGCACGGTCAGCTGTCCGGACACAGCGGACCTGGGATTTGTCTATGGAGTTACAAATCCCAAGGGCAGCAAGGGGACAATAGTCTTCTTCAATGGGCAGGACGGGACGAGTCCCGGCTTTCAGGAATTTGTCGGAGCTTACACAAGTCCCAGCAATAATTTCCAAACGGTTCAAGTGGCTTGGGATACGGCATGGGAGGACACTGGAGTAGGAACTGGCAACAGTTTGAAAGCTGCCGGGTGCCGGCCCGCAACCATCATGAATTGGCTGCTGAATCAGAAGAATACCTATGCAGGCGGCGGAATGTGCGCGCAAGGGGCAAGTGCAGGGTCGGCGGCGATCGCATACGCGTTGGGCGAATATGGAGCTTCCGCATATCTGAACCATGTGGAACTGCAGTCGGGTCCGGTTTTGAGCGACGTATCGCTTGGCTGTAACTCTAGTTCACCGTCCATGACGGTTTGCCCTGGAAATCAATGTCAAACAGGGCAACAAGGATCGTGGCCTGATCTGCCTACTTACGTAGATGGCGCGGAAACCGCAGTTTCGGATTGGACTGGCGCCTTCGGGAACAATGCCTGCAACAGCGGGAGCCGGATTCCACAATCGCAATACACCGCATGGAAGGAAATGAGTATCGTCGACGGTTTGGACGACTCAACGTTCACTTATCCGAAGACTTCCATCACGGGATGGCTGTGCAGTAAACCTGAGAACTGCAATGGTTCCTGGTGCCAAAACAATTCTGCGGGGCAGGGCCAGCTTTTCTACCAGAACATTACGACCTCGAAAACAGTTTATCGGGTAAACAATTGCCAAGGTACTGAGGGAGTAGACCAGGGAACCGTGCCTGCGCTAGGCGACGAAACCGGATTGCAAGCCATCATTTCTGACATGGTAAGTCAGTGCAGCTCTCAAAAGCCGAACAGGCACAGTCAGTCTCTGATTGGTAGCTTCTAGTGCGCCCCCAGATTCGCCAGGACGCGAATCGTCGCGCCACCTCGCTTATCAGTGCGAGCAGGTTATTCTCAGAATCATATCTGGCTGAACATTAAAGAATCTCTCGCATCCTGAACTGGCACAGCTCGCTAATGCCGCCGCTATGATCGAGAAACTTTTCTTGCACTCCAGGGTTGTGACGACCTAGGGTACTTGGGTAGCTCGTATAAACCCGATACTGCTAGCAATCACAATGGGGGCCCAATGCCTGAAAATACGACCGGCAATCCGTCACGTCTCCTGGCGGCGTCTGCTTTGCTACTTTTGCCTATATTTCTGGTTTCTTGTGGCAGCAATACGCGGGTGGTTTGCAATCCCCCGTCGAGCGCGAGCGGCGCCAGCACAACCTGTGGCTGCGTGGGAACAGCGACGACTGCTTGTCCGCTCCAGCAGAATGAGTACCTTTACACATCTGGCACCACCGGGCAGGTCCTGGCATTCAATATCGTTGCTGGCACTGGCGCTCTGAGCAGCCCAATTTCCACCATGACTGGCACGGCCAGCATGGGCATAGCGCTTGTAGAGGATCAGTTTGTTTACATCTCCGACCCTCTTCACGCGCAACTCGACGGCTTTTCCTTTGGTCAGAGCGGAGCGCTGAATACGCTGACGGGCTCGCCATTCTCCCTTGGGAACCCGAGCATCCCGCAGGGACTGGCTTCTCCCACGAGCGGCCTCAATATGCTTTATGCCGCTGACGATGGCGCAGTAGACGCTTTTTCCATCAGCGAAGCCGGAGTACCCACTTCTATTGCCGGCTCGCCCTTCCCATCCGGAACCAATCTCTATCTCACGACCGATCCCTATGGACAATTCGTCTTTACCTCCGTTGATGATCCTCCCGGCGGCATCTTCGGATTCACCATCGGCTCGACTGGAGGGCTTACCGAGATTCCCGGTTCGCCATTCAGCATCCCAGGCCAGACGGTGGCTAATAGCCAGCCCTCGGGTATCGTTGCCAACGAACTCTACGTTTACGCTGCCCTCACCGGTTCGAACCAGATTGCCGCTTTCTCCATCACCAACGGGACAGGCGTCCTAACGCAGGTGGCTAACTCGCCGTTCTCTGCCGGAGCCGAGCCCACGGCGATGGTTTTGACCAACAGCTTTCTCTACGTAATCAACTCGCTCGACTTCACTATTTCCGGCTACAGCGTGGATTCTTCGACTGGCGCGCTCGCTCCGCTGGCCAATTCGCCATTTTCGATTGCCGGCACTGCGCTAACTGCCGATTCCTTTGGTCAGTATCTGTACGTTTCCGGGCCCACCGGAATTCAAGCCTTTACGATTGATTCCGGCAGCGGTAATCTCACGCCTATCACAGGATCACCTTTCGCTGCCAGCGATGTGGTTTCTCTTATCGTTGCTCAAGAGTGAACGTAGACGGTGCGCAAGGCTCCTTTCCGGTTTAGAATGTCTCCCCGTGGCCCGAGAAAGCTCAAGGAGCTTCATGCGCAACCTGATAATTTCTATCGCCTTATGCACAGCCTTGGTCGCTGCTCAGGATCAGGACTTCAGCAAAGTTCAGATGAAGGTCTCGAAAGTGGCCGGGAATGTTTATATGCTGCAAGGGGCGGGAGGAAACATTGGGGTATCGGTCGGCGACGATGGCATCGTGATTGTTGACGACGAATTCGCACCCCTTGCCGATAAAATTCAGGCCGCGTTGAAAGGCATCACCGACAAGCCGGTGCGCTTCGTCATAAATACCCATTACCACGGCGACCACACTGGCGGAAACGAATATTTCCAGAAGCAGGCGCCGATTATCGCGCAAGATAATGTTCGCAAGCGCCTGGAAAGCGGCGGCGCAGCAGGCAATGGCAGCTCCGTTCACATGGACGTCAAGCCCGCACCTCATGATGCTCTGCCCATCATCACTTTCGATCACGATGTGACCGTGCATCTGAACGGCGAAGACATCCGCGCCCTGCATTTCCCGGCGGGGCATACGGACGGCGACTCCATCATCTTTTTCCCGCATTCCAACGTCGTGCACATGGGCGACGATTTCGTCACCTATGGGTTTCCTTTCATCGACGTGGACAGCGGCGGCAGCATTAACGGCATGATCGATGCGGTTGCGAAAGTCATTTCCGATTTGCCGCCGGATGTGAAAGTAATTCCGGGCCATGGCGCTGTCTCGACTTTGGACGACATGCGGGCTTACCTTGAGATGCTGATACAGACTCGGGACGTGGTTCAGAGCGCTTTGAAAGAAGGCAAGACTCTCGACCAGATGAAACAGGCAAAGCTGCTCGATCCGTGGAAGAAATTTTCCGGGCAGTTCATCAATGAAGATACGTTTCTCGAGACTTTGTATAACTCTCTCACCGGCCAGAAGACTGGGATTTTCCTCAAACACAATTAGAATCGAATCGTATCTCCCTTCAGGACCTGGGTTTCACTTTGCCTTTCACACGGCGTGAATTTACAAAATCTTTTTTGGCCGCGATGGCTGCGACCCCTGCGGGGATCCTCTCCGCCTGTACTGTCTCCTCGACCGCAACTCGAACCGCAGCGCCGATCGAACACTCCCCGCGGTCTTTAAAGTTTGATGACGCCGCCGAGATTCTCTTCCCGAAAACTTTTTTCTGGGGAGCAGCGACTTCGGCTTACCAGATCGAAGGCGCGTGGAACGAAGACGGCAAGGGAGAGTCTATCTGGGACCGGTTCGCCCATAGTCCCGGCAAGATCAAGAGTGGCGACACAGGCGATGTAGCTTGCGATTCGTACCATCGATGGGGCGAAGATATCACGCTGATGCGGGCGATGAACTTGAACAGCTATCGGTTTTCGCTTTCGTGGCCCCGGATTCAGCCGGCAGGTTCGGGCGCGGTCAATTCCAAAGGGATCGATTATTACAGCAGATTGATCGACGCCTTGCTGCACGCCCGGGTTCGACCGTTTGTAACGATCTACCATTGGGATCTCCCGCAGACATTGGAGGACAAAGGAGGCTGGCCCAACCGCGACACTGCGTCGCGGTACGCGGACTACGTTGAGATCGTTGCGCGATCCTTTGGCGATCGCGTTTCCGACTGGTGCCTCTTCAATGAACCCTCAGCCTTTTGCGATCTGGGATATCTCGAAGGCACTCACGCTCCCGGACACAAGAGTTTGTTTGAATTTCTTCGCGCGACACACACAGTGAATCTGGCACAAGGGGCAGGATTTCGGGCACTCAAGGCGGTCAGGCCATCAGCTCGCGTGGGCACCGCCTTCAGCATGTCGGCATGCGAACCTGCTACCGATTCACCCGAAGATAAGGCTGCCGCCGAACGGGCACACGCCATCACGAATTTGTGGTTTCTGGAGACCGCGCTGAAAGGTCAATACCCCGATGCCCTGGCGTTCCTGCCTGAGCGTGCAATGAGCATAAAATCCGGCGATCTCGAAAAAATGAAGGCGCCGTTGGACTTCATCGGTGTAAATCTCTACTACCGGACCATCGCGTCAGCACCTTCGAGCGTGGAACGATTAACTAACCCACAGGAATGGTTGTTTCCAGTAAAGATGACAGGTGGTAATCAAGGGCCAAAAACCGACATGGGCTGGGAGATTTGGCCGCAAGCGCTGTATGACGTCGTGACACGTCTGACCCGCGATTTCAATCGCCCGGAAATTGAAATCACGGAGAGTGGCTGCGCCTTCAACGTTGGTCCGGACGCAAACGGCGCTATTCACGACGAGAGCCGTATTCGCTACCATCGGCAATATCTGCAGGCACTATCGCAAGCAATTGCCGACGGTGCCAATGTCGGTGGTTATCATGCCTGGAGTTTGATGGATAACTTCGAGTGGGCTGAGGGCTTCAGCCAGCGTTTTGGGTTGGCTTATACGGACTTTAAGACGCAGGAGCGAACCATCAAAGACTCGGGACGGTGGTATGCCAAAGTTGCCGCAGAAAATCGATTAGCGCCCGGCGACTGATTCTACTTTCCCTGCAAAACGAGTTCGCCTTTGTCCACTTTTAGACCGCCGACATTGTCCGGCAGCTTCAGGCGATCCTTTTGCTCGAGAAGTCTTTTCTGCAATTCGGGATTGACCAGCGAAACGGGAACTTGCAGGTCGCCGATTTTGAACTCTGTCGGTTCAAAAGTCGCGTATCCGTTTTCCGACGAAAGATGACCTGAAACTGTGACCCACACGTCTTTGCCGGCGATTTCGGTAAGAAACTGTCCATGCACCGTATCGCCTTCAAAGCTCACCTGCTGATCCTTGATGTCCGGTGTACCGGTACCGAGGCTGGCGTCGGGATTCAGTTCGCCACTGCCCACTCCTCCTAAGGCTTGTGCTAACACGGCGCTTACTTCGTCGGAGTTGAGATGTACCTCGGCTTTGGGTTGAGAAGTTGACACCGCCGCATCCGGGGTCTGGGTCTGAGCAGGAGCGGACTGGGGAGAAGCCGTCGCCTCTGGATCGGGCACGATGTGGTAGCCACTGTTTGCCTGAGGCGATTTCGACTCCGCAGCCTGATCGAATGCATCCATTTTCTGGCTGAACGACTGGGCATTCGCGGTGACCGCGGCTGGCGTTTGGGGCTTGGCAACCGGCGCCGGTTTCTTCAACACGAGAACGATCGCGACAAGCGAGGCCACCAAAGTTGCAATGCTGATAATGCGATCGATCTTCATTTTCATTCAGATCTTGAATGGCCGCGAAGACAAAACGGCCCTCCACGATCCTATCGCGCGTTGGAATCAAAATCAGATTGCGGAAGTCACGTCGCGGGATGGTACTTCGGTTACTTCTCTCATGAATCGAAGAACGACTACCCGAGTCTTTTGGCCAGCAAATCGTTCACCAGTTGCGGATTGGCTTGCCCTTTGGAGGCTTTCATGACCTGGCCGACGAAGAAGCCAATCATCGTCTTTTTTCCGGAGCGGTATTGCTCCAGTTGCTTGGGATTCGCGGTAAGGATTTCGTCGATGATCTTCTCCAGTCCCGAAGTGTCGGTTGATTGCTGCGGGCGGCCCTCTTCCTCGTACACCGCGGGAAAGTCCTTGTTTCGTTCGAAGCAGAGATCATACAAATCCTTCAGCATCTTCCCGGAGATAGAGCCGCTTTCCACTAAATCCGCCGATGCAGCGATGCCAGGCATCGAAATCGGAGACTGCTCAATTCCAACACCGTTGGCTTTGAGACGCCCCATCAGTTCGCCCTGAACCAGGTTCGCGACGCGCTTCGGATTCCTTGCGTCTCTTGCGGCAGATTCGAACTGATCGGCCAGCGTCTTCGTCACCGACAGCACTTGCGCATCATATTCCGTAATGCCGTACTCTTTCACCATGCGGGCACGTCGTGTCTCGGGCAATTCAGGCAGGGTCTTCGAGATCTCAGTCTTCCACTTTTCATCCACGATCAGGGGAAGCAGGTCTGGTTCAGGGAAGTAGCGATAGTCATGCGCTTCTTCTTTCGAGCGCATACTGTAGGTTTTTCCCTCATGCGGGTTATACAACCGGGTTTCCTGAATGATTCTGCCGCCCGCTTCGATCACATCCCTTTGCCGGTCGATCTCGTAGACAAGTGCGTCCCGAATGAAACGGAATGAATTTACATTCTTGATTTCTGTCTTTGTTCCGAATTTTTCCTGCCCACGCGGCCGGACGCTTACGTTGGCGTCGCAGCGCAGCGATCCCTCCTCCATGTTGCAATCGCTAACTCCGGTGTAAAGGATGATTTCTTTGAGACGGGTCAAATACTCGTAGGCTTCGTCTGGCGTCCCGATGTCCGGCTCGCTGACGATTTCGATCAGCGGTACTCCGGTGCGGTTCAAATCAACAGCCGTTTTTTCGCCAGAGTCAGGAAAACCTTCGTGCAAGCTCTTCCCTGCGTCCTCTTCGAGATGAACGCGTGTGATGCCGATTTTCTTCTTACCGGCACCCGCAGAAACTTCGATGAATCCATGCTCCGCCAGTGGCCTGTCATACTGCGAAATCTGATAGCCCTTGGGCAGGTCGGGATAAAAATAGTTCTTACGAGCAAAAATCGAAGTTTCGTTGATGCGGCAGTTCAGCGCCATCGCGGCCAGTGTAGCGAACTCTGCGGCCCTCCGGTTCAGCACGGGCAAAGCTCCAGGCATGCCCAGACACACCGGGCACACGTTCGTATTAGGAGGTGCTCCGAATCGCGTGGAGCACGAGCAGAAAATCTTCGTCGTGGCCAGGAGTTGAACGTGGACTTCGAGGCCGATTACCAGCTCGTAAGTGGTGGAAGAAGACGCGGAGGTATCAGCGAATGTTGACATACTCATCATTTAGCGAACGGGATTTCGAAATACATCAACTCGTTCCCTCTGGCATCGTCCACTCCAGTAACGTAGAGCCTCGCGCCAACGAGGGGAGTGGGAATATCTTCGACGTCGAAAAAGAGAAATCCCGACTGCGTTGTACGCGGCTCGACGGCCTTCGCCACGAATTGCGCAGACTCGATTTCATCCCGGTCTTTTTCACTCACTCCTCCCTTCGCTTTTTTCTGCGGAATCGGAAGCGGGATGGGGTGCGTGTTTGCCTGTGGATTGCTTAGGCGGCGGAAAAGATCGTCGTTTGCGGCGGGAGTCAACTTATCTCGGCTGCCTGTAATCAGAGTGACTTGCATGTTGGCAATGGAGATGGGCTGATCGCCATCGTTGGTGACTATAAACAACACAGGCAGGTATCCGTGGTCTTCAAAATTAATGGTAAAAATCTTCGCCTTCTCGCGCGTATCGTATGGATCGGCGGCGATGGTTACTTTCTCATTCGCGTGGTCGTCATGCGCGGCATAGGTCTTCGCAGGATTGGCAACAGGTTTCACAAAATCCTTGCCGGCGAGCGCGGCTGAGGACGTAAGAATAATGCAGGCAATCGAGGTCGCTTTGAAAATGCGGCTCACGTGAGTTTGCAGCATGTTTCCGATTATAGAGGCAAACTCGGTGAGTACTTGCCGCTTTGACCGGGTCAAAGTCATGCGCCAACGTCCCAAAAATGCGGGAAGGTTTTAGAATGACTGAGCTTGATCACTTTCTACAGCTTTCTTTATAGCTTGGCGCTGGCGCTCGCGGTCGTGGTGAGCCTGCCGTACTGGCTCTTCCAGATGCTGCGCCACGGAAAATATCACAGAGGTCTGGCAGAGAGACTCGGGGCGGTGCCGAAGCGTTTGCATTTGCCCGCGGCCAACGAAACCGTGATCTGGATTCATGCGGTTTCTGTAGGCGAGGTTCTTGCCATTCTCGGACTCGCGAAGGAGCTTCAGCGACATTGGCCGACTCACCCACTGTTCGTTTCGACGGTTACTGACACCGGTCAGGAATTGGCACGAAAACATTTTGGCGCAAATCGTGTTTTTTATTTTCCCATGGATTTCGCGGTTGCGATTCGTCCTTATCTGCGGGCTCTTCGACCCAAAATTGTGATCATTGCCGAAACCGAGTTCTGGCCGAACTTCATGCGACTCGCTCACGCTAACGGAGCAAAGATAGCCGTGGTGAATGCGCGTATCTCAGACGGCTCGTGGCCGCAATACCGGCGTTTTCGGGGTCTGATTGGCAAGGTGCTGGCCCACGTTGAATTGTTCCTGGCGCAAACTCCCGAGGATGCGGAGCGGCTTCGAGCGATTGGGGCCTGCGCCCAGCGGGTTCATGTCAGTGGAAATATGAAATTTGATATGGCCGCGGCAATTTCACCGCCTCTCCTCGATCGCCTGCGAATTTCCATTGGGGAAACGGGCGCAGGACCCATCATAGTTTGCGGCAGTACCGTCGATGGAGAAGAACCAATTTTGTTGAATGCTTTCGTAAAGGTACGCGAGAGTTACCCGAGCGCCGTGATGATTTTGGGGCCGCGGCATCCGGAGAGATTCGCCCCAGTCGCTGCGTTGCTGAAAGATAGCTCGCTTCGTTTCTATCGGCGATCTGAGTGGCAAGAGGAAAACCTGTCTGGCGCCGTGTTGTTGCTGGACAGCATTGGTGAGCTGGCCGCGATTTATTCGCTCGCCGACATTGCTTTCGTGGGCGGTAGCCTTGTGCCGCGAGGTGGTCACAACATTATCGAACCCGCTCTTCTTGGCCGTGCGATAGTCGTCGGAGAATATACGGAAAACTTTCGCGATATAGTGGCTCTGTTTCAGAAGCACGATGCAGTTAAGATTGCCCACGTCGCTGACCTGGCCACAATTTGTCTAGAGTTGTTGGCCGATCCCGAACAGCGGAACGGGTTGGGCCGGCGAGCTGCTGAGACCGTGCGATCACAAGCAGGCGCGACCATGCGGACCGCTAACGCGATAGAGGAGTTGTTGGCGAGGCAATGAATCTCAACCCGCTATCTGGCTTATACGGGGCCGCGGTCAGCCTCCGCAATTCACTGTACGACCGGCGCTTGTTGGTTTCGCATTCCTTGCAGGGACCGGTGATAAGTGTTGGCAATCTCTCAACCGGAGGCGCCGGGAAGACTCCGTTCGTTATTCTGCTGGGTGAACTGCTCAAGGCGCGCGGAATCAAGTTTGATGTTCTATCGCGCGGGTTTGGACGCGCCACGCGAGGGGTGCTTTTAGTCGATCCTGGTGGTTCGCCGCGTGATTTTGGCGATGAGCCTTTGCTGATATCGCGGAGGTTGCAGGTGCCGGTTGTGGTTGGGGAGGACCGCTTTGAGGCTGGTCGTTTTGCCGAGCAGCGCTTTGGTCCCGAGTTTCATCTGCTCGATGATGGATTTCAACATCGTCGATTGGCCCGCGACTTCAATATAGTTCTGGTGACACCGGAGGACGCTCGCGATCGGCTTCTGCCTGCTGGGCTACTGCGGGAATCTTTGCAGGCTTTACGGCGAGCGGACGTTGTAGCGCTATCTGGCGGCGCGTCAAGGGAATCCTTTCCGCTATCCGGTAAGACTGTATGGCGAGTGCGGAGGGGAATCGTCACAGGCACGCAGCCAATTCCCACGCGCCCGGTTGTGTTTTGTGGAATTGCACGGCCGCAACTCTTCTTGTTACAACTACGAACAGCAGGCATCGACCCCGTGGCGGACGCCTTCTTCCGCGACCATCACTCCTATACGGAAAAGGATATCCGCGAATTACTGCAAATTCGACAACGCAGTAGCGCCGACGGATTTGTAACCACTGAGAAGGATGCCGTGAATCTGGGTGGGTATTTCTCTGCCCTCGCGCCGTTAGCGGTCATTCCCGTGAAGATGGAACTGACGGATTCCGCTGACGCAGTGGATACCATGTTGCGCACGATCGAGGAACGACGCCCGCGCTTGTGAGAAAATTCCTGAGACTCACGAAAAGCAATGACCAAACACCTGAAGCAGGTCGAACGTTTGCGAAAACTTATCGAGACATTTCCCAAAGTCACGATTACCGTGCTGGGAGACCTGGTCGCTGATGAGTTTGTGTTTGGGGAGATTTCCCGCGTATCGCGCGAAGCGCCGGTGCTCATCTTGAAACACCGTGAGCGTACGGTTCTACCTGGAGGCGGTGCAAACACCGTGAATAATCTCTCGGATCTGGGAGTAAACGTGCTTCCGGTCGGCGCCATCGGCGAGGATGAACCCGGGAGGCTACTGCTTAAGTATTTTCGCCACAAGCGGATTCCCACAAGTGGAGTCCTAAAAGACAAGAGCTACACGACGGTGACCAAAACTCGCATACTCGCTGGAATGACGCATAATGCCCGTCAGCAGGTGGTGCGAGTGGACCGAGAACCGGAATCCGCCCCCAACAGGCACCTGACGCGGGAGTTGTTTCTGGCAGCGCGGGAATACCTTCGCGCATCGGACGCCCTGGTAGTTTCCGACTACGGCTATGGATCGGCAAGCCCCGCATTGGTGAATGCGCTGCGCGAGCGAGGGCGTAGACGGCCCGTACCCATAATTCTTGACTCCCGGTACAGGCTGCTTGAATATTCTGCCCTGACCGCGGCGACTCCAAACGAAGCGGAAGTGGAGACGGCACTGGGCATACGAATTGGACAGGATTGGGACGAAGCAGTTTCGGCTGGACGACAGGTTATGGAGCAAATGAAATTGCAGTCGTTGCTTATCACTCGCGGCAAAGACGGCATGATTGCATTTGACGAAAATCATGCGCCGGTTGACATTCCGATTTTCGGCTCCGATGAAATTGCCGATGTGACCGGGGCGGGGGATACTGTGATTGCCGCGTTCAGCGCGGCATTGGCGGCAGGCGCATCTACCGAGGAGGCTGCGCAGTTGGCTAACTACGCAGGAGGAATTGTCGTGATGAAGCGAGGCACCGCGAGCGTATCCAGGGAAGAACTTTTGCACGCCGTCGATCAAGCTCCACCGTCGACTCGCCCTCATTAACCACGAAACATTTCTATTCGATCAAATGAACGCAGAAAAACATGTTACGCGAGAGGCACTCCGCGAGCGCGTGAGGGGATGGCGGAAGACCGGAGAACGGATCGTACTCGCCAACGGAATCTTCGATTTGCTGCACGTGGGGCACGTCCGTTACCTGCGCGGCGCGAAGGAGTTAGGCGGGAAGCTTGTGGTAGCAATTAATTCCGACGAATCGGTGCGGGCATTGAAAGGTACCGGACGCCCGATAATGCCAGCCGCGGAGCGCGCTGAAATTGTGGCAGCCCTCGCCGATGTGGATGCAGTTGTCGTCTTTCCCGAGCTCGATGTTCGCTCTCTGATCCGCGAGATTCGTCCGGATTTTCAGGCGAAGGGCACCGACTACACAACGGAAACTGTGCCTGAGCGCGACACTGTAGTGGAATGTGGTGGGCGCGTCGCGATTGTCGGAGACACGAAGGATCACTCGAGTAGTGAGATTATTCGAACCCAGCTTGCGCCGAGGCAGAGTTGAATTTTGACGCGGAGGCAGTACCTTCGGGAAAAATTGACCGGATCCTAGTCGTACGGCTCAGCGCAATGGGGGACGTGATTCACACTCTGCCCGCGGTTCAGGCTTTGCGGGAGACGTTCCCCCTTGCACACATCGGCTGGGTGATCGAAGAGCGCTGGTCTGAATTGCTCTGCGCGCCTTCGTTCTCCCGATCTGGTCCGCGATCGGCGCAGCGGCCTTTGGTCGATGAAGTTCACACAGTAGACCTGAAAAATTGGGGAAAATCACTTTTTTCAGTTTCGACATTGCAGCGCATCGCCAAAGTTTGGAATGACGTGCGAGACGTTGGGTACGACGTTGCAATTGATTTGCAGGGCGCGGTGCGGTCCGCTATCCTTGCGCGTTTTTCCGGAGCGCGGGTCGTATACGGCGCGGCGGAACCGTGGGAAACTGCGGCCGCCATGTGGTATACGCGCAAGGTTGTAAGTCGCGGTAAGCACGTCGTCCAGCAAAACCTGTCCATCGCCCATGCTGCATCGAAGAACACAACGATGCTGCCAATTGCGTCAACCCCGCTCCCTTGCGACGCAAAATCTGAAGAACATATCGCGCAGCGATTGCAAGAAATGCACATTCGTAAGTTCGCCATTCTGAATCCAGGGGCTGGATGGGGAGCGAAACGTTGGCCAGCGGAGCGCTACGGTGAAGTTGCACGCAGGCTTGCGCGGATGGGCATCACTTCGGTCGTGAATCATGGCCCGGGCGAAGATCACCTCGCATCCGAAGCCGAAGCTGCGAGCCAGGAAACGGCCAGGGCGATTGATTGCACAATCTCAGAATTAATTGCCCTCACGCGACGCGCCAGCGTTTTCATTGGCGGAGACACGGGACCTCTCCATCTGGCGGCAGCGCTGCGAATTCCCGTGGTGGGGATTTATGGTCCCACAAACCCAATGCGCAACGGACCTTATGGGACGCGCAGCGTTGTACTGCGAAGCCCGGAGAGTGTTACCAGCCATAGGCGATATTCCACTCCGGACGAGGGGATGTTAAGCATCGGAAGCGACGAAGTTGTAGCAGCCGCTGAGCAATTACTTGGTGAGTGCGGAGAGTAAGGAGAAGATGGGCGAATGGTCAAAGATCGCGCGGCGTATTCGCGTACCGTTGGGGTTTGTGTTCGCCGTCTTCTATTTCTGGATGGCTCGGCCCACATGGAGGTCGATGGCTTTCGGCGTTGTAGGGATTCTTCCCGGGCTATGGATTCGAGCCCTGGCCTCCGGGTACGTGCGCAAGAACGAATCACTCGCAACTTCGGGGCCTTATGCCTACACGCGCAATCCGCTCTATTTGGGATCTCTGTTAATTGCGGTTGGATTCGCTATAGCGTCACGAAGCTGGTGGGTCGGAGTGGTGCTGGTTGTAATGTTCTTCGCGATCTATGTTCCAGTAATTCGCGATGAAGAACAGTTCTTGAGACAGAGGTTTCCAGAGTTCACCAAATACGAGCGTGGCGTGCCGAGGATCTGGCCGCGCATACGGCCGTGGTCGGCCCGCGATGCATCTGGATCAACCTTCGCCCTGGAGTTGTACTTGAAGCATCGCGAGTACAACGCTCTGCTGGGATCCGCCGCGATCATGGCCATTCTCGCATTTGAGCTGTTCTGGTTTAACAGGTAAACCCCGCGTCACTACTTGTGCGCTACGAGTTCTCTCGCGCGCGTCAACTCTGGACGCGTCGAATTCGATCCGTCGCACACCTTCAGCAACATCGCATAATACTCGTTCGCATCGCTCTGCTTCCCGGCGGCCTCGGCAGCCCTGGCTGCGCCGTAAAGGCCGTCGAAGCGATTGGGGTGGAGTTTCAAGTCGGATTGGTAGTCGGCAAGCGCCTGTTGCGGACGCTTGGCTTCGAGAAGAATATCGGCGATCATTTCGCGCGCAGGAATGCCTTCGGGTTCGTCGCCCACCGAATCTTCCTTGTCCGCGATCGGACGCAGGGCCTCAACTGCGTCGTCATACTTGCCTTCGGCAAAGGACAGCCACGCTTGGGCTTCCTTTTGATCGTCGTCAACGACATCGGCAAAATCGGATTTCTCCTTCACACGCTTCTGATAGATGAGTTCAATCGCCGTGATGTCCTTACGAACGTCTTCGGGCTTGTGAAGATGAGCGGAACCGATAGCGCGAGCCCAATAGATTGTGGAATTCTCGGCGGTACCGTCGACTTCCATCGGAGAGAGCGACGCGGCTGCTGACCAATCGTTCATCTCGATCGGATAAAGCGCGCTCAAGTGCGCCAGCGCGGCCATGTGTGGATCGTAGCCTTTGCCGTACATGTCATCTTTCTTGTCAGGCATGGCGCGGATTTCCTCGATCAGCGCTCTGGCGTCGCCGTCGCGACCGCTTTGCATGTAGGCGTAGAAGAGGAAATCCATGGCGTGGAATTGGTGGCCCTCTCCGCCCATGCCCATGGCAGCGGTTTTTCGCGATGCGGCGATCGATGCGAGGTTGGAATTGATGTCGTCCTGCCAGAGGCCGACACGGGCGAAGATGTGAGACGGCATATGCAGCGCATGGGGAGCCGCAGGGGCAATCTGAGCGTAGCGGCGAGCGGCGGGCAGTCCAAGCTGCGCCAGTTGCGGTTTGTCGTAGCTGTGGATCAGATAATGGGCCACGCCCGGATGGTCGGGCTCGATGGCGAAGAGTTTTTCAAGAATCGCTGCGGCCTGCTTGCGGTTGGCGAACGTGGTGTCGTTGGGCGGTTCGGAGGCGAGAAGCGAGAGAGCGTAGAAAGTCGCAGCTTCATGATCATCAGGGTAGGATTCGTAAACCTTCTTCATCGCGTCGGAATAGGCTTTGGCGCGTGCCCGATGGTCGAGCTTCTTCGAGTTCGTGTAGAAAGCGGCAATCGCCGCAATGTAGGCCTTCTCGCGCGGAGTAGTTGGACCGCCGGCATTCTTGGCTTCGTGAACTTCGTCGAAGCCTTTCTCAATGACTTGAGGATCGGGATTATTCCAAAGTTGATGCCAGAGGCTCATGGCCACTCCCCAGTGAGCCATGGCGCAAGTGGGATCATCGGCAGCGATCTGCTGAAATTCTTTCTCAGCCTCTTCGTACCAGAAGGAATGAAGCAGCGCCACGCCACGCTCGAAGGGCTTTTGCACAGTGGCCGCGCAGGAGACGGGAAAATTCACCAAGCCTAGTTGTGCGGTGGTCAGATCCTCGTGGTGTTGATGGTGTTCGTCATCGCCGGCAAAAGCGGCGGTGCAGAAGAGTGCACAAACAAGAAAAAAACAGATCGTCGTTTTCATAAGAACTCCGCTGAGAAAGGAGTTTAGAACGGCGCGAAAGTGAGGTCAAACGACCCGAGCGAACCATGGCTTCTGTCGCGTTCTCACAGAGAGCACTAAGGGATACCGCAGAAAAGCACGGTCCGCCAAGAAGCGCTGCAATACTTCTGGAGGTCGTCCTAACAGTGTTAGGGGCACGACCTTACCTCATACTAGCTCTGGAACTATAACCGCTAGTTCTGCTACACTTCGCCGCAATCGGGTGTGGTGTAGCGTAGCGCGCCAGACTTACACGGCCCGCGGGGAGTAGCCATGGCTTTGCGCCCTGAAACAGAACAGCGCCACAGGTCTGAAGAGAAGCGGAGCGACACGGATTCTATTGGCCGCGCACTTCAGGAAAATCACGATTGGTATCAGGATCTTGTCGAGCACAGTCATGATTTGCTGTGCATTCACGATCTGCAGGGCCGGCTCTTGTCGGTCAATCCTGCACCTGCTCGCCTGCTCGGTTACAGCGTGGAGGAAATCCTGCGAATTCCCATGCGGGAGTTAGTCGCGCCCGAGTTCCGAGACGAGTTCGACTCCTACCTCCACAAAGTCTCGAGCACCGGCGAGGCGCATGGCCTGCTCGCGGTAATGACCCGCTCTGGCGAGCGCCGCATCTGGGAATACCACAACACCTTGCGCACGAAAGGTGTCGCGTCTCCCATCGTCCGCGGCATGGCTCACGACATCACCGAGCAAATGCACGCCGAAAAGCAGCTGCGCGAAATCAATGAGGCTCAACTTACAAAAGCGCGACAGGACGAGCGCGTCATTGCCGAGCTGAAATTGTTTCGCACTCTGGTAGACGAAAGCAACGACGCGATCGAAGTAATCGATTCGGAAACCATGCGCTTCCTAGACGTAAATCAGAAAGCATGCGCCTCTCTCGGATACAGCCGCGAAGAACTTCTCTCCATGACCGTTCGCGACATCGACGTCATCGCCACCGAATCCTCGATCTCCACAATGCGGAAAAAACTGCGACGGTCAGGCTCGCTGGTAACCGAAACCTTGCATCGTCGCAAGGATGGAATCGCATTTCCGGTTGAAATCAGCCTGAAGCGGGTGGTGCTCGACCGCGAGTATGTCATCGCGATCGCCCACGATCTCACCGAGCGCACGATGGCTCAAACCCGCCTTCAGGAAAGTCAGGAGCGATATCGCGCCGTGCATGACCGGTCTCCAGTGGGTATCTGCTGGGTCGAGACTCGGACCGGCCGGCTTCTTCGTGTAAATCCGAAATATTGCGAGATCACCGGCTCGACCGAGGGAGAGCTTATAGGACGAACCATCCAAAGTATGAGCTATCTGGAAGATACGCCGTACAACCTCAAGCTAAAGCAGCAGTTCCTTGCGGGAGAAATACGGCAGTATACCGTGGAGAAGAGGTTTAAGCGTCCTGATGGCTCAATACGCTGGGCGGAAGTGGAAGCCGTGGCTATGTGGCCACAAGGAGGTGATCCGAGCTGGCATCTGGCGATCGTCCAGGACATCACAGAGCGCAAGCAGGCCGAAACAAAATTTCGCGGACTGCTGGAATCCGCGCCCGACGCGATGGTGGTGGTAAATCAGGAAGGCAAGATCGTTCTTGCCAACGCTCGGACAGAAAAGGTTTTTGGGTATCAGAAGAATGAATTGATGGATCGATCCGTCGAAATGCTGGTTCCTGAACGCCGCCGGGGAAAACACATCCGGCACCGTCTTTCATTCTCCGGCAGTCCGGGAGTTCGTGAAATGGGAACCGGCCAGGACCTGTACGGCTTGCGCAAAGACGGCGCCGAATTCCCCATCGAGGTCAGCCTTAGCCCACTCGAAACCGAACAAGGAGTCTTGATTTCCAGCAGCATCCGGGATATTACCGATCGAAAGCGAAACGAGCAGCGGTTACAGGAGTACGCAAGAGTCGTCGAAGGGCTCGAAGAGATGATTACGGTCGTCGACCGCGACTACCGCTTTGTCATCGCGAATCGTTCGTATTTGAATTACCGCGGCTTGCGCAATGATGAGGTTATTGGTCACCAGATCAGTGAAGTTGCCGGACACAATGCGTTTGACGAAGTGATAAAGGCAAAGGTGGATGAGTGCCTCCGCGGGAAAGTCGTCGAATACACGATGAAATGCTCTTATCCCAGGATTGGGGAAAGGGATTTGCTTGTGTCCTACTTCCCGATCGAAGCGCAAACAGGGGTCGAACGGATCGCTTGTGTACTCAAAGACATTACGGAACAGACACGTTACGAGCAGGCACTGCGCGACGCCAAGGAATTTTCTGAAAACCTGATTCAGACGGCGAACGTCATCGTTCTCGGCCTGGACACCGAAGCCAACGTTCAGCTTTTTAATCATGTTGCAGAAAACATCACCGGTTACACATTTTCTGAACTGAAAGACAGGAATTGGTCGATCCTCGTGCCCAAAGACCACTTTCCCGAGGTATGGAAAGAATTCGAGAGAGTGGTGGCGACCGGGGCAAAGGACCATACCTACGAAAATACGATCATCACAAAAAAAGGAGAGGAACGTCTGATTGCATGGAAAAGTAATGTGATCAAAGTAAATGGAAAAGCGGTCGCGACGATTTCCTTTGGGAACGACATCACGGAGCGTAATAGGGCCGAGCAGGACCTGCGCCGCAGTAGGGAGAATTATCGGAGGTTCATCTCGCAAAGTTCAGAAGGGATTTTCTGCGAAGAGTTGGACGCGCCTGTTCCGATTGACCTTCCCGAGGACGAACTTATCCAACATATTTTGCACGATTCCTATATGGGTGAATGCAACGACGCGTTGGCCAAAATGTATGGTTTGACCTCGTCTGACCAATTCGCCGGAAAGCGGCTTTCGGAGATGGTTCCACCTGAGGATCCGCACAACATCGAACTGACGCGCGAATTTATCCGATCAGGGTTTCGAGTCCTCGAGCGGGAATCTCACGAATTCGATGTTCAGGGTAATCCCAAGGTTTTCGTAAACAGCATGATCGGGACGGTTGAAGATGACATGCTGGTACGCACGTGGGGAATTCAACGGGACGTTACCGAAAAGGTAAAGCTGGAAAAGGCTCGCCAAGAGAGTGAGGAACACTTCCGTTTGCTGTTCGAGCAAGCGTCGGACGGGATCTTTATTGCAGACGCCGACGGCCACTATGTGGACGTAAATTCTGCCGGGGCCCAGATGCTCGGTTATACCCGGGCGGAGATTCTCCAGTTATCGACTCCGGATATTGTTGCTCCCGAGGAAGGGCCGCAGATCACGCCGGAAGTGGCCGGCCTGGCAGACGGGAGCATGAACCGCAGTGAGTGGACTCTGGTGCGCAAAGACGGGTCCCGTTTGCCTGTAGAGATTGTAGGCAGGCGATTGCCAGACGGCCGTCGACAGGGATTCGTTCGCGATATCACGGAGCGCCGTCAAAAAGAAGAAGCTTTAAGACTGGAAAAGGAGAAACTCTCCAAAGAAAAGCAGTACCTCGAAGAAACTCTTGGCAGCGAGCTAGGTTTCGGAAAAATCATCGGCCAAAGCGAAGCATTAGCCGAAGTCATGCGCAAAGTGGACAAGGTTGCTCCCAGCGATGCCACGGTCCTGCTGCTGGGAGAGACTGGAACGGGGAAGGAATTGGTGGCTCGGGCCCTCCACCAGAGAAGCAACCGCAAAAACGCAAGCTTCATCAAGCTGAATTGTGCCGCCATTCCATGGGGCTTATTAGAAAGCGAATTATTCGGACATGAAAAGGGCGCATTCACCGGAGCCGTCGGAAGAAAACTGGGCCGCATCGAACTTGCGGATGGGGGAACCCTTTTCCTCGATGAAATTGGCGAGATTCCGCTCAACCTTCAGCCGAAACTTTTACGGGTTCTACAGGATCACGAGTTTGAGCGGCTGGGAGGAACACAAACTTTAAAGGTAAACTTCCGTCTGCTCGCTGCAACCAATCGCGATCTGCTGGCGAGTGTGGGCGAGAAGGAGTTTCGCAGCGATCTCTACTATCGCCTGAACGTGTTTCCCATTCGCATTCCTCCATTGCGCGAGCGGCGGAATGACATTGAGCTTCTGATTGAGCACTTCGTGCGTAGATACGCCGTGCGCATGGGCAAGTCGAGCATCCACATCCCGGCTGAGATCAAGGAAGCGCTCGTGCGATGGAGCTGGCCTGGAAACATTCGCGAACTCGAAAACTTTATCGAGCGATCGGTCATTCTGACGCCGCCGGGGTCGGCCTTGCAGGCGCCACTGGGCGAATTGCAGGGCGAGAACGAGCAAGAACAACATACGACGCTGCGCGAGAAGGAAAAGGAGCGTATTTTGCAGGTCCTTCGCGAGTGTGGTGGACAACTTGGCGGCCCGGGCGGCGCCGCCGCCCGCCTTGGATTGAAACGGACAACATTGCAATCCAAACTCAGCTATCTCGGGATCAACCCAAAAAACTACCGTCCTTGACCGCTGTAGTCTGTCAGACTCTCCTGGAAAAGGGTATTCTCTTGCAATGACTCCACGTTTCTGGCGAATCCTCGAAGCAGCGCTTTGGTTCGTTCTCGGCTACGTAACTCATCTGCTTCTCCATCACTATCACCACGTCAGCTAAACTTCAGAGGGCTGCGCCAAAAAGATAACCCTTCGCTTACGCGAAGGGTTTCTTGGGGAAGGACAAGGCCGAAGCCCCGATCCACAATCCTGCTATTTCGGCTGCTGTTGCTGATCGGGAGTGGCAGCCGGCGATCCAGTGGATGCCAGTTGTTCCAGATCATTCTTCAGCAGGCTGATTTCCACGCGCCCGCCGCTCATGTGCTTGGTCTTTCCGGTTTCATCGGCGGCAACGGGAGCATTGCCCATGCCGACCAGATAGATGCGATAAACCGGAATTTCATTGTTGAGGACGAGGTAGCGCACGACAGACTCAGCCATTTTTTGTGAATTCGTGATCGCGGTCTGTCCTTTTCCGGAAGAAAATCCCTGCACCTCGATAATGTATCCGCGCTGGCCCTTGACGCCATTACCCATCTCGTCAAGTGCATCCTTGGCGTTCTTGCTCAGCACAGTTTGGCCGGGTCGGAAGCGAATCTCGGTTTGATTCGAGGTCTTATATTGATCGATGTTGCTTACCACGGTCTCCACCGATTGAATGCGAGTGGTTGCCTGCTGCGCGGACTGCTGCGCCATCGTAGCCTTGTTTCCGGCGTCGATCGCGTGCTGATCGGCTTCGTTTGCCTTGTCGGAGGCCAGCTTGATACCGGCTTGAGAGCGCGAATCGGTATCGCGAATCGCTTTACTGTTGGCGGCGGTAAGATCATCGAGTTCGTTCACACGGTCGCGAATCGGTTCGGTCTGGCGCTTCACATAGTTCTTGCGCGCGAAAGGATTCACGCGGCCCCAGAAGCCTTCCCGGCTCGGCGGCTGCAGAGGCTGCTTGCCCGTTCCGGTGGCGTTGTCAGTCGACTGGGTCGTCTGAGCGGCCGGGGGGGTAGACTGATCCTGGGAAGATGGGGTCTGAGCGAAGGCCGGGAAAGCCAATACGGCAGCTAATGGCAAAGCAGCGAGCAAGTGACGGTTCATAACTTACTTCCTCCATTTTGGGGGAGCGTTTGGGCTCCACTCCAGCACGCCAAACGGGCGTGTTGCGTGATTTTCTAATTGCGTCCCCTAAGATTGGGTCATGCGCCGACGCAACGCATGCCAAAAAACCGGAAAGTCAGGCAACAAAACCATGTCGCCTTCCATCTTTTCCATACAGTTCTGATGCCAAAAACCACTTTCGGGTTGAGGCGCTAAACAATTGATACTTAAGTAATTGTATGCCTTGAGCGGAAGTAAAGGTAGTGAGCACCCGGTTGCGCATGGTAATTTTGGCAAAACTGATATAAAAACTGCGTGCACCGCAGGTCATTCCGGTTACCTCGGGATGACCAGCACTATCTTCGCCTCTACACTACGAATACACCGGGGACATGAGATGCGCACCGTGGCTTTTTACCCGAATATTGTTGACCATGAAGGTATCGAAGCGGAGTCAGGATTCTCACTTCTTACGGGGTCATTCAGAACCGAATTGTCGATCGTATTGTTCGATGATGAAATGATCGGTCATGCCTGCGATGTAATCGCAAACCACTCGCGGCAACGATTCTTCTCCGGCTTTTTCCTCGTACTGGCGAGGCAGCCTCGATGGATTCTCCATCCAGAAGCTAAACAGTTCGCTCACGATGCGTTCTGCATCCTTCTTTTCTTCTGCAAGCGACGGACTGTAATAGAGGTTTTCGTACAGGAAATCCTTCATGCCTTTGCGTTCTGCCTCCACCCCGGGGCTGAATGCAGCGAGCCGGCCATTTTGAGTCCTCACATCTGACAAATTTTCAATTCCAGTCTCCTTGATTTTTTTCCCCGCATTCGCAATCAAGTCTCCGACCATGCGATCCAGTACCCGCTTAAGAGCCTCGTTGAACTTCAGTTTGGGCGGGGCGTCCGGATAGACTTTTTCGACTTCGCGGAAAAAACAGTCGAACACTGGTATCGCTTGTCGGATCTGGTCCAAAGTCACGAGACGAGCTTCATAGCCGTCGTCAAGATCAGCCGTGCTGTAGCCGATTTCGTCCGTGAGATCGATGAGTTGTGCTTCGAGAGGAGGCCGCTGATCGAGAAGATACTCGGCCAGTTCCGGATGGTCTGCCTGATTGTAATCGCGGGAATGCTTAATGATTCCTTCGCGCACTTCAAAGGTGAGATTCAACCCTCGGAATGCGGCATAGCGCTGTTCGAAATCCTCCACAATGCGCAATGCATGCAGGTTATGGTCGAAAGTCAAACCATGAGCGCGCATAGCTGCATCGAGTGCCTTCTCCCCCGCGTGGCCGAATGGCGGGTGGCCGAGGTCATGTACCAATGCGAGCGCCTCTGCCAGATCGACATTCAGATGCAGCGCGGCCGCAACTGTACGCGTGATTTGCGCGACTTCAATGGTGTGCGTAAGGCGGTTGCGAAAGTGATCGGAATAGCGGCGAGTAAAGACCTGCGTCTTCGCCTCCAGACGGCGGAAGGCCCTCGCGTGGATGATCCGGTCGCGATCCCTCTGGAAATCATTGCGATAAGAGTGTTGCGGCTCAGGAAAGCGGCGTCCGCGTGACTCTTCCACATGCACGGCGTAGGAAGCCAGCATAGGCAGAGTCTAGCATCCGAAAAGTTTACTGGTTGTGTGAATCTTCCCTGGCGAGCCGTACGCGCGCGGCATCCAGCTTCTTTTGCGCGGCCACAAGCAGATCGGTATCGACTTCCGCAGGAACGGTTTTGTTCCACTCTTCCACCGCGCGTTCCCAGTGGGCCGCAGCCTGTTTCAAACGTCCCGTTTTCTGGAAAAGGTCCCCGAGATGATCCTGTACCGTAGGATCCGAGGCCATACGAAGCGAGGCCTTGTTCAGACTGTCTTCGGCGAGATCATATTTCCCAAGCTTGAAGTACGCCCATCCCAAAGAATCAAGATACGCTCCGTTGGTGGGATCAAGGCTCACGGCCTGCTTGATCTCATTCAAAGATTCCTCGAGTTCGACTCCGCGATCAACATTCATGTAACCGAGATAGTTCAGCGTGGCGGGGCTCTGCGGGTTGGAAGCCAGAACTTTCTTGAACTCAGCTTCAGCCTCGTCGTACTTCTTCTCGCGCTCGTAAGTCGAGCCTCGAAGGAAATAGATGTACTCTTTGTCTTCGGCCTTAGTGGAAAGCAATTCCGCCTTGTTCAGAGAACTCTCGGCGTCATTCCACCGCTTCAGGCGCGTATACATGATCGCCAGTCGTAGGTAGACATCCCGGTCTTCTGACTTGCCGGTTAGCAAGGAACGCACATCGGCCAGCGGCTTTTCTGGATCTTCGGTATCGGCCAGTTGTGCGTCGAGCACCATGCGAAGCTCGCGGTCATCCGGCATCTTCTGGACCGCTTCCTTTGCCGCGGCTGTTGCCTGTGGCCATTCCTTCGCATCGCGATAGCTGTCGATGATGTCCTGATAGGCGGTCTTGGCATTGTCGTCGCCTAGCGGAATCATCTTGCGGAAAGCTTCGACCGCGGCAGGATAGTTTTCCTGATCGCGATAGACCATTCCGAGGCGTTCGATAAAAATTCCGCGGTTGTTGCGATCCGCCTGTGAATAGCTATTGTCGGCTTTCTCGGTTTTCTTCAGCAGGTCCTGCAGAATCTTGACAGCGTCATCGTATCGGCCTTGCGCTTCGTATACGACAGCAATGTTGTATGGAACCTCCAGCGCATCCGGCACCATGGCCTGTGCTTTTTTCAGACTGTCAAGAGCCTCATCATATTTACCCTGCCGGCGATAAATCTCCGACATGCGCAGGTAGGTTTGCGCATCTTCAGGATTGGCATCGGCGATGACCTTGTACTGCTCGAGTGCTTTATCTATCTGGCCGTCATTCAGATAATTTTCAGCCAAGCCGCGGATTGCATCCAGATTGTCCCGGTCCAATTGAATGGCGTGCTGGTAAGCGTCAATCGCGCCCTTATAGTCCTTGCGTTGTTCGTAGGTCGCCCCCAAAGCGGAGTACAGTTTGGCAGAGCGGCCGGCATCCGGCACGGAGCTGAGCACCTTTAACGCCTTGGCAGTGTCACCCTCATCCGTGTAAAGCATTGCCAGCGTCGTGATCGCTTCTTCCGAATTAGGGTCCAACTTTACCGCGGTCTTGAGTTCGGCTTCCGCTTTCTGAGAATCATTATCGAAGCGATACAGGCGGCCCAGTAAAAGATGATCATCCACATCGTCGGGCTCGATCTTAACGATCTGCTCGTATTGATCGATCGCCAGCTTCAAAACGTTTTCCGAACCGCTTCCGCCGCTCGGCATGTCGCCGAGAGAGCGGAGATAAATCCGGCCGAGCAGCTTGTGCGCTTCAAGATTATTGGGATCGCGCTTGATGATGTCCTGCGCTTGCAGCACGGCGTCTCGGATGCGTCCGGTCTTCACATACAGCTCGGCCAGACCGGAGGTGAGAAACTCGCTCGACGGATCGGCGTCAATGGCCAGCCGGTATTCCTCCATCGCCTTATTCGCCAGTTCGCTGCGGCCGTACGCCGTAACTTGCTCTTCGTAAAGATGTGCGAGCGTGTAGTGATAATAGGCGGCGGCGTGGTCGACCTTGTGCGCGGCTGAGGGGGCTTTGGCCTCGCTCGCTTTGGGCTGGTCGGTCTTAGGCTCTCCCTGTGACGATGGACTGGTTTGTGCAATTGCGGCAACCGCAAAAAAAGCCGCGATGATAATTGAGCTGGAAACTCGATTCATGCCTGACCTGACGACGCCAAAATTTACGTGCGCGCTCCCCGAAAACCTACCTATTGGATGCTCGACCGCCGAGGATGGGGTGCTCTAATTCTATCCTGTTCGACGCTGCCGTGCGACAAACAGTGTGCGCGAATCTTTCTTCGCCTGATCGGAAGTACAGGGACTATGGGAATTGTCAATTTTGGTAAAGTAAACCGCTCGTGAAACGGAAAATACGTACTTGAACCGAGTTAATGGCGGAAGTGTCGTATGCCGGTGAAAACCATTGCCAAGCCAAGGCGATCCGCAGCCGCGATCACTTCCGGATCGCGCTGCGATCCGCCAGGTTGAATGATGGCGGTTGCGCCGGCATTGGCGATTTCTTCTACGCCATCCGGGAACGGGAAAAATGCGTCGGAAGCTGCGACGGTTCCTTTGAGCGGAAGTTGCGCTTTCATCGCGCCGATTTTCGCAGCGTCAACACGGCTCATCTGCCCGGCGCCCACCCCTACGGTCTGTCCGTCGCGCCCATAGACAATGGCGTTCGATTTTACGTGCTTGCACACTTTCCACGCGAATAGCAACGCTCGAGTTTCTTCTGCGGTCGGCGGCCTCTTCGTTACTACCTTCAGATCCAGCCCCTGAAGAGGACGTGAGTCCACATCCTGCAACAAAATCCCGCCGGATATGTTTTTTAAAACCCACTTTTGAGCTGCGTTCTTCACCTCTATGAGCCGGAGATTCCTCTTCGTGGCGAAGCAAGCTTTAGCCGCTTCCTCAAATCCAGGCGCGGCAATCACTTCCAGGAAAAGTTTATGCATCTCTTCGGCCGCTTCAGCGTCGATGGTTCGATTCACTCCAATCACCCCGCCGAACGCAGAGACGGGATCGCATTCCAGGGCGCGCTTGTAGGCTTCAGCTAAAGTCTTCCCTGTCGCCGTACCGCAGGGATTTGTGTGCTTGATGATGGCGCACACAGGTTCGTCGAACTCCTGCGCCAGGTCCCATGCGGCCTGCAGGTCAACGATGTTGTTGTAGGAAAGTTCCTTGCCTTGAATCTGGTGAGCGTTGGCTACACCAAGGCCGTAACCGTCGGAATACATTGCGGCTTTCTGGTGGGGGTTTTCGCCGTAGCGCAGATCCAGAGTTTTGGTAAAGGATAGTCGTAGCGTTTGGGGAAAAGATTGTTCAGCAAACCCTTCGATTGTTTCGGCGGATGAAATGCGTTCGAGCGTAGATGCGATTGCGGAGTCGTATGCGGCGGTTGTGGCGAAGGCCTTCTGCGCGAGCGTCCATTTGGTTTCGAGCGAAAGCGACCCGCCGGTGCGGCTGAGTTCCGCGGCAATTTTCGCGTAATCGGAGGGCGAAGTAACTACCGCAACGTCATGGAAATTTTTGGCTGCAGAACGAATCATCGAGGGTCCGCCGATGTCGATGTTTTCCATCAGTTCCTCGAAGTTCACCCCAGGCTTCGCCGCGGTTTTTTCAAAGGCATAAAGATTGACCACGACCATGTCGATCGGCTGAATGCTGTGCTCGGCAACGGCGGCGGCGTGCATAGGATTGTCGCGGCGATGCAGTATGCCGCCGTGAACTTTCGGATGCAGCGTCTTGACGCGGCCGTCAAGCATCTCGGGGAAACCCGTAAACTCGGAGATGTCCTGAACCGCAATGTTTCCGTCGCGTAAGAGCTTGGCTGTGCCTCCGGTAGAGATGATTTCGATGCCGAAGTTGGCCAGTTGGCGAGCGAAATCGACTAGGCCGGTTTTGTCGGTAACGCTGAGTATGGCGCGATAGATTTTGTGATTGCTGTGGGTCATAATCGGTCGGAATTAATAAGGAAGCGACCGAAAATTTTATCAGCAAACAGGCTAGGGAAGTGTTCCGCCCTCTAGTTGATTAAGAGATTGTGTTTCGAGGATAAGACAAAAATATGCACCCAAGGAAACTACGGATCGCTTTCTACGCCTTAGCTTTCGCCTTCAGCTTCACCTGCCCGTTCGCGACTTCGACGGAGAATTCCACGTCCTGGCAGTTGTACTGTTTGCGAATCTGGTCGGTCTTCTTCTGCACGAAGCTGGAAAATGACTCCAGGCTGCCTGAGACATTCTCTCCCGTTTGCTTCTTGGCGGCGACCAAGGTGTTGTAGAGGCGCTCGAGCTGCTCGCGTCCGGCCTCGCTCTCATGCATGGTGAAAGTGCCAGGAGCAGAGGCGCCGCCAGCGACCGCTGCCGCCGCTTTGCTTACGCCGTAGACGGGGTGAGCTTGCGGTTTGCTCTCCTCTGCTTCGCGGACTCCCTGAATCGACAGAATCGCGTCCTGCGGCCGACGGTACCCTTCTTCGCGGATGCGCGACTTCTTTCGCCACAGATCGCTGTATACGGCATAGCGCTGCGCCATTTCGTTGTATCGGTAGCGCTGGGAGAAGTTCATGCGCCCACCATCCGAGAATTTACGCAGCATGGAAAGTACCTTCCACTCAACATCTGTAGGAGGCCTTTTCTGCGGATTGCTGAAGTAGATTTCGTACTCGATCTTCAGCCGCCGCAACTGGCCTTCGAGCACGGTTAATTCTTCGTCTGTGGTCACGCGTTCCTCTTTGTCAACAGTGTATTGAGAAGAATAGGCAGGGGCGAGGTACCCGGCGGTCACCAGAGGTCATGGTACGAAAGTAAGGGAGCGCAGCTTCGAGCGCCGAGCTTCGAGCGAGACATGCTGAGATGCAGGGGAAAATTCCGGTATATCTAAGGCTTTTCGAAGCCCGAAGCTCGCGGCTCGAAGCTCATTTCGAATTCGCAGCCATCTTCTTCACCATAGCGAGTACGAGCTTACGGTCGCTTTCGTTCAGGCTGACGGCGTAGCGGCGGACCTGGCTCAGGAAACGGACTTCATCATCAGAAAGCTGCGGCAGTCCCTTCGAACCATTACTGTGCCCCGATTCGGAGAAAAATTGCGAGAGCGCGATCTCCATGGCGCCGGCAATTTTCGAAAGTGTGTCGAGCGAAGGAATGGTATGGCCGTTTTCTACACGCGAAAGATAGCAGCGGAGCAGCCCGGTGCGCTTTTCGATGTCGCCCTGAGACATCCCTTTTTGCAGCCGGTAGTTTCTAATGGTTTCGCCGATGTTGATCTGGGGGAGCATTGCAGATGCGACATAGTACCCACATCGGGATTTTATGGCAAGTGGAAATTCTTGCCTCATGAAAGTGCTTGGAAATCAAGGGTTGACGATGGATCGCCAGCGATGGTTGCACGCTGTATAAGCAACGATTTGAGCGGCGCTGTCTGAATTATCTGTTAAGGCCGCAGCAGCGGGGATTTACTTTTTCAAGTTGTCGGCAAGGAAAGTAACAGTGCGACTCCATGCATCCGCTGCGTCGGCGGGACGATATCCATCTTTGTTATTCGGATTTTCGAAGGCATGCCCGGCGTCGTCGTAAATCTTGACTTCGATCTTCTTGTCTGCTTTCTTCATCGCGGCTTCGAATTTGTGAACGTCATCCGGCGTAATGCCGCGATCCTGGGCGCCAAACAGGCCGAGGATGGGCGCGTGGATTCTTGCGATTGCATCCGGATCCGTGGCCAAGTGGCCGTAATTAATTACATCCGCGGCGAGCGCGGGCTGTGCCAGAGCGACGTCGAGCGAATATCCGCCGCCCATGCACCAGCCGATGGCGCCGATGCGGTCTTTCTTCACGTTTGGTTGTGCCGCGAGAAATTCAAGCGCGGCCTTCAGATCGCGATTGGCCCGGTCTTCGGGAACGCCGCGCATGATTTCGTGAGCTTGATCGGAAGTGGTCGCGACTCTGCCGCGGTATAAGTCGATCGCAAGCGCTTCATAGCCTTGATCCGCCAACTTCGCAGCCTGCTCTTTGACCCAATCGTTCAGACCCCACCACTCGTGGATGACGATGATGCCGGGAAACGGCCCCTTCCCTTGTGGCGTGTAGAGCATGGCTTGCACGGTTTCATCACCACTTTTGTAGGAAATGGATTTGCCGTCTGCGGCGAAGCTGGTGGAAACCAGCAAAATAGCTGCGAGCGGAGGAAATAACTTATTGATCATTTCGTTTCTCCGGACTGAGCTTTCAAAGTTCCAGTTCCATATACATCGCGCCTTCGACTGGATTGGTGCAATAGGGGGCAATTTCACGGAATCCAAGCCTGCAATACATGGCGACAGCATCTTTCATCACCGGCGCAACAGTGTCAAGGCGCATGCGTTTGTAACCAATCTGGCGGGCCTCGACGATAATCCGCTCGGCTAGCCCACGGCCCAAACCTTTGCCGCGAAACCGCGGACGCAGATAAAGACGCTTCATCTCGCAAATTTCAGGTTGCAGCGGATGCAGCGCGACGCAGCCAGCCAGTTCGCCTTCGAATTCGGCGAGAAGCAATCGTCCGCACGGAGGCGCGTAATCGCCAGGCAGCGCGGCAAGTTCGTTATCGAAATTCTGGAAGCAAAGACTGAAACCGAGCGATTGTGCATATTCGAGGAAAAGTTCGCGGGCTTGCGCGATTTGTTGTGGTGACTCAGCCTGAAAAAACTTAACTGCCGGGGACGCAGAGGAATTGGAATCAACGGTCATAGAATTTCTCTGCGCGCCCATCAGCGAGGAGCTTCAGCCCATCAGCATTCCGCCATTCACATTCAGGACATGGCCGGTGATGTAGGCTGCTTCGTCCGATGCCAGGAAAGCTACGGCATTTGCCACGTCGTCCACGGTTCCCACACGGCCCAGCGGAATCTGCTTCGCAGCATTCTGCTTGAATTCCTCGCCGAGAACTTCCGTCATCGCCGTTTCGATGAAGCCGGGTGCAACGGCGTTGCAAGTTATGTTGCGCGATCCGAGTTCGCGGGCGATCGCCATCGTCAATCCGATTAATCCGGCTTTCGACGCGGCGTAATTTGCCTGGCCTGCCTGGCCCATCTGCCCGAACACGCTGGTGACGTTAATGATGCGCCCCCAGCGCTGCTTTAGCATCGAACTCGCGACCTGTTGCGTGCAAAGGTAAGCCGAGGTGAGATTCGTCTGTAGCACCGCGTCCCAATCGGCGCGCTTCATGCGCATGACAAGTTGATCGCGAGTGATGCCGGCGTTGTTGACAAGGATATCGATTTTGCCGAACTGGCTGATCGCCGCTTTGATGGCGGACTTGATCTGCTCCTCATCGGTGACGTCGAGGACGAAAGGTGCAGCCTGGCCGCCATTGGCGGTGATCTCATTCACCAGTTCGCTTAGCTTTTCCTGATTGCGCGCCGCTACGGCGACTGTAGCCCCTGACTTGGCAAGCCGGAGAGCGCAGGCGCGGCCTATGCCCTGCGATGCGCCGGTTACGAATGCCACACGTCCTGAAAAAGACATGCAATTGTTCTCCACACACGTTGTGGTGTTACTGCGGAACGCAAGATTATACGCGCCGCTGGATTTGTCATCTATTTAACGATTGCGCAATCCGCATTTTCGCAATTAACATGCGGACACTCCCATGTCACAACCTCTAACCAATGATGTGAGCGTTATGCCCGAGTCTTCCGACAAGAAATCCGCCAACGTTGTTCCAATTACCTCGACAGGGCACCGATCCCCGCAGCGGGCGACAGCGGAAAGCTCTTCTGCCGATGAGAGCTCGGCTGGCGGCGCGGGAGAGGACGCCCGTGCCAGATCGGCCGAACCTTCTACCGAGGTGTTCGCAGTCTATGGCGTGGAGCCGGAGATTCAGGCCTACGCGATGGCAAAGTACTCGCGGTCCGCGCTTTCGATGAAGGAGTCTCTGCGCGAGATCAGTGCGCAAAAGGCGGAGAAATTTCTTAACACTTTCTATTTTCAGTACGGCCATCGCTCGATTGCAGATCTGGCACACATCGCGCTCGCGATTGAGCGGCTTTCTATTCTGGCGGCGATTGAACTGGCCGATGAGCAGCGATGGGATGGTCAAGAGCGCTCCACGCGCTACCAGGATTTCAAGAAGAGCGGCTATTACACGCCGGATTTCGGAGACGACGATGAAGCGCGAAAACTTTACCGCGAAACGCTCGACTTTCTGTTTGCCGAATATGAGGCGCTTTCGGCGCACATGACGCAGCATTTGATCAGCATCACTCCCAAGCCGACGGAGATGAAGCAGGAGCAGTATGAGCGCACCCTGAAGGCGCGGGCGTTCGACATCACGCGTTACTTGTTGCCTCTGGCTACGAATACATCTCTCGGCGAGATTGTGAATGCTCGGACGCTCGAGACACAGGTCGCGCACTTGCTATCGCATACGCACAGAGAGGTTCGGCAACTCGGCGAATCTCTGAAGAAAGCGGCAACATCGGCGGCATACAACGTAAATGCCGAATCACTACGAAGCCTGGTGGAAAAGATTCGCGAGGCCAATCCCGAACTCGGTTCGCGCGCCGAGCAGGAACTGCTGCGCGATGTTCGGGTTGCTCCCACACTCGTGAAGTATGCCGATCCGAACTCGTATGAAATAGAGACCCGGCGCGACTTGCGCCAGGCCGCGCGTGAGTTGATGGCGCACGAGCAGCTTGCGCCGTCAAAGGCGATTGTGGATCTGCTCGACGAAGAGCCGCTGGAAGTTGAGATTGCCACGACTTTGCTTTACGAGCACTGCCACTTTTCTTATCGTCAGATTCGCCAGGCGGTGCAGGTCGCGGGCGAGCGGCGCCGGCGGGAGATCATCGATCTCGGCCTGCGCCATCGCGGCAAATATGACGAAATGCTCCGCGCCTTCCGCGCCGGCCAGTCGTTCCGCTTCGACATTCTGATGGATTGCGGCGGTTTCCGCGACATGCATCGCCATCGCCGCTGCATTCAGGTGATGCAGCAATCGACCACCCAGCACGGCTACGAGATGCTGCTCGACCTGGAAGACGCTGGCGTGCGCCTGCGATTCGAGGCCGCGATGAGGCGAGTCCAGACGGCGGTGGAAAAGATTGCCAAAAGCGGGTCGCCGGAAGCGGAGGAGAATTCGCAGTACGCGATTCCGCTGGCCTTCAAAAAACGAGCGCTATTTAAGATGGATTTTGCCGAAGTTGTCTATATCTCCGAATTGCGTACAACGCCGGCGGGACATGTTTCCTATCGTAACGTGGCTTATGCGATGTACGAGGCGGTTGCACGGAAATATCCAGCTCTGGCGAAGCATTTTCGCGTGCACGACGTGACGGCACCTGTGGATTTGCTGCAGAGGTAGCCACATTCCGGCGAGCCACCCACGATAAGGCGAACCTTGTCGATCACCCGCTTTTGCGTTTCGAAGTCCGGCAATCAGCTTGAAAGCGAAGGCGGCTCGCTAATTCATCCTGCGGGATCGACCGTTTTGGGAAACTCTGGAAGAAAAGAATTTTATTCGCTTTTGTTTCGCTCTCGTCCCGGTATATAATCCGCCCATAAGATTCAATAAAAACTTCTAAAGGAGTCTCTTCTCCCATGGCGGATGAACGCAGTAAGGCGGTCGACCTCGCCCTTTCACAAATTGAAAAGCAATTCGGTAAAGGCTCCATCATGCGCTTGGGGTCGAAGGAGTCGATCGGACCGATCTCAGTATTTTCCACGGGATCGATTTCCTTTGACGCTGCGCTGGGCGTCGGCGGCTTTCCTCGGGGACGCGTGATTGAAGTTTTCGGGCCTGAGTCCTCCGGCAAGACCACAGTCACTCTGCAGGTCATTGCCGAAGCGCAGAAGGCTGGCGGTATGGCGGCATTCATCGATGCCGAACACGCCCTCGATCCCGCGTATGCCAAGAAATTGGGCGTGGATGTCGATAATCTGCTGGTTTCTCAACCGGACTACGGCGAGCAAGCGCTCGAAATCACCGACACCCTGGTGCGCTCCAACGCCATTGACGTGGTGGTCGTAGATTCGGTGGCAGCGCTGGTGCCCAAAGCTGAGTTAGAAGGCGAAATGGGCGACAGCCACATGGGCTTGCACGCCCGTCTCATGTCGCAAGCCTTGCGCAAGCTGACTGGCACGGTGGCAAAATCGCGCACCTGCTTGATTTTCATCAATCAGATTCGCGAGAAGATTGGCGTGATGTTTGGCAACCCAGAAACCACCACGGGCGGCAAGGCGCTGAAATTTTACTCCTCGGTTCGTATCGATATTCGCCGCATTGCCGCGGTCAAGGAAGGCGACGTGGTCATCGGTTCGCGAACCAAAGTGAAAGTGGTCAAGAACAAAGTCGCCGCTCCCTTTCGCGACGCCGAGTTTGACATCCTCTACGGCGAAGGCATCTCGCGCGAGGGCGATCTGCTCGATCTTGCCGTCAACCATAACATCGTCGAAAAATCTGGCTCCTGGTTTAGCTATAAAGGCGAACGGATCGGCCAGGGCCGCGAGAACGCCCGCCAGTTCCTCAGAGATAATAAAGACACCATGGCTAAGCTGGACACCGAGGTGCGCAAGGCCCTGGGCCTGATCGCAACCCCCGCACAAGTACCTCCGACCAATGGTCATGCTGCAGCTCAGGGCAAGGTCGCAACCATGCCGACTGGAACGGAAACCGCCAGGGCCCCGATCGTGGCCGCGCGAAGGTAAAACCTCTCGTTGTGAAGCGGGCACTCCTGCCCGCTTCACTTCCCATCCACCGAATGGCGGGCAAGAGTCCCTGCACCACGAACAGTAGCCTCAAACACGATTGCCTTCCCGGCTCTCTGCCGAATAAAATCCCTTATGTCGTTACCGCAGCTTCCTGCGAGGGCCATTGAGCAAAATTACGGCGCTTTACCCAGGGTCTTTCGATCCGCCTACCAACGGGCATCTCGACCTGATCGAACGCGGCGCCAAAATATTCGAAGAGCTGGTGGTCGGCATTTTGAGGAACTCGGAAAAAGTTCCCATGTTCAGTTTGCCCGAACGGATCGAGATGTTGACCACGCTCACCAGCCATTTGAAGAACGTGCGGGTAGAGGCTTTTCACGGATTGATGGTGGAATATGCAAAGTCGATCGATGCGACTTGCGTATTGCGTGGGATTCGCGCGGTAAGCGATTATGAATACGAACTTCAGATGGCGTTGATGAACCGCAAGCTGGAGCCCAGTTTGGAAACGGTGTTCATGATGCCTGCGGACAAATATTCTTACGTGAGTTCGCGCCTGGTGCGGGAAGTGGCGCAGGTGGGAGGCCCCGTGCATGGACTGGTGCCCGACGTCGTAGTAAAGAAATTACGTGAGCGGCTTGAGCCTGCCTACAAATTTCACGATGAGATCGCCGAGGAAATGGCTCGGACCATACCTCGAACCACCGGCGTCAGGGAAAAAAGAAGGAAAAAAATATGACTCCAGCAACAGCAGAAGCCCTAAGACTGACCAACCGCATCAATCGTATTGAACCCTCCGCCACCATGGCGGTCGTAGCCGAAGCCGACAAGTTGCGGGCGCAAGGTATTGACGTCGTCGACTTCGGTGCGGGCGAGCCCCACTTCTCCACGCCGCAGCACATCAAAGATGCAGCAATCGCCGCGATCCAGAACAATTTTACGAAGTACACTGCAGTGCCCGGCACGGCAGAGTTGCGCGATGCGATTGTGCAGCGTCATGCCGCCGATTTTCATTCCGACTATCGGCGCGAAGAAGTGATTGCGTCAACGGGCGGAAAGAACGCTCTTTTCAACGCGATTCAGGTGCTCGTCGATCATGGCGATGAAGTGATTCTGCCCGTTCCCTATTGGGTTTCGTTCAAGGATATCGTTCGCTATGCGGGCGGTGAGTGCGTGCTTCTTGAAACCGACGAGGCGCAGGGCTTCCGGGTGACCGCCGATATGGTGAGAAGGCTCATTACCTCGCGAACCAAAGCCATCATTCTGAATTCGCCGTCGAATCCTTCCGGCGCGGTGATGTCCTCTGAGGACATGAGAGAAATTGTGAGACTTGCCCACGAGCGCGGAATCTGGGTGCTCTCGGATGAATGCTACGTATATCTGAATTATCTGGGCGAACCGTTTTCTGTGGGATCTTTGCGGGAGTACAAAGAGCATGTCGTGGTTTTGGGATCGCTTTCCAAAACCTACGCCATGACTGGATGGCGTTTGGGTTATGCGCTGGGGCCGGCGCCGATTGTCTCCGCGATGTCGAAATTGCAGAGTCAATCGACTTCAAATCCAACCTCAATCGTGCAAAAAGCGGCCGTCGCGGCGCTAACGGGTTCGCAGGAATGCGTCGAGAAAATGCGCCGTGAATACATCGAATTGCGGGATCACGTTGTAACTGGCTTGCGCACGATTCCAGGGATCACATGCACGCGGCCTAAAGGAGCGTTTTATACCTATCCGAATGTCTCGGCGTTGTTTGGACGGGCAGGGATAAAAGCTGCATCGGATGTGGCCGGGAAATTATTGCGCGAAGCGCATGTCGCTACCGTCCCAGGAGAAGGATTCGGCACGAGCGATCACATTCGCATTTCTTATGCCACCTCGAAGAGCGAACTGGATCGCGGCATCGAGCGCATCAGACAATTTTGCGCCGAATTGTAGTTCGAAGCCATTGCTGACAACCTTTTTACCGGCTCAGGCCGTCCCTTTGCGAACGGCCTTTTTTATCGGCAGAGCTTCTTCATGAATGATCTTTATCCATTACTGATGCAACCGGCGTTTGATCCGCGGCCCTGGGGCGCGCAGGATCTTTCGCCGATCTATCCCAACCATCGGTTCGAAGAAAAAATCGGAGAGTCCTGGCTTACAGGGGATGATTGTAAAGTTGCTAACGGACCTTTTGCCGGAAGAACGTTATCGCAGCTCAGCCAACAGTATCAGCGAGAGCTTGTGGGTGATACGGCCCGCGATACGTCACGATTCCCTCTGCTTTTGAAGTTTTTGTTTCCTCACGAGAAGCTTTCCGTGCAGGTTCATCCCGATGATGGTCAGGCTTTGAAAGTTGGCGAGCCATGGGGAAAAACGGAGTGCTGGTATGTGGCTCACGCCAAGCCCGGATCGCAAATCGCGCTGGGACTGAAGCAGGAGGCAACGGTTGCGCAGTTCGAGGAGGCGATTCATCAAAATCGCGCGGAAGAACTGCTGAATTGGATCAACGTTTACAGCGGAGATATGATCTACGTCGCTGGCGGCACGGTGCACACGCTTGGACCGGGTTCGGTGATTGTGGAGACGCAGCAACAATCGGATATGACGTATCGTTTGTACGATTACGGACGCCCTCGGGAGTTGCATCTGAAAGATGGCATGGCAGCAGTAAAGTTAACAGTTGCATCCGGAAAAGTCGTGAGACCCGCGCCGGAAGAGATTCAGAACAGCAAGGACAGGCGGGCACCATTGGTTGCGGCTCCTTACTTCGTGGTGGATCTGTTTGAGATGAAGAGCGCTCATGAATTGGGGACTCGCGACACTTCGGGGCGCAGTTCGGCGCAAATCCTTGTTGCGGTGGAAGGATGCGGAGTGATAGAGGCTCCGGGCGCGGATCCGGTTACCTTTGCAAGAGGCGATGCGGTCGTCATTCCCGCGTCTGTCGGGAGGTTCAGCGTTCGGCCGCAGTGGACAATCGAATTTCTGAGAGCGTCCGTGCCGGGCGGCACGCTTCCTGAACCGAAAACCAGAATGTAGAGGGTTGAAAGCAAAAACTGTGGCGAGCAAAAAGAACTTTTATCCGGTGATTCTGGCAGGCGGGCGCGGGACGCGCTTTTGGCCCCTTAGCAGGAAAAAGCGGGCCAAGCAGTTGCTCGCACTGGACGGTCAGCGAACCATGATTCAGGAGACGGTGGCGCGATTGCTGCCGCTCACGCCGAAGAAACAATTCTGGATTATCGCCAACCACGATCTTCGTCCGGCAATTCTGAAACAACTTCCAAAACTGCCCAACTCGCAGGTATTGGCAGAGCCAGTAGGGCGCAACACAGCTCCGGCGATTGGTCTCGCCGCATTCCTGCTTTTGCGCGAAAACCCGGATGCGGTTCTTGGGATGTTCCCTTCTGATCACGTGGTTGCAGACGAACCGAGGTATCGCGCCACGATTGAACGCGGAATCGAAATCGCAGCTGCCGGCAACAATATTGTTGTGCTTGGAATTCGGCCGACCCGCCCCGAGACTGGCTATGGCTACATCGAAGCGGGCGGAGCATTTGACGATGATGCGCTTCGGGTTCGTCGTTTCACGGAAAAGCCCGATGTAGAAACCGCTACCTCCTTTGTCGCCGCCGGGAATTATTTCTGGAATAGCGGCATGTTCTTGTGGAGCGCGCGGACCCTGGCTAATGCGCTGGACGAGCATCTTCCTAAGACTGCGCCTTTGCTGCGGGAGATTGCCGGCACATTTGGCACGGCGAAGTTCACAAACACCTTCCGGAAGCTCTATCCAAAATGCGAAAACATCAGCATCGATTATGCGGTGCTCGAGCCTCGCTCGGCGAAAGGGGAGCTTAGCAGCAAGATTTTTTGCCTCCCAGCAGATTTTGGCTGGAACGATCTGGGCTCATGGACGGCATTGCACGAACATCACAATGCCAAGAGTTCTCCGCCGGAAGGCAACATCGTTCACAGCACCGGGATGTGCTTATTGAACTCGCAGGGCAACTATGTGCACGCACCGGGAAAATTTGTGGCCGCCGTCGGAGTGCGCGGCCTTGTCGTGGTTGAAACTGATGACGCATTGCTGATCACAACCCTCCAACAGGCGCAGGATGTCGGCAAGGTCGTGAAGTATTTGGACGAGAAGAGATTGCACAAGCTAACGTAGTCTTCGTGTTTCCCATGGCTCAGGAAATCAAGTTCGGAACGGACGGCTGGCGTGGCATTATTGCCGACGACTTCACATTTGATAATGTGCGCCGCGTTGCTGGCGCAATTGCCTCCTACGTTTTGAAATATGAGCAAGCGCAGAACGGAATTTTCATTGGCTATGACACACGTTTTGCTTCGCAGAGTGCAGCATGCGTGGTAGCTGAAATAATTTCTGACGCGGGCGTTCCAGTAAAGCTGGCGAACGATTACACCCCAACTCCAGCTGTTTCCTTCGCAGTGAAGAACCAGAACGCGGCCGGCGGAATCATGGTCACGTCCAGCCACAATCCATGGAACTGGAATGGGGTGAAGTTTAAAGGCAAGTTCGGTGGCTCCGCTACGCCGACGATTATGAAAAAAGTGGAGGAAGAACTGCGCACTGAGGCGATGCCGCGCGCAGTGAAGACTCCTATAGAAGAAGTGGATCTCAAAGCTTCCTATATCGCGGCAGTTTGCAAGTTTGCCGACATGGATTTAATCAGCAAGGCAAAATTCAAGGTCGCCATCGATTCCATGTACGGCTCCGGACGGGGAGTTCTTGCCGGAATTTTTCGGGAGCGGCAAGTGCAACATGTTGCGATTCGTCAGGAAGTGAATCCGCTGTTTCCTGGAATCAATCCCGAACCGATCGAGCCGAACATTTCTTTCCTTCAGGAGACGGTCGTTAAAGAAAAATGCGATGCGGGTCTTGCTACGGATGGGGATGCCGATCGCATTGGCGCGGTGTCAGAAGATGGCAGCTTTGTGGACTCGCACAAAATCTTTTGCGTGCTGCTCCGCTGGCTCCTGGAGCGCAAGAAGTGGCCGGGAGACGTGGTTCGAGCTTTCAACACCACTCGTATGCTGGATCGCATCGCGGCAAAGCACGGCCGCAAACTTTACGAGACGCCGATCGGTTTTAAGTACACGGCGGATTTAATGATGGAACGCGAAATCTTAATCGGCGGCGAAGAGTCCGGCGGGATTGGTTATTCGCGTTTTCTGCCGGAACGAGACGGGATCCTGAACAGTCTCCTGTTAGCCAATGTGATGGCGCAGGAGAACAAACCGCTGGGCCAGCTTGTCGGCGACTTGCAACGCGAGTTCGGCCCTCACCACTACGGACGTCGCGACTTGCACATTCCAGAAGACGTAAAGCAAAGCGCGATTCAGCGGGCGCGCCATGAAAAGACGAAGAGCCTGGGCGGGCATCGGGTGCTGAAAAAAGAAAACACGGACGGGATTAAGTTCTTCCTCGATGCTCCTACGAATGGAAACGGCGCCGAGGCCTGGATTCTCTTTCGTGCATCCGGGACGGAGCCACTATTGCGCGCCTATGCCGAGGCGGCTTCGCCGGAGCTTGTAAGTGAAATCCTTACAGACGCTGAGACTTTTGTCAGGAACAGCACATAGCCTCCGGAAAACTCCCACTCCCCCGGCCTTAGTGCGATACTTGGACTGAATGATGAGTAGCGCCGCAAGTTCCATCCCGCCTTCGGATGAATCGCCACAGGCGAGGCGCTATAACCGAATCCACCGCCGGCTAAGCGTTGCCGATTTTGTTATCGGGCTGGTTTTCCTGATTGTTCTTCTGGCCACCGGCTGGTCCGGTTGGTTGCGAGACCTCGCATTACGCCGCGGTTTCCAGAATTACACGCTGGCCGTTTTCCTGTATCTCTTTCTTCTGCTCTTCATCGGGAAGATTTTGGGATTTGGTCTCGACTACTATGGATTCCGCCTTGAGCGCCGTTTTCAGCTTTCCAATCAGAGATTCGGGTCGTGGATCTGGGATGAGGTCAAAGGGTTTCTCGTCGGATTGGTCATGGCAGGAATTGTGGTCGAGCTTCTGTACTACATGATTCGGCAATTCCCGCAGCATTGGTGGGTCATTACCTGGGCGTTGTTCATGGGGCTTTTCATTCTGCTGGCCCAGCTTGCGCCCGTTGTACTGTTTCCAATTTTCTACAAATTCGAGCCACTGGAAAATGAAGATTTGCGCCGCCGCCTCGTTCTCCTGGGTGAGCGGGCGGGAACGCGGGTGCGAGGAGTGTATCGCTGGAAACTGTCCGAGAAGAGCAAAAAGGCCAATGCCGCTCTGACCGGCCTCGGCAATACCAGACGTATCATTCTGGCGGATACCCTGCTGGACAACTATGCGCCGGAGGAAATTGAAGCGGTTCTGGCCCACGAACTCGGCCACCACGTTCACAAGCACATTCTCAAGGGCATTCTTGTGCAGGCAGGCGTTACGCTGCTTGGCTTCTTTCTGGCAAATCTCGTACTGCATTACGCCGTAGACCATCACATGTTCGACGAGCTTTCCGACTTTGCCAATCTACCGCTGCTGGCACTCACTGCGACCGTGCTCTCACTCTTGCTGATGCCCGCGTTGAACGCATACTCGCGATTCCACGAGCGGCAGGCGGATCGTTATGCATTCGAATCGATCACGAATGTGGAGCCTTTTATTTCATCCATGAACAAGCTGGCTCAACAAAACCTCGCGGAGCGCCAGCCTGCAAAGTGGATTGAGCTTCTTTTCCATTCGCATCCTGGGATTGCAAGCCGAGTGGCGGCGGCAGAAGAATGGAACCGCGTGCAGAATGCAGCCGCACGTTCTTAACAAACGGTCGATCGTCCTCTACTAGCGCGACAGCAGAATCGGAGTAACCCGCTTCAAATCTTCTTCCGTATCCACACCGATTGAATCATGTTGAGTTTCTGCAACGTAGATCGAAATTCCATTCTCCAGAAAGCGCAATTGTTCGAGGCGTTCGCTTTTCTCGAGAATTGATTCGGGATGGCTGGAAAAGAAATCCAGCGCCGTCTTGCGATAAGCGTAAAGTCCTAAGTGCTTGAAATAAAGCGGATGCGTTCGATCCCGATCAAATGGAATTGTTGAGCGAGAAAAAAACAAGGCTCGACCGTCGGTTGCAGTAACAACCTTCACCGCATTTGGATTGGCGATCTCATGCTCGGGACAACGTGTTTTAACTGTCCCAACTTCTACGGCGGGATTCTTCGTGGTCTCTAAGAGAACTGCGATTTGTTCGGAGTGCACTAACGGTTCGTCGCCCTGCACATTGATATAGACATCGGCAACAACGCGATTTGACATTTCGTGGACGCGCTCGGTGCCACTGCGATGAGCAACGGACGTCAACTGCGCATTCCAGTTGTTCTTTCGGCAGATATCCATGATCTCTTCCGAATCGGTGGCGATGATCACATCCGCCAACAGTGATGACTCGCGCACTGCTTCGTAAGTCCAGCCAACAATCGGCTTGCCGCCGATCTCGCGCAGCATTTTGCGCGGCATTCGCGT